>DATMGH010000216.1:0-27222 GCA_035555675.1 Solirubrobacter sp. | reverse complement strand
GGTGGTCCCTTCTGCGGGCCGCCCGCCGTGCCCGCCCGAGCCGACTCGCCCCTCCGGGGCTCCTCGACTCAGGCGGGCACGGCGACATCAGCGCCGCGTCGTGTCACCACGCACCACACACAGAACATCGGACAGACCCCGCAGCTCGCCCGCGGCGGACGGCTCCCGCGGCGTCCTGGCGCCAGGCCTTGGCGGCGGCTCGAGACGGAAAGGACTTGCGGATGCGCTTACCCTCTCGCTGGCTCCAAACGCTCGCACGATAGGTCGGCGTGCAGCTGCAGCGGCCTCCCTCGCGCGACCGGCAGGACTGCTCGTGGCGGACCTCGATGCCCTCGTCAGGCATGCCGCTCTCCGGCGTCCGTGACGGACTGCGACGCGAAGAGCCGCGGCTGCGCTGCGACGCCACGGCGGCTCGCCGACGTGATCGCGGCTGCCGCCTCCCCGCTTCGCTCCAGCCAGCGCTCCAGCTCCGAGACTGCGACGAGCTTCCGCCTCCCTCGCCGCACAATCCGGACCTCCGGCGCGATGTACTCCGACCAGAAATCCCACGAGACCCCCAGCGCCTCGCAGGCCTCCGAGACACTCAGCGCGAGCCTCATCGAATTCGTGTCCACACTCACCCGTCGACACTGATCCCTCCCCGCCTCAGGATCTGGCACCCCGCCGCTCGCGCCGTTCACCGCCGCCGCCACCGCGCCCCGAACACCGCCACCGCCTCGCTCCCCGGCGCCGTCCGTTCCGTCCACCGACACCGTTCCTTGGGGTGGGCGATCCGACCACTGGCACGCCTCCCTTTTTCCCTTGTTTGGTGCGTGCCTGTGGTCGGGTCGCCCACCCCCCACGCCATCCCAGACACAGAGCCGAGAATCGGGCGGCGCCGGGAAGCGCCGTCGAACGGGTCAACGAACGCCACGGTCGAACCCCCCGGACGAACGCCAACGTGCCATCCCATGGGACACACACGGGACACAACCCACCGGATTCGGCCGGATCAGGCCGGACTCAGGCGGACCGTAAACCGCACTGTAGAGCCAAATTCGGCTCCGGGCGGGACGAGAAACTAGATGTAGTACATCGTCGCGCCCGCGGCCTGGTTCTCGCGCTCGACGACGTCGAGGATCGTGGTCTTGGCGAGCACGGCGCGGGCGGCGGCGGCGGCTTCGGCGAAGATGCCCTCGGCTTCGGCGCCCAGGCGGCCGTCCAGCAGCTCGACGACCTCGAGCACGGTGACCTCGCCCGGCTCGCGGGCGAAGGCGTACCCGCCCTTGACGCCGCGCTGGGAGCGCAGGATGCCGGCGCGCCGGAGGACCGCGAAGAGCTGCTCGAGGAACTGGACGGGGACGTCGCGGCGGCGCGCGAGCTCGCCGATCGGCACCGGGCCGGCGCCGCCGAGCCGGGCGAGCTCAGCGAGCGCGCGGATGGCGTACGGCGACTTGGTGGTGATCGAGAGCACGCGTCAATGCTGACATGCCGTTCGGCGTCAGGTCAGTGAAGGTCGGGGCAATCGGGGCGTGGGCGGGCGCTTAGAGCCAGCCGCGTTCGGTGGCGTGCAGGACGGCCTGGGCGCGGTCGACGGCGCCGAGCTTCCCGTAGATGTTGTGCAGGTGCGTGCGGACCGTGCTCGTGGACAGCGAGAGCTCGAGCGCGATCTGCTTGTAGACCATGCCCTGGGCCAGGCGCTTGAGCACGTCCAGCTCGCGCGTGGAGAGCGGACAGGGCTCGACCGCCCGCGGACGGTCGTTGCTCGGGTACGGCAGGTCGTAGAGCACGGCGCGCAGCTCGCTCGGCCCGAAGCCGACCGTGTGCGCGGCCTTGAGCAGCTCGGTCGAGGAGACCGGGGAGCCCTGGGAGTAGTGCGCGAGCATGTCCGCCAGGCGGACGAACGCCGCGTCGCCCTGCGCGTCGTCGGCGTGGTGGCGCTCGATCGCGGACGCGACCGCGTTCGGGAGGTTCCAGCGCCGGGCCAGGACGCCGCCGACCAGCGCGTGGTCGACGCCGAGCTCGCGCCGCTCGTAGTGCAGGCGCTCCTCCGGGGTCCGCGCCGGACCGTGGACCTGGCGCGGGTAGCCCGGGTACGCGTGCATCAGCACGAGCTTGCCGACGTCGTGCAGCAGCGCGGTGACGAGCAGCCGGTCGCGGTGCTTGTAGCCGGCGGCCGCGGCGAGCCGGTCGGCCGCGCGCTGGACCGCCACCGCGTGCAGCCGGAAGCGCTCCGGCGCCGCGTCCCACGTCTTGCCGCGCTCGAAGAACTCGAACGTCTCGGCGTTGGCGGCGAGCCGCTGCACCGCCTCCGGCGAGAGCACCTCGACCGAGCCCACGACGGACTCGACCTGCCCGCGCCGCGGCGAGTCCAGCCCGTTGGCCAGCCGCATGACGGAGATCACCAGCGCCACGTCGGACTCGATCGCGCGCACGACGTCGCCCGTGGACGGGCTCTCCTCCGCGATCAGCGCCAGCAGGCGGTTGCGCGACTCCGCCAGCGCCGGGAACACCTCGAGCGCCTCGAACGCCGCGGTCAACCGCTTCCCGTGGCCCTCGTTGCGTGACCTACCGACGACGGCGTACGGCGCGTCGCCGCGGGGGCGGGGCCGGACAGCGGCCGGAGCGGTAGCGGTGCTCATGATCGAGTCATCGGCCGCGGCGAGCGGTTCTGGAGTCTGGCCAGGCGTCATCGCATCTGCACCTTGACCCTATATCGGCACGACTGGACGGATCGTTGAACGACCTGCCCACCTCCCCAGTGTTCCCTGCTACGCCTCAAGCGCCCGCCCCACTCTCGCGAGGGTCTCGTCGCGCCCCAGCAGCGCGACCGACTCGAAGATACCGGGCGAGACCGTCGTACCGGTCAACGCCACCCGCAACGGCTGGAAGATCTGCTTCGGCTTGCGGCCCGTGCGCTCGACGACGGCGCGCAGCGCCTCCTCGACATTCGCGGCCGTCCAAGGCGCAGGAAGGGCCTCGAGCGCCGCGCGCGCGTCCGCCAGAGCCTCGCGCGACTCGCGCGGCTCGAGGAACCGCTCGCGCGCCTTGGGGTCATCCGTCGGACCGTCGAAGAACGAGCCGGCCAGCGGCCAGAACTCGCTCAGCGTCGAGATCTTCTCCTGCGTGATCGCCACCGCGTCGCGCAGACCCGTGCGCCCGGTGAACGCCTCCAGGCGCCCGGTCAGCTCGTCCAGGTCCATTTCACGCACGTACCGGCCATTGATCCACCGCAGCTTCTGCTCGTCGAACACGGCAGGGTTCTTGGAGACTCGCTCCAACGAGAACAATCTCTGAAGCTCCTCGACCGTGAAGAACGTGGTCGACTCGTCGTAGCCCCAGCCGAGCAGCGCGAGGTAGTTGATCACGGCCTCCCGGAGATACCCGGCGGCGCTCAGATCCTGAACCGACGCGGCGCCGTGGCGCTTGGACAGCTTCTTGCCGTCCGGGCCGTGCAGCAGCGGCAGGTGGGCGTAGGTCGGCGGCTCGGCACCCAGCGCCTCGTAGATGCGCAGATGCTTGGGCGTGTTCGAGTAGTGGTCCGCGCCGCGGACCACGTGCGTGATCCCGGCGTCGTGATCGTCGACCACGACCGCCAGGTGGTAGACCGGCGTGCCGTCGGCGCGCGCGATCACCAGATCGTCCTGCAGCGCGTTCTCGAACGCGCTCTCGCCGCGGATGATGTCGCGCACGACGGTGACGCCCTCGTCCGGCATCCGCAGCCGGACCGCGCCCTCCCCCTCGTCGACCCCGCGGAACCCGCGGTTGTCGTGCTCGGCCTTGAACGCGCGCACTTCGTCAGGACCCGCGGTGGAGCGGTACGCCTGGCCTGAGTCGAGGAGCTGCTGCACCACAGCAGAATGCCGAGCAACGTTCTGGCTTTGATAAATCGGCTCACCATCCCAATCCAGACCGAGCCAGTTCAAACTGTCGAAGATCAGTTGAACGTTCTCGGGCGTGGACCGCTCACGGTCGGTGTCCTCGATCCGCAGCACCATCTGGCCGCCCGATCCGCGGGCCAGAAGCCAGTTGTACAGTGCCGTCCGCGCGTTGCCGATATGCAGCGCCCCGGTCGGAGAAGGAGGAAATCGCACCCGCATGGCTCACATCATCCTATGTTGATCGGCGCTCACGTTTCGCCTTCCGGCGGCCCGGCGAAGGCGGTCGAGCGCGGTGAGGAACGCGCCTGCCGGTCGATCCAGATCTTCAATCAGAACCCGCGCCAGTGGCGGTCGCGCGTCTACTCCGACGAGGAGGTCGCCGCCTACCACGAGGCGATGGACGGCTCGGACGTCGAAGCGCTGGTGATCCACGCGGTCTACCTGCTCAACTGCGCGTCCGAGGACCCCGAGATCCGGGACAAGTCGCTGGCGGCGCTGATCGTCGCGCTCAACGCCGGCGCGCAGCTGAAGGCGCGCGGCGTGGTCCTGCACCCGGGGTCGGCGCTCAAGAACGGCGGCTCGGTCGAGGAGGCGCTCAAGCGCGCGGGCTCGGTGATCAAGGAAGCGATCGCGGAGTCCGAGGCGTGCCCGCTGCTGCTGGAGGACACGGCCGGCGCGGGCGGGACGCTCGGACGCTCGTTCGAGGAGCTCGCCACGCTGATCGAGCTCGGTGGCGAGGAGCGACTCGGCGTCTGCCTGGACTCCTGCCACCTCTTCGCGTCCGGCTACGACGTCCGGACGCGGGCGGCGCTGACCGGGGTGATCGACGACTTCGACCGCATCGTCGGCTGCGAGAAGCTCGGCGCGCTGCACGTCAACGACTCGATGACCGGCCTCGGCTCCAACCGCGACCGGCACATCAACCTCGGCGACGGCGAGATCGGCCGCGAGGGCATGATCGCGTTCCTCAGCGAGCCGCGGTTCGAGGGCCTGCCCGTGATCCTGGAAGGCCCCGGCCGCTCCGGCAAGGAGATCGAGCCGGTCGACATCGCGTGGGCGCTCGACCTGCGCTCGCGCGGGCTCGCGGAGCGGCTGGCCGGCTAAGCGCCGCGGCCGCATGGTGTGAGCCGGGCCCGCGTGCGCGTGTGCGCGGCTCACAACGCCGCCTCACCCGCGGTTGGGGCCACGTGCCGCAGGTCAGGCTCGCTCACGCCGCGGCGGGCACCGCAGGCAGGAGCCCGTCCAGTTCGGCCTTGAAGCCCGCGTCTCGTGCCTTGACCTTGTAGGCGTCGCCGAACTTGAGCCGCCGGACACCGGTCCGGGTGTGCATCTCGAGCACGAACTCCATGTCGCCGGGGTAACGCTCGAACAGCTCCCGCAGGTCGTCGACCACGGTCGCCGGGAGCTGGGAGGCGTCGACGCGGCGCTTGTACGCGGTCGGACGCTGGGCGGCGATCTTCGCCACCTGCGCCTTGGCGCGCTCGATCTCCGCGTCCGACGGGTCGAACTTGTCGACGTCGGCCACGATGATGCAGACCTTGCCGGCCTCCTTGTGGTCGACGCGGCCGCGCACCAGCACGATCGCGTCGTCGGCGATCACGCTCTCCGCGGCCGCCAGCGCCTTCTCGAAGACCACGATCTCGACCGAGCCCTCGAGGTCCGACAGCGTCGCGAACATCATCGACCCGCCGTTGCGCGTCCGGATCTTCTTGGACTCGGTGATCATGCCGCCGACCTTCACCCACTCCTCGTTGCGGCGGTCCATGACCTCGGCGGTCGTGCAGTCGGTCTTGACCTGCAGCGCCTCGCGCACGCGCTTGAGCGGATGCTCGGAGATGAAGATCCCGATCGACTCCTTCTCCATCGCCAGCAGCTCGGTGCGGTCGAACTCCTCGATCGGGATCGGCGGATGGCTGGGCGCCGCGAACGGCGTGCTGTCCGCCGGGCCGGCGTCGAAGAGGTCGAAGATCGACCCCTGCCCGACCTGCGCGTCCTGCTGGGCGCGCGCGCCGGACTGCTGCGCGGCGTCGAGCACGTCGAGCATGCCCTTGCGGGTCGCCTGCGTGTCGTCGAACGCGCCGCACTTGATCAGCGCTTCGATCGAGCGCTTGTTGACCGTACGCGCGTCCACCCGCTCGCAGAAGTCCCACAGGCTCGTGAAGTCGCCGCTCTCCTCGCGCGCCTTCTTGATCGCCTCGACCGCGGCGTAGCCGACGCCCTTGACCGCGTCCAGCCCGAAGCGGATGTTGCCCTCGACGACCATGAACTCGTGGTCGGAGAGGTTCACGTCCGGCGGCTTGATCTCGATCCCCATCGCCTCGGCCTGGTTGACGAAGAACGGGACCTTGTCCTTCGTGTCCATGACCGCGGAGATCAGCGCGGCCATGTACTCGGCCGGGTAGTTGGCCTTCAGCCAGGCGGTGCGGTAGGAGATCAGCGCGTAGCAGGCGGCGTGGGACTTGTTGAACGAGTAGTCGGCGGACTTCTCGTTGGTCGCCCACAGCGTCTCCACCACGTCGCGCGCCACGCCGTTGGCCGCGCAGCCCTCGAAGAACAGCGGCTGCAGCTCCGCCATCGCCGCGCGGTTCTTCTTGCCGATCGCCTTGCGGAGGTCGTCCGCCTTCGGACCGCTGAACCCCGCCAGCTGCTTGGCGATCTGCATCGCCTGCTCCTGGTAGAGGATCACGCCCTTGGTCGACTCGGTGATCGGGCGCAGGCGATCGTCGATGTAGGTGATGTTCTCCGGGTTGCGCTTGCCGCGCGCGTACGCGGGGATCTGGTCCATCGCGCCCGGGCGGTAGAGCGCCACGAGCGCGACGAGGTCCTCGAACTCGGTCGGATTGACCTTGCGCAGCGCCTCGCGCATGCCCTCGGACTCAAACTGGAACACGCCCACCGAGTCGCCCCGGGCCATCATCTCGTACGTCTTGGCGTCGTTGAGCGGCAGCGTCGCCATGTCCGGCCGCCTGCCCGTCGAGCGCTCGATGATGTCCAGCGCGTCCTCGATCACGTCGAGGTTGCGCAGGCCCAGGAAGTCCATCTTGAGCAGGCCGATCTCCTCGATCGGCTTCATCGAGAACTGCGTGACCGTCCGGTAGATCTTCGCGCCGTGCTCGTCCGTGCCCGCGTCGGCGAGCTGCAGCGGCACGATGTCGGTCAGATCACGGTCGGAGATCACGACCGCGGCGGCGTGGATCGACGCGTTGCGGACGATCCCCTCCAGCCCCTGGGCGACGTCCACGATCTGCTTGGCGACCGGGTCGCGCGCGACCTCGTTGGCCAGGTCCGCGCCTGGCTCCAGGCACTCCTCGAAGCTCGGCGGGCGGCCCATGATCGGGTCCGGGATCAGCTTCGCCAGGCGGTCGCCGACGCCGTAGTCGTGCCCGAGCACGCGCGCCGCGTCGCGCGTCGCGGCGCGCGGGAACATCTTGCCGAACGTGATGATCTGGGCGACGCGCTCGGTGCCGTACTTCTCGGTCACGTAGCGGATCACGCGCTCCCGGCCGCGCACGGAGAAGTCGATGTCGATATCCGGCATCGACACGCGCTCGGCGTTCAGGAAGCGCTCGAACAGCAGGTCGTACGCCAGCGGGTCGACGTCGGTGATCCGCAGCGTGTACGCGACGATGCTGCCCGCCGCCGAGCCACGGCCCGGGCCGACCGCGATCCCGTTGTTCTTCGCGTAGTTGACGAAGTCCCAGACGATCAGGAAGTAGGCGTTGAAGCCCATCGTGTCGATGACGCCGAGCTCCATCTCCATGCGCTCGACGGCGTTCGCGGGCAGCGGGTCGCCGTAGCGCTCGCGCATGCCGGCCTCGACCAGCCGGCGCAGGTACTCCTTCTCGGTCAGCCCGTCCGGGCACTCGAAGCTCGGGATCAGCTGCCCGCCGAGCGCGATCTCCACGTCGCAGCGGTCCGCGATCTCCAGCGTCGACTCGACCGCACCCGGGAAGTCCGCGAACGACTCGACCATCTCGCTCGTGGACTTCAAGTAGAACTCGTTCGTGGAGAACGACATCTTCGGCGCGGCCAGCGTCGACTTCGTCTGCACGCACAGCAGCGCCGCGTGGTGGTGGAAGTCCTCCTTGCGGAGGTAGTGCACGTCCGCCGTCGCGACCAGGCTGCGCCCGGTCTCGGCCGCGAAGCGCTTCATCGCCTCGTTGACCTGATCCTGCTCGGTCATCCCGTTCTTCTGGACTTCGAGGTAGACGTCCTCGGGGCCGAAGATCTGGACCAGCTCGTCGATGTGCGCGCGCGCCTCGTCGAGCTTGCCGTCCATGATCCGCTGGCTGCTGCGGCTGGCCAGGCAGCCGGACAGCGCGATCACGCCCTCGGCGTGCTGGGACAGCAGCTCGAGGTCCACGCCCGGCTTGCCGCGGTGCAGGCCCTCGAGGAAGCCCTTCGAGGTCAGCGTCGTGAGGTTCTTGAAGCCCTCGTTGGTGGCCGCCAGCAGCGTCAGGTGGTTGCGCTCGACCTTGCGGTCGCGCACGTGGCGGTCGTCGACGAAGTAGGCCTCCAGGCCCAGCAGCGGCTTGACGTTGTGCTTCTTGGCGGCCTTGTAGAGCTCGACCGCGCCGTTCATGACGCCGTGGTCGGTCAGGCCGATCGCCGGCTGGTCGAACGCCGCGGCGCGCTCGGCGAGCTTGCCGATGTTGCACGCGCCGTCGAGCAGCGAGTACTCGGAGTGAACGTGCAGGTGCGCGACGGACGGGGTGCTCATCGGGGAGAGAACCTTGACATCCGATTCGGTCGGAACCGATGCGGAGCTCGCAACGTGCGTGTTCACAATGGTGGCCATGGGGGTGTACGAGGCGCTCGGCGTCCGGCGCGTGATCAACGCCTGCGGCATCTACTCCGACCTGGGCGGGTCGGTGCTCTCCCCGCGCGCCTGGGCGGCCGCGGCGGAGGCCAACGCGACGTGGGCGGCGATGGACGAGCTGTTGGACCGCTCCGGCGAGCGGCTGGCCGCGCTGTGCGGGTGCGAGGCGGCGCGGGTGGTGCCGGGAGCGTCGGCCGGGATCGCCCTGTCGATCGCGGCGTGCATCGCGCGCGGGGACGGCGCCGTGTCGGAGGCGCTCCCGGCGTGCGACGCGGTCGTGCTCGTCCAGCGGGCGTTCTCGGCGTCCTACGTGTACGCCCGCTGCGCGACGCTGGCGGGAGCGCGAATCGAGTGGGTCGACGACGTGGCCGCGTCGCTCTCCGGTGCGGTCGCGGTCCTGCATCCGGCACACCTGGACGACCACGGCGCCCCGCTGGACTCGTTCCGGGACGCAGCGGCCGCCGCCGGCGTACCGGTGGTGGTAGACGCGGCGTTCGCGATCGAGGCGTTCGGGCACTGGGCGACCGCCGGCGACATCGCGTGCTTCTCGGCCAAGTACTTCGGCGGGCCGAACGCCGGCGGGTTCGTCGCCGGCCGCGCGGGTCCGGTCGCTGACGTGGCGGCGCTCGACTTCACCGGCTACGAATCGGGGCCCTGGCGCCACTTCGGGCGCGCCTTCAAGCTCGACCGGGCGACGGTCGCGGCGACCGTGGCGGCGTTCGAGGCGTTCGATCCGGCCGCGTGGCGGACGCGCTGCGCCGCGCTGGCGGCGGAGCTGGCGGCGCGCTGCGCGCGGCTGCCCGGCGCGGTCGCGGCGCAGGCCGAGTTCACGCTCGACGAGCGGCTGCTCGCCGCGCCGGGGAACGCGGTGGTGCTGCGCGGCGCGGCGGGGCTCGTGCCCGCCCTGGCGGCCGGCGATCCGTCCGTGCGGGCGCTGGCGATCGACGGCGACCTGGTGCTCTGCCTGGACGTGCTCGAGAACGTGGACGAGCTCGCCTGTGCGGTCGAACGGGTCTGGGAACTGGCCCATTGACGGTGTGTTACTTGACAGTTCCGCGTGATCCTCAGAGCATCGTGCTTGTGTCGTGTGCCGTGGCCCCCGGTGGGCACTCTGCTGTGAAGCGCTGGGCGGGATGCGCTTCGCTGGATCCAGCTCTGTCGCACCCGCGCGCGGTCCGCGCGCGGACGTGCGGGCGTACTCGTGTGTCCGAGCGGAGACGCTGGAACCGATGACGCTGTTCGAGCTCACCCGCACCGGGCCCGCCGACGACGTCGCGGAGGCCCTGCGCCACGAGCTGCTGTGCGGCAGCTACCCCCCGGGCACGATGATCGACGACGCCGAGGTGATGGCGCGGCTGAACGTCGGGCGCGACGTCGCGCGCGCCGCGCTGGCGCTGATGGAGCGCGAAGGGCTGCTCGTGCACTCGCTGCACCGCGGCCTGGAGGTCATGCGGCTGTCGGTGGACGACGTGCGCGACCTGTACGCGACGCGGCGGACGCTCGAGCTCGCCGGGCTCGAGGCGATGATCCGCAGCCGGCCGAACGACGACGTCTGGTTCCACGCGGCGGTGCAGAGCATGACCGGCGCCGCGCGGGCCGCGGACGGGCGCGCCGCCGTGGCCGCGGACGCCGCGTTCCACCTGGCGATCGTGGCCACGACGTCCTCGCGGCGGCTGCGGCTGGCGGCCGAGGCGGCGCTGCGGGAGCTGCGGATCGTGCTCGCGGTCGCCGACCGCGTGGCGGGCGATCTCGACGATCTCGCCGCCGATCACGCCGGGCTGCTCGACGTGCTGGTCAACGCGCCGCCGCCTTCCGCACGGGCGGCGCTGCTCGATCACCTGCGGCGCGGGGAGTCGCGGGCGCTGGCGGTCACACACGGCGCCTGATGGGACGGCTGATCTACTCAGCGATCGCGTCGCTGGACCTGTACACCGCGGACGCGTCGGGCGCGTTCGACTGGTCGGTGCCGTCGGACGAGGTGCACACGTTCGTCAACGCGCTGGAGCGCGGCGTGGGCACGTTCCTGTACGGGCGGCGCATGTACGAGGTGATGGCCGGGTGGGAGACGATCGACGACCCGGCGCCGGTCATGCGCGAGTTCGCCGCGATCTGGCGGGCGGCCACGAAGGTCGTGTACTCGCGGACGCTGGCGGACGTGTGGACGGAGAGGACCACGCTCTCGCGAACGTTCGACGTGGACGCGGTGCGGGCGCTGAAGGCGGGTCCGGAGGACGTGAGCGTCGGCGGGGCCGGGCTGGCCGGGGTCGCGCTCGCCGCCGGCGTGGTGGACGAGATCCAGCTGTTCTTGTCGCCGGTGCTCGTGGGCGGCGGGACGGCGGCGCTGGCCCCGGGGCTGCGGTGCGGGCTGACGCTGGAGGACTCGCGCCGGTTCGCCAACGGCGTGGTCTATCTCCGGTATTCCGTGGGGGGTGCGCTACAAACCGTGCCCCTGGGGAACGATTTGTAGCTCACCCCCGGCGCGCGCGGTCCGTCCAGCGCTTGAGGGCGGCGACGGCGTCGAGGTCGCCGCGGACGGTCGGGAGCTCGCCGGGTGGCGGGGGCTCGTCGCGCAGGAGGCTGTCGAACGCGCCGCGGGTGAAGGTGACGGTGGCGTCCGCGGGGCGCTCCTCGCCTTCGACGACGGTGAGCGGCGAGCCGTTGTGCGCGGTGATGTACCAGGCGCGGGAGGCGATCCGCTGGGCGACGGTGAAGCGGTGGCCGCGCGTCCAGGCCGGGTCGATCGCGTACGGCAGCGCGGCGAGGACGAGCGCGGGCTCGAGCGTGGTGCGCTGCGCGGCGTCGGCGAACGAGAGCGACGCGTTCGCGAGCTGCTCGTGCAGCGTGCGGGCCTGGCGGCGGTGACGGCCGGTGAGCTTGGCGGCGCGGCCGAAGCGGCGGGCCTTGCGGCGGTCGCCGGCGAGGAGCTGAGCGAGGGCCAGCGGCTCGGCGCTGAGGTGGAAGCGGGTGTCGCGGCGCTTGCGGGGGCGCTCTCGGGGGGTCGCCGTGGCCGTTCCGCCGTCGATCGAGATCGCGAACGTGCCGATGCCGCGGATGGTCAGGTCGTACTCGAGCGGCTCGTCGAGCGCCGCGGCCTGGGCAGGTGCGAGGGCGGCCAGCAGGGCACCGGCCGTTGCGGCGTCGGCGCGGGCGAGCTCCACCAGCGCGCGGCGCAGGCGGCGGTCGCCGGGCGAGGACGACGCGCTGGGACCAGGCGACGGTGCGGGTCCAGCGTCCGGCGGAGTGGGCGCGCCGGGACGCGGCGGCGGCGCGGCGGGGCCGGACGCGGCAAGGCCGGACGGCGTGGGCTCCGGGGCGTCAGGAGCCGGCGGGTGTCCGGCGGCGCGGTCGCGACGGGGCGCGAGGCCGCCGGGCGGGCTCGCCTCCCCCTCGATGCCCGTCGGCAGGGCGTCGCGGCCCGGCGCTGCCGGCGCACCGGGTGCAGCGAGGCCGTCCGGCGCGGTTGGCGCGTCGGGTGAAACGGCGGCGTCGAGCGCCGGCGAGGCGGGGGCGGACGACTCGGGCGTGGAGGGGATCGCGGCCCGCAGCGCCGCCGCCGCGGCGTCGAGATCGGCGAGGAGGCGAGTGGCCTCGGAGGCCGGGCGGCGGGCCGCCTCGGCGGCCTCCGCCTGCTCTCTGGCCGCGCGTTCCAGTGCGTCGCGACGACCCGTGGCCGCGACGCGGTCCAGCTCGGCGGTGCGCCGCAGCGCGCCGGCCTCGGCCTCGGCCGCCTCCGCTCGCGCGGTCGCGTCGGCGAGTTGCGCGCGCAGGGCCTCGGCCTCCGGGGTCGCCGACGATGCGGCAGCGAGCTCCCCACGCAGGGCCTCGGCCTCCGGGGTCGCCGCCACGGCGGCAGCGAGCTCCGTGCGCAGAGCCTCCGCCTCCGCCGTCGCCGCCGATGCGGCAGCGAGCTCCGCGCGCAGAGCCTCCGCCTCCGCCGACGCGGCGGCCAGCTCCGCGCGCAACCGGTCCGCGTCCGCGCGCGCGGACGCCAATGCGTCCGCGAGCGTTCCGACGCTCCCGCGCGTGACGGCGTGGGCGCTGCGTTCCGCGTCGAGCTCGCCGCTCAAAGCCGCCAGCGCCGACGCGTCCGCCTCGCGGGCCGCGCGGGCCGCGCGCAGGTCCGCGCGCGCCGCGGCCAGGGCGGCCAGGACCGCCTCGCGCGCCGCGCGCTCGTCCTCCCGCGCCCGCCCGACCGCGCCCGCGGCCTCCGCCAGCGCACGTTCGAGCTCCTCGCGCCGCGTGCGCCACAGCGCCTCTGCGTCCGCGGCCGACTCCGCGAGCTGCGGCGGCGTCGTCCACGCCGGCGGCCGCGACTCGACCGGCGGCGCCACGCGCGGGCGCAGCTCGATCACCTCACCGGCCGGCGCCGGGACCGGCACGCGCACACCGTCGCGCCGCACCAGCCACGCCGCGGTCCAGTCGAGCCCGAGCGGCACCTCGTAGTCCCCGGCCGCGCGCGGCTCCAGGCGCACCTCTCCCCCGCCCGCGACGGACAGGACCAGCACACCGGCGGGCGCGCGCAGGACGCGCCCGGACTGCCATTCGACGTCGCCGGGCACGGCGGAAGAGGACGACTCGGCCATGTCGGCCCGCCATGCTGGCAGGCGGGCCGGACACGACGGTCAGCTTTCGTCGGAACGAGCGCGAAGAACCGCGACCGCAACGCCGGCCGCGATCGCGAGCACGCCGCCCGCGATCAGCGACTTCGGCATGTACGTCGGTCCGTAGCGGCGCCGCAGGAACACCTTGGCGCCGAACCACACGACTCGGCCCAGCAGCGAATAGAACATGGCGGGACCCTACCCGGCCTCAGTAGCGATGACGCGGCGAACGCGCGACCGCGCGCTCGTACCGGAACCCCTCGCCGTCGTCGGCCTCCTCGTAGCCGACGTCCTCGGGGCTCTCCTCGGCGTCGCGCACGTCGCGCAGCCAGTGCGCGCCCGAGAGGTCGGTCCGGCCGGCGGCCTCGTCGAACAGGCGCAGCGTGTCCGCGCCCAGGATCTCCGCCGAGCGCCGGTGCAGCGCGGGCACCGCGAGCGCCTCGCGCGGGTCCCCCTCCTGCGCCAGCGACGCCGCGACCAGTCCCTGGACGATCGGCTGCGCGCTCTCCATCCGCACCGCCAGGGCCGCCATCCGCTCGCTGAAGACGAGCAGCAGCCCGGCGCGGGTGCCGTCCACGGCCTCGCGGAACACCGCCTGGCGGCCTGGCGACGATTCGCTGAACGCGCGCATGACGCGCGCGACCCGCTCGTCGTCCGCGCACGGGATCCGGCTGCGGTAGTAGCCGTCGCCCGGTGGCATGTCCAGCATGCCCAGAAGCTCTCGCAGGTCCATTCGCGGTGTCAGTCAAGCACGCGCGGCGGCGCGAAGGTAGTGCTTGGCCGTGCGGAACAATCCACGGGTGGACATCAGCGTGTGCGACGTGGGGCCCCGCGACGGGCTCCAGAACGACAAAGTCATCCTCGAGCCGGCGGTGCGCGCGGAGCTGTGCACGCGGCTCGCCGCGACCGGGATCCGGCGCATCGAAGCCGCGAGCTTCGTCCATCCGAAGCTCGTCCCGCAGATGGCCGGCGCCGAGGAGGTCTTCGCCGCGCTCCCCGACGACGGCGCCACCTACGCCAGCCTCGTGCTCAACCGCCGGGGACTCGAGCGTGCGTTGCGGACCTCGACCACCGAGATCCACGTCGCCTACCCAGTCACGGAGACGTTCGCGCAGCGCAACCAGAACTCGACCGTCGAGGAGGCGGCGCAGGCCGCGGAGGACATCATCCGCGGCACGGACCTCAAGGTCACCGCGACGATCTCGGTCGCGTTCGGCTGCCCGTTCGAGGGCCACGTCGACCCCGGGCTGGTGATCGAGCACGCCCACCGGATGGCGGCCGCGGGAGCGGACGAGGTGATCCTGGCCGACACGATCGGCGTCGGTGTCCCCCGCCAGGTCCGCACGCTGCTGCCGCGGGCGCTGGAGGGCGGCAAGCCGGTCGGGCTGCACCTGCACAACACGCGCAACACGGGCTACGCGAACGCGATCGCCGGGCTCGAGCACGGCGCGACCGTGTTCGACGCCTCCGTCGGCGGGCTCGGCGGCTGCCCGTTCGCTCCGCGCGCGACGGGCAACATCGCCACCGAGGACCTCGTCTACCTGCTCGCCAACGAGGGCGTCGAGACCGGGATCGACCTCGACGCGCTGCTCGAGGTCGCGGCGTGGCTGTCGGCGACGCTCGGCCGCGAGCTGCCCGGGCTCGTGCAGCGCGCCGGGAACTTCGCGCTCTAGGGCTGGCCGGTCTCGACCGCGTCCCAGAGCGCGTGCATCGTGGGCGCGAGGTGCTCGATCTCCAACAGATGCTGGCGGCTCAACGCCGCCAGGTGCTCCGCGCCCTTCTCGGTCAGCCGGAGCCGCACGACGCTGAGGTTGTCCGGGTCCTGCTCGCGCTCGACCAGGCCGCCGGCGGCGGCGCGATCGACCAGACCGACCGCGCTGTGGTGCCGTAGCAGCAGGTAGCCGGCGACGTCGCCGACGGTCGGGCCCTTCGGGTCTGGATGCCCGCGCACCGCGAGCAGGAGCTGATGCTGCGCCGGGGTCAACCCGGCGGCGCGCGCATGCTCCTCACTGAAGCGCAGGAAGCGACGGAGCCCGGTGCGGAGCTCCAGCAGATGGCGGTAGTCCTCGTTGGTGGGCGTGCTCATATCGTGGTACGATATCGCGTCAGGATAGGAAGGAGGCCGACGATGGCCACGCTCTGCCGGGCATACCCGAGCGAAGCTGCCGCGCGTCGCGCAATCGAAGACCTGCGCGCGGCCGGACTGCCCCCGCAGGGGGCACAGCTGTTCACTGGAGCCTCACGACACGACCTGCGCTACGAGCCGGTCGGGGAGTTCGTGGGGAGAGCCGAACCGCAGGCGCCCGTCGGCACGTTCGGCAACCGCGCCGTACGCCGCTGGCGGCCACCCGGTGGTTTCGCCGGCGACCCCGACGGCCAGCGCGCGGGCTCGTTCGCTGACACCGACCGGCAGACCCTGGTCGAGCACGACCCGAGCGGGCACGTGCACACGCACGTGACGAGCCTGCACGGGGTCCGCAGCCGGATGCGCGCCGCAGGGCTCGAGCCGCTGGCCACCGACCGCGCGATCGCGCAGATGCAGGCGGGCGCGACGCTCGTGCTGGTGGAGGTGGCGCCGATCGGGCCGGAGGACGTCGCCGAGTGTCTGGAGGCGGCGGCATGAGCGCCCTGGCCGCGTGGCGACGGACCACGCTCGGGGAGCTGGGCGCGGAGTTCCTCGGAACGTTCGTGCTGATCTGCTTCGGCGACGGTGTCGTCGCCATGGCGGTCGCGGCGCTCAATCAGTCCGGGCGCGGCACCGAGATCTTCCAGGCCAGCGGCGACTGGCTGCTGATCACCTGGGGCTGGGGCTTCGCGGTCACGTTCGGCGTGTACATCGCCGGCGGGATCAGCGGAGCGCACATCAACCCCGCGGTCACGATCGCGTTCGCGGCGCGACGCGGGTTCCCGTGGCGCAAGGTCCCGGGCTACATCGCCGCCCAGCTGGTCGGCGCGTTCCTGGGCGCCGCGCTCGTCTACGTCGTCTACAAGGGCGCGATCGACTCCTACGAGCGCGCGCACCACATCGTCCGCGGCGACGCCAGCTCGGTGACGACGTACTCGATCTTCGCGACGTTCCCGGCGAAGTACTTCGCCACGTGGGTCGGGCCGTTCGTCGACCAGGTCGTCGGCACGGCGTTCCTGGTGGCGTTCGTGTTCGCCGTCGTCGACGAGCACAACCAGGCCGTGGGCGCGAACCTGGCCGCGGTGGTGATCGGGTTCATCGTGGTCGCGATCGGCCTGTCGTTCGGCGCCAACGCCGGATACGCGATCAACCCGGCGCGTGACTTCGGTCCGCGGCTGTTCGCCCTGATCGCCGGTTGGGGGAAAGTCGCGATACCTGGCAACTACGGGAACATCAACGGGTACCTGTGGATACCGATCGTGGGACCGATCGTCGGCGGGTTGATCGGCGCGGTCGTCTACGACGTCGGGATCCGGGACACGCTGCGCGCCCGCGGCACGGAGGAGCCCGAGGAGGGGCGCATCCCGACGTAGTCCGTTACAACTTGGTGTCGTATGTGCCGCAACATCCGACAGCTCCACAATTTCGAACCGCCCGCCACGCGCGAGGAGATCCAGGCGTCAGCGCTGCAGTACGTGCGCAAGATCAGTGGATCGACCAAGCCGTCGCAGGCGAACCAGGCCGCGTTCGACCGCGCGGTGGCGGAGGTCGCGGCGATCACGGAGCGCCTGCTGGGCGAGCTCGTGACCGCCGCGCCGCCGAAGAACCGCGAGGTCGAGGCGGCGAAGGCGCGAGCCCGCGCCGCACAGCGCTACGCCGCCTGACCGGCCAGGTACGCCGCGAGCGAGACGGGCTCCGCGCCCGTCAGCTCGCGGACGGCCGGGCTCAGGACCTCGAGGCTGCCGTCGCGGATCGCCTGGTAGGTGCTGACCCAGCCGCGCACCTCCCAGTCCGGCGCGCCGTAGTGCGCGCGGGAGGCGAAGGCCTGCTCGTCGGTCTCGTCCTCGAACCGCACGCCGAGCAGGTCCGCCGCTTCGCCGAGCGTGAAGCACTCCGGGCCGGTGAGGTCGTACGTCTCGCGGGCCCCGGCGCCGGTGAGCACGGCCGCGGCGGAGGCGGCGACGTCGTCGCGCAGGATCGCGGAGACGCGCCCGGTGCCCGCTGGCCCGCGGATCACGCCGTCGACGGCCATCGCGGGGACGAAGTCCATGTAGAGGTTCATGCGCAGGAACGTCGCCGCGATGCCGGTCGAGCGGATGTGCTGCTCGGTCGCCCAGTGGTCGCGCGCGAGCGTGAACGTCGCGTCCGGCGCCGCGTTGAGGAACGACAGGTAGACCAGGTGCTGCACGCCCGCGGCGACCGCGGCGTCGACCGCGGTGCGGTGCTGCTCGACCCGGTCGGGCGCTTCGGCCGCCGGGATCAGGAGCGCGGTGGACGCGCCCGCGAACGCGGTCCGCATCTCGGTCGCGGCGCCGTAGCCGGAAGCGACGCGGACCTCGACGCCCGCCGGCGCCCGCGCCGGGTCGCGCACGATGGCGCGCACCGGCGCACCGGCGGTGCGCAGCCGGGCGACGACGCCGCGCCCGACCTTCCCGCTCGCTCCGGTGATCGCGATCACGGCGTGGACGATCGCAGATCGCGCAGGCGCCGCGCGAGCCCGGACGCGCGCGCGACCGGGCGCTCGATCGCGGCCCGGATCGTCTCCTCGGGGCCGACGAGGACCAGCTCGCGCCGCGCGCGGGTGACCGCGGTGTAGAGCAGCTCGCGGGTGAGGATCGGCGAGGACGCCGGCGGCAGCAGCACGACCGCGGTGCCGAACTGCGAGCCCTGGCTCTTGTGCACGGTCATCGCGTAGACCGTCTCGACCGCGGACAGGCGCGTCGGGGCGAACGTCACGACCTCGCCGCGGCGCTCGAACGCCGCGGTCACCGTCCCGGGACCCGTGGTGACGACGACGCCGGCGTCGCCGTTGCGCAGGTTCAGCCCGTAGTCGTTCTGGGTGATCAGCAGCGGCCGGCCGGTGTACCAGCGGCCGCCGCCGGCGACGGTGTCGCCGAGCCAGTCCTCGATCCGCGCGGTCCAGGTGTCGACGCCGTACGGGCCGTGGCGGTGGGCGCAGAGGACGCGGAAGGCGCCGAGGGCGTCGAGCGCGCCGGCCGCGTCGCCCGCCCGGGCGGCGGCGACGACCGCGCGGCCCGCCTCGACCGCGCTCGGCTGGACGGCGTCGGCCGCCGCGTCGGCGGGGATCCAGGTGACGCCGGCGGCGTTGCCGGCGAGCACGTCCAGCGCGGCGTCCGCGTCCCCGCGGCGGACGGCCGCCGCCAGCGCGCCGATGCCCGCGCCGAACCGGAAGACGTGGTCGAGCTCGACGACGCCCGGGCCGCCGGCCTCGACGATGTCGCTCAGCACGGCGCCCGCCTCGATCGAGGACAGCTGGTGCGGATCGCCAACCAGCACGAGCCGCCCGGACGGGCGCACGGCCTCGACCAGCCGCGCCATCTGCGAGAGCGAGACCATCGAGGTCTCGTCCACGATCACGACTTCGTGCGGGAGCCGGTTGCCGCGGTGGTGGCGGCGCCGGTTGGTCCCGGGGCGGGCGCCGAGCAGGCGGTGCAGGGTCGACGCGCTGAGCGAGAGCAGCGCGTCGCGGACGCCGGCGGACACGTCGAGCTCGCGCGCCGCTTCGTGCACGGCCTCCTCGAGCCGGCGCGCCGCCTTGCCGGTCGGGGCGGCGAGCGCGACCAGCGGCAGGGCGCCGGACGTCTCCGCCAGCAGCGCGAGGATGCGGGCGACGGTGGTCGTCTTCCCGGTCCCGGGGCCGCCCGCGACGACCGCGAACCGGCGGCGGATCGCGGCTTCGGCGGCGGCGCGCTGGCTGGCGTCGTCGCCGCCGGTGAAGAGCCGCGCGAGCCCGGTCTCGAGGCGGGCGTCGGGGACGTGGTGCGCGGCGCCGAACGCGAGCAGGTCCTCGGCCACCCGCCGCTCCTCGCGCCAGTAGCGGTCGAGGTAGAGCGCGCTGCCCTCGAGCCGCAGCGCGTGGCCGGCGAGCGGGCTGGCCGCGACGCGCGCGGCCCAGTCCTCGCCCGGCCAGGGCAGGCCGGAGAGGTCGACCGGCTCCTCGGCGTCGACCGTCGCGGTCTCGGCGATCGTGGCGAGGTCGACGTACACGTGGCCGTGCCGCGGGGCGCGGACGGCGAACGCCGTGGCGAGGGCGACGGCGTCGTCGCCCTCGCCGGCGAGCTCGCAGAGCCGCAGCGCGACGTGGACGTCGGCGGCGGCGAGCAGCCCGATCGCGTTGAACTCGGCCAGCGGGGACGGCGCGGCGAGGGCGATGCGCGCGTCGCGGGGGTCGGCGAGCTCGGGCGGCGTGGCGTCGGTCACTCCGGCGCTCCCGCTTCGAGGAGATCGCTGAGGGCGACGACGAGATCCGCGGGCGGGCGCCAGGCGAAGACGCCGGCCGGGAGACCGCCGGCGAGCGGCGCCGCGGCGCCCGTCATCCCGCGCACGAACAGGTACAGGACGCCGCCGAGGTGGCGCGCCGGGTCGTAGTCGGCCACGCGCCAGCGCAGGTAGCGGTGCAGGGCGGTCACGTAGAGCAGCGCCTGGAGCCCGTAGTGCGCGCGCTGCATCTCGGCCGCCAGCGCGCTGGGCCGGTAGTGCCAGGTGGTCAGGGCCTCGCCCGGCGCGGCGAGCCAGTTGGTCTTGTAGTCGACGACGACGAACGCGTCGTCGACGCGCAGGACGAGGTCGATGCTGCCGGTCAGGTACCCGCGGACGCGGGCGCGCAGGTCCGGGTCGGCGAGCCGGTCGGCGTAGCCGTGCAGCGCGTCGCCGGCCGGCAGGAACGCGCGCAGCAGCGCTGCGATCGCGCCCGGCGTGACCGCGCCGACCGGCGCGTCGCCGCCGGCCAGCGGCAGCTCGAAGCCGAGCTCGTCGAGCCGGTCGCGGCGCTCGAAGGACCGCAGCGCGCGCCCGCCGGCGAGCGGCCCGAGCGGCGTCTCGATCGCCGCCCGCAGGCCTGCGACGACGCCGGAAGCGGGCTCGCGCGGGGCGGCGAGATCGCGCGCGGGGGTGGCCGGCGTGGCGACGTCGGGCGAGGCGCCCGCCGCGGACAGGGCCGCGTCGAGGTCCGGGGCGGCGAAGTCGACGGCCTCGAACACGCGGTGCACGAACGTGCCGAACCGGGTGCCGCCGGGCCCCTCGCCCAGCAGCACGGGCAACGCGTCCGCGGGCGGCGCGGTCGCGACGGGGGCGACCGCGTCCTCCGGCTCGTCGTCGAGCCCGCGCTCCTCCGGCTCGCTGGCCACGCGCCCGCCCTCGTGCGCCAGCGCGGTGATGTCGCTGTAGGACGTGCGCCGCCAGTCGCGGTCGAGCTCGCGGCCCAGCTCCGCGGCCGCCAGCGCCGCCGGCGCGCCGCGCGCGCCGGCCCAGCGCGCCCCGCCGCCGTCCAGCGTCGAGCGCTCCAGCGACACGCAGCCCGGCGCCGCGTCGCGCAGCACCATGAAGCGGCGGATCGCGTCGTTGTCCTCCGGCGTCTCGGCCCCGAACGGCGCCACCGTCCCGTCCGCGCCGCGCGCGAACAGGAGCCGCCCGAGCGCGGAGTGGCGGCTCTCGAACGACCCCGCCCACCACACCACCGCCTGGTGGCACGCGCGCGTCAGCGCCACGTACATCAGCCGCAGGTCCTCCCCGCGCTGCTCGACGATGAACTGCCGCTTGTGCGCCTCGAACCCGGGGCCGCCGAGCCCGACGTCGACCCGCCGCGCGTGGCCCGCCGCCGGGTCGTGGTAGGCGACGGGCTCGCCGCGCGGGATGAACCCCGGCTCCCACAGGAACGGGAAGTAGACGATCGGGAACTCGAGCCCCTTGCTGCGGTGGATCGTCAGCACCTGCACGGCCTCGTCGTCGGACTCCAGCCGCCGGCTGCGCTCCTCGTCCCCCGTCTCGGCGTCGGCCGCGGCGATCCGCGCGCGCAGCCACGACACGAGCGCCGCGGTCCCCATCTGGTCGGTCGCGTGCAGGAGCTGGCCGACGTGGCGCAGGTCGGTCAGCCGCCGCTCCCCCGCCGTGTCGGTCAGCACGCGCTCGGGCAGCCCCTCGGACGCGCCGACCGTCTCCAGCAGCGCCGCGACCCCGCGCTCGCGCAGCACGCGCGCCCACACGTGCAGCTTCTGGTGGACGTCCTCCCACTCGTCGTCGCCCGCCGCGGCGACGCGGTCGGCGCTCCAGCCCAGGAACGGCGTCAGCGCCGCGGTGTGCGCGCGCCGCGGATCGGCCGGCCGCTCCAGCGCCAGCAGCAGCCGCATCCAGTCGAGCGCCGCGGGCGCGCCGAACACGCTTCCCGCGCCGTTGATGACCGCCGGCACGCCGACCGCGTCGAGCTGCTCGCGGACCAGCGCCGCGTTGCGGTTCGTGCGCACCAGCACCGCGACGTGCGCCGGGCAGACCGGCTGGCGCCCCACCACCGTGCCGTCCTCGTCGCGCCGTTCGATCCGCGCGCCCGACGACAGCAGCCGCACCACGTCGGCCGCGAGGTCCTTCGCGATGTGCTGGCGCGCGGCCGCGCCGGCCGCGAAGCGCTTCGGCGTCAGCGCGACGTCCTCGCGGCGCAGCACCCGCACCCGCAGCGGCGCGCCGACCGGCGCGTCCAGCAGCCGCGGCGCGCGGTGCATCGGCGCGGCGCGCACGTCGCGGTAGACGATCCCCTCGTCCCCCAGCGAGGCGCCCCCGAAGAGCGCATCGTAGGCCCGAATCAGCCCCTCGTCGCTGCGCCAGTTGACCGCCAGCGTCGCGCGCGTGGACGCGGCCTGAGCGGCGTCCAGGTACGCGTACACGTCGGCGCCCCGGAAGGCGTAGATCGCCTGCTTGGGGTCACCGATGAGCACCAGCGTGGTCGCCCCCGTCCCGAACGCGCGGCGCATGATCTCCCACTGCACCGGGTCGGTGTCCTGGAACTCGTCGACCAGGACGACGCGGTAGCGCGCCTGCAGCCGCTCCGCGACGCCCGGCTCGCCCAGCGCGGACGCCAGCCGCGTCAGCAGGTCGTCGTACGTGAGCAGCCCGGCGCGGCGCTTGCGCACCTCCAGCTCCTTCCGGACCGCGGACGCCAGCCGGTGGCGCATCGCGGCGTCGGAGTCCGCGGCGGCGGCGGACGGCTCCAGCGACGCGGTCGGGTTGAACACGGCCGCGCGCGCGATCTGCAGCGCCTGCGCACGCGAGAACCGCGGCCGGTCGCCCCAGTGGAAGCGCCGCACGTAGAGGTCGTCGACGACCTCGGTCAGCAGGTCCTCGATGTCCTCGGTGACCGTCAGGTCGCGCTCGACGTCGCCGGACACGCCGAGGCTCCCGAGCGCCTCCTGGCAGAACCCGTGGGTGGTGGCGATCGTGGCCGCGTCGAAGTCCGCCAGCGCCCGCGACAGCCGCGCCCGGCGGACGGCGACCTCCTCGACCGAGCCCTGCGACAGCAGCTGCACGACCGGGTCGCGCGACGCCGGCGCGCCCGGCTCCAGCTCCCGCTCGACGGCGACCAGCCGCTCGCGCACGCGGTCGCGCAGCTCGCCGGTCGCCATGCGCGTGAACGTCACCAGCAGCAGCTGCTGCAAGGGGACGCCGGACGCGACGTAGCGGGCGGCGAGCGCCGCGATCGTGTACGTCTTGCCGGTCCCCGCGCTGGCCTCGAGCACGGTGACGCCGGTCGGCAGCGGGCCGCAGACGTCGAAGCTCATGCGGCGTGGTCCAGGAGCCGGGCCCAGATCTCCGTCGCGAGATCCCCGAACGGCCCGCGCTCGAGCAGCTCGGCGAACGTCAGCACGCCGTCGAACGCCAGCACGTGCTCGGGCGCCACATCCTCGCGCGCGAACTCCCAGGTGGACTCCCACGCGCCCCGAGCGGCCGCGACCGGATCCTGCCCCGCCCGCGCCGCGGCCGCCCAGGCGGCCGCCGACGCGCAGCCGAGCGGCAACGGCTCGCGCATCCCGGCGTCGAACAGCTCGGCGTAGAGCTCCAGCTCGGCCTGTGCGGCCTCGGCGTCCAGCGGCGGCAGCCGCACCGTGCTCACGCCGCCCGGCCCGCGCCCGACGACGACCGCCTCGTAGCCCCGCTCCGGGTACGCGGCCGACAGCGCCGCCAGCCGCAGCCACGCCCCCAGTCGCTGCCGCGGCCCGACGCGCGAGAAGCCGACCGCGCGCAGCACGTTCCCGGCGACGCCCGCGACCGTCCCGCTCAGCAGCCGCCCGCCGGCGAGCTCGACGCGGACGTCGACCGAGGTCGTCTCGACCGTCCCCGCCCGCTCGACGATCTCCTCCACGACCGGCTGCACCGCGTCGATCGTCGCCGCCGCCAGCGCGCCCGGCGGCAGCTCCCCGCGCGCGACCTCGGCCGCCACCGCCGTGGCCGGGTCCACCCCGGCCAGCCGCGCCAGCAGCATCCGCTCGCCGATCCGCCAGCGCTCGAGCCCGTCGAGCTCGACCGGCAGCGCGTCCGCCGGCTCGGTCGCGTAGTCGGCGACGCCGACCCCGAGCCGCAGGCGCAGGAACGCGTTGACCGGGTTCGAGAGGAACGCGGCCAGGTCGTCGAGCTCGAGCACGCGCTCGCCGGCCGGCGGCAGCGGCGCGGTCAGAAACGGCCGCGGCGGGCGGCGCGTCGAGGCCAGCGCCCGCGCGCCGTCCAGCGTCACCCGGTCGAAGCTCCACGGCGTGTCACCCACGAGCCGGCCGGGCTCGAAGTTGCGCGGGTCGAACGGCTGCAGCGGGTGCGTGATCACGGGCCGCTCGCCGGTCGCGCGCTCGATCGCGTCCAGCAGCTCGCCGACCGGGACCGCGGGCGGCCGGGCCAGGTTCGTGCGCTCGTCGTGCCCGGTGTACGTGACGATCACGCGCTCGGTCGCGGCCAGCAGCGCGTCGAGCAGCATCTGCCGGTCCTCGGTGCGCGAGTCGCGGTCGCCGACGTGCGGGTCGGCCAGCATCAGGTCGTCGCCGTCGCGCGGCGCCTTGCGCGGGAACGCGCCGTCGTCGAGCCCGAGCAGGCAGACGATCCGGTGCGGGACCGAGCGCATCGGCACCAGCGTGCAGATCGTCAGGTGGCCGGTGCGGAAGTTCGCGCGCGTCGGGCGGCCCTGGAGGCGCTCGGCCAGCAGCGCGCGGACCTCGGCCGGCTCCAGCTCGCCGTCGTGGCCGGCCGCCGAGCGCACGACGTCGTCCAGCAGCCGTTGCAGCTCGGTCCGCTGCCAGGTCTCCACGCCCGGCGCGAGCGTCAGCGCGTCCGCGGCGGCCGCGATCGCCGCCGTCCACGCGTCGACCGGCTGCGGCTGCCCGAGCGCGTCGACCGCGGCCCGCAGGCGAGCCACGAGCTCGGCGAACCGCCCAGCCAGGTCGATCGACCCGCTCTCGACGTCGTCGAGCGGCAGGACCCCGGCGAACAGCCGCTGCTCGTCCTCGCTCATGGTCACGCCGACCAGCAGCCGGTCGAGCCCCGCGCGCCAGGTGCCGGCGTCCAGCGCGAGCTTGAACGGCTCCCGGTGCTCCTGGTCGAGCCCCCAGCGGATGCCGCTGTCGGCGATCCACTCCTCCAGCCGCGCGAGCGCGTCGTCGTCGAAGCCGAAGCGCCGCCGCACCGGCTCGCGGTCGGCGAAGTCGAGCACCTGCGACGCGGTCAGGCGCTCCTCGGCCAGCTCCAGCAGGCGGGCGACCGCGCCCAGGATCGGGTTGGTCTGGCGCAGCGAGCGGTCGGCGAGCCGCACGCGCAGCTCCTCCTGCTCGCCGAACGTCGCCCCGATCAGCGGCGCGAACTCCTCGATGTCCGGGCACAGGACGATCACGTCGCGCGGCTCGAGCGTCGGGTCGGCCGCGAGCGCGTGCAGGATCGCGTCGCGCAGGACCTCGACCTGGCGCGCGCGGCCGTGGCACGCGTGGATCTCGACGCTGCGGTCGGCGGGCCCGAGCGCCGCCGGCCGGTCCTCCCGGACGGCGGCCTGCAGCCGCGCCAGCAGCGTCCCGGTCGCGTGCTCGACCGGGTGCTCGTGGGAGACGACGTCCGGGCCGAGCACGAGCTGCAGCTCGCGCGCGTCCTGCCCCCAGGAGGCCAGCAGGCGGTTGACCGGCAGCTCGGCGGTCGGATCGGCGGCGCGGCGGGCGACGCGCGGGGCGAGCGCCGCGACCTTGTCCCACAGCGCCGGGGACGGGTGCAGCAGGAACAGGTGCACGTCGCGGTGCTCGGCGAGCGCGCGCAGGACCGCGAGCTGGCCGGCCGGCAACCGCGTCAAGCCGAACAGCGACAGCCGCGGGGGCAGATCGACCAGCTCGGGCGCCGCCCGCAACCGCGCACACGCGGCCTCGACCCGCTCCGCCGGGTCCGGCGCGGCGATCCGCGCCCGCAGATTCCGCCACAGCTGCGCCTGCCAGTGCTGCGAGGCGCCGGCCGCCCAGCCGCGCACGAGCTCCGGCCGGTGCAGCGCGTAGCGATCGAAGAGGTCGGCGAGGTGGCGGACGGCGGCGAAGCGCCGCGCGCGGTTGCCCTGCAGGTGCGCCGCCAGCGGCCGCAGCCACGGCTCGTCCAGCAGGGCGTCGACCACCTCCAGCAGCGGCCACACCATCCGCTCCGGCAGCCACGGGTCCTCCCCCGGCTCGATCCCCGACGCGGCCGCCACCGCGTCCCCGGTGAGCGCGCGCGGGAACGGGAACTCCACGTTGGCGCAGACGCCCAGGTGCAGTGAGAGGCGCTGCGTGAGCCAGCGCTCCATGCCGCGTGTGGGAACGCTGACGATCTCGGGCGCGAACGGGTCAGCCGGCGGCGCCGCCAGGAGCGCTTGGAGCGCAGCGACGAGGCCGTCCGCGCGGTCGGACCGATGGACTGCGAGCATGTTCAGCGGGCGTACATGATGATGCCCGCGCCGGTCGGACCCGCTGTCACCTTCGGGCGTCCCACGCCGCCCGGTACGCGCGCACGGCGAAGCGATCGACCGCATCCACGTCCGGTGTGTCCGGCAGCCCGGAGGTCTCGCCCGCCGCGTCCAGCTCGGCGTCCACGCGCTCGATCAGCGCGAGCACCTCGCCGAGCGGCACCGTGCCGGCTCGCACCGCGCGCAGCGTCGTCCGCTGCGGCTCCGGGACCGGCAGCGTGATCCGCCCGGTCTCCAGCAACTCGACGCCCTGGTAGCCGATCCGCAGCGCGTGCATCGCGTACTTGGTGTCGTAACCGTGCTCGCGGCTGCGCTCCCGCGTGCGCGTGGCGTGGCGCTCCCCGAGCAGGCCACGCCGCTGCGCGTCGAGGTAGCCGCGGAACGCCCGCCCGGTGCTACGCGCGACGAATGCGCCCGCGAGCGCCTGCAGCTCCTCCCCCGCAGACGTGCGCGCGATGACGTCGTCGCCGCGGACGAACAGCGGCAGCAGCGTCGTCGGAGAGCCCTTGAGCGCCAGCCGGCAGTACTTGCGCAGGCCGTAGACCGTCAGGTCGAGATCGCCCGGCCCGCTCGGACGGCCCTCGGGCTGCGTCCGGTAGGCGAAGTGCTCGAACCGGCGGAAGCCGAGGAGGTACTCGGGCGGCTCGATGCACACGCCGAGCTCGTCGCGGTCGTCGGTTCCCAGGTTCGAGAGGCCGTGGACGACCGAGCCGACCGTGGTGCGCAGGATCAGCCCGCGCTCGGCGATCTCCTGCGCGCGCGTGAGATCGAGCTCGAGGCTGTGGACCGCGTTGCTAGGCGTCAGGTCGGGCACGCCCGCATACGGTACGGCGCGGCCGGGCCCCCGAAGGGACCCGGCCGGTTGCCGTGTTGCCTACGGCGTGGTCTGCGCCAGCGTGAACGTGACCGTCTTGTGGTACGTCCCCGCGAGCAGCAGGTCACTCGCGCCGATCGACTGCTTGAACTGGACCGTCACCGCGGCACTGGCCACGGGCGCGTTCCAGGTCTTGAGCACGAGCGGGCTCGCCGCGCTCCCGATCGGGGCGAACGCCCCACCGCCGCTGGCCTGCAGCGGCTGCGGC
>DATMGH010000215.1:0-4637 GCA_035555675.1 Solirubrobacter sp. | reverse complement strand
ATCGAGGACCTCGACGTGGGCCGGGTCCGGTCGCGCTTCGCCGCCGAGCAGCTGGCGGACCTGGCCGCGATCGGGCTCGAGTGGGACGAGCCGGTGCTCGTGCAGTCCGAGCGGAGCGCCGTCTACGCGGCGGCGCTGGCGGGGCTGGACGTCTACGAGTGCTTCTGCACCCGGGCCGAGATCCGCGAGGCGGCCTCGGCCGCGCACGGGCCGGTCGGCGCGTACCCGGGGACGTGCCGCGACCTGAGCGCCGCGGAGCGGGCGGCCCGGCGCGCCGCCGGGCGGGTCCCGGCGCTGCGCGTGCGCGCGGACGGCGCGACCGTGACGTTCCGCGACCGCCTGCTGGGCGACGTGTCCGGCGCGGTGGACGACTTCGTGGTGCGGCGCAACGACGGCGCCTACGCGTACAACCTCGCGGTCGTGGTCGACGACGCCGCGACGGGGATCGAGGAGGTCGTGCGCGGCGCCGACCTGGTCGACTCGACGCCGCGGCAGATCTGGCTCGCGCGGGCGCTCGGCGTGGCCGTGCCGGCGTACGCGCACGTGCCGCTGGTGCTCGGGCCGGACGGGCGGCGGCTGGCCAAGCGCGACGGCGATGTCACCCTGCGGACCGTCGCACCCGGCGACGCGGTGGCCTGGATGGCGGCCTCGCTCGGGCTGCCGCCGGCCCGGGACGCCGCGGCGCTGCTGGACGCGTTCGATCCTTCCGCGCTGCCACGGGAACCGACGGTGTTCGGGTAGGGACCTTCCCTAGGACCCGCTCCGGTTCAATAGGGCGATGCCCTATCACGCGCCCGGTCGCGTCGCGGCGGCGGAACGCACGCGGCGGTCGATCCTCGCCGCCGCGCTGGCGTCGTTCGAGTCCGCCGGCTGGGCGGGGACCACGATCGCCGCCGTCGCCTCCGACGCGGGCGTCTCGCCCAAGACGGTCGAAGCGCACTTCCGCACCAAGGCCGGGCTGCTGGAGGAGACCGTGACCTACGCGGTCGGCGCCGCCGAGCCGGCCGAGGCGCAGGCGTTCAAGGAGGCGCCGGACGCCCTGGCGGCGATCGCGGCCCACGCCGCGTACGTGACGCCGATCAGCGCGCGCTCGGCGGGGATCGCGTGGGCGGTCGAGGCCGCGGCGCCGCTGGACGCGCGGGTGGCGGAGATCGCCGAGCGGCTGCGCCGCAACCGGGCGTTCGGCGCGCGCTGGGCGGCGCGCGTGCTGATCGCCAAGCGCGGCGTGGTCGCGTCCGCCGAGGAGGCCGAGCGCGTGGTGCGGTTCGCGATCGACCCCGCCGTCTTCCGGACGCTGACGCGGGAGCTGGGGCTCGACCTCGACGGGGTGCGCGCCTGGACCGAGCGCTACGAGCGCGGGATGCTGCTGCTGCGGGCGTGAGTTGCAGGGGTTGCGGCGGTCACGTAAAAGAGGGGCTGTAAGTGCTTGACACGCTCTACATCGAGACCGTCGAGCAGGCCGACGCGCTGCTCAAGCCCAAGCGCGTCGAGGTCCTGCGCCGGCTCGCCGAGCCGGCCACGTGCACGCAGGTCGGCCAGGTGCTGTCCGAGACGCCGCAGGCCGTCTACTACCACGTCAAGCGGCTCCAGTCCGCCGGGCTGGTGACGCTCGTGTCCGAGAACCGCGTGCGCGGGATCATCGAGGGCGTCTACCAGGCGGTGGCGCGGTCGTTCTGGGTGTCACCGGCGATCGTCGGACGGCTCGGCGCGCCGCGGGCCCGCGAGGAGCTGCTGGGGCTCGGCTACCTGCTGGAGCTGTCGGAGTCGCTGCAGCGCGACCTGGCGCGGCTCGCCGCCGGGCCGCCCGCGCTGCCCTCGTTCGGGATCGCCGGGGACATCAACCTGGCGCCGGAGGACGGCGCGGCGTTCGTCGCCGACCTGCAGCGGGCGTTCGGCGACGTGCTCGCCAAGTACGGCGGCGGCGCCGGGCACGGGTTCCGGCTCACGCTCGCGTGCTACCCGGGAGGCTGAGCGGCCCGGTCAACGCCTTGGCCTCCGGCGCGCGGAACGCGGCGACGCGGCTGGTCGCGCGGCCGTAGCCGACCAGCGCCTCCAGCAGCTTGACCGCGGCGGCCACGCCGTCGATCACCGGCACGCCCAGCGCCGCCCCGATGCGCGCGTCCAGCGGGCCCATGCCGGCGCAGCCGAGGCAGATCGCCTCGGCGCCGTCCTCCTGCACCGCCCGCCGTCCGGCGGCGGCGATCGCCGCCTCCGCGCCCTCGGGATCGGCGTCGATCTCCAGCACGCTCAGCCCCGTGGTCCGCACGGACGCGCAGCGCGCCTGCAGCCCGTGGCGGCGGACGACGTCGTCCATCAGCGGCCGCGCGCGGTCCAGCGCGGCGACGATCGAGAACCGGTGCGCGAGCGGCAGCGCCAGCAGCATCGCCGCCTCGGCGATGCCGACCACCGGCACCGGCGCCAGCTCGCGCGCGGCCTCCAGCCCGGGGTCGCCGAAGCAGGCGATCGCCACGCCGTCGTACGCGTCCGCCCGCTCGGCCACCACCTCCAGCACCGCGGCCGCCGCCAGCGCCTCCTCGGCGTGGCTCTCGATCGACGGCGTCCCCCAGGGCGCGGTGACCGCGTCGATCTCGGTCCCGGGCGCGGCGTGCGCGCGCGCCGCGGCGCCGATCGCCGCGGTCATCGACGCCGTCGTGTTCGGGTTGACGACCAGCAGTCGCATGGCTACGCGTCGACCACCGCGCGAGGCACGTAGCGCCCGCGGCCCGGCCGGGACACGACCGTGCCGTCGGCGACCACGACATCGCCGCGCGCCAGCACGGTCCGGGGGGCGCCGCGCACGGTCCAGCCCTCGAACGGGTCGTAGTCGGACGCGCTGTGGTGCGTCGCAGCCGAGATCGTGTGCTCGCGCTCGGGGTCGAAGATCACCAGGTCGGCGTCCGCTCCCGGCGCGATCTCGCCCTTGCGCGGCGCCAGCCCGAAGCGGCGCGCGGGACCGGTCGCGGTCAACTCGACCAGCTGCTCGACCGTGATCCGGCCCGTGCGCACCCCGCGGTCGTACAGCAGCGCCAGCCGGTGCTCGATCACCGGCAGGCCGTTCGGGATCTTTGAGAAGTCGTCGCGGCCCAGCGCCTTCTGCTCGAGCGTGAACGGGCAGTGGTCGGTCGAGCAGCTCTCCAGCGCGCCCTGGCGCAGCGCCGCCCACAGGACCTCCTGATCGGCCTCGGTGCGCAGCGGCGGCGAGCAGACGTAGCGCGCGCCGTCGAACCCGGGCCGCGCCAGCTCGTCCGCGGTCAGCACCAGGTACTGGATGCAGGTCTCGGCGAACACCGGCTCGCCGCGGTCGCGCGCCGCCTGGACCTCGCGGACCGCGCCCGCGCAGGAGACGTGCACGACGAACAGCGGTCGCTCCGCCCAGCGCGCCAGGCGGATCGCCCGGCTGGTCGCCTCGGTCTCCACGTCCGCGGGCCGCGTGGTGGCGTGGAAGCGCGGCGCGACGTTCCCCGCCGCCAGCGCGTCGCGCACGTAGACGTCGATCGCGTCGCCGTTCTCGGCGTGCACCAGCAGCATCCCGCCGGTCTCCCCCGTGCGCCGCAGCACGCGCAGCATCTGCTCGTCGTCGACCATGAACGCGCCCTTGAAGGCCATGAAGACCTTCAGGGTGGACACGCCGTCGGCGACCACGCGGCCGAGCTCGGCCAGCACCTGGTCGCTGGCGTCGGTGACCGCGAGGTGGAACCCGTAGTCGATGTGCGCGCGCCCGGCGGCCTTGGCCTGCCAGGTCTCCAGGCCGCGCAGCAGGCTGCCGTCGGTCTGCAGCGCGAAGTCGACGATGCACGTCGTCCCGCCGGCGGCCGCGGCCGCCGTGCCGGTGTCGAAGTCGTCGCATGTGACCGTGCCCGACGTCGGCATCGCCAGGTGCGTGTGGTGGTCGATCAGCCCGGGCAGGACGAGGCAGCCGGCGGCGTCGAGCGTGCGGTCCGCGGTCGCGTCGAGGTCGAGCCCGACCTGCGCGATCCGCTCGCCGTCCACCAGCACGTCGGCGCGCCGCGCGCCGAGCGCGGTCACGACCTCGCCGCCCCGGATCAGCGTGCGCACGCCGTCCCCACGATCTCCTCGTAGGCGGCCGGGTCGGTCGCGCCCTCGGTGGACACGGTCAGGACGACCTGGTCGGCGCGCAGCCCGAGCGCCTCGCGGTGCACGAGCAGGCCCGCGAGCCCCGCCGCGCCGCTCTCCCCCGCCACGATCCCGTCGGCGGCCAGCAGCCGCATCGCGTCGCGGGCCGCGTCGTCGTCGACGGTGGTGAACACGTCCACGCCGCGCTCGAGCACCGGCCACGCGATCAGCGACGGTGCGCCGCAGTTCAGGCCGGCCATGATCGAGTCGTGCGGGCCGGGGACGGTGACGATCCGGCCGGCTTCGGCCGACGCGATCACGCACGCGGCGTGGTCGGGCTCGACCGCCACGATCGTCGCGCCCTGCGGGCGGAAGTGCGCGGTCAGCGAGGCCGCGAACGCGCCCACCCCGGCCTGCGCGGCGACCACGTCCGGCGGCGCCTCCAGCTGCGCGTCGAGCTCGGCGCCGATCGTCGCGTAGCCCTCGATCACCCACGCCGGGACTTCCTCGTAGCCGGGCCAGGACGTGTCGGAGATCACCACGTGGTCGGCGTCGCCCAGCGC
>DATMGH010000214.1:0-2955 GCA_035555675.1 Solirubrobacter sp. | reverse complement strand
GGTGGTCCCTTCTGCGGGCCGCCCGCCGTGCCCGCCCGAGCCGACTCGCCCCTCCGGGGCTCCTCGACTCAGGCGGGCACGGCGACATCAGCGCCGCGTCGTGTCACCACGCACCACACACAGAACATCGGACAGACCCCGGATTGGTGCCGCGACGCGCTCATCCGGGCGGTGACATCACCGCCGCGCTCGGCGCCACACGACAGCGACGAGAACGTGATGACCGCGCGCTGGGACGTCTTCTGCGCTGACGCTCTGCCCGTCCTGTGGGCTGACGCACCCGCTGACGACCAGCTGCGCCGAGCGATCGCCCGATTGGCACTCGATCGACATAGCGTGACCATCCGCAGGCTCCACGCCGGCGTCGGCGCCCACCGAAGAGCGCTCGGATGCGAAGTGGTCCGGCTTCAGAACCTCGCCATGAAATGGGCTGAGCGTCGTGCGCGTCACGTCCATGAATTCGGGCCGTACAACGATGGGCCGCCGATCGACGCGCAGCTCGTGACGGCCTTCGTGACCGGAGAACTCGAGGCTGAACTCCCGACCGACCTCGTCTCAGCGTGGCTGGCCGAACCCAAACCCGAACCCGACGGCACCGACCGCGAGCCACGTACAGGGCCGGGCCACCGTAAGCGCCAACGTCACTACCGCACAGACATCGAATGGCTGACCTCGGTCTTTGACTGGTTGCCGTCGCTCGATGAGGCGATCGATACGGACGAACGCGCCGCCTGGGTGCGGTTTTGGATCGGCGTCGCAGAAGTCATCGCTGCCCGCATCGACTCGGATGACGACGGAGAAGTCGGCATTCCGTACGATCCCGACCGCTGGGCCTTGCGGCGGCTCGCCCGATGTGTTTTGGAACTCGAAGACGACGCCACGACGCTAGGAATGTGGAAACCGATCGTCCAGGCGGGAAACGCAGCGCGCCACTGGGTTGAAACCTACTTGGATGCACTCTTCACCTTTGCCCTTTACCCAGAGCTTCCCCCACCCGCGTTCCTCACAAAGTGGAGCGCGATGGTCGCGACGGCTCGCGGCTCGTCTCGCTGGCGGCGCTGGACGCACGGGATCGACGCCTCCCTCGCCGGTATGGGATCGACACCTCTCAAACTCTGGAAGAAGAACCACGCGCCCTTGGTCGAACGTATGGCCGACACCTACGCTGAGTGGCTTCCCGAGCGGCTTACCGATCCCTGGCTAGCCCGCACCTTCGCAACCTTCCTGGCGAACGACGCGGCCACGCCCTTGCTCGGATCGGGCCTGGTTTGGTTGCGCGACGCCGAGAACGCGCGCACCTCGGGCTACTACCGCGACGAGGCCGACGACGCCATCGCTGAGCTGCTCGTCCACGTAGAGCAGACGGAACCGCAGATGCTGCGACGGACCGACGAGGCGGCCGTCGCCGCGCGCGAGCTCCTGCAGACCTTGGCAGCCCGGCACGTCCGCGTCGCGCTCGTGCTGCTCAAGAGCCTCGCGCCGTGAGCAGGCTGCCCGAGGCGACAGATGCCGCATCCGATCCCGGGCCGACACAGGTAGGTCAGCTTGCGTCGCCGCGTTCGACCTTCGTGCGCCACAACGATCAGCGCCGCTGATCTCCTGCTCGAAACGCGACGAGTGGGGCGATCCACCGCAGTTCGCTCTCGCTCACATCATGGTGGGACGAGGATTTTGGATGCCTGCGAAGAGCGCCCGCGCGATCGTGTCGCGCGCCTCGTCACGCGGGAGACCCGCGTGGCACGCTGGTCAGCTCGAACGCCGCGAGCGCGACGACGCTCTGATCACGTCTGAGCGCGAAGAGCTGACCCGGCTCAGGCGTGAGAACGCGCGGCTTCGTCAGGAGAAGGAGATACTGAGAAAGGCGGCGGCCTTCTTCGAGTGCGGCGGCATATCGATTGACGTTGAGCGTGAAGTGCTTGACATATTATGTCAAGTCATGGATCATAGGTAGCATGAGAAGACTGGATTCGCAGGATCTGAGCAACCGCCGGCGGATCGAGGACGAGCTGCTCGCGCTAGGCAGCGAGCGCGAGGTGCTGCAGCGCGAGGACGGGTGGAATCGCGAGCGCATCCGCCGGCTCGTGGGACCTGCGCGCGAGGTCGGCATCACCGTGCGCGACGTTTCACGCATGACCGGGCTGAGCACCCAGACGCTGCATACCTGGATGGTCGACCTGATGCGGCCTATCCCCGACATTCACCTCGAACTCGCCGGGCCACCGCCGGCATCGGTCGAGCAAGCGGCTCTGCGGGTCATGGGTGAGGCCCCCGCGCGCGACTGGAGTGCTGACGCGGTCCACCGCCACTGGCCGCCGACGTGGCCCGCGACGTCGGGCGAGCAGGTCGCGGCGGCGCTCGAACGGCTCGCCCGCTGGCACATGATCTGGGATGGCCCTGAGGGCTATCGCGTGGAAATGCCCGCCGAAGTCCGTTCGGCGGGCTCGCCGCTGCCCTGATGTGTTCGCCAACTCGAGATCGTCCTTCACCCGGCCCCACTTGTGCATCGACCAAGCGACCGCCTCAGCCTCACGCGCCGCGATTCGCTCGCGCAGTCCACGCACATCGTCTAGAAGTTCTCGGGCGTTCTTTCGGCGCTCAAGCGCAGCGGGCCACGACCACGTATGGATGGCGTCATCTTCAGGAACGCGTTCACGTTGTCTTCGACCGTCCTCCGACCGACCTTCAAGGCCCTATGTAGGCGAGATCGGCAGGCGGACACTCTTCACTCGGATCAAGGAGCAGTTTGAGTGACAAGAAGTGGCGGAGACAGGCTTCGCTGATCACGAGCGCCTCGGACGGCTTCAACTCGGCGGATGAGCCGGACCGGGTGTGACGGAGTCGGTGATTGTTGCTTTAGATCAATCTATTGATGAGTGAGCTTGGCTGAAGCAGCGTGGTGCGCGTAGGCTTCGAACTCGGCGGGTGGGATGTCGCCGAGGGAGCTGTGTAGGCGGT
>DATMGH010000213.1:0-19385 GCA_035555675.1 Solirubrobacter sp. | reverse complement strand
GTCGCCTGCAGCCCGCTGCGCTGCACGTCCTTGTCCGTACGCGCCAGGCAGGGGAGGATCAGCGCCCGCCGGCCGTGCACGAGATGGCTGCGGTTGAGCTTCGTGCTCACCTGCACGGTCAGCGAGCAGCTGCGCAGCGCCTCGAACGCCACCGCGGTGTCGGGCGTCGCCAGCGCGAAGTTGCCGCCCATGCCGACGAACGCCTTGACCTCCCCGCGGAGCATCGCCTGCAGGGTGGCGACGGTGTCGAGGCCGTGCTCGCGCGGCGGGTCGATGCCGCACACCGCCCCCAGCCGGTCCAGGAACGCGTCCTCGGGGCGATGGTCGATGCCGCAGGTCCGGTTGCCCTGCACGTTGCTGTGCCCGCGGATCGGCGAGGGGCCGGCGCCGGGACGGCCGATGTTGCCGCGCAGCAGCAGCAGGTTGACGATCTCGCGGATCGAGTCCACCCCGTGGTCCTGCTGCGTGACGCCCAGGCACCAGCCGACCACCGTGCCGCGCGCGCGAACGTAGATCGCGGCCAGCTCGCGGATCGTGCGCTCGGCGACGCCGGACTGCGTCTCGATCAGGCTCCACGGCGTCGCGCGGACCACCTCGCGGTACGCCTCGAAGCCGCTCGTGTGCCGGCGCAGGAACGCGTGGTCGAGCGCGCTCGGGTCGGCCTCGGCCGTCTCCAGCACGGCCTTGGCGACCCCGCGCATCAGCGCCATGTCGCCACCGATCCGCGGCTGCACGTCGACCGTGCTCGTCGGCGTCGACCGGAAGGTGGCCATCGCCGCGATCTCGTGCGGGATGATCGTCCGCGTCGCGCCGGCCTCCCGCAGCGGGTTGACGTGGACGATCTGCGCGCCGCGCCGGTACGCCTCGGCGAGCGTCGTGAGCATCCGCGGCGTGTTGGTCGCCGCGTTGACGCCGATCACGAACAACGCGTCGGCTTCCTGCCAGTCGCCGAGCGTCACCGTCCCCTTGCCCGTGCCGATCGCCGCCTGCAGCGCCCGGCCGCTGGCCTCGTGGCACATGTTCGAGCAGTCCGGGAGGTTGTTGGTCCCGAACTCCCGGACCCACAGCTGGTAGAGGAACGTGGCCTCGTTGCCGAGCCGGCCCGACGTGTAGAACGCCGCCTCGTGCGGGCTGGCGAGCCCGCGCAGGGTCGAGCCGACGAGCGCGAACGCGTCCTCCCAGGCGATCGGCACGTAGCGGTCGGTCGCCTCGTCGTAGACCAGCGGCTCGGACAGCCGCCCCTGCACCTCCAGCTCGTAGTCGGTCCACGTGGCCAGCTCGCTGACCGTGTGCTGCGCGAACAGGTCCCGGCCGACGTGCTTGCGCGTCAGCTCCCACGTGACGTGCTTGATCCCGTTCTCGCAGATGTCGAGCCGCAGGCCCTTCGTGTCGTCCGCCCACGCGCATCCGGGACAGTCGAAGCCGCCGTTCTCGTGGTTCATCTTCACGATCGCGCGGGGCCCGGCGACCGGCTCGCGGGTCTCCGCGAGCACCTTCGTCACGCTCTTCGCCGCACCCCAGCCGGCCGCGGGATGGTGGTACTCGGCGCGCGCGGGAGGCTGGTCGCTGACCGGGCCGCGTCCGCGGGCCGGCTCGCCGGCCACCGCGCCGAGCAGCAACGCGTCCAGCTGCGGATCGTGCACACCAGACACGTTACATTCCGCGGGTGGGCGAGGTGTCGACGAGCGCGACGGTGCGGCTGGTCGGATCGCTGGTCGCCGGCCTGCCGGTGGGCGCCGTGGTCGGGCTGCTCGCCAACGCTCCGCTCGGGGTCATGGCGGGAATCACCGTGTCCGCTGGGACGTTCGTCGCCAGCGGCGTGATCGAGCTGTGGCCGATGACGGCCGACCGCACCCGGGTCTACGCGCGCCGTGAGGACTTCCGGCCGCACGTCGAGGAGCTGGTGGTGGTCGGCGCCGCCGTGAGCGGCCTGGTCGGCATCGTGATGCTGCTCGTGCTCGGGCACAGCGGCTCGCGTCAGGTCGCCGCGGCGGTCGGGCTCGCGGGCGTGTTCATGACGTGGGCGATGCTGCACCTGATGTACGCGGCGCGTTACGCGCACGCGTACTACGACGAGCCCGTGGGCGGGATCGACTTCAACTGCGACGACCCGCCGCCCTACCGCGACTTCTTCTACTTCAGCTACAACCTCGGGATGACCTACCAGGTGTCGGACACCAACGTGTCCAGCACCGCGCTGCGCGCGATCGTCCTGCGGCACTGCCTGCTCTCGTACGTCTTCGGCACGGTCGTCCTGGCCGCGACCATCAATCTGGTCGCCGGCATCGTCACCGGCTGACCTGGCCATCCGGCCAGTTCCCGCAGAACTCTATATAGGTAGATTTGCGCTCGTGGCCCGCCGCCATTCGCCCCAGACCGTCGCCGTTCTCACCGCGCTGGCCGACCGCCCCGGCGAGTGGCGCTACGGCTACGAGCTCGGCAAGGACGTCGGCCTGCAGGCGGGCACGCTGTACCCGATCCTGATGCGGCTGACCGACCGCGGCCTGCTGGAAGCGACCTGGGAGGCCGAGCCGCAGCCCGGCCGGCCCGCGCGGCACCTCTACCGGCTCACCGCCGACGGCGCGCGTGAGGCGCCGGCCAAGCTCGTCCCGCAGGCGCGCCTGAGGCCGGCATGACGTCCGTGCTGGCCCTGGTCGTCCGGCTGCTGCCCGACCGCGACTGGGGCCGCGCGATGCTGGCCGAGCTCGCGGCGATCGACGACCGCCGCGCACGCCGCCGCTTCGCGCTCGGGTGCGTGCGCGCGGTCGTGACCCGTCCGGCGGCCTGGCTTCGGCTCGGCGCGATCGCGCTGGTCGGCGCGGTCCCCGCCCTGCTGTTCGCCAGCCCAGGCGGCTCGAGCGACGCGTTCGGGATCGGCATCGTGACGGCCGTGGTCGCGGCGTCCCTGATCGCGCTGGCCCACATCGGCGATTCCACGCGCGTCGCACGGCTGGCGGGCGGCGCCGGGCTGCTCTGGGCCGCGGCCCTGCTCGCGTCCGGCACCGTGCGCACCCACCCGCAGCTCGCGTTCGTCCTCATCGCCGCCGCCGCGGCCGGCGGCGCCAGGCGCGCCCTCGACACGGCCTTCGTCGCCTGCCTGCTGGTCTTCGTCCTCTCGGTCGGCATCTACACCGCGCTGCCGCGGCTCGCGCCCGACGTCGTGCCCGCCAACGCCGCCGACCCGGTGCGCGAGAACCAGATCGAGTCCACCGATCCCTACGTCGGCGAGCTGCTCCTCGCCGGACTCCTCGCCGTCGTCCTGACCGCCGCGGTCCGCGGCCGAGCCCTAACGCGGCGCTAACCGTTCGCCGCCCAGACCCCAACTTCGCGGGTGGAGGCTTGGCACATGACGAGGAACGCGCGCCTGGTCGCCGTCGTCGGCCTGGCTCTCGCGGGCTGCGGCAGCACGGCGGCGCAGGTCACCGCGCACGCCGCTTCGACCGCCAAGCCCACCCGCTGCGACGTCACCGTCGCCGACACGCTGCGCGACATCGCGCAGCGCACCTACACCCAGGCCGCCGCCGGGCGGGACGCGACCGGCGCCGCGGCCCGCGTCGAGCGCTCCCCGCAGCTCGCCGCCGCGGTCGCGGCGCAGGACCCGGCCGCCGTCCGCGCCGCGCTCGCCCCGCTGCTGCGCGCCGCGATCAAGCGGATCGTCATCACCGACGGCGGGCACGTGCTCGCGGACGTCGGCGATCAGACCGCCATCGCGCCGATCTCCGGGACGCTCGCCCGAGGCGGCACGTTCACCCTCGCGGACTCGACCGCCACCGGCTTCGCCAAGCTGCTGCACGCACTCACGAACGACGGCGTCGTCGTGCGCGCCGGCGACCGGGTGCTCGCGAACGACCCGTCCACGCGCCCGACGGCCGTCACCACGACGCTCCCCGGCACCGCGTTCCCCGCCGGCCCGCTCACGATCGAGCTGCGGACGCCCGCCGCGAACCGCGCGCTCTGCGGTCCCGACGCCGCCACGAACACGATCGCAGCCGTCGCCCGCCGCGTCTACCGCGGCGAGCAGAGCGGCGGCGCGACGCAGGCCGTGCTGCGGACCGTCGCGCACAACCCCACCTTCGCCCGCGCCGTCGCGACCGACGACCCCGCCGCCCTGCGCGCCCAGATCGTCCGCTTCTTCCAGGATCCGGCGCTGCACGTCGTCCGCATCCGCGCGGTCACCCGCGGCGGCCGGCTGGTCAACGACGTCGGCGGACCGTACGTCCTCGCCCCCGCCTCCGCGCCGGTCGAGCTGCACGGCCGGACCGTCGGGAAGGTCACGCTCTCGATCCAGGACGACACCGGCTACATGAAGCTGGTGCGCCGCTTCACCGGCGCCGGGATCGTGCTCCGCAGCGGCAACACGGTGGTCCCGGGCAGCACGACGACGCACGGCGCGGCTCACGTCGTCCGGTACACCGTCGGGCGCTTCCCCACCGGACGGCTGCACGTCACGTTGCTCGTTCCCTGACCCGTTCGGGTTCGCGGGCGCGGTGGAACGGGCAGCGGATCCACATGCTGCTTCGTCCCAGCGCCATCGTCGTCGCGTGCGCCGCGCTGGCCGCAGGCTGCGGCACAGCGGACGGCGAGCGCGACACGCCCGCGGCCACCGCGGCACCGCAAGCGTCCTCGAGCGCTTCGGTCGCCCGGCTCGCCGACGCCCGCCGCGCCGTACGGACCGCCGAGCGCAAGCTCCGGCACGGGCGCGCCTACGACATCGAGAGCGACCGGCTTCGCGGCCAGCGCGTGTGGGAGGTCAAGGTCGCGCGCGGCACGACGCACGCCTCCGTGCTCGACGTCCGCGCCGACGGCCGCCGGGTCGTCCGGCAGCGCCGGACCAAGGTGAGCGACGACGTGCGCAAGGCCGCCGGCGCCAAGGTGTCACTGAACCGTGCCCTCAAGACCGCCGGAGCGCGCGCCGCGGGCGGCCGCTTCGACGAGGCCGAGATCGACCGCTGGCGAGGCAAGCTCGTCTGGGAGGCGACGTTCAAGCGCTCCGGCGACCGCGAGGTCGAGGTCAAGATCGACGCGCGCAGCGGCAAGGTTCTGGACGTCAGCCAGGACGACTGACCCGTCACCGCTCGAGCGGCAGGTGCGCGATCACGCGCGTGCCGGCGCCCGGCGGGCTGGCGACGGAGAACCGGCCGCCGAGCGCCTCGACCCGGTCCGCCAGCCCGCGCAGCCCGGTCCCGCCGCCGGAGTTCGCACCGCCGCGCCCGTCGTCGACGACTTCGACCAGCAACACGTCGCGCTCGGGCGCGACCCGCACCGCGATCGCCTCCGCCTCCGCGTACTTGCCCGCGTTCGTGAGCGCCTCGCAGACCACGAAGTAGGCGGCGAGCGTCACGTCGTCGCCGACGCCGTCCGCGCGCACGTCGAACCGCACCTCCGGCCCGACCGCCAGCGCCTCCAGCGCGCCGCGCAGCCCGCGCTCGGACAGCGCCACCGGATAGAGCCCGCGCGCGAGGTCGCGCAGCTCGGTCTGGGCGGCGTCGAGCTCCTCGGCGGCCAGGCCCAGCACGTCCTCGAACGCCTCCCCGCGGTCGGCCCGCAGCGACGCCGCGCGCAGCAGGTTCGCCACGGCCGCGAGCCGCTGCTGCGCCCCGTCGTGCAGGTCCCGCCCGACCCGCCGGCGCTCGGCGTCGGCGGCCTCGATCACCCGCGCGCGCGAGCGCTGCAGCGCGTCCTCCTGCCGGCGGCGCTCGAGCTCTGCGGCCGCGCGCGACGCGAAGATCCGCATCGCCGCCACGTCGTCCTCGCCGCCCTCCAGCCGCCCCGCGTCCATCACCGCCATGTGCCCCAGATGGGTCCCGTCGGCCGCTCGCAGGCAGACCGCCAGGTAGCTCTCGAGCCCCATCTCGATCGCCGGCTGCGCGTCGGGGAACCGCGCGGTCAGCGCCTCCGGGAACGCCACCACGGACTCGCGCACGACCAGCGCGCACGGCTTGCCCTGCGTGTCGTACTCGAACGGCTCGTCGATCCAGTCGCCGTCGTAGAACCCGTTGAGCACCTTGACGTGCCGCCCGCTCGGGTCCTCAGCCTCGGCCACGAACGCGAACTTGGCGTCGAACGCGAGCGCGACGTGCCGGACCAGGCCGCGCAGGAACTCGTCGCCGACCGCACCCGCGGTCCCTTCGGCGACGGTGCGAAGCAGGTCTCGGCGACCCCGCTCGGCGTGAACGTCAGACGGCACGAAGCGCCGTCGATGCTAGCGCCCTAGGAGGGCCGCGGCGTGACGATCTCGCCCGCCGCGACCCGCGCGAGCGCGTCGCAGATCGTCGCCCGGTCCGCGTCCTTGGTCAGATACCCCGAGGCCCCGGACGCCAGCGCGGCCCGCACGACGATGCGATCGTCGAACGCGCTCAGCATGACGACGCGCGTGCCCGGAGCGGTCCGCGTGATCGCCTGCATCGCCTGGATCCCGTCGAGCTGCGGCATGCGCGCGTCGAGCACCGCGAGGTCGGGCGTCAGCTCCTGGGCGAGGGCGACCGCGTCGCGCCCGTCGGCGGCCTCCGCGACGACGGTGAACCGCCCGTCGTCGCGCAACGCTCGCACGAGCCCTTCACGCGTGAGCGGGTGATCATCGGCGACGAGGACGGAGTAGGTGGCCATGTCCTCATGCTCCGAACGCACCGATCGGCCGGCCATCGGCCGACCGGATGGTCACGTGGATGATCCGGCCTGGTAGAAGGAGGACATGGCTGCGCGCGCCACCGTCGTGATCGCCGACGATCATCCGCTCTACCGGGAGGGCCTGGCGCGCGCGATCGGCGCCCGCGCCGACCTCGAGCTGGTCGGCGAGGCCCACGACGGCCGCGCCGCGCTCGACGCCATCCAGGAGCACCGCCCGGACGTCGCGGTGCTCGACGTACGCATGCCGAACCTCGACGGCCTGGGCGTGGTCGAGGCGCTCGCCCGTGACGGGTCGCCGACCCGCGTGCTCGTGCTGTCGGCGGCCACGGAGAGCCGCCTCGTCTACGCCGCGGTGGCGGCAGGCGCGGCCGGCTACTGGTCCAAGGACGCCGCCCGCGACGCGATCTGCGACGCGATCGCGGCCGTCGCGCGCGGCGAGCGCGTCCTGGACCCGACGCTGCAGTCCGGCGTGTTCAGCGAGATCCACGCGCGCGAGGTCGACCAGCACCGTCCTGTACTGACCGACCGCGAGCAGCAGATCCTGCGCCTGATCGCGGCGGGCAAGTCCTCCCCCGCGATCGCCAAGGAGCTGTTCCTGAGCACCGCGACGGTCAAGACGCACCTCGCGCACCTCTACGCCAAGCTCGAGGTGAGCGACCGCGCGGCCGCGGTGGCCGAAGCGATGCGCCGCGGCCTGCTCGAGTGATCAGCTCGTCGCGGCCGTCGGCTCCTTGGCGAGCGTCACGTTCAGCGTGAGCCGCCGGCCGCCGCGCACGACCGTGACCGTCGTGTGCTCGCCCGGCCGGCCCGCGGACAGCGCGGCGACCAGCGCGTTGGTGCTGTCGATCCGGGTGCTCCCGAGCGCGACGACCGTGTCCCCGACCCGCACGCCGGCCTTCGCCGCCGCGCCGCCCGGGCTGACGGCGCCGACGAGCGCGCCGGTGGAGCCGTTGGCGTCGGTCGCGTCGGTGGCGGCGACGCCGAGATCGGCGTGCGCGGGCGTGACGCCGGCCTCGAGCTGGGAGAGCTCGCTGCGGACGATGTCGACGGGCACCGCGAAGCCGACGCCGGTCGAGCTCTCGGACCCGCTCTCGCCCGTCGCGATCTGGTCGGCGATGCCGATCACCTGGCCGCTCGCGTCGAGCACCGGCCCGCCCGAGTTGCCGGGATTCATGGCCGCGTCGGTCTGCAGCGCGTGCGGGATCTCGTAGCCGTTGAGCGCCGAGATCGTGCGGTCGAGCCCGGAGATGACGCCGGTGCTGAGGCTGCGCTGGACGTCGAACGGGTCGCCGATCACCGCCACCGGATCGCCGACGCGATGGCCGTTGAGGCTGCCCAGCGTCAGCGGGTGCAGCGTCAGGCCGCTCGGGTTGACGTGCAGCACCGCGACGTCGGTCGCGGCGTCCCCGCCGAGCACCTTCGCCTTGCGCGTCGCGCCGTTGGGGAACGTGACCGTGATCGAGTTCGCGCCGGCGACGACGTGGTCGGCCGTCAGGACGTCCCCCTTGCCGTCGACCACCATCCCGGTGCCGGTGTCCGTGCTCTGGGCCTGGCGCGGGAGTCCGAACGGGCCGAACGGCGTCGAGACCGTCGAGTGCGCCGTGATGTCGACGACGCCGGGGTTCGCGGCCGCGTAGATCGCGGCGGCGTTGAGCGCCGTGGCCGCGGGGGCGCTGACCGTCCGGGTGACGACCGTCGTGCGCGTGCGCCGCGCGAACGCGCCGGTGGCCAGCAGCACCACGGCGAGCGCCGCGACGGCGAGCAGCGCGAGCCCGCCCAGCGCCCACTCGCGGCGCGACCGGGAGGGCGGGAACTGGGTGGGGGCGGACATCGTCGTTCCGCCTAGACGTTCGAGCTCACCGTCGGGGTTCCGAGGGCCGCCACGCTCGAGTCGATCCGCCACGGGGAGCGCGGCGGCTCGAAGCTGTTGGCCTCGACAGGGGTCGCCTTGACGAGCCGGAACGCCATCGACTGCCCGCCGTGCGACACCGTCACCACCCGATCCGGCGCGACGGTGTACTTGAGCTGCTTGAGATCGCGGATCGAGGAGACGTCGAGCCCGCCGAGCTGGAGCCCCGCCCCGCTGAAGAACACCTGGCAGGTCGGGCCGGACAGGTCGTGCCCCTCGAAGCTCACGCGGGCGTTCGGCGTCAGGTACTTGCAGGCCGAGATGCCGTCCTGGTCGACGACCGCCGCCATGAGGAAGCTGCGCACGGTCGCCTGCGGCGTCGTCACGCGACTGGGTTGCGCCCATCGGATCGCGTTCGCCGGCGCGGCGATCGCGAGCGCGAACAGGGCCGTCAGCGCGAGACCCGGGCCGGACACGCGGGGAAGATGGTGGGCGAACATGTACCCAGCATCGGTCCGCCGCGCGGCCCCCGGCATCGCGCGGCGGGCGCATCGGCCGGGTGGCCGGCCCTCATCCGATCGGATGAGCGGTGCTAGAACCGGCTCATGCGGCTACCGCGCGAGGACGTCGAGAGCCGGGCGGTCGCCGTCGTCCGCGCCGTGCTCGTGGTGGCGATCGGCGCGGCCGCGCTGATCGACGACCGGCCCGGCCTCTACAGCACGACGTTCATCGTCGGCTTCGCCGTCGCCGCCGTGTACGCCGCGCTCGCGCTCGCCGTCGGCCGCCTCGCCCCGGGCTGGCTGTACGCCGCCGCCGACCTGGTCCTGCTGGCGCTGCTCGCGCACGCCTCCGGCGGCGCCGCGTCCGAGGTCCGCTTCGCGTTCTTCGCGCTCCCGGTGCTCGCCGCCCTGCTGCTGCGGCCGTACCCGACCGCGCTCGCGTCGGTGGCGGTCGTCGCCGTCTACTCGACGCTCGCGCTCACGCACCCGGCCGGCGGCGAGCGCCTGCTGGTCGCGGTCGAGCTCGTCTACCTCGTCTGGACCGGCGTCGCCGCCGTGCTGCTGTCGACGGTGCTCACGCGCCGGGCGGACACGATCGCCGAGCTGGCGCGCGCCCGCGGGGTCCTGGCCCTCGAGGTGCTCGAGGCCGGCGAGCGCGAGCGCCGGCGCCTCGCCGACTGGCTGCACGACGGCGCCGTGCAGGACCTGCTGGTCGTCTCCCAGGACCTGGCGGAGGCGGAGCGCGGGGACCTCGACGCGATCGCGCGCGCCCGCGCGATCGTGCGCGACACCGTCCCCGAGCTCCGATCGGTCCTGGTCGACCTGCACCCCGGCCTGCTCACCACCACCGGGCTCACGGACGCCATGCACGCGCTGGCCGAAGCGCAGGCGCGCCGCGGCGGCTTCCGCGTCACGGTCCGGGTCGACGCCGGCGCCGACAGCCGGCACGACCAGCTGCTGCTCTCGCTCGCGCGCGAGCTCCTGCTGAACGTGATCAAGCACGCGCACGCGAGCGCGGCCGAGGTCAGCGTCACGAGCGCCGCCGGCGCGATCACGCTCGAAGTCGCCGACGACGGCCGCGGCATGGACGTCGGCGCCCGCTCGGCCGCGCTGGCCGCGGGGCACATCGGCCTCGCCTCGGCGACCGAGCGCGTCGAGGCCGCGGGCGGCACCCTGGAGCTGACCAGCGCGCCGGGGCAGGGCACGCGCGTGCGCGTGACCCTCCCCGCCTGACGGGATCTACAGTGGACGCCATGTCCCGCCCGTTCGCGCAGGTCGACGTCTTCACCGCCGAGCCCTACGGCGGCAACCCGGTCGCGGTCGTGCTCGACGCCGAAGGGCTGTCGACCGAGCAGATGCAGCGGTTCGCACGCTGGACGAACCTCTCGGAGACCACGTTCGTCCTCCCGTCGGACGTCGCCGACTACCGCGTCCGCATCTTCACGCCCACGCGCGAGCTGCCGTTCGCCGGCCACCCGACGCTCGGCACCTGCCACGCGTGGCTGGAGGCCGGCGGCCGCGGGGGCGACGCGATCGTGCAGGAGTGCGAGGCGGGCCGGATCGACGTGCGCCGGACCGACGGCGGACTCGCGTTCGCCGCGCCGCCGCTGATCCGGTCCGGCCCGGTCGAGGAGCCGGTGCTCGCCCACGTCGCCGCCCTGCTCGGCATCGCGCGCGACGCGATGGTGGACGCGGCGTGGGCGGACAACGGGCCCGGCTGGGTCGCCGTCCTGCTGCGTGACGCGGACGCCGTGCTGGCGCTGCGGCCGGGCGTCGTCGACCTCGACATCGGGGTCGCGGGCTTTGCCGCCGACGGGACGCTCGAGGTGCGCGCGTTCTTCCCGCCGGCGAACGAGGACCCGGTCACGGGGAGCCTGAACGCGTCGCTCGCCCAGTGGCTGCTGGAGACCGGGCGCATCAGCGCGCCGTACGTGGCGCGGCAGACGTCCGGGCGCGTGCACGTGAGCGTGGCCGACGGCGAGATCTGGGTCGGCGGCGCGACCGTCACTCGCGTGGCCGGGACGGTCGCGCTGTGATGCCGCGCGTCACGGTCTGCATCCCCACGTACGACCGCACGCAGTGGCTGGCGGAGGCGATCGCCAGCGCGCTCGGGCAGACGTTCGAGGACCTGGTCGTGGAGATCCACGACGACGCGACGCCGTCGGACGCGGTCGCGGACGTCGTGGCCCAGTTCGACGACCCGCGCCTGCGGCTGATCCGGCACGAGTCCAACGCGGGGATCGTCGGCAACTTCACGCGCTCGCTGCTGGGCGCGACGACCGACTACGTCCTGCAGCTCGGCGACGACGACATCGCCGCGCCGGACCTCGTGGCGCGCACGGTCGCGGCGCTGGACACCTACCCGACGGCGGGCATGGCGCACGCGCGGTTCTCGCTGATCGACGACGCGGGCGGCGTGCTCGTCGCCGACGAGCACTGGCTCGGCGCCGCGCCGGCGCCCGCGCTGGAAGCCGGCTCGGTGTTCCTCGAGAAGTCGATGGCCTACGGCTGCCGCGTCTGCTCCTCGACGGCGCTGATCCGGCGCTCCGCCGTCCCCGAGGGCGCGTTCCTGCAGCAGGACCACCCGCCGTTCGACTTCGCGTTCTGGCTGCGGATGGCGCGCTCCTGGGACATCGCGTTCGTCGACGCCGTCCTGTGCGCGTACCGCGTGCACGCGCGCAGCTTCACGTCCGGCATCAGCAACGTCACCGAGGTGGGCTACTCGCACGACGAGCGGTCGCTGCACGAGGTGCTCGCGGTGAAGCTGCGCTACGGCTCCAACCCGCGGCTCGCGCGCAAGGCCTTCCGGCGCGACCTCGTCTACCGGGTGCGCGAGCGGACGCTGCCGGAGCGGCCGTTCGGGGAGACCGCGCGGGCGCTCGTGGACGTCGCCCGGCGGCAGCCGTCGGTGTGGCTGGAGCCGACCGCGTGGGCGCTGCTGGCCGGCAGCGCCGTCGGGCCGCGGACGGTCGACCGGCTAAAGGGTCGCGCGTAGGACCTGGAACGCCTCGGCGTACGTGACGCCGATCTCGGCGCCGCGGATCGTCGCCAGCGCCTTGACGGACTCGAGGCTGCGGATGTGCGGGCTCGGGCGCAGCATCGTCTTGTAGCGGCGGACCGCTTCGAGCTTGGTCTCGATGTGGTCGGTGATGTCCGTGAAGGCGGCGAAGCGCGGGAGCGGCTCGGCCGCCCACTGCAGCTTGGTCATCTCGTACGCGAGGACGTTCGGCGTCAGATGGTTGCCGAACTGCTGCGCGATCGGGCGGGCGGCGGCGTGCGCGGCGTAGAAGACGGCCTGGTGGTCCTGGTCGTAGTCCGGCAGCGCGGGGAGCAGCAGCAGCTCCGGCCGGTGCTCGATCAGCGTGCGTTCGAAGCGGTCGACCAGCTCGCGGCGGGGCCGCGTGTCGAGCTGCTCGATCAGGTCCTGGTCGCCGTAGACGATCTCGTAGGTCGTGTTGCCGCCGAACAGCGCCAGGACGTCCTCGATCTCGTCGATGCGTTGGGCGTACGTGGTCTCGCCGTCGATGCCGTAGTGGTGGAAGCCGTCGACCGCGAGGTAGACGACGTGGATCCGCGCGCCGGCCTGCGCCAGCTTGGCCATCAGGCCGCTGCAGCCCATCGCCTCGTCGTCCGCGTGCGGAGCGAGGACGACGGCGGACTTCGGGAGGCTAGACCCGAGCACCCGCGTCGAGCGGCGCGGCGGCGTCCTCGCGCGCGTCGTCCCGGACGCGGTAGTAGAGCGCGGTCTCGTCGATCAGCTCGTCGAGCGTGACGTTCGGCGTCCAGCCGACCGCCTTCGCCGCGTCCAGCACCGGGAGCTTCTGGATCGACTCCGCCTCGGCGTAGAGCGGGCCGTGGATCAGGCGCGCGTCGGCGTGCTCGATCGGGCTGCTGGAGTCCAGCCGCTGCACGATCCGCTCCGCCAGGTTCCAGACCGTGGTCGTGTTCGCGGGGTTGCCGAGGTTGAAGATCGGGCGGCCGCTCGCGAACGCCTGCTCCGCGTGCTCGGTGATGAAGCGGGCGAGGTCGGTCGCGCTCAGGAACGCGCGCTCCTGGCCGCCGCCGGCGAACACCGTCAGCGGGCGGCCGGCCAGCGCCTGCTGCACGAACGTCGGCATCACGAAGCCGCCGGCGCGCGACTGGCGCGGGCCGCCGACGTTGAACGGGCGGATGACGAACGCGTTCAGGCCGCGGTGGCGGCTGTTGATCGTCGCCGCCTCGGTCAGCGTCTTGGCGATCGCGTACTCGAGCCGGGCGTTGTAGTGCGTGGGGACGATGATGTCGTCCTGCTCGGCGAGCATCCCGGAGCGGCCGTAGACCTCGGCGCTGGAGAAGTCGATCAGGGCGACGTCGTGCTCGACGCAGGCCTCGATCACGTCCTGGGTGGTCGCGACGATCTCGGCGCCGAGCCAGCCCTGGCGGCTGAGGATGCCCGCCGGGCCGACGTGGCTGGCCGCGTGGACGACGAGGTCCTGGCCCGCGAAGCTGCCGCCGTCGGCCAGGTAGTCGTGGATCGAGACGCGGTGGACCTCCGCCCGGTCCTCGTACTCACGGCCGTCCGTCACGGCGGCGACCATCGAGTCGATGATCGTCACGTTGCGCCCGTCCGCCAGCAGTGCGTCGACGACGTGGGAGCCAATGAAGCCGAGGCCCCCGGTCACTATCACTTTGTGCATCCGTGCTCCCGCCATCTAGTTGAGTGTTTCGTAGCAGCAACAACCTGAGAACGCAATGGGATGCGCGTGCTTCTGGACGCTCATCCGAGGGCCGGGGCTGTCGCTCGGGTGACAATCGGGATGATCTCGGCCAGTGTGCGGACGACGTGCGTCGCTCCGGCGGCCTTGAGCGCGCTGGGGTTGCGGCGGCGGTCGACGCCGATGCGGACCGGGATGCCGTGCTCGGCGCCGAGGCGCATGTCCTGCGGGCTGTCGCCGACGGTGACGGCGCGTTCGGTCCACTGCTCGCCGGTGGCGCGCTGCATGCTGACGTAGTGCTCGGCGCCCTTGAGGGAGTGGGCGTCGGAGCCGAGGATCACGCTGAAGCCGGCGCGCCAGCCCTGGCTCTCGAGGACGTTCTCGGCGCGCTCGCGGCTTGAGCCGGTAGAGAGGACGAGGGTGGCGCCGGTCTGCTGGAGCTGGTGGAGCGTCGCGGTCGCGTCCGGGTAGGGCTCGGGCGGGGTGGTCGCGTTGTGCTCGTCGAGGGTGGCGAGGAAGCGCTCGGTGGCTTCCAGCGCGGTGGTCTCCTCGAGCCCGAGCGCTTCGAAGATCTCGCGGGCGGGGCGGCCCGGGAGCGCGTCGAGCGTCTCGGTCAGGGTGCTCGCCGGGATGTCGTGGGCGGCGGCGACGCGGGTGAACGTGGTGCGAACGGCGTCGGAGTGGACGAGCGTGTCGTCGAGGTCGAAGATCACGTAACGCGGAGCCTCCACGTTGTTGGTAATCGACCGCTGGGGCGGGGGGTGCGCTCGGTCATCCGTCTATGAGGTCGCGGTAGACGCGCTTCGGGTCGCCGCCGGCCGCAGCGCGTAGGCGGGCGAGCAGGCCGTGCGCGTCGAGCCACGGCGGGGTCGTCCCGTCGAGGAGCGCGCGGTGGCTGCTCCAGCGCCAGGCGCGGGCGGCACGGCAGAGGCCGGCTTCGACGGGGTTCTGGACGATGTAGCGGAGCGTGGTCCAGAACTGGAGCTCGCTTCGCATGGGCTTCGAGCCGAACCGGCCCTGGAACACGTGGCCGCTGCGGTCGTAGCGATCATTGAACTCGCGGCCGTACTTGCCGTGCAGTCGCTGCATGCCGCGGCCGAGGTTGGGCTCCGGCGTCTCGATCAGCAGGTGCACGTGGTTGTCCATCAGGCAGTACGCCAGGCACTTCCAGCCCACCCCCGTGACCGTCAGCGCGAGCATCGTCAGATACAGCTCGCGGTCCCGGTCGTCGCGATAGATCAGCATCCGATCGTTCCCCCGTGCCCACACGTGGTGCACGCCGCCCGCGAGCTCTTCCCTCAGTTTCCGTGGCATGCCCTCCTTAGGGCCCACCCGCACCTCCTCGCCCCCACAGGGGGTCAGACCCCCTTTACATGGCGTCGCGCCGGCGGTCGGCTGAATCCCTGCGTTTCCGCAGTTTCGCCTGGCGCCCGCGTATCTCTCGCGTGTAGGGAGGGTCAGACCCCTCTTAGGTGAGCGGCTTGGCGTACCAGTGGTCCTTGTAGGGGCCCGGGGCGGTGAGCGGTGGGACTTCGGAGAAGCCGCAGGCGACGTAGAGCGCGCGGGCCTCGACGAGGTCGGTGCGGGTGTCGAGGAAGAGCTGGGTGAGGCCGCGGGCGCGGGCGCGGCTCTCTGCGGCGGCCAGCAGCGCGCGGGCGCCGCCGCGGCGGCGGTGCGCGGGGGCGACGTAGACGCGGGTGAGCTCCCCCGTCGGGTACAGGCCGAGGCAGCCGGCGGGGCGCGGGCGCGCGCGGTCGTCCGGCGCATGCTCCTCGCTCCAGCGCAGGACGAGAAGGGCCGCCAGACCCGTGGTCGGGCACTCCTCCAGCGTGAGGTCGATCTCCTCCCCCGTGGCGGCGCGGCGGAAATACCGCTCAGTGAGCTCGGTGAAGTAGCCGCGCAGGAGCTGGACGGCGTCCGGGCTGTCGACGGGCTCCTCGTCAACGGTCCACATGCACCACAGCAGGCTACGGTGCGGTCCGATGAGCACGCACGCCGACGACGCCGCACTGCCCCGAAGCGCCCGCCGAGTTCGAGCCGCACTGATCGAGCTCGGACTCCCCGCCGACATCCTCCGCCTCACGGACTCCACGCGGACCGCGCCAGAAGCGGCCGCGGCGGTCGGCTGCGAGCTGGGCGCGATCGTGAAGTCGCTGGTGCTGCGCGGCGTCGAGTCGCACGAGCCGCTGCTCGCGCTCGTCTCCGGCGACAACCGCGCGGACATGGCGCTGGTGGAAGCCGCGCTCGGCGAGGCCGTCGAACGGCCGGACGCCGCGTACGTGCGCGAGGTGACCGGGTACGCCATCGGCGGCATCCCGCCCGTCGGCCACCCGCGGCCGATCACGACCGTGATGGACGAGGACCTGCTGCGCTTCGAGACCGTGTGGGCGGCCGCGGGGCACCCGCACGCGGTGTTCGGCGTCGCGCCCGCCGTGCTGGCGGAGAAGACCGGCGCGCGCGTGACCGCGCTCGCCGAGCGCTGAGCCGCGGGGAGAGGCGGGGCGCAGCGGGAAGACGCGGTGCGGCGGGGAAACGCGGCGCGCGGCCGGGAGACGCGGCGCGGCGGGGAACGCGTCTTAGGCGCGGACGCGCGGGTCGAGCAGCGCGAGCGTGAGGTCGACGAGCGCGTTCGCGACCACGACCAGCACGGACGCGACGATCACGATCGCCATCAGCACCGGGAAGTTGCGCCCGTCGACCGCGTCCGGGATCAGCGCGTAGACGCCGGGGATGCCGAACACGCGCTCGACCAGGATCACGTTGGCGATCAACATCGGCATGTACGCGCCGATCAGCGCCAGCGTCGCCGGCAGCGCGACCGGCAGCGTGTGCAGCAGCGCGATCCGCCGCGGCACCAGCCCCTTGGCCGTCGCCGTGCGGACGAAGTCCTGCTCGATCACCTCGGGCAGCGACGCCCGCACCATCCGCAGGCACATCGCCGCCAGCGGCAGCCCCGCGACGAGCCAGGGCGCGAGCAGCGCGTGCAACCACTGCCACGGGTCGTCGCCGAGCGCGCGGTACGTGTTCGTGGTGACCAGCGCGATCGGGATCGGCGCGCCGACGCTCGGCGCGAACAGCAGCACGACCAGGAAGCCGACGAAGTACACCGGCGCGCACAGGAAGACGGCGGCGAGCGTCTCGAGCGCCCGCGCGACGAGGCCGCGTGGCCGCCGCGCGCACAGCACCCCGCCACCGATGCCCAGCAGCGCGCCCATGACCAAAGCCCCGACAATCAGCGAGAGGTCCGCCGGCAGCGCGTCCGCCAGCAGCGTCCGCACCGGCAGGAACGGCCGCTGGCGCGAGACCCCGAAGTCCGCGTGCAGGAAGACGCGGTTGAGATAGTCGAGCAACTCGGCCGGCAGCGGCCGCGGATCGTCGAAGTCCTCCGGCGTGAGCACGTGCAGCATCACGTACGTCAGCGCGGTGAGACCGACCGACACACCGATCACCGCGACCATCCGCCGCGCGACGAAGACAGCGAACGACTCCGACACCGCCGCCGCCAGGCTAGACCACCGCGCCCGCGGCCGACGCAGTGGGGTGATGGCGAGCCGCACGCGGCGAGGGCCGGGGCGGCGGCGAGCCGCGGGCGCGCCGGCGGCGAGCCGCGGGCGGTGCTCCTACGCGTCAGCCTCCTCGCGCGTCGGCGCGGGAGCATGAAGGCCCGCCGGCAGCGGCACGGACGGGGTGCGGGCGACGGCCAGCGCCGCCATCACGAACCGCCCCGCCAGCGGGAACGGCCGCCCCGGGGGCGGGGGAGCGAGGTGCTCCTGGAACAGGTCGAGCAGCTCGAGCACGACCGCGCACGTGTCTGCGTGCGGCCCGTCCTCCCCGACCGCGCACGCCAGCCGCGCCAGCGCGAGCGGCTCCTCCGGGTCACCGCCGCCGAACGCCCGTCCGATCGCGGACACGAGATGCGTGAAGACGCGCTCCAGGAGCGGATGCAGCGCGTCGACCGCCCCCGGCCCCGGCGCCGGCCCCACCCACAGGGGGTCCTCGCCCGCGACCAGCCGCGCGATCTGCCCGCCCATGATCGACCGCAGCGCGTCCACGCCGAGCCCGGCCTCCAGCGCGCAGCGCGCGTGCGTCCACGCCGCCGTCACCGGCAGCCCGTACGGGGAATCCGACGCCCAGACGATGTGCGACGGATCGACCAGCGAGAACAGCGCGATGTGGTCGGCCGGGTTCCACCACGCCGTGTCGATGAAGACGTTCGGATGGTCCGGCAGCACCCGCCACAGCCACGCCAGGTCGGAGATCGCGGCGTGCGCCAGGATCAGCCGCGCGTCCGGGAACTCCGACGCCAGCTCGACCGTGTTCTGGCCCAGCGCCGGGATCCCGCGCCCCGCGTGGATCAGCACCGGCACGCGCCGCTCGTGCGCGACCGCGACGATCTCCCGCACGCCCGGCTCGTGCAGCGTGAACCGCTCCGCCCGCGGGTGCAGCTTGATCCCCACCGCGCCCGCGTCCAGGCACCGCCGCGCCTCGGCCACCGGCGAGTCCCGCGGATCGAGCCGGCAGAACGACACCAGCCGCCCGCCGGACGCCAGCGCCGCCTGCACCGCGACGTCGTTGTACGCCGGGTAGCCGGACGGCTCGTGCATGGGGAACACCACCGCGCGCGCGGCAGCGGCCTCCATCACGGCCATCAGCTCGGCGGGCGACTGCTTCATCCCGTCCGGGTCGTTGGCGCCGATGTGGGTGTGCGCGTCGAACAGCTCGAAAGGACCGTGGCTGGCCTGGATGCTGTCCCAGAACGGACGCAGGAGGGCGTCGATATCGAGCATATGGGGCGTGGACCCTATCGCCGTCGCGCGATACTTCCACGATGCCATTCCGAAGGGAGCGCGTCCGGATCGAGACGGCGCGCCACGAGATCGAGGGCACGCTGCAGCTGCCGCACGAGGGCTTCCGCTCGCGCCTGACCGACTTCCTGAACACGCAGGGCGACGACTTCCTGCCGCTGACGGACGCGCAGGTGACCTATCTGGACGGCACGCGCTCGCCCGAGCATCACGACTACCTGGCGCTGGCCGCCCGCCACGCCCTCCTGGTCGTGGAGCTGGGCACGGTCGACAACGACGACGCGCCCGCCCAGCCCACGTTCAGCCTGTCGGCGCCGCCGCCTAGCTGACGGTCCAGGTGTCACCGGCCGACAGCGCCGCGTCCAGCGCGGCGTCGTCGGCCGCCGCGCGCGCGTCCGCGAGCTGACGGCCCAGCTCGAGCCCGGAGACCGGCCGCGCGACGTCGCGGAAGATCCCGATCGGCGTCGGCCCGTCCGGCGAGGCGGACAGCCGCGAGAGCTCGAACGCGAACGACGGGTCGTCGCGGTGCGCGTCGTGCACGACCGGCGCACCGTCGGAACCCAGACGCAGCGCGCCGTCCGCGCCCCGGACGACGCCCTGGATCGGCTGCCCGTGCTCCAGGTAGATCCGGTTGACGGCGCCGCGCGTCTTGTCGCGCAGCGCGTCGAACGCCCCGTCGTTGAACACCGGGCAGTTCTGGTAGATCTCGATCAGCGCCGCGCCGTCGTGCTCCGCGGCCGCGCGCAGCACCGCCGGCAGGTGCTGCTTGTCGGTGTCGATCGTCCGCGCCACGAACGTCGCCTCGGCGCCCAACGCCAGGGACACCGGGTTGAACGGCCCGTCGATCGACCCGAACGGCGTCGACTTCGTCACCTTCCCGAGCTCCGACGTCGGCGACGCCTGCCCCTTG
>DATMGH010000212.1:0-13223 GCA_035555675.1 Solirubrobacter sp. | reverse complement strand
GTCGGCGCGGGGACCTGCTGGAGCCGCGCGAGCGCGGACGAGGAGACGGTCGGCGTGGCCGTCGGGGTGGGCGTCGACGAGCCGCTCGAGGAGCCGCAGCCCGCGGCCAGGACGGCCGCGCAGAGAATCGGCAGACTGCGTCGAGGCAAAGAGGCCTCCGGCTCGCACTTATACACCGTCAGTGCGTTTGACTGCCTGAGAAAGGTGGGCCAGTATGTGGCCGTTCTCACGCGAAGGGGGGCGCGTCCCGTTGCACACCGACATTCCGACGCAGGTCGACCTCGAACGGCTGCTGTCGGTCCGTGACGACGCCTGCGTGTCGATCTACCTGCCGACCGCGCCCGAGGAGCGCGGTGAGCGCGACCGTCTGGAGTTCAAGCGGCTGGCCGCCGAGGCGCTGGAGCAGCTCGCCGGCCGGGACGAGCACGACGACCTGCGCGACGTGCTCGACGACCTGGCCGACGACGAGGCGTTCTGGATGCGCCAGGCGCACAGCCTGGCCGTGTTCGCCACGCCCGCGGGCGCGCGCACGTTCCAGGTCGCGAACCGGCTGTCGCCGATCGTCGAGGTCTCGGACCGCTTCCACGTCAAGCCGCTGCTGCGCAGCGCCACGTTCCCGCACGCCGCCTACGTGCTCGCGCTGTCGCAGAACGGCGTGCGCGTGATCGAGGTCTCGCCCGACGCGCCGCCCGCCGAGCTCAAGGTCCCGGACATGCCGAGCGACGCGGCGAGCGCCGTGGGCAAGGCGTCGATCTCCGACCGCGCGCCCGTCCGGCGCCTGCAGGGCGCGGAGGGCCAGAAGGTGCGCCTGCGCCAGTACGCGCGCCAGGTCCAGGACGCGCTGCGGCCGCTGCTCTCGGGCCGCGACCTGCCGCTGATCCTCGCCGCCACCGAGCCGCTGGCGTCGATCTACCGGTCGCTGAACACCTATCCGCACCTCGCGCCGGAGGTGATCGCCGGCAACCCGGACGCGGCCACCGACGCCGAGCTGGCGGACGCGAGCCGCCAGGTGCTCGACGCGCTCTACGCCGACGAGCTCGCGGCGCTCCACGCGCGCTACGAGGAGCGCGTGCCGCAGGGCCGCGCCAGCGACGACCTGGCGGCGATCGCGCGCGCCGCGACGTTCGGCGCGGTCGACACCGCGTTCGTCGACATCGACGAGAGCGTCCCCGGCTTCCTCGACGAGGCCGACGGCACGCTGACGCTCGACGCCGCCGACGACGCGGCCAACTACGGCGTCGTGGACGAGATCGCGCGCCGCGTGCTAATCGCCGGCGGGCGCGTCCTGGCCGTGCGCCGCGAGAGCATTCCCGGCGGCGGCTCCGCCGCCGCGATCCTGCGGTACCCCGTGTGAGTCACCCGCCCGTCGAGAACGCCGTGTAGCCGATCGGCGCCAGCGTGTCGGTGGCGTTGCGCGCCAGGCCGAGCCAGGACAGCGAGTACAGCGTGTCGCCGATCACGAGCGAGCGCTGGACGGCCGCGTCCCGCTCGCCGTGGTGCGTGATCCGGCCGGCCTCGGCCAGCCCGCCGGCGCTCACGCGCAGCCCGACCGCGCCGTCGAAGGGCTGGGCCGGCGACCAGGACCGCAGCGGCAGCACCGCGAGCTGCGTGCGCGGCCAGAACAGGAACGCGTGCGGCTCGGTCTCCACCGCGGAGCGGCTGTCGGGGTACTGGAGCTGGCCGATCTCGCGCGGCGCCGCCGGGTTCGAGACGTCGTAGAGCGCGGCCTTGACGTTCGCGTTCTCGCGCCCGACGCCGAGCAGCAGCCCGTCGCCGACCGGGTGCAGGTAGGCCGAGTAGCCGGGGATCTGCAGCTCGCCCACCACCTTGGGCGCGGTCGGGTCGGACAGGTCGAGCGTGAACAGCGGGTCCCCGAGCGGCGGCGCGAACGTGACGACGTAGCCGCGCTCGCCCATGAAGCGCACGGCGTAGATCCGCTCGCGTTGCCCGATGCCGCCGACGGCGCCGATCTCCTTGAGCCTGGCGCCGTCCTGGCGCAGCACGGTGACCCGGCTCTCGCTCGGCGCCGGCAGCCCGTTCCACGGCGGCTGGGTCGTCGAGGCCACGCGCAGGTCGCCCTTGTACTCGGAGAGCGCGTAGTTGCCGATGATGAACCCCGGGACCGTGCCGGTCGCGGCGTAGACCGTCCGCGCCGGGTCGGCGATGTCGAAGCGGTGGATCTCCGTGCGCCACTCGTCCGGCACCCGGCCCTGCGTCTCCAGCGCGCGCACGTAGCGCTGGCTGGCCACGTACAGGCTGCGGTCGGAGCCGTAGACGACCTGGGCGCCCGCCATCACGCCGTCGCGGTCGAGCGAGTACATGCCGCGGTCGAGGTCGATCGTCAGGATCGCCAGCACGTCCAGGCCGGAGAACCGCCGCGGGTGCGTGATCGCGGTGCACGGCGCGAGGTCGCGCTTGAACGTGCGGCCGGAGATGCGGCTCTTGAGCGTGGTGCGGGCCAGGAAGCGCGCGCGGCCGGCGCGCGCCACGGCGCGCTTGAGCGACTCGCCGCCGGCGGCCGCGATCGGCTGCGGCGGCGTGTCGATCACCAGCCGCGCGGTCGCCCCGTTCTGGCGCGCGTCCACGAACCGGCCGGGGACCTCCAGCGTGCGCAGGACCTTGGGCGCACCCGAGACGTCGATCTCGGTCACGACCGTCATGGCCGGCCCGGCGGGCGCCAGCGGCGCGGCGGTCGGGCCGCTGGGCCGCTTGGACGCGATCGCCAGCACGCGGTCGCCGCGCAGCAGCAGCCGGTGGTCGTAGCCCTCGAGCGGCAGCGTCCCCTCGACGGTGCCGCCGGCGTCGAGCACGCGCAGCGTCGCGTCGGTGACGGCGACGATCCGCCGCCCGTCGGTCTTGATCAGGTCCGGCTCGTCGACGTCGAGCTCCTGCGTGTTGGTGCTCGAGAAGTCCGGGACAACCCCGCTGACCGCCGTGTCGCTGGTCGGTGCCGCCGCCGTCTCCGGCGCGGGCACGGCGAGCAGCGGCGGCGTCGCGATCGCCACCGTCGGCGGCGCCGCCACGCGGCCCGGGACGCCGACGTCGCCGCGCGTGCGCAGCGCGCCGTCGCGCGCGTAGCCGACCAGCGCCTTGCAGGAGCTGAACGACTTCAGCCGGTACGTCGGCGCGGCGGCGTCCGCCGTGCCGGCCAGGGCGAGCAGGAAGGAGACCGTCGCGACGAGCGTGCGCATGCGTTCACGCTACTCAGCATGTGCCCAGCTTTGCCAACTGCTTGCGGTAGACGCGCATGTTCGGGCGCGTCCAGTCGCCGTGCGTCTGGCGCTTGAGGCGCTCGACGCGCTCGCGGTGGTACGGGGAGCGCAGGCTCTCGGCGTGCCCGATGACGTTGTTGACCCCGATCCGGAAGCGGCAGCGCAGCCAGCGCGTCAGCCGCAGCGACGCCTTCAGCTGGCGCGGGTTGGCCAGGATCTCGCGCTCGCTGAAGCCGACGTGCTCGATGCCGATCGCCGTGTAGTTGAGCCCGACCGTGTGCCGGCACATCAGCGCCAGCGGGACGAGCTGGTGGATCGTGCCGTCGCGGTCGATCACGAAGTGCGCGCACGTGCTGGGCAGCTCGCCCAGCTCACTGTCGGCCACGTCGGGCGCGAACGTGTTGTAGGCCTGCCGGAACGTGGACGTGACCGTGTAGTGCTCGACGATCACGTGCGGGTCGGCCAGGCGATAGGCGTCGATCCCGTAGTGGCGGCGCGCGTACGCGGCCATCTCGCGCTTGCGGTGCGCGGGGAACGGGATCGGGTCCTGGACGATCGCCGGCTGCGGGACGGCGGCGGCGAGCGTGGCGGCGAGGACGGCGAGCATCCCGCCACACCTTGGCACGATCCGGCCGCGCCATCATGCCGGGATGGACTTCCACAGCGAGACGCTGTCCGTGATCACGAACGACCTCGCCCCCGGCGCCGGGGCGGCGCTCCATCGCCACCCCTACGAGGAGGTGTTCGTGGTCGTCGAGGGCGAGGCCACGTTCACGCTCGGCGACGAGACCCGCGTCGTGCGCGGCGGTGATCCGCCGCTGGTGGCCCCGCCCGGCCTGCCGCACGCGTTCAAGAACACCGGGACCGGACCGCTCGTCTCGGTCGACATCCACGCCAGCCCGGTGTTCGACACGGAGTGGCTCTAGCGCGCACCGATGACTCCGCGCCCGTCCCGTCGTCTGATGGGCATGAGCGCTATCACGGTCGACATGACGATGGACTTCGAGCTCGCGCTGGAGCGTCACCGCCGCGAGCTGCACGTCCACTGCTACCGGATGCTCGGCTCCTTCGAGGAGGCCGAGGACGCCCTGCAGGAGGCGTGGCTGCGGGCCTGGCGGGCGCGCGACACGCCGGTGGAGGACCTGCGCCCGTGGCTGTACCGGATCGCCACCAACGTCTGCCTGGACGCGCTGCGCAGCCGCCAGCGCCGCCCGCAGACGAGCGAGGTGCCGTGGCTGCAGCCGTACCCGGACCGGCTGCTGGACGAGGCCGCGCCCGGCGAGGAGGAGCCGGACGCGGTCGTGGTCGCGCGCGAGACGATCGAGCTGACGTTCATCGCGCTGATCCAGCTGCTGCCGGCGCGCCAGCGCGCGGCGGTGATCCTGCGCGACGTGCTCGGCTGGAGCGCGGCGGAGACCGCGGCGCTGCTCGAGACCAGCGTCGCCGCCGCCAACAGCGCGCTGCAGCGCGCCCGCGAAACGCTGCGCGGCGCGCTGCCGCCGGCGCGCGCGGCCCGGCCGGACGAGCTGAGCGCGGACGAGCGGCGGCTGCTGGCCGGGTTCGTGGCCACGCACGAGAGCGGCGATCACGCGGCGGCCGTGGCGCTGATGCGCGAGGACATCCGGGTCACGATGCCGCCGTACCCGTCCGTCTACGAGGGCCGCGACGCGCTGGCGCCGCTGTTCGCGACCGCCACCGCGATGGGCGAGTGGCGGCTGGTCGAGACGCGCGCGAACCGCCAGCCGGCTGCGGCCAGCTACCTGCGCCGGCCGGGCGACGACACGTTCCGCGCGTTCAAGCTCGACGTGCTGCGTTGCGAGGACGGCGCGATCGCGGAGATCACGACGTTCGACGCGGCGCTGTTCGCGCGTTTCGGCCTGGCGGCGACGCTGCGCTAGTAGTCGTTCCTCCTGAGGAGGTTGTTCATCCGGGGCTCTCGGGAAGCTGAGGGCTGCCAAGCGGTGGCGGCGTCGCGCCGGGTGCGTTTCAACGGCCCAGCGATCGCCGAGTTGCTGGCCATGCCGGTCTGGACCGTGTCGGGCATCCTGGCGCGGCTGGCGACGTCAAGAGCCTGGGTAGCTGGCGCGGCGGGGTGGGGGTGTTTCGAGAAAGCTCACACAGTGTGAGCTTTCTCGAAACACCCCCCCGAACGCGCCAGCGCCAGCCGTCCAGGGCCGCGGTGCGTTCTCGGCTTGCCGTTGGTCGTAGGACGAGCCGTTGTCGGTCATGACGCGTTCGACCCGGATGCCGTGGCGGGTGTAGAACGCGACAGCGCCAGGCCGCTTCGACGAACAGGCGGGCGTGTCGGGACCGGACTTGGTGATCAAATCTTGCCGGCGCCGCTCGCGCGAAGCGGGCGAAGTCGCCGATCTCGGCCGCCAGCCCGAGCGCTGTCAAGGTGTCGATCCCGCGTAGCGAGCGCAACCGACCGATCTCCACCGCCCAAAGCGAGTCAGAGACCAGCGCCGTCATCTCGTGCTCCAAGCCATCGCGACGCAACACCAGCGTGGACATCCAACCCGACCCACGTCCTGGCCTGAGGCATGCCGGCACCCCCATGATTGCGATCCCCGCCGAGGACTCAATCCCCTTCACGGCAAACCCGCGCAGCTCATGCGCGGGTGCCGACACTCACACCAGCCGCGACGACTACGCCGGCGGCACATACGGTCTAGTAGTCGCCGGAGATCAGCCGCCAGGCGCGGTGCAGCTTGTCGCCGAGGTCGTCCGGCGCGGTGTCACCGGGGTCGGCGGCCAGCGTCGCGGGGTTCGGCGCGGGGGCGGGAAGCGCCCGCGCCGCGTCCGCCGAGAGCGCGAGCACGACGCCGCGCTCGTAGATCTCCGCCACCTCCGGTGCGTCGACGAATCGCGGGCCGTCGATGACGAGCCCGTCGAACACGTCCACGTCCGGGTCGGCGAGCACGTGCTCGACCGTGCCGATGTGCGCGCCGTCGGCGCTCAGCACGGCGGCGCCCGCTCGCAGGGTCAGATACGAGGCTGGGGCTCCGAGCTCCATTCGGGCAACGTACCCGCTTTCTCGCCGTCCTCGTCTTTGGGTCCGCGCAGCTTCGCGTAGAGCACGAAGCCGATCATGCCGAGCACGGGCGCGAGGTAGAGCAGGTTTCCGGCGAGCGATGTCACGCAGGCGAGCACGGCGAGGACCGTACGGGCGCGGTGTGGGCTGGGCGTGAGAGCTCAGCCGCGCAGGGCGCGCAGCGCGTTGAGGATCACCGCCAGGTCGATCACCTCCTGCAGCAGCGCGCCGGCGACCGGCGGCAGCGCGCCCACGGCGGCGAACCCCATCGCGACGAAGCTCAGCCCCATCCCGGCGATCACGCTTTGGCGCGCGATCCGCAGCGAGCGGCGGCCGGCGTGGATCGCGTCCGCGACGCGGTCGACCCGGTCGAGCGTGATCACGGCGTCGGCGGTCTCGGAGGAGACGGTGGCGCCGCCCGCGCCCATCGCGATCCCGGCGTCCGCGAGCGCGAGCGCCGGCGCGTCGTTGACGCCGTCGCCGACCATCACGACCGGCCGCAGCGCCGGGTCGGCGCGCAGCCGCTCGACGACCGCGAGCTTGTCCTCGGGCGCCTGGTCGGCGTAGACGCGGTCGACGCCGAGCGCACGCCCGGTCCGCTCCGCGACCGACCGCCGGTCGCCGGAGACCAGCGCGACGTGGCGGATGCCCTCCGCGCGCAGCCGCGGCACCAGGTCCTCCGCGTCCGCGCGCAGCTCGTCGGCGAGCACGATCACGCCCTCCAGGCGGTCGCCGACGCCGACCAGCACCTGCGCCTCGCCGGACCCGCGGCCGCGCGTCACCGCGTCCGGGTCGTAGCCCTGGTTGCGCAGGAACGCGCGGCTGCCGACCGCCACGCGCGTCCCGTCCACGCGGCCCGCGATGCCCTGGCCGGGCTCCTCGCGGACATCGGTCGGCACCGCGAGCGCCCCGTCGCCGGCCGCGCGCACCAGCGCCTCGCCGAGCACGTGCGCCGACAACTGGTCGACGGACGCCGCCAGCCGCAGGACCTCGTCGGGCGCGCGGTCGCCCAGCGTCACGACCTCGCGCACGTCCGGCGTGCCGACCGTGAGCGTGCCGGTCTTGTCGAACAGGACGGTGCGGGCCTCGCCGAGCGTCTCGATCGTCCCGGCGCCCTTGACGATCACGCCGCTGCGCGCCGCGCGCGAGACGCCGGAGACGAGCGCGATCGGCGCCGCCAGGATCAGCGGGCACGGCGTGGCGACCACCACGACCGCGAGCGCGCGCACCGCGTCGCCGCTGAGCGCCCAGGCGAGCCCGGCGACGACGAGCGTGACCGGCAGGAAGATGCCGGCGTAACGGTCGGCCATGCGCACGAACGGCGCGCGCTGGCCGTGCGCGCGCTCGACCAGGCGCACCAGCGCCGCGTACGCGCTCTCCGCCGCCGGGCGGTCGGCGCGCACGTCGAACGGGTCGCCGGCGTTCGCGGTCCCGCTCAGCACCGGCTCGCCCGCGTGCAGCGTCACCGGGAGCGGCTCGCCGGTCAGCGTGCTGGTGTCGATGACGGCTTCGGCGCTCACGAGCGCGCCGTCGACCGGGATCACCTCGCCGGTGCGGATGACGACCACGTCGCCGGGCACGACCTCCGCCACCGGCACCTCGCGGATCGCCCCGTCCGCGCGCAGCTGGGCGAACCGCGGCGCGCGCTCCACCAGCCGCGTCAGCTCGCGCCGGGCGCGGCTCGACGCCGCGGCTTCCAGCGCGGCGCCGCCGGTGAACATCAGGCCGATCACGGCGCCCGCCAGCTCCTCGTCGAGCGCCAGCGCGCCGATCATCGCCACCAGCGCGATCGTGTCGACGCCGAGGTGGTGGTCGACGATCAGCGTACGCGCCACCTGGTAGCTCAGCTCGAGGGCGAGCAGCGCGATCGCGGCCCGCCAGACGTCGTCTCCGGCGCCGCCGGCGCCCGCGAGGTGCAGGACGCCGCCGACCACGATCGCTCCGGCGGCGACGGCCGCCAGCAGCGTGGCGCGGTGGTCAAGCAGCCAGCGTCTCATCACTACGGCATCATGGCGTCCGTGCAGGTGAAAGCGCTGGAGGCGGCCACGTGGCCGGACTTCGCCGCGCTCGTGGAGCGCCACAACGGCGTCTGGGGCGGCTGCTGGTGCATGGGGTTCCACGCCGAGGGCGCCAAGAGCGCCGCCAACCGCGCGCTCAAGGAGGACCGGGTGCGCTCCGGCCGCGCGCACGCCGCGCTGGTGTACGACGACGGCCGCTGCGTCGGCTGGTGCCAGTTCGGTCCTCCGGACGAGCTGCCGCGGATCAAGCACCGGCGCGCGTACGACGCCGGGCTCGACGCGCTGCCCGACTGGCGGATCACGTGCTTCTTCGTCGATCGCGAGCACCGGCGCACGGGGGTCGCGGCGGCCGGGCTCGCGGGCGCGCTGGAGGCGATCGAGCGGCTCGGCGGCGGCGTCGTGGAGAGCTACCCGGAGGACGCCGCGGGCCGCAAGGTCTCCTCCTCGTTCCTGCACAACGGGACCGTGGCGCTGTTCGAGCGGCACGGCTTCACGCGCGTGCGGGCGCTCGGCAAGCGCCACTGGGTGGTCGCGCGCACCGTGCCCTGCGCCTGAGGGTCGCGCGCCCCCGGAAATGCGGCCTCGACTCCATGGCCGTGAGCGGTCAAGGGGACGACAGTGTGTGCAATGACGCACAACCCGATGCTCAGCCGCGCCGACTACGACGCGCTGGTCGACGAGCTCGCGTCGCTGCGCGATGCGCACCGGGCGAGCTTCGCCGAGGACCTGCGCCACGCGCGGGCGTTCGGCAGCCTCGGCGACGAGGACGACCGCCTCGCCGCGCTCGAGGACGCGACGATCGACCGCTCGCGGATCGCCCACCTCGAACGCATGCTGGAGACCGCGACGGTGGTCGACGAGCCCGCCCCCGACGGCGACGTCGTCGGCCTCGGCTCGGTCGTGCGCGTCCGCCGCGCCGACGGCCGCGAGGTCGAGTACGAGCTCGTCGGCCGCCGGCAGGACGGCAACGGCGCCCGGCCCCAGGTCACCCCCGGCTCGCCCGTGGGGGAGGCGCTGCTGGGCGCGCGCTGCGGTGACCTGGTCCGGATCACGCTGCCCAACGAGACGGTTCGCGAACTGACGATCGTGTCGGTCGCATGATCCGTCTGGCCCTGCTCGACGATCACCCCGCGGTCCTCACGGGCCTGCAGCGATTCCTCGAGCCGGTGCCCGACGTGGAGGTCCTGGCGGCGGCGGCCGACCCCGAGGCGCTCGAGCGCCTGCTGGCCGGCCGCTCCCCGGACGTCCTGATCCTGGACTACGACCCGCTGCGCGGCGGCGGGCTGTCGCTGTGCTGGCGCATCAAGTGCCGGCCGGGCGCGCCGCGCGTGCTGCTGTACACGTCGTACTCGTCGCCGGCGCTGGCGCTCGCCGCGCGCGCCGCGCAGGCCGACGGCGTGCTGGACAAGAGCGCGTCCGCGGCCACGCTGGCGGGGACGATCCGCCGGCTGGCGGACGGGGAGAGCGAGCTGCCGCCGGTGCGCCGGCGGGACTTCGAGCTGGCCGTCGCGCGCCTGGCCGACGAGGACCTGCCGGTGTTCGCGATGCTCCTGGACGGCACCACGCTGCCGGACATCGCCGAGAGCATGCGGCTGCCGGAGGGCGAGGCCGCGCACCGCGCGCGGCGCGTGATCGAGCGCCTCGGGCCCGGCGTTCAGGGCTCGATCAGCCCGCGCCGGATCGCGTAGCGGGTCAGCTCGACGCGGTCGCGCATCCCGAGCTTCTCGAGGATGTTCGCGCGGTGGCGCTCGACCGTCTTCTTGGAGATGTGCAGCAGCGCGCCGATCTCCTCGTTGGTGTGCGCCTCGGCGACGAGCTTGACGATCTCCTCCTCGCGCGGGGTCAGCAGGTCGCCGTGCACCGGCTCGCCGGACCGCGCGCGCTCCAGGTACTCGCGCATCAGCGCCTGCACGCCGCCGGGGTAGAGGAACGGCTGCCCGCGCATCGTCGCGCGGCACGCCTCCACGAGGTCGCGGTCGACCGAGCTCTTGAGCACGTAGCCGGACGCGCCGGCGCGGATCGCTTCGAACAGGAACTGCTCGTTGTCGTGCATCGAGAGCATCAGCACGCGGATGTCCGGCCGGCGCAGCGTGATCTCGCGCGCCGCCTGCAGGCCGGTCTTGCGCGGCATCGAGATGTCCAGCACGGCCAGGTGGATGTCGCCCTGGAGCGCTTCGGCCACCGCCTGCTCGCCGTCGGTCGCCTGCGCGACCACCTCGAGGTCCGGCTGCGCGTTGAGCACGGTGCGCAGCCCGTTGAGGACGATCGGGTGGTCGTCGGCGATCAGGATCCGGGTCTTCAGGGGCGTCATGGGCTGCGCGGGACGACGAGCTCGATCGTGGTGCCCTCGCCCGGCGGGCTGTCGATGCCGAGCGTCGCACCGATCAGCATCGCACGCTCGCGCATGCCGCGGATCCCGTGCGACGACGTGCGCGCGTGGCCGGGCAGCCCGCGGCCGTCGTCGCGCACGACGAGCCGGATCGCGCGCTCGTCCTCGCTCAGCGCGAGCTCGACGTGCGTCGCCGCCGCGTGCCGGGCCACGTTGGTCAGCGCCTCCTGAGCGACCCGGTAGAGCACCAGCTCCTGCTCGGGCTCGGCGATGATCGGCTGGTCGAGCGTGCGCAGGACCGGGACCCGGGTCTGGCGCTCGAACGCGCTGGCCAGCGCCGCCAGGGCGCTGGACAGACCGAGCTCCTCGAGCGCCTCCGGCCGCAGCTGGCGGGCGATCCGGCGCACCTCCTCGGTGCCTTCGCGCGCGGTCTCGCGCAGCTCGTCGAGCTGCTCGCGCAGCTCGGCGGGGATCTCCGCCGCGAGGCCCTCGATCTGCAGCATCACGCCGGTCAGCGTCTGGCCGACTTCGTCGTGCAGCTCGCGCGCGACGCGCCGGCGCTCGGCCTCCTGGACCATCAGCGCCTGGCGCGCGCTCTCGCGGCGCTCGGACTCGAGCCGGTCGAGCATGTCGTTGAACGTCTGCGCGAGCGCCACGACGTTCGCGTCGCCGCTGAGCTGCGCGCGGGCGCCGGGCGTCAGCGGATCGTGCGTGCGCATCGTCTCGGCGAGCTCGTCGAGCGGGGCGAGCGCCGGGCGCAGCAGGAGCAGGTTCGCCGCCAGCAGCGCGGCCAGGCCCGCGGCCAGGACCACCAGCTCGCTCGCGCCGACCGGGACCGAGACCGTGATCGGGGCGAGCACGAGGCCGGCGAACGCCAGCAGCAGCACGCTGGCGTTCGCCGCGAACACGCGCCAGAACAGGGGCAGCTCGAGCAGGCGGCGGCGCATGTACGACAGCTTGTCAGCGCGGCGGGCGCTTGCGCCACGGCGCGGTGGCGAGCACGTTCGGCGGCGCGCCCCGGCGCGCGGGCCGGCGCCGGTCGCGGCGCGCCTGGACGAGGGTCGCGGCCATGCGCGCGTCGGCGAATCTCCAGAGCGGATGCGGTGACATCGCCGAGAGCCTGGGGACACGCGCGCCCGTGAACCATGGGGCGCGGGCTGCATCCCGCTCCGGGCCGGGCTGCACGGCCGTGGGCGGGGGGGTCGCGGTTTCGCCGATCTGCACCCTCGAGCCGATGGGAAGGCCGCCGGGGATCTCCAGGCTTACCCGGTCGAGATGACACTTCACGAGGACATCCTGTTGTGCGAGCGCGTCCGGGCCGGACGGTGCGAGCGGTTGTTCGCGGTGCTGGACGAGCTCACGCTGACCTACTGCGTGACCGTGCGCGTCGACGGCGGCCACGGCCGGCGCCTGCGCAGCCACTTCTCCACGTTGCGCGCGGCGCGCTCCTGGGCGGCCGCGTACGCCGATGGTGGTTCGGCGGGGCCCTGATGCGGTCCCGCACCCATTGGACGGGTGGCTAGCGGCGCCCACGATCAGGGTGTGAACGGAGATCGCAAGCGCGCGGACGTCGCCGTGGTCGGCGGCGGCGTGATCGGCGCGGCGGCCGCCCTGGAGCTGGCCCGCCGCGGTGCGTCCGTCGTCCTGCTCGAGCGCGGCGGCGACCTGGCCTGGGGCTGCTCGGCGGGCAACGCCGGCATCGTCGGCCCGGGCCACGTGCAGCCGCTCGCCAACCCCGCCGCGGTGGTCGACGGCATCCGCTGGATGGGGCGGCCGGACAGCCCGTTCTTCGTCCGTCCGCGGCCGGGCGTGGTGCCGTGGCTGACGCGGTTCTTGGCCGCGGCCGCGCCGAGCCGCGTCCAGCACTCGACGTCCGTGCTGCAGCGGCTGGCGGTGCGCAGCGCGGAGCTGCACGCCGAGCTGCACGCGGGCGGGCTGGACGCCGGCTACCAGCAGCGCGGGCTGCTGGACGTGTTCCGCGGCGAGAAGGCGTTCCGCGCCGCGGTCGGCGCCGTGGGGCCCGGCGACGAGGTCGTGCGCGTGGAGGACCTGCCGGGGCAGCTCGGGCCCGGGTTCGCCGGCGGCGTGCTGCGGCGCGGCGAGGCCCACTGCGATCCGCTGCGGTTCGTGCTCGCGCTCGGCGCCTGGGCGGCCGAGGTGGGGGTCGAGATCCGCACCGGCGTCGAGGTCCTCGGGCTGCGCCGGACGGGTCGGCGCGTCGACGCGCTCTGGACCACCGAGGGCGACGTCGAGGTCGCCGAGGTCGTGGTCGCCGCCGGCGTCTGGAGCGCCGGCCTGGCGGGCGAGCTCGGCCTGCGCCTGCCGATCGAGGGCGGCAAGGGCTACCACGTGGACATCGAGGCGCGTCCGGGCGATCCCGAGCTGCCGATCTGGCTGCACGAGCATCGGGTCGTGGTCACGCCCAACGGCCCGCGCATCCGGCTGGCCGGGACGATGGAGCTCACCGGCACCGATCGCGGCGTCGACCAGCGCCGGGTGGACGCGATCACGCGCGCCGCCACCGAGGCGCTGCCGGGCTTCGCCGGCCGCCCGCCGCTGCACGTCTGGCGCGGCCTGCGGCCCTGCACGCCGGACGGCCTGCCGATCATCGGCCGCGCGCCCGCGCTGGA
>DATMGH010000211.1:0-45784 GCA_035555675.1 Solirubrobacter sp. | reverse complement strand
CAGGACCTCTCGCGCTTCGATCTCGACCTGCAGCAGCTCGACGTCGACAACGTGACCGTGGACGGGCGCCCGGCCCGCTTCGCGCGCGACGGCCAGGAGCTGCAGATCACGCCCCGCAACGGCATCCGCGAGGGCCGGGCGTTCGTGGTGACCGTCCGCTACGGCGGCGTCCCGCAGACGGTCGTCGGCTCCCCGATCGTGTTCGGATCGCCGTACGGGTTCCTGCACACCGACGACGGCGCGTTCATGGGCGATGAGCCGAACGTCGCCTCGACGTGGTTCCCGGTCTCCGATCACCCGCGCGACAAGGCGTCCTACACGTTCCGCGTCAGCGTCCCGAAGGGCCTCGGCGTGGTCGCCAACGGCACGCTCGCGTACCACCTCGACATCGGCAGCCGGTCGCTCTGGGTCTGGAACGAGCCGCTGCCGATGGCCTCCTACCTGGTGACCGCCGACATCGGTCACTGGAACGTGCGCCAGGGGCGCACGCCGGGCGGGATCCCGGAGTACGTCGCCGTCGACCCCGTGCTCCCGGACGTGACGACCACCGAGCGCGGCGTGACCACGACGCGCACCGCGGTCGACTTCTTCTACGAGTACTCGGCTCGCGCCGCCGACCTGTGGACGAAGCTGTTCGGCCCGTACCCGTTCGACGTCGTCGGCGCGATCGCCGACAACGCGACCTACGACGGCGCGCCGCTGGGCTTCTCGCTCGAGACGCAGACCAAGCCGGTGTACTCGGCCGTGCGCAGCTCGAACACGATCGCCCACGAGCTGTCGCACCAGTGGTTCGGCGACAGCGTCTCCGTCTATAGCTGGAACAACATCTGGCTCAACGAGGGCTTCGCGACGTTCGCCGAGTACCTGTGGGGCGAGGAGACCGGCGTCCGCTCGGCGCACGACGCGTTCTTGGCCGACTACAGCCGCCCGGCGTCGAGCTCCTTCTGGCAGCTCGTGATCTCCGACCCGCAGCGGGACACGATGTTCGGCAACGCGGTCTACCGCCGCGGGGGGATGACGCTGCAGGCGCTGCGCGAGAAGATCGGCAACGACGACACGTTCTTCCGCATCCTGCAGACCTGGACGGCGCAGCACCGCTACGGCAACGCGACCACGCAGGACTTCATCGCGCTGGCGGAGCGGATCTCCGGGCTGGACCTGGACGACTTCTTCCACGTCTGGCTCGACGTGCCCGCCAAACCCATCACCTGGTAGATCCGCCGCTCGCACCGCTTTGATCTCCGGATCGACAGCACGGTCTCAAGACACGCGCTCGGGCGCGAGTTCCGCTGGTTGTGGGCGGCGTACGCGGCGAGCGCGTACGGGTCCGGGCTGGCGCTCGGCGCGTTCCCCCTGATCGCCGTGCTGGTGCTGCACGCCGGGCCCGCCCAGGTGGCCGCGCTGGCGGCCGTGGGCCCGGCGGTCGGGGCGTTGATCGCCGTGCCGCTCGCGCCGTGGGTGGAGTTCCGCCGCAAGCGGCGCGTGATGATCGGGATGGACCTGGCCCGCTTCGCGGCGATCGCGTCGATCCCGGCCGCCTACGCCCTCGGGCGGCTCGGCTTCGTGCAGCTGCTGGTCGTCTCCGCCACGGTCGCGGCGGCCAAGATCGCGTTCAACGCCGCCAGCGGCGCCTACATCAAGGCGGTCGTGCGGCCGGACGACCTGCTGGTCGCGAACTCCCGGCTGGAGTCGACGAACTGGGGCTCGCTCGCGGTCGGCCCGCCGCTGGGCGGCGCGGCGATCGGCCTGTTCGGGCCGCTCGTCACCGTGCTGGCCGACGCCGTCAGCCACCTGCTGTCCGCGCTCGGCCTGACCGCGATCGGCGGCCGCGAGGACGCACCGCGAGCGGCGCCGCGCCGGGTTCGGGCTCGCGAGCTGCTCGACGGCTGGCGGCACATCCTCACCCACCCGGGGCTGCGCGCCCTCTACTTCAACAACATGCTCGTGTCCGGCCTGATCATGGCCACCGAGCCGCTGCTGGCCGTGCTCCTGCTGCGCGAGCTCGGGTTTCCGCCCTGGCAGTACGGGCTCGCGTTCGCCGCGCCGTGCGTCGGCGGGCTGATCGGCTCCCGGCTCGCCCGGCGCGTCGTGGCCCGCCACGGCCGCGACCGGGTGTTCCGCGTCGCCGGCACGCTGCGCGCGATCTGGTTGATCGGCCTGGCGTTCGTCCGCCCCGGGCTCCCCGGCCTGGTGACCGTGATCGCGGTCGAGCTGGCGATCATCGTCAGCATGAGCCTCTACAACCCGGTCCTGGCGACCTACCGGCTCGAGCACACGCCCAAGCACCGCGTCGCCCGCACGCTGTCGGCATGGTCGATCGGCCAGCAGGCGGCGATCGCCACGTGCACCGCGCTCGGCGGGCTGCTGGCCGCCGCGACCGGTCCGCGCACGGCGCTCGCGGTGGCCGGGCTGCTGATCCTGGCCAGCCCGCTGCTGCTGCCGGCGCAGCCGTAGCGATGTCGCGCGCATGGCCACGGGGTGAACCGGGCACGCAGTCGGAAGACACGAGCCGGAGGACCCGGAATGCGGACCATTGCCGACACCGTCGTGGAGACCATCAAGGACGCTGGCGTCACGCGAGCCTACGGCCTGCCCGGCGACTCCCTGAACGGCTTCACCGACGCGCGGCGCTTCGACTGAGCGGATGAGGACCGAGCGCGGTGCGGCCCACCTGCCCGGGCTGTTCGCCCTGACGGTGGCCACCGGGATCGTGGATGCGGTGAGCTACCTCGCGCTCGATCACGTCTTCACCGGGAACATGACCGGCAACGTGCTCTTCGCCGGCTTCGGGCTCGCCGGCTCCGGCGGCGTGCCGCTGCTGAACAACGCGGTCGCCCTGGCGGGGTTCATCGCCGGAGCGACGCTGGCCGGACGCAGCGTGCGCGGGCAGACGCACCCGACGCGCCTCCCCTCCGCGCACCGGCGGCTGCTCGCCGGCACCGCCCTGACGATCATCGCGCTCGGGGTCGCCTGGCTGCTGGTGGGCACGCCTGCGCACGGATGGCTGCTCGGCCTGACCGCCGTGCTCGCCGCGGCGATGGGAACGCAGGCCGTCGCCGCCCGCGGCACGCAGGTTTGGGACGTCACCACGGTGGTGATCACCAGCACCCTGGTGAACTTCGCCCTCGACAGCCCGCTGGCCGGGGGCACCGGCGAACACTGGGCGCGCCGCGCGGGGGCGGTCCTGTCGATGGGCGCGGGCGGGGCGCTCGGCGCGCTCGTGGTACGCGTCTGGTCGGGCGCCGGGGCGCTGGTCGTCGCCGGCGGGTGCATGGCGCTCGGTGCCGGCGCGCTGGCCCGGGTCGACGAGACGAACACGAGAAGAGGTCGGCGATGAGCGATGAGCGGGTGGTCGTGATCACGGGAGCGGCGCGCGGGATCGGCCGGGCCGCGGCGGTGGCGTTCGCCCAAGCGGGCTATCGGGTCGCGGGGGCGGACATCGCGGCGGTGGCGAGCCCCGCGATGGACTACGCGCCGGCCACCGAAGCGGACCTCGCGGAGACCGGACGGCGCGTCGAGGCGGCCGGCGGCCAGTGGCTGCCGGTGATCTTCGACCAGCGCGACAAGGCCGCGGTAAAGGCCGGCTTCGACGCCGTCGTGGACCGGTTCGGCGGCGTCGACGTCGTCTTCGCCAACGCCGGCGTCCAGGGGTTCGCCTCGTTGCTCGATATGAGCGACGAGCTCTGGCACGACCAGATCGACATCAACCTCACCGGCACCGCCAACGTCCTGAGGGTCGCCGCCCCGCTGCTGATCGAGCGCGGCGGGGGCCGGATCATCATCACCTCGTCGACCCAGGGCCAGCACGGCACGCTCGACGGCTCCGGCTACTCGGCGGCGAAGTGGGGCCTGATCGGGCTGATGAAGTCCGCCGCCCTGGACCTCGGGCGCTACGGCATCACGGTCAACGCCGTCATCCCCGGGCTGGTGGATACGCCGCTGACCCGGCACGAGGACCGCTACGCGCAGATCATCCGCACCGGCGGCCACGAGCCCACCGGGGACCCGGCCAAGGACGAGCAGACCGCCGTGGACGCCCAGCGCAAGAAGCTCCCGCTCGGCGTGCCGTGGGTCGAGCCCGAGGACGTCGCGCCCCTGGTCGTCTTCCTCGCGTCCGAGGGGGCCCGCATGGTCACCGGTACGAGCTTCGCGGCGACGGGCGGCGACAGCGCCAACATCACGGCGTGAGAAGTGGAGGCGAGGGGAATCGAACCCCTACCTCGGCCGTGCAAAGGCCGCGTGCTCCCATTATCACTACGCCCCCGGGAGACCCATCAGCTTAGGGCGCGGTCGCGCGCGGCGACGGCGGCGACCGTCGCGGCGTTGATCTCGACCGTGTCGCGGATGTCCGGCGCGTACCCGCCGGCCAGCACGACGACCACCGGAATCCCCTCCAGCCGGTCGAGCACGAGCGCGTCGCGGGCGCGCAGTCCGGCCTTGGTCAGCGCGAGCCGGCCGAGCCGGTCGCCCTCCCAGGCGTCGGCGCCCGCGAGGTAGAACGCGACGTCGGCGGCGAACGCCACGTCCAGCGCGTCCGCCAGCGCGGACAGGTACGCGTCGTCGCCCGTGCCCGACGGCAGGTCCACGTCCAGGTCGGACGGGACGCGCGTGAACGGGTAGTTGCGCGCGCCGTGCAGCGACAGCGTGAACGCGTCCGGGTCCGGCCCGAGCAGCTGCGCGGTGCCGTCGCCCTGGTGGACGTCGCAGTCGACGATCAGCGCACGCTGCGCCAGCCCCTCGGCGCGCAGCCGCGCCACGGCGACCACGACGTCGTTGAACAGGCAGTAGCCGCGCGCGAAGTCCCGCCCCGCGTGGTGGGTGCCGCCGCCCAGGTTCATCCCGATCCCGCGCTCGACGGCCCGGCGCGCCGCCGCGACCGTCCCGCCGACCGAGCGCCGCCCGCGCTCGACCAGCTGCTCGGACCACGGCAGCCCGAGCCCGCGCTCCTCGCGCACGCTCAAGCCTCCGGAGCGGATCCGCTCCAGCAGCCCCGGGTCGTGCACCTCCGCCAGCCACTCCCAGGGCACGGCCGGCGACTCGCGCACGTCGACCGTCCCGGCCACGCGCTCGCGCAGCAGGCGGTACTTCTCGATCGGGAACCGGTGCCCCTCGGGCAGCGGGATCCCCCAGCGGTCATGGGCCCAGACCTCCACGGCTTCAGTCAAGATGACACCCATGGCGATCTACGGCGGCATCGACCTCGGGGGCACGAAGATCCAGGCGGCGGTCGTGGACGACGACCATCAGGTCCTGGGCGCCAAGCGCGACCAGACACCGCTCAAGGGCGGCCCGAAAGCGATCGCGGCGCAGATGGCGGAGGTGCTCAAGGGGGCGCTCGAGGAGGCGGGCAAGCGCATCGAGGACCTCACCGCCGTCGGCGTCGGCTCGCCCGGCAGCGTCGACGACGCCGCGGGCACGGTCAGCGGCGCCATGAACCTGTCCGACTGGGCGGGGACGTTCAACCTGCGCAAGGCGCTGCAGAAGGACTTCGACGGCGTGCCGGTCGCGCTCGGCAACGACGTCGACCTGGCGACCGACGCCGAGTTCGAGATCGGCGCCGCCCGCGTGTACCGGAGCCTGCTGGGCGTGTTCTGGGGGACGGGCGTCGGCGGCGGCCTGATCCTCGACGGCCGGCCGTGGGTCGGCCGCAAGACCGCGGGCGAGATCGGCCACATGGTGGTGCGGCTCAACGGCGCCCACTGCCCGTGCGGGCGGCGCGGCTGCATGGAGGCCTACGCCGGCCGCGGGGCGATGGAGCACCGCGCCCGCAAGCGCGTCGCGCAGGGTGAGAAGACCGCGCTGTTCAAGATCATGGAGGAGCGCGGGCGCGACCGCCTGTCGTCGGGCGTCTGGGAGCGCGCACTGGCCCGCGACGATCACATGGCGATCGACCTGCTCGAGGAAGCGGTCGCCGCGCTCGGCGCCGGCGTCGCGTCGGCGGTCAACCTGCTGGACCCGGAGGCGGTGGTGATCGGCGGCGGCCTCGGGATCCGGCTCGGCGAGCCGTGGGTCGCGCGGATTCGTGAGGCGATGCTCCCGCACCTGTTCGTCGACAGCGACCCGCCGCCGATCCTGCTGGCCGAGCTCGGCGACCTCGGCGGCGCGCAGGGCGGCGCGCTGCTGGCCGCGCGCCGGGCTCATTCGTAGACGACGACGTCCGGCCGCGGCGTGAGCCGCATCACCTGGGTGGGCGTCATCGTGTTCTCGTCCTCCTGGTAGAAGAGCTTGAAGCCGCGGTGAAACTGCTTGGCGTCCGCCGCGAAGCGCTTGTACTTGGCGATCTTCAGCGACTGCGCCCCGAACCCGTCCACGTTGATCACGTACGCGAGGCCGCGCCGCGGCTTCAGCTGCGCCGACGGGACCATGTCGTCCGTGAACCGGTGCACGATCAGGAGCTTTTGCGGCAGGTCGTAGCGCGTCACGAGCTGGTCGAGCCAGGCCGTGGTGGCGTTGACCTCGCGCGCGCTCACGCGGCCGATCACCTGCCCCGGCACCTGGTCGGCCGTCATCCGCCACTCCGGGTCCAGCGCGAGGCCCACGTCCGGCTCCTTGAGCCACTTGCGCAGCCGCTGCGCCTCGGTGAAGAAGTCCGAGCGGCCGGGCTGGACGTCGAGGATCAGCAGCGCCTTCGCGCGCCGGGCGGCCTTCAGGTAGCGCCGGATCACGCTGTCCGGCTGGCGCAGGTTGTAGCGGTCGCCCGGGCCGGGGTGGGCGGCGGCGACGACCGCGATCAGCTCCAGCGCGGGCAGGACCGGCCGTGTCTGCCGGCCGTACGGCTTCGCCTGGCGCTCGAGCCGGCGGACCGCCTGCGCGGGCGTCCCGATCCCGAGCGCGCCGAGCTCCCGGTCCTGCGGTGCCCCGTAGTAGGCGACGACGCGGTAGTCGGGCAGGATTGCGCGCCCGCCGCGCGGGAGCTCGGCCAGCGGCCTGGGCGTCGGTGTCGCGCGGGCCGCGCGCGGCGGTTCGGCCGCGTCGGACCCGGTCAGCCGCGAGACGGCGAAGACCAGCAGCGCGACCAGCGCCGCCCCGACCGCGACCGCCACGATGCGACGGCGCAGATAGACGTTCATCGGGAGGGTCCTACCCGCGACTGGCCTTGAATCCTCGGTCGAGCAGTTGCATCGCCTGCTTGCCGGGGTCCGGCGAGTGCAGCAGGACGACGCCCAGTCGCACGTTCCCGCGCCGCGCCGTCGCCACCAGGCAGCGGCCGGCGGCGTCCGTGTACCCGGTCTTGATGCCGGTCGTGCCCGCGTAGCCCTGCCGCAGCAGCGGGTTGTGGTTGTAGAGCCAGAGGCGGCCGCCCTTGATCGGGAACGGCAGGACCGCCTCGCGGCTGGCGACGATCTTGCGCAGCCGCGGCTCGCGCAGCACGGCGCGCCCGATCGCCGCCAGGTCGGCCGCGCACGAGTGGTTGCCCTCGTCCTCGAAGCCGCTCGGGGTGCCGAAGTGCGAGCACTCGAGCCCCAGCTTCTGCGCCTTCTCGTTCATCAGCCGCACGAACCGCTTGACGCTGCCGCCCGCGGCGCGCTGCGCCAGCGCGATCGCCGCGTCGTTGCCGGACGGCAGCAGCAGTCCGTAGAGCATCGTGTTGACGCCGATCCACTTGTTCTTCGGCAGCAGGCCGACGCCGGAGCCCTGGTAGGCCAGCGCCTCCTTGGTGACCCGGACCTTCGCGCCGGGCGGGACGCGGTCGACGACCACCAGCGCGGTCATCATCTTGGTCAGCGACGCGATCGGCAGCACCCGCGTCGGGTCCTTGCGGTACAGGACACGGCCCGTGTCGACGTCGAACAGCAGCGCGGCCCGCGGCGGCTTCTTGAAGCGGATCTGGACGTTGTCGGTCGGCAGGTCGAGCCGGACCGCCAGCGGCGACGGCGCCGTCCCGCCGCCCTCCAGCGGCGTCGGCTCCGGCTCGGGCGAGGAGGCCGCCTGCGCGGCGGACGGCGTGCCGTCCGGCCGCGCAGGCCGCGTGAGCACGTAGGCGCCGGCGGCGACCGCCAGCAGCGCGATCAGCGCGAGCAGGCGCCTCACCGGGGCATCACCCGCTTGCGGCGGGCGAACGCGCGAATCGCCGCGAGGCCGAACACGAACCCGCCGATGTGCGCGAAGTACGCCACGCCGCCCTGCGCCCCGCCGATGTCATAGGCCGCGTACAGCGCCTGTTGCAGGAACCACAGGCCGAGCACGACCAGCGCGGGCAGCTCGACGATCGTGAAGAAGAACACGATGAAGATCACCGTCACCACGCGAGCGCCCGGGAACAGGCGGATGTAGCCGCCGAGCACGCCCGCGATCGCCCCGGAGGCGCCGAGCGTCGGGACCTGGGAGCTCGGGTCGATCGCGGTCTGCAGCACCATCGCCGCGACGCCGGCTAGCAGGTAGAACAGCAGGAACTTGACCGCGCCCATGGCGTCCTCGACGTTGTTGCCGAAGATCCACAGGAACAGCATGTTGCCGCCCAGGTGCAGCAGGCCGCCGTGCATGAACATCGCGGTGAAGACGGTCAGCCAGGCGGGCGCGGTCGGCTCGCTCGGGCAGCCGTGGGCGATCAGCACCTGCGTGCTCGGGTGCGTGAGCTCGTACGGGATCGCCGCGTAGTCCTGCAGCTGGCAGATGTAGTGCGCGCCGTCGGGGGAGCCGAGCGAGAGCCCGCCTCGCTGCCAGAAGAAGTAGACGAGGACGTTGGCCGCGATCAGCGAGAGGGTGACGACCGGCCGTCGCGACGTCGGGATGTTGTCGCGCAGCGGCAGCATCGGCCGTCAACGGTACTTACGCGCTGGCGGCGAGCGGGCCGACGCCCGGCTGGTCCTGCTTGACGTGCTCGTCGGCGTGATACGAGCTGCGGACCAGCGGACCGGCGGCGATGTGGTCGAACCCGAGCTCGTACGCGGCGGCCTCGAGCGCGGTGAACTCGTCCGGGTGCCAGTAGCGCACGACCGGCAGGTGGCGCTCGGTCGGGCGCAGGTACTGGCCGACCGTGAGGATCGAGACGCCCGCCTCGCGCAGGTCGGCGAACGCGGCGACCAGCTCGTCGTGGGTCTCGCCCAGCCCGACCATCAGGCCGGACTTGGTCACGACCTCGCCCTCGCCCATCTCGAGCGCGTTGCGCAGGACGCGCAGCGAGCGCTGCCAGCGGCTGCCGCGGCGCGCGACCGGGTACAGCCGCGGCACGACCTCGACGTTGTGGTTGAAGACGTCCGGCCGCTCGGCGATCACCTTGGCCAGCGGCATCTCCTCGCCGCGGAAGTCCGGTGTCAGGCACTCGATCTTGGTGTTCGGCGCCTGCATGCGGACCGAGCGGATCACGCCGCACCACACCGAGGCGCCGTAATCCGGCAGATCGTCGCGGTCGACGCTGGTGATGACCGCGTGGCGGAGGTTCATGCGGGCCACGCTGCGGGCGACGCGCAGGGGCTCCAGCGGGTCGTTCCACGTCGGCTTGCCGGTCTTGACGTTGCAGAACCCGCAGCGGCGCGTGCAGGTGTCCCCGAGGATCATGAACGTGGCCGTGCCGCGGTCCCAGCAGTCGCCGATGTTCGGGCAGGCCGCTTCCTGGCAGACCGTGTGCAGGTCCTCGTCGGTGATCGTCTTCTTGAGCTCGCGGTACTTCGCGCTGCCCGGGGGCGGGACCTTGAACCAGGCGGGCTTGCGCGTGCGGAACGGCAGCACGTCCTCGCCGAGGATCTTGGTGACGTCCATCCCGCCCGGGTTGGCGCGGGAGCGCGTCTGGTGGATCCGCAGAGTCACGTCAGGGAGGGTATCGAGGCCAGCACGTCGGCCTCCGGGCCGGATTCCAGGACGATCAGCGCGCGGTCGACCCCCGCCGCCTCGAGCGTGCCGAGCGTGGCCGGGGTGGCGCCGTAGTAGGTCACGGGGACGTGGCGCTGGGCGCGGTCGCGCAGCTTCGCGATCCGCGGGCCGAGCGTGTCGAGGTCGGGCATGTTCGGCATCCAGCCGTCGCCGTAGCGCAGGACGCGGTCCTCGACGGGCGGGCCGTTGCCGCCGATGAGGACCGGCAGCGGGCGCTGGAGCGGCTTCGGCCACAGCCAGATCGGGTCGAAGTCGACGTGCCGGCCGTGGTATTCCGGCTCGTCCTGGGTCCAGATCGCGCGCATCGCCTCGACGCGCTCGCGCATGTTGGCGTGGCGCGTCGCGGGGTCGGTCCCGTGGTTGCGCATCTCGGGCTTGTTCCAGCCGGCGCCGACGCCGAACACGAACCGGCCGCCGGAGAGCACGTCGAGCGACGCGACCTGCTTGGCGAGCACGATCGGGTCGTGCTCGACCACCAGGCAGACCGAGGTGCCGACGATCAGGCGCTCGGTGGCCGCGGCCGCGAAGGACAGGGCGACGAACGGGTCGTGCGTGCGGCGGTACTTCTCGTGCAGCGGCTGCCCGTCGCGGAAGACCATGCCGGGGCTCTTCGGGATGTGCGTGTGCTCGGTGACGAACAGGGACTCGAAGCCGCGCCGCTCGGCCTCACGGGCGAGCGTTGCGGGGTGGATCCCGTCGCCGGTGAGAAAGAGCGCCAGGCCGACGTTCATGCCGCGGGCACGCGGTCCTGCAGCCGCTCGAGGCTCACCAGCCGCTGCCGGCGCCCGAACGCCTCGGCGAACCGGTGGCCCATGCGCTTGCGGAAGCACGCCAGCGACTCGGCGGCGCCTTCCGCGCGCACGGACGTCATCTGCACCTCCGGCAGCCCGCAGGCGACGACCCAGCTGAACGGGTCCAACTCGTTCTCCACGTTGACCGCGAAGCCGTGGCTGGAGACGCCGTGGGAGAGGTGCACGCCGACCGAGGCGATCTTGCGCTCGCCGACCCAGACGCCGACGTGCTTGTGGCCGAGCTTCGTCCCGGCCTCGACGCCGGCGTCGTGCAGCGCGGCGACGATCGCGCGCTCCATCGTGAGGATGTACTCGGGCACGTTGGCGACGTGCATGATCGGGTAGCCGACCAGCTGGCCGGGGCCGTGGTAGGTGAGCTGCCCGCCGCGGCTGGTCTCGACGATGTCGATGCCGCGCTCGCGGTAGAACGCCTCGCCGAACGGGAGGTCGCCGTCGCCGGACCGGCGCCCGATCGTGTAGACCGGCGGGTGCTCGAGCAGCAGCATCAGGTCCGGCAGCTCGCCGGCCAGCACGCGCGCGCGCAGCCGCTCCTGCAGATCCGCCGCCTCGCGGTACTCGACCCGTCCGAGATGGCAGACCCACAGATCCATGGCGTCCACCTTAGTCCGTACCCCGCCCGCGGCTCGCGGCGAGCGGTCAGTTTCCGGCGCCTGGCGCCGCTTCGCGACCGTTCGTCGCGTCGGGTGAGTGGCAGCGTGCCATGTTGGGGGCGGCTTGCCGCTCGGCGTGGTCGGCGGGCGTCGTTGTCCGGCGTGGTTCGTTGGTGCGGCGTTGTCTGGCGCGGCGAGTGGGGCGTCCGCATCCGGCGCGGTTCGTTGGCGCGGCGGTGATTGGCGCGGCGAGTGGTCAGTTTCCGGCGCCTGGCGCCGCTTCGCGACCGCTCGTCGCGCCCCGGCGGGCGTCGTGCGTGCAGTGGGAAGAGGCCGCCCGCCCCGGCCGTGCCGGGGCGGGCGCGGCGGTCAGGCGACCGGCCAGGCCTCGAGCTTCTTGCGCAGCGCCGCGAGGAACTGCGCGGCGTAGGCGCCGTCGAGCGCGCGGTGGTCCCAGCCGAGGCAGAGGTACGTCATGGCGCGGATCGCGATCGAGTCGTTGCCGAGCTCGTCCGTGACCACGACCGGCCGCTTGACGACCGCCTCGGTGTCCAGGATCCCGACCTGCGGCAGGTTGATCACGGGCGTCGCCATCAGCGAGCCGTAGCCGCCGGGGTTGGTGATCGTGAACGTGCCGCCGCTGACCTCGTCCGGCCGGAGCTGGTTCGAGCGCGCGCGAGTCGCGATGTCCTTGATGCGCTTCGCCAGGCCCTCGACGCTGAGGTCCTGGGCGTCGCGGATCACCGGCACGATCAGGCCGCCCTCGCCGAGCGAGACCGCGATCCCCAGATGCACCGCGTCGCGGTGGACCGTGTGGATGTCGTCCTCGAGCGTGGCGTTGAGCGCCGGGAACTCGAGCAGGGTCTCGACCACGGCCCGGGCCTGGAACGGCAGGTAGCTGAGCTTCGCGGCACGCCGCGCGGCCTCGATCCGCGACATGTCGGCCTCGGCGATCGTCGTGCACGTCGCCGCGGTCTGCAGCGACTGCACCATCCGCGTACCGATCGCCTGCCGCATCCGCGAGAGCGGCTGGCCCGCGGGGACGTCGCCCGCGGGAGCGGGTGCCGGCGCCGCGGCCGGCGCCTCCTCGACCCGCTGCAGCCGCGGCCGGCGCCGCTTCGCCGCGACCGGCTCATCCGGCCGGTACGGGCTCTCGATGTGCATCGGCGGCTCTTCGGCCGCCGGCCCGTTCTCGATGAACGCGAGCACGTCCTTCTTGCTCACGCGCCCGCCGCGCCCGGTGCCGGTGACCTGATCGAGATCCACGCCGTGCTCGGCCGCGATCCGCATCACCACAGGCGAGTAGCGCCGCGCGCCCGCCGCCGGCCGGGACACGGCCGGCGCGGCCGCCGGAGCCGCGGCGGCCGGAGCCGGCGGAGCCCCGTTCTCGGACACGTGCGGCTCACCCGGCTTGGCGTCGGTCGCGATCCGCGCCATCACGGTGCCCACGTCGACCGTGTCCCCGACTCCGACGACGATCTCCGCCATCCGCCCGGTCGCGGGCGACTCGACGTCGGTGTCGATCTTGTCGGTCGAGATCGACGCGATGATCTCGTCCGCCTCGATCCAGTCGCCGACCTGCTTCTTCCACTCGACGACCGTGCCCTCCGCCACCGACACCCCCATCTGGGGCATCGTGACGTCGATCATGGTCTCAGTACTCGAGGAGCTCACGCACGGCCTCCCTGACGTCGTCGACCTGCGGCAGCACCGCCTGCTCGAGCGGCGGCGAGAACGGGATCGGGATGTCCGGCGTCGCCACGCGCACGACCGGCCCGTCGAGGTCCTCGAACGCCTGCTCGGCGATCAGCGCCGCGACCTGGGCGCCCGCTGCGCACGTGCTGTTGGCCTCGTCGACGATCACGACCTTCGACGTCTTGCGCACCGAGCGCAGGATCGCTTCCTCGTCCAGCGGCACCAGCGAGCGCAGGTCGAGCACCTCGACCGATCCCAGGTCGGCGGTGGCCTCGAGCGCGGTGTGGACCATCGCGCCGTAGGCGATCACGGTGAGGTCCTCCCCGGGGCGCGCCACGCGCGCCGTGAACGGCGTCTCGTAGGTCCCGGCCGGCACGTCGCCCTTCACGCGCCGGTAGAGGTGCTTGTGCTCCATGAACAGCACGGGGTTGGGATCGCGCACCGCGGCGATCAGCAGCCCCTTCGCGTCCTCGGCGGTCGACGGCGCGACGATCTTCAGCCCGGGCGCGTGCATGAACCACGCCTCCGGGTTCTGCGAGTGGTACGGCCCGCCGGAGAACCCGCCGCCGGAGGGCAGCCGCACGGTGATGTTCACCGACAGCCCCATCCGGTAGTACGTCTTGCCGGCCACGTTGACGAGCTGATCGAACCCGCACGAGACGAAGTCCGAGAACTGCATCTCGGCGATCGGTCGCAGGCCCTCGACGGCGGCGCCGATCGCGCACCCGACGATCGCCGACTCGGCCAGCGGCGTGTCCATCACGCGCGTCGCCCCGAACTCGTCGATGAAGCCGTCGGTCACCTTGAACGCGCCGCCGAAGGTGCCGATGTCCTCGCCCATCAGGAACACGCGCTCGTCGGCGCGCATCTCCTCGCGCATGGCGTCCGAGATCGCCTGCAGGTAGGTCATGGTCGCCATGGCTACGCGCTCCGGAAGCCCGACCAGGGGGCGTTGCCGTCTTCGAGCAGGGCGGGCTCGTCCGCGAACAGGCCGTCGGTGACCGAGTCGGGATCGGGCATCGGGGACGCCAGCGCGCGCTCCACCGCGGCCTCGATCTCGGCCTTGACCTCGTCGCGGATCGCCTGCGTGTCGACCTCGAGCGCCTCCAGGCGCTTGACCTGCCGGTCGATCGGGTCCTTGCGGCGCCACTCCTCGACCTGCTCGGACGGCACGTACTTCATGTCGTCGTGCGCGGCGTGGCCGTGCATGCGCATCGTGACCGCCTCGACCAGCGTCGGCCCTTCACCGGCCAGCGCCCGCTCGCGCGCGACGCGGACGACCTCGAACATCGCCTCCGGGTCGTTGCCGTCGGCGCTCACGCCCGGGAACCCGTAGGCCGCGGCCCGCTCGATCGGGTTGACCGCGAACTGCTGGTCGAGCGGCGTCGAGTACGCGTACTGGTTGTTCTCGAGGACGAAGATCACGGGCAGCTTCTGCACGCCCGCCCAGTTCATCGCCTCGTGGAAGTCCCCGCGCGACGTCGACCCGTCGCCGAACCACGTGATCGCGCAGCGCTGCTCGCCGCGCAGCTTGAACGCCATCGCCATGCCGGTGGCGATCAGCATCATGTCCGGGAGCATCGAGACCATGCCGACGCAGCCCTTGGTGCGGTCGCCGAAGTGCACGTTGCCGTCGCGGCCGCGCGTGATGCCGTCCGCGCGCCCCATGTACTGGGCGAAGATCCGCCACGGCTCGACGCCGCGGATGACGTGCGCCGCGAGATCGCGATGCAGGATGCACAGGCGGTCCTCCGCCGCCATCGCCCACGTCGCCCCCGCGGACACGGCCTCCTGGCCGAACCCGTCGTAGAAGCTGCCGGGGACCTTGCCCTGGCGGTACAGGGTCATGGCGCGCCCCTCGATGCCGCGCATCATCAGCATCGCGCGCAGGAGGCCGGCACGGTCCTCCGTGGTCAGGTGCTCGGTTACGTCGGCTGGTAACTCGGTTCGGGCCGTCTCGGTCGCCATCTGGCGGTTCTCTCCCTTCAGTGTCTGAGCGCCTCCGGGATCGCCGGCGGCGCGCCGGTCCAGCGCGCGGGATCTCCGCGGATGCCGGCCTATGAGCCTATTCGATGAACCCGTACGCTTGACGGAGACGATGGTCGAGTCCCTCCGGTGGCGGCGGCTGCGGTGGCGGCTGCGGGGCGCGTGGCAGTGGCCCGCGTTCGTCGCGCTGACCGCGGTGGACGTGCTGCTGCTGACCCGGCTGCCGTTCTCGGGCGAGGGCGGCGACGCCGTCGGAGCGCTGCTGCTGGCGGGGTTCGCGAACCTGATCGCGGTCGCGTTCCTGGCCCCGCTGCTCGCGCTCGCGGTGCGCCGCCGGCGGCCGGATCTGCCGGTGCTGATCGCGCGCGACTACGCCGGCGCGTGGCTGGTGGCGGCGATCACGGCGGCGCTGCTCGCGGGCGGGCTCTCGCATCGCGGCGCGGTGCGCGCCGAGCGGGCGGACCAGCGCGCCGTCTACGCCGCCGTCCACGCGTACGTGCTGGCGTCGGCGCCGCGGTTCGCGGGCGGGCTGGGGGAGGTCGACGCGCTGGAGCTGGAGCCCGAGCACTACCGGGCGTGCGTGCCCGGGCCGGATCCGCTCCCGCTGTGCCTGTTCGTCAACACCGACCAGACGCCGGCCGGCGTGCAGCGGGATCCCGCCCGCGAGCCGAACTCCCAGCTGCGGCGGTAGTTCTCCGCAACCGGTTCCGCAGGCGCCACGGATGCCGGCGCGGACGGCGGGACGAAGGATGGCGGGCAATGCTTGCGATGACGTCGCTCGAGCTGGCGCGGCTGCAGTTCGGGATCACCACGGTCTTTCACTTCATCTTCGTCCCGGTCACGATCGGGATGGCGGTCTTCGTCGCCGTCTGTCAGACGCTTCACCACCGCACCGGGAACCCTGTCTATGAGCGGCTGACGTTCTTCTGGGGCAAGCTGCTGCTGATCTCGTTCGCGGTCGGCGTCGTGACCGGGATCGTGCAGGAGTTCCAGTTCGGCATGAACTGGTCGAACTACTCGCGCTACGTGGGCGACGTGTTCGGCGCGCCGCTGGCGATGGAGGGGCTCGCGGCGTTCTTCTTGGAGTCGACGTTCATCGGCCTGTGGATCTTCGGGCGCGGGAAGCTCCCGCCGCGGCTGCACCTGGCGTGCATCTGGGCGTTCGCGATCGGCACCGTGCTGTCGGCGTACTTCATCCTCGCGGCGAACTCGTGGATGCAGCACCCGGTCGGCTACGAGCTCAACCAGATGCGCGGGCGCGCGGAGATGACGTCGATCTTCGCCGTGCTGACCAACTCGACCGCGCTGTTCGCGTTCGCGCACACGATCCTCGGGGCGTTCGCGACCGGGGGCATGCTGATGCTGGGCGTCACCGCGTGGCATCTGGCGCGCGGGACGGCGCCGGACGTGTTCGGCGTCTCGGTGCGGCTGCTGCTGCCGTGGGTGGCGGTCACGGCGCTGGCGACGATGCTGGTCGGCCACTTCAACGGGCAGCTGATGGAGCGCCAGCAGCCGATGAAGATGGCGGCCGCCGAGGCGCTCTGGGACACGCAGACCAGCGCCGGGTTCTCGCTGTTCGCGGTCAGCGACATCGCGCACAACCCGAAGCACCTGAAGGTCAACATCAAGGTCCCGAACACGCTGTCGCTGATGGCCACCAACTCGCTGCACGGCGAAGTCGAGGGCATCAACGACATCCAGAAGCGCTACGAGCGCCAGTACGGGCCGGGCGAGTACGCGCCGATCGTGGGCGTGACGTACTGGACGTTCCGGCTGATGGTCGGCGCGGGCGCGCTGATGTTCCTGATCGCCGCGTTCGGGTGGTGGCGGCGCGACCGCCTGCCGCGCTGGTACCTGCGGCTGCTGGTGCCGGCGGCCGCGCTGCCGTTCGTCGCCAACGCGACCGGGTGGATCTTCACCGAGATGGGGCGCCAGCCGTGGGTCGTCTTCGGGCTGCTCAAGACCGACGCCGCCGGGTCCCCGACGGTCTCCTCCGCGCAGGTGGTCCTGACCCTGGTCGGCTTCACCGCGCTCTACACGGTGCTCGGCGTGATCGGCGGGCGGCTGTTCGCCAAGGAGGCCGCGCACGGGCCCGCGCCCGAGATACCGGACGCAGAGCCGGACCGTCCCGACCTCGTCCTCGCCTACTAGGAACCGGCCATGCACGATCCCACCACCCTGCAGACGATCTGGTTCGCGCTGATCTGCATCCTCTGGCTCGGCTACTTCGTGCTCGAGGGGTTCGACTTCGGCGTCGGCATGCTCGTGCGGTTTCTGTCGCGCAGCGACAACGAGACGCGGGCGATGATCCACACGATCGGGCCGATCTGGGACGGCAACGAGGTCTGGCTGCTGGTCGCCGGCGGCGCGACGTTCGCGGCGTTCCCGGAGTGGTACGCGACGCTGTTCTCCGGCTTCTACGTGGCGTTGTTCGTGATCCTGGCCGCGCTGATCCTGCGCGGGGTCGCGTTCGAGTTCTGGGGCAAGGACGACCGGCCCGGCTGGCGGCGCTTCTGGGTCTGGGCGATGCTCGTCGGCAGCGCGCTGCCGGCGCTGCTGTGGGGCGTCGCGTGGGCGAACATCGTGCGCGGCGTGCCGCTGGACGCCTCGGGCGCGTTCGACGGGACGCTGTTCGACCTGCTCAACCCGTACGGGCTGCTCGGGGGCGTGGCGTCGCTGACGCTGTTCCTGGCGCACGGCGCGTGGTTTCTGTCGCTGCGGCTGCACGGTGAGATCGAGACGCGGGCGCGGACCGCCGCGAGCGTGCTGGCGCCGATCGCCGCCGCGGCGGTGGCGGCGTTCTGCGCGTGGACGATCGTGCGGTCGGGCGCGGAGATCGTGCCGACGGTGCTGTGCGTGGTCGCGGTCGGCTGCGCGCTGGTGGCGATGCGGATGACGCCGGGGCGGGCGTTCGCGCTCAGCGCGGTGACCATCCTGGCGTTGTTCTTGGCGCTGTTCGCCGAGCTGTTCCCGGCCGCGATCGTGTCGAGCGGGCCCGGGCCGGACCTGACGCTCTACAACGCGGCGTCGACGAGCTACACGCTCACGGTCATGACCGTGGTCGCGGTCGTGTTCGTGCCGCTCGTGCTGCTCTACCAGGCCTGGACCTACTGGGTGTTCCGGACGCGCCTGGGCGCGTCGGACTTCGGGCCGTTCGAGAAGCTGCGGTCGTGAAGCCGGTCGACGCGGCGCTGCTGCGCGCTTCGCGGCCCGCGCGGCGCCATCTGGCGGTGACGTTCGCGCTGGCGGCGGTGTCCGCGGTGGTGATCGTGGCGCAGGCGGCGCTGCTGGCGGCCGCGATCGCGCAGCGGTCGCTGGCGCCGCTGGCCGCGCTGGCCGCGGTCGTGCTCATGCGCGCGCTGTGCGACGGCGCGTTCGAGGCGGTCGGGCAGCGCGGCGCCGCGCGGGTCATGAGCGATCTGCGCGGGCGATTGGCGTTCCAGTTCCTGGTTGCGCGGCCGGACGGGCTGGACACGCCGCGGACCGGGGAGCTGGCGACGCTGGCGGTGCAGGGCGTGGACGCGGTCGAGCCGTACTTCGCGCGCTTCTTGCCGCAGCTGGCGCTGAGCACGTTCGTCCCGGTGGTCGTGCTGGCCTGGCTGTTCTCGCTGGCGTGGGTGCCGGCGCTGGTGCTGGCGGCGACGCTGCCGCTGATTCCGCTGTTCATGGTGCTGGTCGGGCTGGCGACGCAGGCGCGGACGGCGTCGCGGCTGGAGACGTTGACGCTGCTGTCGACGCACTTCCTGGACGTGGTGCGGGGGCTGCCGACGCTGCGGGCGCACGCTCGCGACGGCGCGCAGGGCGAGGTGCTCGCGCGGGTGGGGGACGCGTACCGGCGGGAGACGATGGGGACGCTGCGGATCGCGTTCCTCTCGGCGCTGGTGCTGGAGGCGCTGGCGATGCTCGGCACGGCGCTGGTCGCGGGCGTCGTCGGCGTGGCGCTGGCGGGCGGGCATCTGGGGCTGCAGGCGGGCCTGACCGTGCTGCTGCTGGCGCCGGAGCTCTACGCGCCGCTGCGCGCCGTCGGCGCCCAGTTTCACGCGAGCGCCGACGGTCTCGCGGCGCTGACGCGGTTGCGCGAGGCGCTCGACGCGCCCCCGGCGCTGGCCGCCCCGGTGGCGTCGTCGCCCACCGCGGCCGCGCCGCCGCTCGCCGCGGCTGCGGCGTCGCCCGCCGGCTTGCCGCTCGCCCCCGCGCCGCCCGCCCCCGCCGGCTCGCCGCCCGCCCCCACCGGCGCGATCGCGCTCCGGGGCGTCGACTTCGCCTACCCGGGCGGGCCCGCGGTGCTGCACGGCGTCGACCTCTCGCTGGCCGCCGGGCGCACGACCGCGATCGTCGGCCCGAGCGGGTCCGGCAAGAGCACGCTGGCCAAGCTCGTCCTGCGGCTCGCCGACCCGACCGGCGGGCGCGTCGAGTGCGGCGGCGTCGACCTGCGCGCCGTCGACCCCGCCGCCTGGCGGGCGCGCTGCGCGTACGTGCCGCAGCGGTCGCGGCTCTACGCGGGCACGATCGCCGAGAACCTGCGCCTCGGGCGCGCGGACGCGTCCGACGAGGATCTGCGCGCCGCGCTCGCCGCCGCCGGCGCCGCGTTCGCGCTGCCGCTGCTCGACGAGCCGGTCGGCGACGGCGGCCGCGCGCTGTCGGCGGGCGAGGCGCAGCGGATCGCGATCGCCCGCGCGTTCGTCCGCGACGCCCCGCTGCTCGTGCTCGACGAGCCCACCGCGCACCTCGACGACGCGTCCGCCCGCGTCGTCGAAGCGTCGCTCGAACGGCTGCGCGCCGGCCGCACGACCCTGCTGATCGCCCACCGCCCCGAGCTGGCCGCCACCGCCGACACGATCGTCGAGCTCCGCGACGGCGCCGTCGCCGCGCCCGAGAGGATCGCGGCGTGACCGCGTGGGACAACCACGGCCGCCCCGCGCGGGCCGCGGTCACGGCGCGCGCCGCCGCGTCGGCAGGCCCCGCCGTCTCGCCCCGCCCCTACGCCGCGCTCCGGCGCGCCGCGGCCCTGGTCGCGCCCCGCCGCGCGCGGCTCGCGCTGTCCGTCGCGCTCGGCGCCGCCGCGATCGCCGCGTCCGTGGGATTGCTCACCACGTCCGGCTACCTGATCGTGCGCGCGTCCGAGCGGCCGCCGATCCTGCTGCTGACCGTCGCGATCGTCGGCGTGCGGTTCTTCGCCATGGCCCGCGCGGTCCTGCGCTACGGGGAGCGGCTCGCGTCGCACGACCTCGCCTTCCGCGTCCTCGCCGACCTGCGCGAGCGGTTCTACGCGCGGCTCGCCCCGCTCGTCCCGGCCGGCCTCCCGCGCCTGCGCGCCGGCGACGTCCTGAGCCGCTTCGTGGCCGACGTCGACCAGCTCCAGCACCTCTACCTGCGCGCGCTCTCCCCGCCGCTGATCGCGGCCCTCGTGATCGCGCTCGCGGGGACGGTCGGCGCGCTGATCCACCCCGCGGCCGGCGCCGTGCTGACCGGCGCGTTGCTGCTGACCGCGACCGCGGTGCCGGCGGCGACCGCGTTCGCCGCGCGCAGCTCCGCCCGCCGCCAGGCGCCCGCCCGCGCCGAGCTCAGCGCCGAGCTGGTCGAAGCGCTCGGCGGCGCCGCCGAGCTCGCCCTGCTCGGCCAGGATCGCGCCCGCCTGGCCCGCGTCCGCGCGGCCGACGCGAAGCTGGCCGCGGCGACGTCGCGCGACGCGCTCGCCGGCGGCCTCGCAACCGGCCTCGGCACGCTGCTCGCCGGGCTCGCGGTCGTCGCCGTCCTGGCGGTCTCGGCCGGCCGCGTCTCCGCCGTCGCGCTCGGCGCGCTCGCGCTGCTGACGATCGCCGCGTTCGAGGCCGTCGCGCCGCTGCCGGCCGCCGCCCAGCAGCTCGGCGCCTGCGCCGCCGCCGCCCAGCGGCTGGAGGAGATCACCGCCGTCCCGGTCCCCGTCGCCGACCCGCCGTCCCCGCGCCCGCTGCCCGCGGAGCCGACGCTCGCCGCCCACGGCGTCTGCCTGCGCTTCGACGGCCGCCCGGTCCTCGACGACGTCGACCTCACGCTGCGCCCCGGACACGCGGTCGCCGTCACGGGCCCGAGCGGGTGCGGGAAGACCACGCTCGCGCAGCTGCTGGTCCGCCTGCGCGACCCCGACGCCGGCACGGTCACCTACGGCGGCGTCGACGTGCGCGAGCTCGCGCAGGACGACCTCCGCCGCGCCGTCGTCCTGATCGCCCAGGACGCGCACATCTTCGCCACGACCGTGCGCGAGAACCTGCGCCTCGCGCGGCGGGCCGCGACCGACGCGGAGCTGGAGCAGGCACTCGCCGCCGTCGGCCTGCACGTCGCCCTCGACGCGCCGTGCGGCGACGAGGGCGAGCGGCTCTCGGGCGGCCAGCGGCGGCGGCTGGCCGTCGCCCGCGGCCTGGTCAGCGACGCCCGGGTCCTGATCTTCGACGAGCCCGCCGCCCACCTCGACCCGCCGGCGGCGCGGGCGCTGCACGAGCGGCTCGCGCGCGAGCGCGCGACGCGAGCCGTCCTCGTGATCGCCCACACCCACGGTGGGCTCGAGGGCTACGACGAGCGGATCGACCTATAGGGCGAGCCGCAGCGGGGCCTCGAGGTAGCCCCGGATCCGGTTCAGGAGCTCCGCGGCCTCCGCCCCGTAGAGGATCCGGTGGTCGCCGCTGAGCGTGAGCTCCAGCATCGACCGCGCGACGATCTCGCCGTCGCGCACGACCGCCCGCGGCGTCAACTCGCCGACGGCCAGGATCGCCGCCTGCGGCGGGTTGATCACCGCGACGAACCGCTTGATCCCGAACATGCCGAGGTTCGACACCGTGAACGTCCCGGCGGACAGCTCCGGCGGCGTGATCGACCCGTCGCGCACGCGCGCGGCCAGCCGCCGCGTCTCGGCCGCGATCGCGCCGAGGCTCTTGGTGTCCGCGTCGAAGACGGTCGGCACCACGAGCGCGTCCTGGTCGGCGACCGCGACCCCGACGTTCACGCGCGAGTAGAGCTCGAACGCGCCGTCGCGGTAGGCGCCGTTGGCGCGCGGGACGTCGCGCAGCGCGAGCGCCGAGGCCTTGACGACGAAGTCGTTGAAGGACGGGACCACCGCGTCCCCCGCGTCCGCCTTCAGGCGCGCGCGCAGCTCGACCGCCGCGTCCATCTCGACCTCGACCGTCATCGAGAAGTCCGGCGCGGTCGCCTTGGACTCGGCCATCCGGCGCGAGACCGTGCGCTGCAGGCGCGTCAGCTCCTGGTGGGTGACGGCGCCGCGCCCGGCGTCCCCGCTGCGCGCGGGCGCCGCGACCGGCTCGGGCGCCGGGGCCGGCGCAGGAGCGGGAGCGGGCGGCGGCGGTGCCGGCTCGCTGACGTCGGCCTTGACGATCCGCCCACCCGGCCCGCTGCCGGCGACGCTCGTCAGGTCGAGGCCACGCTCACGGGCGATGCGGCGGGCGACGGGCGAGGCCTTGACCGGGGACGAGGGAGCCGCGGCGACGGGCGGCGGGGCCTCGGCCACCGCGGTCGCGGCGACGAAGGACGCGGGCGCGGCGGCGACGGGCGGAGCGGCCACGGCCTCCCCGATCCGCGCGATCGTCGCCCCCACGGGCAGGGTCTCGCCCTCTCGGGCGACGATCGTCAGCGTCCCGCCCTCGGCGGCTTCGTGGGTCATATTGGCCTTGTCCGTCTCGATCTCGACGAGCTCCTCACCGGCCGAGACCTCGTCGCCGTCGGACTTCAGCCACTTCAGGATCGTGCCTTCCTCCATGGAATCGGACAGGCGGGGCATGGCGACGTCGGGCATGGCCGTCAGGCTACGGGAAGCGTGAAGCGGAAGACGGCGCCGCCGCCGTCGGCCCCGTCGATCCAGATCCTCCCGCCGTGCCGCTGGACGATCCGGCGGCAGATCGCGAGCCCGATGCCGGTGCCCTCGTACGCCTCCCGGTCGTGCAGCCGGCCGAACATCTCGAAGACCTGCTCGCGCTGCTCGACCGGGATCCCGATGCCGCTGTCGGCGACCGCGATCTGCACCATGCCGTTCATCCGCCCTTCGTCGCGGACCCGCACCCGCGCGCGGTCGCCGTCGCGGAACTTCAGCGCGTTCGCGATCAGGTTCTGCAGCAGCTGCTCGAGCTGCGCCCGGTCGCCCCGGACCGCTGGGAGATCGTCGATCTCCACGTCGGCGCCCGCGTCGACCATCGCCGCCGCGAGCGAGCGCAGCACGTCCGCGACGACCTCGGACAGCTCGACCCGCCGCGGCGGCTGCGCGCGCCCCGCGCGCGAGTACGCCAGCAGCGCCTCGATCAGCGCCCGCATCCGCCCGGCGCCGTCGACCGCGTACTGGATGAACTCGTCCGCGTCGGCGTCCAGCTGCCCGTGGTAGCGCCGCCGCAGCAGCCCCAGGTAGCTCGAGACCATCCGCAGCGGCTCGCTGAGGTCGTGCGAGGCGACGTACGCGAACTGCTGCAGCTCGGCGTTCGAGCGCGCGAGCGCTTCGGCGGCGTCGCGGCGTTCGGTGACGTCGGTGAAGGAGACCACGACCGCGTACGGCCCTTCGCGCTCGGGCTCGACCGCGCGCGTGGAGACCGACAGCCAGCGCGTCGAGCCGTCCGGCCGCCGCAGCGCGACCGGCACCTCGATCCGCGCGCGCCCGGTCGCGGCGGTCACCCGCAGCGGGCGGTCCTGCTCGGCGACGTCGAGGAGCTCCCAGCCCGGGTCGGTCCCGTTGACGTTCAGGATCCGCGCCGGATCCATGCCGAGGATGCGCGCCGCGCTCGGGTTCGCGGTGACCAGGCGGCCGCGGTCGTCGACCATCAGCACGCCCTCCGCGAGCCAGTCGACCAGCGACCGGAACGCCTCCCGGTTGCGCTCGGACGCGCGCCAGCTGACCAGCAGGACGATCGCGAGCGCGCCGACGAACGCCGAGTGCACGAGCGCCCACAGCCACGGCGACATCCCGCGGTCGTAGTCGACGAACGCGGCCGTGATCCCCTGCTGGAGCAGCACGTACGCGACCGCCGCGCCGAACGGCACCCAGTCCTCGTACAGCGACAGCGCGGCGACCATCACGAAGAAGTGGAAGTACGCCTCGGGCAGGCCGTCGGACACGTGCACGAGCAGCGCGCTCGCGGTCAGCAGGCCGATCGTCACGATCAGCGACTGCACGCGCCGCCCGCCGAGCCGCAGCTGCGCGAGCACCGCCCAGATCCCGACCGTCGCGCAGTCCAGCGCGGCCTGTCCGGGGCCCTGGTCGAACAGCAGCGAGATCACCGGCATCGCGGCCACGTGCGCCCACAGCAGCCACAGCAGGACGCGGTGGCGCGAGCGCCACTCGGCGCCGGGCAGCGTGCGCCCGTGTGGGAGTGCGGCACCCAGGTGCCGAGCGGCTTCAAGGACGCGAGCGCTCACCAGGCCAAAAGGTTAGGTGAGCCTCTGTTCGCGGCGGCCGTGCGCTACTGCTTGGCCATCGCGGCGTGGAAGACCTGCGCCGGGTCGAGCAGATGGTCGTGGCTGTCCTGGCCGCCCTCCAGCTCGATCCACCTGATCGCGCCGGTGAAGTCGTTCTCGCCGGTGGCGTAGTCGGACGTCACGGGCGACTGGGCGTCGCGACCGACGTCGGTGTACTCGTAGCCGAAGCCGATCGGCTCGGTCCGGTCCACGCGCCCGGTCGCGACCGGCTCCCCGTCCACCAGCAGCGTCACCGCGCCGCCCTTGCCGATGCCGCCCCCGTCGTAGGCGAACTCGACGCGGACCTGGTGCTCACCCGCGGGCGCCGGCTGCGCGGCGCGCACGTACGTGCGATGCAGGCCGAACAGGTTGTAACAGAAGGTCGGGGCCCCGTCCTTGAGGTACAGCGACCAGCCGCCGCTGTGGCCGCCGAGGTTGAGGATCACGCCTTCGGCGCCGCCCTCGGGGATGTCGACCAGCGTCGTCAGCGACCACGAGCGGTTGCGCCAGTTGACCACGTGCTGCTCGAGCAGCCCGCCCATCCCCGGCAGCAGCGTCTGCTTGTCGCCGACCAGCGTCGGGCGGCCGGCGACGTCGGACAGCACGCGCTCGAAGCCGCGGTCGTCGAGCGGCAGCACGTCGTGGCGCGTCGCCTCGATGAGGAACAGCCGCTGCAGCTCGTGCAGCTTGTCCGGGTGCGCGCGCGACAGGTCGTGGGCCTGGGTCCAGTCGCTCGCCCCGTCGTAGAGCTCCCAGACGTCGTCGTCGAACCCGATCGCCACCTCGCCGGTGGTGATCCACGGCGTCCGGTGCTTGGTCACCGCCGACCAGCCCTTGTGGTAGACGCCGCGGTTGCACATCATCTCGAAGTACTGGGTCCGTGGCGCTCGGGCGCGGCGGCGTCGCCGAAGCTGTAGCGCAGGCTGACGCCCTCCAGCGGGCGCTGCGTGATGCCGTTGACCAGCGTCGGCTGCGGCAGCCCGGCGACCTCGAGCACGGTCGGCGCCACGTCGATCACGTGCGTGAACTGGTGGCGCAGCTCGCCCCGGCCCGCGATGCCCTTCGGCCAGTGCACGATCGTGCCGTTGCGGGTGCCGCCCCAGTGCGACGCGACCTGCTTGGTCCACTGGTACGGGGTGCACATGGCGTGCGCCCAGCCGACGGCGTAGTGCGGCATCGACTCCGGGCCGCCGATCTTGTCCAGCCGCTCGTTGAAGTACTCGGCGGTCTCGAGCTCGGGGCCGAGGTTGCTGAGTGTGATGAGGGCGGCGCAGCGCGGGCTTGAGGTTCTCGGGCATGGCGTCGAACGCCGGGATCTCCTCGTGGCGCGCGGTCAGCTCGGCGTCCGGCGGGATCACGCCCAGCTCCTTCTGGCGCGCGAACGTCCGCTCGCGCAGCGCGTCCCAGCCGTCGTCGAAGTCGCCCGCGTACTTGTCGGCCCACGCCTTGGGGACGTGGTGCGGCGCGTGCGTCGCGCCCGGCGCGAAGTACAAAAAGAACGGCTTGTCCGGCGCCAGCGACTTCTGCTGCCCGATCCACGCGATCGCCTTGTCGGTCAGGTCCGGCGTGAGGTGGTATCCCTCCTCCGGCGTGCCCCACGGCTCGACGCGCGTGATGCCCTCGTGCAGCGTCGGGTAGTACTGGTCGGTCTCGCCGCCGAAGAACCCGTAGAAGTACTCGAACCCGTTCCCGGGGCTCGGCCAGCGATCGTACGGTCCGGCCGGGCTCGTCTCCCAGACCGGCACCTCGTGGCACTTGCCGATGTGCGCGGTCGCGTAGCCGTTGAGCTTGAGGATCTCCGGCAGCGCGGCGCACGTGTTCGGGCGCATCGAGTTGTAGCCGGGCGCCGAGGTCGCGAACTCGGTGATCGCGCCCATCCCGACCGTGTGGTGGTTGCGGCCGCCGATCAGCGCGGCGCGCGTCGGCGAGCAGAGCGCGGTGGTGTGAAAGCGCGTGTACTTGAGGCCGCCGGCGGCCAGGCGCTCGGCCGTGGGCGTGTGCACCGGCCCGCCGAACGCGCTCGTCGCGCCGAAGCCGACGTCGTCGAGCAGCACGATGAGGACGTTCGGCGCGCCGGCCGGCGGGCGCAACGGCGCGATCGGCGGGAACGTCGCGTCCGGGTCCTTCGCGTCGTACATGACCGGACCCGCGTACGGGCGGTCCGGCACCGGCAGGATCTCGCGCTCAGGCAGAGGCGCACGGTCCCGCGCGCACGGGTGAGCCGGCGTCACCCGGAGCGGGCGACTGACGCTCGTTCGCTACGGCAGCACGGTCTCGCACGCGTGATCGCCGGGCGGCGCTCGGTGGCCGTTCAGCACGAGCGTGTCATCGCCGGGGCCGCAGTCGATGCGCACGCCGTCGATCGGCGCGGAGCCGTCGAGTTCGATCCGGTCGTCGCCGCGCCCTCCCTTGAGCACGTCAGGCCCGCCGCCCCGGGCCACGATGCGGTCGTTCCCGTTGCCGCCGTCGAGCTCGTCCGGGCCGGCGTTGCCGATCAGGAGGTCGTCACCGTCGCCTCCCGACAGCAGAAACTGGCGGACGGACCCGTCGCGGTAGTTGCCCGTCGGACGCGTGTTCCGGATCTCGCGGACGAGCAACGGACGATTGTGGGTCGTCGGCGCGGTCACCTCGAGCACATCGTCGCCCGGGCCGCCGGAGCCGACGAGGAACGCCGGGGTGGATCGGCGGAAAGGGGGGCCGAACAGCGGTGCGTCCACCACGGAGCGGCGGAGGCGCGGAGCTTCCGTCCAGCTCAGCGCGATGTGATCGTTGCCGGCCTCGCCGAGCACCCGAACGCCGATCGCGGACGCGCCCCCGTGGAGTGAGAGGGAGTCGTCGCCCGCTCCGCCGCGTACCGTCCCGCCCGTCGACTTGGCCAGCGGCCGGAGATCCAGGGTGGCCCGGTCGGGGTGCGCGCCGAGGCGCAGCTCGAAGGTCCGCCACTGCGTCGCCGCGGGCATGAGCACTCCGGCGCCGCGGCGCTGGCATTGCCATTGATCGAGACGGGACCGCGACCCGCGTTCGATCTGCAGCCGGTTGCCCTGATCGCGGAGTCGGAGTGCGCCGGCCTTGGTTGCGGTGAGCGTCACGTTGTTCCGTTCAGCCTCGCCTGCGCTGAAGGCGAGCGTCCCGCCGCTCGCCGGCGTGTACCACGAGAACCCGTCACACCGCACCGTCGCGGCGTGAGCAGACGCCGTCGCCCACAGCGTGAGCGAACCGATGCCAGCGCCGAGCAGCGCTGCTGCTCGCTTCCGTCGTTCACGCCTCGACACGTTGCCCTCCTTGATGTCAGGCGGCGTTGATGATGGTCTCACAGCGTTTGACCGACACGGGAGCGGGTCCGCCGTCGAGGTCGAGCGTGTCGCGACCAGGGCCGCAGTCGACCTCGGCCTGGTCGGCGCGATTGCGCGCACGATCTCCAGCCGCGTGCAGGATGATCACGTCATCTCCCGCGCCGCCCGAGACCTTCATCGTGAAGCCGGGGAGGCTGGGGCGGGCGGCGAGCCGTTGCGGCGTGGCGTCGCCCCCGTTCCACGCTCCGATGCTGATCCGGTCGTCGCCCGAGCCGCCGTGGATCCGTACGGACTGCGGCCGCCGCAGCGTGGCGCACCGACCTGGCGCCGGTGTCCCGTCCGGCCAGTGCGGGCAGCTCCGGAAGGGATGATCGAACCGGTATGGCCACCGGAACGTGATGTCGTCGTCGCCTGCGTCGCCGTTGACCACGAACAGGCCGACCTCCATCCGGCCGAGGGTGGCCACGAGTCGATCGTCTCCGTCCCCGCCCCGCAACGCTCCGCTGGCGGTCTGGCGGGTACGGCGCACGTCCGCGGTGAGCTCGTCGTTCCCGTCCCGCCCTTCGAGCACGATGCGGGTCTTGTACGCGGACTTCGGCGCGCTGACGCGCTTGCTCGAACGCGAGCACTTGCGCTCTCGCTTGCCGGGCGCGCCGATCCGCAGCGGTGCGCCGGCGTCCCACAGAACCCAGCCGTTGTCGGCGCGGCCGGTCGCGGTGACGCGGTTGGTCTCTCCCGGCGCCCCGATGAACCGCATCCAGCCGACGCTGTTGGCCGCCGCGTTGCCCTCCGGCGTGTCGAGGTCGAACGTCGAGTAGGCGAGGCAGCGAACCGTGCCGGCGTACGCGGTCGGCGCGGGACCCGTCCCGGCTGCGAAACCTGCCGCCAGGCAGACGGCGGCGATGGTCGGCCAGCGTCGGTTCACTGCGGCGGAAACATACCGGCCGGTCGGCGCCGGTGACCCAGACTCAGGTCTGGTAGCGGCGCCACTTCGCCAGGAACTCCTCCGCCTGCAGCTGCGCCAGGTCGGCGCGCAGCGCGCGGGCGAGCTTCCCGGTATCGCGCGGGCGGGTGTCCCAGAACAGGACGACCTCGCCCGTGTCGATCTCGAGCACCTCGACCTGCTCGATCGCGTCCGACGGGCGGAAGAACCGGCCCTGGCGGTGGACCATCAGCTCGTAGGCGCGGTTGGCGCGCATCAGGCCGGGATCTCCCGGTCGCCGGTCAGCAGCCGGCCGCCGATCCACACCGCCGGCACCGCGGTCACGCCGTCCGCCGCGGCGCGCGCCGCGTTGCGCTCCACCTCGCGCTGCGTGCTGGCCAGCTCGACCCCTTTGATCACGGCGGAAGGATGCATCTCGCAGGCGGCGGCCGCGATGAGGACGTTGTCCGGCACGTTTAGGTCGCGCCCGGCGGCGAACGCCTGCCGCAGCGCGGCGAGCGAGAACGCGACGCCGCGCCCGATCCACTTCGCGTACGTCGCCGCGCGCAGCGCCCAGCCGGTGTCCTCGGCGGGGAACGGCTCGGGCCAGCGCAGCGCCATCAGCCCGAGTGCCGCCGCCCGCCGTTCGACGTCCTCGCGGTAGGACGCGACCTCCTCCGCGCAGCGGAACGCGAGCCCGCCGGCGTCGACGGGAATCCACTCGGGGACTTCGCCGAGCGCGTGCAGCGCGCGCTCGGCGACCAGATAGGACTCGGGTGACGCGAAGTCGTAGTAGAAGCGGGGCTGCTCAGCCGTGGATGAGCCAGCCGTCGGCGGCACGGGCAGCCTCCATCACACCTTCCGACAGCGTCGGGTGGCCGTGGATGATGCGCGCGACCTCGGCGTAGCCGCCCTCGAGCGCCTTGGCGTTGACGAGCTCCTGGATCAGCTCGGTCGCCTTGGCGCCGACGATGTGGCCGCCGACCAGCTCGCCGTAGCGCTTGTCGCCGACGATCTTGATCACGCCGCCGCGGTCGCCGTAGACGGTGCCGGCGCCGACCGCGCCGTACTGCACCTTGCCGATGACGACGTCCAGGCCCTGCTCGCGCGCCTGCGCCTCGGTCAGGCCGAAGGAGGCGACGTTCGGCGTGCAGAACGTCGCGCGCGGGATGTCGACGTACTCGATCGGGTGCGTCTCCAGCCCCGCCGCGTCCTCGACCGCGATCACGCCCTCGTCGGACGCCTTGTGCGCGAGCGCCGGGCCGGGCGTCAGATCGCCGATCGCGTAGACCTTGTCGATGCTCGTGCGCAGCCGGCCGTCGACCTCGATCAGGCCGGCCTCGGTGCGCTTGATCCCGTCGATGCCGAGCGCGTCGACGTCGGGCCCGCGGCCCGCGGCGATGATCAAGTACTCGGCCTCGCCGGTCTCGTCGCCGTACGTGAACGTGACCTTGTCGTCGTGCGACTGCACGTCCGTGACCAGCGTGCCCGTGTGGACCTTGATGTTCTGCTTGCCGAGACCGCGCCCGGCGACCTTGGAGATGTCGGCGTCCTCGGTCGGCAGCACGCGGTCGAGCGCCTCGAACAGCAGCACCTCGGTCCCGAGCCGGCCATAAGCGGACGCGATCTCCGAGCCCGACGCGCCGGCGCCGATCACCGCGATCTTCTTCGGCAGCGTCTCGAGCGCCCACGCGTCCTCGGTGCCGATCACGCGGCCGCCGAACTGCGTGCCGGGCACGGGCTTGGCCACCGAGCCGGTCGCGAGGATGATGCCCTTGGTCGCGCCGTACACCGTGTCGCCGACCTTGACCCCGCCGTCGGCGAGCGAGCCGACGCCCTCGATCACGTCGACCTTGTTCTTCTTGAGCAGGCCGCCGACGCCGCCGGTCAGGGTCTTGATGACCTTCTCGCGGCGCTCGGACACCTTGCCGAAGTCGACGGTGCGGCCCGCGACCTCGATCCCGAACTCGTCCGCCTCGTCGATCTCCGACAGCACATCCGCGACCCGCAGCACGGCCTTGGCGGGGATGCAGGCGTAGTTGAGGCAACGCCCGCCGATCTTGTCCTTCTCGACGACGGCGGTCTTCATCCCGAGCTGGGCGGCACGGATCGCGGCGACATACCCACCCGGCCCGGAGCCAACGACAATGCAGTCATATTGCTCGGGCATAAGGGCGGTGACACTAGCGGGTCACCAGCAGGATCACCGCCACGGCGGCGCCCGCGACGACGACGATCCAGCGCAGCACGTTCGACGGGATATGCCGCCCGTACCGCGCGCCCACCTGCGCGCCGACGATCGAGCCGACCGCGATCAGCGCGGCGGGCGCCCACGCGACGTCGGCGACCGCGATGAACAGGATCGCCGCGACGCCGTTGGCGACCCCCGCGAGCACGTTCTTGAGGCCGTTGATCCGCTGCAGGTCGTCCGGGAAGCAGAACCGCAGCAGCGACATCAGGATGATCCCCTGGGCGGCGCCGAAGTAGCCGCCGTAGATGCCGGTCCCGAACGCGGCGGCGGTGCCGGCCGCGGTGTGGTCGGCGTGCGCGTGCGTCGCCGGCGTGCGCTTGATCGCCATCAGCACGACCGCGAGCAGGATCAGGATCGGCACGACCGCGTCGAACACCGCGGTCGGCAGCACCAGCAGCAGCACGCCGCCGAGCAGCGCGCCGACGCTGGTCCCGCAGGCGAGGATGCACACGCGCCGCCACTGGCCCTCGAGCTCGCGCCGGTAGCCGACGACGCCGCTGATCCCGCCCGGCACCAGGCCGACCGTGTTGGAGACGTTCGCGACCACGCTCGGGTAGCCGACCGCCAGCAGCGTCGGGAACGTGATCAGCGAGCCGCTGCCGACGATCGTGTTGACGCCGCCGGCGGCGAACCCCGCGGCGGTGACCGCGACCGCCTCGGCGACGTTCATTCCTGCGGCACCTGCAGCCGCGCCATCACCCGGATCAGCAGCCAGAACACGGGCGCGCACGCGCAGATCACGCCCAGCGCGAGCAGCGCGCCGAGCAGGTTGGACGCGAACGCGAGCGACAGCGTGGAGACCACCATCGAGACCGCCAGCAGCGCCTGGAAGAGCAGCAGGACGAGGTAGATCCGGGCCCACAGGCCGAGGGCGAACGCGCACATCAGGGCGGCGAACGCGATCCCGCCGGCGGGCGACTCGTGGACGGCGGCGACGACCAGGTTCGCGAGCGCGACGAGCAGCGCCAGCGCGACCGCGAGCTTGATGCCGAGTGGGCGCTCGCCGGGCGCGAGCGGCGTCAGCTGCGCGCGGATCTCGTCCGCCTTGGCGCGGCTGCGGGCGTACCCGCGGGCCATCGCGTCCGGCTCGGCTTCGCGCGGCTCGCTCATGGCAGCGCGGCGCGCAGCTCGCGCGCCGCGGCCTCCGGGTCGGCGGCGTCGGTGATCGCGCGCACGACGACGATCCGGGTCGCCCCGCGTTGCACGACCTCGTGCACGTTGCCCGCGTCGAGCCCGCCGATCGCGAACCACGGCTTGGCGATCCCGCGCGCGTAGGACACGTAGTCGAGGCCGGCGGCGGGGCGGCCGGGCTTGGTCGGCGTGGGGTGCACGGGGCCGACCGCCAGGTAGTCCACGTCGGGGTCCGCGACCGCCGCGTCCGCCTGGTCCGGAGCGTGCGTGGAGCGGCCGACGATGCGGTCCGGGCCGACCGCGGCGCGCGCCTGGGCGGGGGTCGCGTCGTCCTGGCCGACGTGGATGCCGTCGGCGCCGCAGGCCTCGACCAGGTCCGGCCGGTCGTTGAGGATGAAGAGCGCGTCGTGGCCGGTGAACGCGCGCGCGGCCTCGATCACGCCGGCCTCGTCGAGCGCCTTGTCGCGCAGCTGGATCAGGTCCACGCCGCCGCGCACGGCGGCGGCGATCCAGTCGCGGGGGCGCGCGGGACAGACGAGGTAGAGCCTGGCCGCGGCGAGGCGCTCACGTGGCGTCACCCCTCAGGGGATACCATGAAGGCCAGAACACGGGAGCCCGCAGCCGGGCTGAGAGGGCGCCGCCGGGGTGCCGACCGTCGAACCTGATCCGGGTCGTACCGGCGTAGGGAGGCCGCAAGTGTCAGGACACAGAGAGAGCTCCGACGTCGCCGTCGTCGGCGGGGGCGCGATCGGACTCGCGTGCGCTCGGGCCGCCGCCGCGGCGGGTGCGCGCGTGGTGGTCGTGGACGCCGGGGAGCCCGGCGCGTGGCACGTCGCCGCGGGGATGCTCGCGCCGGTGTCCGAAGCGGAGTTCGGCGAGCACGCGCTGCTGCGGCTCGGGCTCGAGAGCGCGGCGCGCTACCCCGCGTTCTGCGCGGAGCTGGAGGACCCGGGGTACCGGCCGGTCGGCACGCTGGTCGTCGCCCGCGATCGCGACGAGGCGGAGGCGCTGGATCGGCTGGCGGCGTTCCGGCGGTCGCTCGAGCTGCCGGTCTCCCGTCTGCGCCCGTCCCAGGCCCGCGCGCTGGAGCCGGCGCTGGCGCCGACGATCCGCCTGGCGCTGGACATCGAGAGCGACCACTCGATCGATCCCCGCAAGCTGGTCGCCGCGCTCGCCCGCGGCGTGGACGTGCGGCGGGAATGGGCTCGCGGCCTGCGCGTGTCGGGCTCGCGGGTGACGGGCGTCGAGTGCGACGGCGGGGTCATCCTCGCCGGCCAGGTCGTGGTCGCGGCCGGCGTGTGGGTCGACCGGTTGGCGCTGCCGGAGTTCGCGAGGATCCCGGTGCGGCCGGTCAAGGGCGTGGTCCTGCGGCTGCGCGATCCGCGCGGCGCGGGCCTGGTGGAGCGGACGATCCGCGGCGAGCGGGCGTACCTGGTCCCGCGCGGGGACGGGCGCTACGTGCTCGGCGCGACGATGGAGGACCGCGGGTGGGACACGACGCCGACCGCCGGCGGCGTCTACGAGTTGCTGCGGGATCTTTCGGAGGTGGTGCCGGGCGTGTTCGAGCTGGAGCTGGTGGAGCTGACCGCGGGGCTGCGGCCGGCGACGCCGGACAACCTGCCGGCGATCGGGCACGGCGCGCTCGACGGGCTCGTCTGGGCGACCGGGCACTTCCGCAACGGCATCCTGCTCACGCCGGTCACCGCGGAGCTGGTCGCGGGCGCGCTGGCCGGCGAGCGGCTGCCCGAGTGGGCGGCCGCGGCCGATCCCCTGCGCTTCGCGGGGGTCCCGGCATGAAGGTGGTGCTGAACGGCGCGCCGGCGGAGCTCGCGGACGGCGCGACGGTGCAGAGCGCGCTCGAGTCGCTCGACCTGCCCGGCGCGGGGCGCGGCGTGGCCGTCGCGGTCGACGCGGAGGTCGTGCCGCGCGGGCAGTGGCCGACGACGAGGTTGCACGACGGCGCGCGGGTGGAGATCCTGCGCGCGATCCAGGGAGGCTGAGGATGGACGACGTCCTGACCATCGCGGGGACGGAGTTCCGCTCCCGCCTGCTGCTCGGCACCGGCGGCTTTCGTTCCTTGGACGCGCTCGCGGCGGCGATCGAGGTCTCCGGCAGCGAGCTGGTGACCGTGGCGCTGCGGCGGATCGAGCCGTCCCAGCACGGGTCGATCGTCGACGTCCTGGACCGTGCGGGCGTGCGGCTGCTGCCGAACACCGCGGGCTGCTTCACCGCGCGCGACGCGGTGCTCACCGCGAAGATGGCCCGCGAGGCGTTCGAGACGGACTGGGTCAAGCTCGAGGTCGTGGGCGACGAGCGCACGCTGCTCCCGGACGCGCCGGCGCTGCTGGAGGCGGCCGAGGAGCTGGTCGACGACGGCTTCATCGTGCTGCCGTACACGAACGACGACCCGATCCTCGCGCGCAGGCTGGAGGACGTGGGGTGCGCGGCGGTCATGCCGCTCGGGTCCCCGATCGGCTCCGGCATGGGGCTGCTGAACCCGTACAACCTGCGCCTGATCCGCGAGCAGGCCGAGATTCCGGTCGTGCTCGACGCGGGCGTCGGGACGGCGTCGGACGCGGCGGTGGCGATGGAGCTGGGCTGCGACGCCGTGCTCTGCGCGACTGCGATCTCCCGTGCGGAGGACCCGGTCACGATGGCGCGGGCGATCCGGCTCGGGCTCGAAGGCGGCCGGCTCGCCTACCGCGCGGGCCGCATCCCGCGGCGCCTCTACGCCCAGGCCTCCACGCCCGAGGAGGGCGTGGCGCAGTTTTGACGCAAACGCGTCTTGATCCGTAACAGCCCCCGCGTGCACCATCGCGGGCATGTCGCGCGCGTGGTCGAAGAGGCACCTCACAGGTGCCTTTCTGAACACGCCTGACGGGCGCGCCGCGAAACTCGCCGCGGGCCAATGGAGCGTGGTGACCACGGCCGAGCTCTACGCGTGCGGCCTGACCCGGCGCGAGCTCCAGGTGCGCGTCCGGCGCGGCATCCTCCATCCCCTCTATCGCGGCGTGTACGCCTGGGGCCACCACAACGTCCCGACCGAGGGACGCTGGCTCGCGGCGGTCAAGGCCTGCGGCGACCGGGCGGTGCTCTCCCACTTCGCGGCGGCGGCCCTTCACGGGTTGCTGCGCTGGGACGGGCGCCCGATCGACATCACGGCGCCGTCCAAGCACGCTCACCCCCGCATTTCCGCGCACCGCTCCCGAACGGTCGAGCGCACGGTGGTCAAGGGCATACCGGTCACGCCCAGGCTGCGCACGGTGATCGATCTCCACCACGCGCGGGACCCGCTGGTGCGGCGGGCGCTGCGCGCGGCGAGGTTCACGCCGGCCGAACTGCGCGCACTGCCGCAGGGCGTCGTCGACCTCGGCGCCGACGCGACCGAGAGCCCGCTCGAGGACGGCGCGCTCGACGTCGTCGTCCGCGGCGGCCTGCGGCGTCCCGCGGAGGTCAACGCGCCGTACCGGCTGCCGGGCCGGACCGTCCGTCCCGACCTGCGCTGGCCGGAGCTGCGGCTGATCGTCGAGGTCGACAGCCGCGAGTGGCACGACGATCCGCTCGCGCAGGCCGCCGACGCCGAGCGTCAGGCGGAGCTCGAAGCGGCCGGTGAGCGCGTGCTGCGGGTGACGAGCGCCGAGCTCAAGCGCCGGCCGGCGCGCTTCCTCGCCCGCCTGCGCGCCGCCGGGGTGCCCGAGGCCTAGCGCCGCTTCGGGCGCGCGGTGTAGCGCTTGCCCTTCTTGAGCGCGATCGTCTTGTGCTTCGCGAAGTCCTGGACGGCGACGACGCCGGCCGCGACGCGCGTGAGCGTGGACGTGCACGTGTCCTGCACGAGCCACTTCGTGCCGCGCACGGTGGCCGCGCTGTACTGGCCCTTGGTGCGGAACCGGCCCTTGCCGTCGCCCCACAGCTTGCGCGACTTGACCTTCTTGGCCGCGGCGTGCGCACGCCGCGGCTTCGGGCACGACAGCTTCTGGGTCAGCGTCAGCGTCGTGTAGCCGCCGGACTCGGTCAGCTTGAAGATCCCGTCGAAGAACGTCGCGCGGCCGCCGTCGGCGCGGGTGAGCTCGACCTTGCCGTGGCGCGCATCGATCTCCGCCCCGAGCCGGATCACGGACGGCGACAGCGGGACGAACGTGTTCGACCCCGGCTGCTTGACCAGGACGGTGCCGCCGACCGGCTTCGCGCCGACGCTCTTGCCGGCGACCGGGCCGGGGGTCGCGGTCGGGGTGACCGTGGGTGTGGGTGACGGGGTCGGCGCGGGCGTGGCCTGCTGCGGCAGGGTGACGGTGAACGCGCGCGAGGTGGTCTGCTGGTTGCCGGCGGCGTCGACCGACCGCACCGTGAACACGTAGGCGCCGGGCCGCAGGCCGCTGAACGTCTCAGGGGACGCGCACGGCGCGAACGTCCCGGCCACGCCGTCCGGCCCGTCGAGCCGGCAGCTGACGGTCTCGGTCGCCGTGAACGTGAACGCCGGCGAGGCGTCGGTCGTCGCCCCGTCCGGGCCGCCGGTCACCACCGGCGCGGCCGGCGGCGTCGTGTCCACGGTGAAGTCCCGCGTCGCGGGCGTGGAGTCGACCTTCCCGGTGACGTCGATCGCGCGGACGGCGAACGCGTGCGGGCCGTCCGCGAGCGCCGGCAGCGTGAACGGGGACGTGCACGCGGTGAACCGCCCGCCGTCCACCTGGCACTCGAACGTCGCGCCCGCCTCGCTGGCGGTGAACGTGAACGCCGGCGTCGCGTCGTTGGTCGGCCCGGCGGGCCCGCTCGTGATCGTCGTGTCGAGCGCGGCGACCGTGAAGGTGCGCGACGCGACCGGGCCGCTCGGGAACGCGGCGTCGCGCACCGAGAACGTGTACGTGCCGTTGGCGAGCCCGCTGTAGGGCTGGGCGTTGGACTTGTAACAGGCGGTGAAGCCGCCGCTCTGGCCAGGCCCGCTCAGCCGGCAGACCGGGCTGATGCCCGGCTCGCTCGCGCTGAACTGGAACGTGACGTCCGCGTCGGCGACCGTCCCGGACGGGCCGGTGGTGATCGTCAGCGTCGCGGCCTGGTCGAGCTCGTACGCGCCCGCGTCGCACGCCGCGCCCTGCGGGCGATAGAGGCCGCGCTGGTCGGTCAGCGGCGGCTTGCAGCTGTCGCCCACCGCGAGCCGGTCGACGGCCGGGCTGCTCGCGCTGAGCGCGAGCACGTCGAGCTCGCCGCCCGCGTCCTTGAGCGTCTTGTCGAGCCCCGGATCGACGCCGCCGAGGTCGAACGCGCACTGCTTGTCGTCCTCGACGTTCGCGCCGCCGTCGGTCGGCTTGACCGTGTTGCAGTTCAGCGTGGCGCCGCTGACGAGGTTGCGCGCGACGATGCTGCCGGTCACCTGGGCGCGCGCGGTCGCGTTGACCTCGAGCCCGCCCGTGCCGCGGACCCCGCCGACGTTGTCGGCGATCGTCGAGCGCAGGACCGCGAGCAGCGCGCCCGCGTTGCGCGACGCGATCCCGCCCGCGCCGCCGATGCCGGCGGTGTTGGCGCTGACGGTGGAGTCGCCGAGCGCGACGTACGTGATCGGCGAGGCCTCGGGGCCGCCGACGTTCGCGATCCCCCCGCCGGTGCTCTCGGCCGTGTTGCCGTCGACGAGGCTGTGCTGGACGCTCAGCAGCCCGCCCGGCGCGTTCGCGATCCCGCCGCCGTTGGCCGCGCGGCTGCCGGTGACGTGGACGGTGTCGAGCGCGGTCGTGCCCTGGTTGAGGATGCCGCCGCCGTCGCTGGAGCCGCCCTGGTTCGCGGCACCGTTGCGCACCGTGAAGTGGGTGATCGTGGCCTTGCCGTTCGCCGTCACCCGGAAGCCGCGGTTCTTGCCGCCGCCATCGATGACGTTCGTCCGCGCGCTCGTCCCGTTGATGGTCATCTCGGACTGGATCACGAGGTCGCTGCCGACCGTGATCGTGCCCGCGGGGACGTTGATCGTGTCGGCGGTGCCCTTGGTCGCCTCCGACGCGGCGATCGCCGCCCGCAGGCTCACGCACTGATGCGTGCCCGTGTTGCAGGCGGCGCTCGAGTCGCTGCTGCCGTCGGTGACGGTCCAGGTGTCCGCCTGGGCGGGCGCCGTCAGTGCGAGCGACGCGAGCCCGGCGATGAGAACGGCACGCATGCTGTGCCGACCCTAACCAGAACGCGGAGCGTCAAGCAAGCGCCGAACGGTCAGCGCTTGGAGCGTGCCAGGTAGCTCCGGCCGGCCCGGACCAGGACCGTGTGGCGGCGCGCGGTGTCGCGCACCGAGACGACGCCCTGGACCGCTTTCGTGACCGTGCCGTCGCACGTGTCCTGGACGACCCAGCGGACGCCGCGGATCGTCGTCGCGCTGTAGCGCCCCGCCACTCGCAGCCGCGTGCGCCCGTCGCCGCGCAGCCGGCGCGACGGGTGCGTGCCTTTCGTGCAGGCGGGCAGGCGCTCGCTCAGCGCGAGCTCGACCAGCTGGCCGCGCTGGGCGACGGTGAAGACGCCCTCCGACAGCGTCGTGCGCTGCGAGGCGTGGCCCGCAGCCGGCTGGGTGAAGAGCACGAGCTTGCCCTTGCGCGCGTCGATCTCCGACCCGAGCGGGACGCTCGCCGTGCTGGCGACGTCGGCGAACGCGGTCGCGCCGGGGCGGCGGGCGAGGACGCGCCCGCTGGACGCGCGCAGCACGACCGTGCGGCCGGCCTGCGGCGTGGGGACGGGCGTGACGATCGCCGCCGTGGGGGGCGGCGTGGCGACGGGCGCTGCGGTCGCCGTGGCCGTGGGACCTGCGGAAGGCGTGGCCGTGGGCGTCTCGGGCGGCGTCTCGCTGGGTGTGGCCGTCGGGGTGCCGGTGGGCGTCTCCGTCGGAGTGGCGGTCGGCGTCTCCGTCGGTGTTTCAGTGGGCGTCGCGGTGGGCGTCTCCGTCGCCGTCGGCGTCTCCGTGGGCGTCGCCGTCTCGGTCGCCACCGCTGCGACCGCCGTCGCCGCCGCACCCCCGTCCGGCCGCGCGAGCACGGGCAGCGCCAGCGCGGCGAACAGCACGGCGACCAGCAGACGCATCTACTTCTTCTTAGCGCGTGCCGTGTACTTCCCGCCCTTGCGCAGCGTCAAGGTCTTCTTCTTGACGTCGTCGCGCACCTTGACGACCCCGAGGTCGACGCGGAAGAACGTCGTCGTGCACGTGTCCTGCACCAGCCACTTCGTGCCGCGGACGGTCGCCGCGCCGTACTGCCCGCGCGTGCGGAACTTCCCCTTCCCGTCCCCGAACAGCTTGCGCGTCTTGACCTTCTTCGCGGCGGCGTGCGCTGCGGAACGGCGCGGGCACGACAGCTTCTCGGTCAGCGTCGCCGTCGTCACCCCGCCCGTCTGCGACACCTTGAAGATGCCGAGCGAGAAGTGCGCCTTCTCGCCGCCCGCGGTGGTGATCTCGACCGTGCCCTTGCGCGCGTCGACCTCGGCGCCGTTGCCGATCACCGCCGCGTCGAGCCCGACGAACCGCTTGCTCCCCGGCAGCTTCACCAGCACCGTGCCCTTGACCTCGACCGCCCGCACGCTGCGGTTGCGCACCGGCTCCGGCGTCGGCGTGGCGGTCGGCGTCGGGGTCGGGGTCGGCGGCGGAGCGACCGCCGCCTGCTCGAGCTCGTAGGCCCCGGCGTCGCACGCCACGCCCTGCGGCCGTGCCACGCCGCGCTGATCGCTTCCCGAGCACCCGGGATACAGATCGATCGCCGGGCTGCCGGACAACAGCGCCAGCACGTCGGTCTCCCCGCCGGCGTCGGTCAGCGAGGCGCCGACGCCTGGGTCGGTCTGCGCGCGATCGCCCGGTCCGGCGAGCTGGCAGTCGGTGCCGTCCTGCACGTTGTAGCCGCCGCTGGTGATCGGCTGTGCGCTGCAGTTGGAGGGCCCGGCGCTGGTGGTGTTGCCGGCGATGATCGAGCCGACGATCGAGATCGACTGCCCCGGGTCGATCAGCAGGCCGCCCGCGTTCGGCACGTCCGTGCGTGAGCCGCCGGTGTTGCCGACGATCGTGGCCCGCTCGAGCCGCGTCGTGTTGCCCGCGTTCGCGCTGGTCCCGAGCCCGCCGCCGAGCTGGGACGAGTTGAACGCGATCGTCGAGTCGCGCACCGTCAGGAACGCGGGCGCCCCGTCCCCGCCGAAGTTCTGGACGCCGCCGATGTCGTTGCCGCTGCCGCCGTCGGCGGCGTTGTGATCGATCAGGCTGTGCTCGATCGTCATCGTGCCGCTGCGGTTGGACACGCCGCCCGCGCTGTACGCGTGGCCGTCGGTGACGCGCACGTACGAGAGCGTGATCGTCCCGCCGTAGTTGCTCAGGTTCCCGCCGAAGTAGTTGCCGCTCGGGGTCGCGTGCCCGCCGCGCATGGTCAGGTGCGAGATCGTCGCGTCCGCGGGCGAGTGGATCTCGAACACGCGGTCGAAGGCCGTCCCGTACACGGTCGTCGCCCGCGCGCCGGCGCCGGTGATCGTCACTTCGCTGTCGACCAGGAGCGGGCCCTGGGAGAGCTGGAAGTCGCCGGCCGGGACCTGGATCGCGTCCGGGCCCGGGCGGCTCTCGGCGGCGGCGAGCGCCTGCCGGATGCTCTGGCAGACGGTTCCGGCGCACTGGCCGGTCACGTCGTCGGTGCTCGTGACGGTGTAGACGTCGGCGCTCGCGGGCGCGGCGAGGCCGAGCAGCGCGGCGACGGTGACGGCGGCGAGGCGCATCTAGCGCCGCCGCGACCTGGCGGTCGCGGACTTGCCCTTGCGCACGACGATGTTCTTGCGTTTCACCAGATCACGGAACGTCACGGCCCCCTGCGTGACTTTCACGGTCGTGCTCGTGCACGTGTCCGTGGTCGTCCACTTGGTGCCGCGGACGGTGGCCGCGCCGAACTGCCCGCGCGTCCGGAACTTCCCCTTCCCGCTGCCGAACAGCTTGCGCTTCTTGACCTTCTTGGCGGCGGCGTGCGCGGAGGAGCGGTGCGACTTCTTCGGGCACGTCAGCTTCTCGGTCAGCGTCAGCGTCGTGAGCCCGTGCGACTGGGAGATCTTGAACAGGCCGCGGCGGAACGTCGCGTGCCCGCCGTCGGAGCGGTCGATCTCGACCGAGCCCTTGCGCGTGTCGACTTCCGTTCCGTTCGGGATCACGCTGTCCTTGAGCGCGACGAACCGCTTGGAGCCCGGCAACCGGACCAGCACGCGCCCGGACACCGTCTCGGCGCCGACGCTCTTGTTCGCGACCGGCGTCGGCGTCGGCGTAGCCGTGGGGGCCGGGGTCGGCGCAGGCGGGACCGGCGTCGGGGTCGGGGTGGGGGTCGGCGGCGGCTGCACCACGGCCGCTTCGTAGGCCCCCGCGTCGCACGGCTCGCTGCGCGGGCGTCCGACCTGGTCGGTGGTGCCGCCGAAGCAGGTGGGTCCGACGAAGTCCACGGCGCGGCTGGTCGGCGGGATCGTCAGGACCTCGGTCGGCCCGCCGACGTCCTGCAGCGCGCTCGCGAGCCCGACGTCCGTGTTCTGCAGGCTGCCGTTCTCGGTCAGGCCGCAGTCGCTGCCGCTCTCGATGCTCGTGTACACGTCGGTGAACGTGCCGTTGGCGCAGTTGCCGCCCTGGTTGGGACCGATCAGCGCACCGTAGGCGCCGGCGTTCGTCGTGCCGCCCGCGAACGCGATCGCGGTCCCGCCCGTGTTGCGCGCGACGGTCGAGTTGACCAGGTCGAGCGTGTTCGGGAGGTCGCCGACCGAGTAGACGGCCGCGCCGACCTGCGCGCTGTTGGCGGCCAGCGTCGAGTTGACGATCGTCGCCTCGGCCGCCTCGGAGTTGCCCTGGAGGTAGAGCGCGCCGCCGGTGCCGCCGCCCGCGTCGTTGTCGTCGATCAGGCTGAACAGCACCCCGAGCGTGCCCGAGTTCGCGATCCCGGCGCCGAACGGCGCGCTGCCGCCGGTGACGCGCACGAACGCGAGCGTCAGCGTCGAGCCCTGGCTGATGGCGATGTTGCCGCCGGCCTCCGACTGCGAGACCCCGTTCGCGACCGTCAGCTGCGTCAGCCCGACTTCGGACAGCTCGTTGATCCCGAACACGCGAAACTCGCCTCCGGAGCTCACGGTCGTCTGCGCCGGGCCCTGCCCGGAGATCGTGATGCTCCGCGCGAGGTTCAGCGGCCCGGCGGTCAGCTCGTAGTTCCCGGCCTGCAGGACGATCGTGTCACCGGCCGCGGCCGCGTTCACGGCGCTGCGCAGCATCGGGCACGAATGGACCGGCTGGGCGGTGTCGCAGGGCAGCGGATCGACCTCGTCCCCGGTGCCGGTGACGTTGTAGATGTCGGCCTGCGCGGAAGCGACGATCAGGAGGCTCGCGGCGGCGGCGAGCGCGGCGGTGAGCGCTCGGCGCACGAAGGCTGAAGATAGCGTCACTTGCGCGCCGTGGCGGACTTGCCCTTGCGCACCACGACGGTGCGCCGTTTGACCAGATCCCGGAACGTCACCGCGCCCTGCGTCACCTTCACCGTGGTGGTGGTGCAGGTGTCGGTGGTGAGCCACTTCGTGCCGCGGACGGTCGCCGCGCCGAACTGCCCGCGCGTCTGGAACCTCCCCTTCCCGTCCCCGAACAGCTTGCGCCGCTTGACCTTCTTGGCCGCGGCGTGCGCGCGCCGCGGCTTCGGGCACGACAGCTTCTCGCTCAGCGTCAGCGTTGTCACCCCGCGGACCTGCGCGACCTTGAAGCGCCCCTGCGAGAAGCGCGCCGTCTCACCGGCCGCGGTGGTGAGCTCGACCGTGCCTTTGCGCGCGTCGACCTCCGTGCCGTTGCCGATCACGGCGGCGCTGAGCGGCACGAACCGCTTGGTCCCCCGCAGCTTCACCAGCACCGTGCCCTTGGTCTCCGTGGCCGCGACGCTCCGGTTGGTCCGCGGCGTCGCGGTCGGCGCCGGCGTCGGGACCGGCGTGGGAGCGGGCGTCGGGACCGGGGTCGGCTCCGGAGGAGGCGGCGGCGGAGGCTGCGTGACGATCGCGACGGCGTCGTGGTCGTACGCGCCGGCGTCGCACGGCGCGAGCGGGCTCTGGGCGTCCGGCGAGCGCTGGAAGCCGCGCTGGTCCAGCGGCGAGCCGCAGGGACTGACCAGGTTCAGCGCCGGGCTGGTGGGCCCGAGCTCGAAGACGTCGGTGCCGCCGCCGCGGTTGACCAGTTGCGCGGAGAGCTGCGGGTCGACGTTGGAGTCTCCGTCGGCGAAGCCGCACGTGGTCCCACTGTCGAGGTTGAAGCCCTCTGACGCCGGCGGCGTGCCGGCGCAGTTCCCGGACGAGCCGGGGTTGGCGAACAGCGACCCGTAGACGGACACGGCCGTGCCGGTGCTGAGCAGCGTGGCGCCGTCCCCGTTCGCGTTCAGCGTCGACTGGTTGATCGTCCCGTCGCCGTTCGTGTAGATCGCGCTGCCGCCGAAGTAGGGGGCGGAATTGCCGGTCAGGGTGGAGTCGGTCACGGTGAACGTGCCGTCGTCGTTGGAGATACCGCCGCCGTTGTCCGCGCTGTTGGTGGCGATCAGGCTCTGGGACACGTAGAGCTGGCCGCCGCGGTTGGCGATCGCGCCGCCGTATCCGGCGGCGGAGCCACCGGAGATCCGCACCTGGACCATCGACAGCTCGCCCTCGTTGAGGATGTTGCCGCCGTCGGGGTCGCCGCTCGGCGCCTGGCCGCCTTCGATCGCGAGGCTGCTGAGGACGACCGAGGCGCCGCTCGGCACGCTCAGCACCCGGTCCGCGGAGCCGGCGATCGTCGTCGAGCGCGCGCCGAGCCCCAGCAGCGCGATGTCGGTCTGCGGCTGCAGCGGCCCCTGGGTGAGCGTGTAGGTCCCGGACACGCCGAGCAGGACGACCTTGGTGTCATCCGCGTCCGCGTTGGCCTCGGTGATGGCCTGGCGCAGCGTCGGGCAGGTCTTGAAGCCGTCGGCGCCGGCCGGCCCGCACGCGACGCCGGCGCCGTCGGCGAGCCCGGTGACGCGGTAGTTGGCGGCCGCCGCGGGGCTCGCGAGCGTGAGCGCGGCGCCGAGCGTGACGGCGATCAGGCGAAGATGCATCGAGACACCGACGCTAACCGCCTCGTCGGTGTCGATGCAAGTCGCCATCATTTCCGAGCATGGAGATCAACCCGCTGTTCGACGCGTGGGAGCGGGCGTGGTCGGGGCGCGACCCGGGCGCGTTCGCGGCGGTGTGCGTCGAAGCGGTCCACTACGAGGATCCGCTGACGCCGCCGCTGGTCGGCGTCGACGCGCTCGCGGGCCACGCGCGGCGGCTCTGGACCGCCGCGCCGGACGCGCGCGTGAGCACGACCGGCGCGCGGCTGTCCGACGGGACGTTCGCGTGCGCGCCGTGCCGGGTGGCGGGCACGCACACCGGGCCGCTGGGGCGTGTGTCGGCGACGGGGCGGGCGGTCGACGTGCACGCACTGGTCTACGCCGAGCTGGACGACGGGCGGTTCCTGCGCGTGCGCGTGTTCTTCGACGCCTACGCGGCGGCGATGGCGCTGGGCGTGCTGCCGAAGCCCGGGACCGCGGGGGAGCGCGCGCTGCTGATGCTGCGCGGGTTCGGCATCAGAGGGTGACGCGCAGCGGCGGGTGGTCGGACAGCTCGCCGCGGTCGAGGACCTCGGCTCGCGCTTCGGTGTGGGTCGCGCTGTAGAGGTGGTCGACGTGGTTCGAACCCAGGCGGTGCAGCCCGGGCAGGTCCGGGCGTCCGTGCAGGTTGAGGTCGCCGCCGAACAGGTAGGGCCCCGGCCAGGCGCCGAGCGCCTTCAGCGTGTCGCGGCGAGCCCAGGTCTCCTTGTGGGTGGACGCGTGGACGTTGACGATCCAGCCTTCGTCGAGCCGGACGGCGTGCGCGTAGCGGCGCTCCGGAAGCAGCGTCAGCCGCTTGGCCTCGTGGGCGTGGATGGTGCGATTCCCGCGGACGAGGATCGCGTTCGCGCCGCCGCCGTTGGCCTTCAGGACGTCCGGGTTGCGGGAGGAGATCGCGCGCCGGAGCGCTTGCCCGGCGTTGCGTGAGGTGTTGCGCTGGCGGTGCTCGGCGTGGGCGGCTCGGGCCAGCAGCGGCGGCCACCAGGGCGGCACCTCCTGCAGCAGCGCGACGTCCCATTCCCAGCCGGCGAGCGCCGCGGCGAACTCGTTCAACAGTGACCGCCCAACGGGGTGGGGGCTGCGGCCGTGGTAGACGTTCCAGGTCAATGCCCGCATCCACACACTTCATCACCGGAGCAGAACTCGACGCGGAGACGCTGGAGCGGCTGCTGCGCCGGGCCGCCGAGCTCAAGCGCGCGCCGCTGGCGTCGCGCGCGCTCGAGGGCCGCACGGTCGCGCTGCTGTTCAACAAGCCGTCCACGCGTACGCGCACGTCGTTCGAGGCGGGCGTGTTCGAGCTCGGCGGGCATCCGATGATCCTGCGCGCGGACGAGCTGCAGCTCACGCGTGGCGAGTCGATCCGCGACACCGCGTACGTGCTCTCGCGCCACGCCGCGGTGATCGGGCTGCGGACGGGGGTCGAGGAGGAGCTGACCGGGCTGGCGTCGTTTGCGTCGGTGCCGGTCGTGAACATGCTCTCCCCGCTGCACCACCCGTGCCAGGCGCTGGCGGACCTGCAGACGATGATGGAGGCGTTCGGCGGGTCGCTGTCGGGGCGCGTGCTGACGTACGTCGGGGACGGCAACAACGTGGCGCGGTCGCTGGCGATCGTGGGGGCGCTGGCGGGGGTCGAGGTGCGGGTGGCGGCGCCGGCCGGCTACCAGCTCGCGCCTGGTTCCACGCCGGCGGTCCTGTTCGAGGATCCCGTCGAGGCGGTGGCGGGCGCGGACGTCGTGTACACGGACGTCTGGGTCTCGATGAGCGACTCGCCGGAGTCGGCGGCCG
>DATMGH010000210.1:0-34497 GCA_035555675.1 Solirubrobacter sp. | reverse complement strand
ATCAGGTGGTTGCCGCCGATCGACAGCGCGTCCCCGTCCCCCGTCACGACCCAGATCGAGAGGTCGTCGCGCGCCGCCGCGAGCCCCGTCGCCAACGCCGGGCCGCGCCCGTGGATGCCGTGCATCCCGTACGTGTCCATGTAGTACGCGAAGCGCCCCGCGCACCCGATGCCGGACACGAACACGATCCGCTCCGGTGGGATCCCGAGCTCCGGGAAGAAGCCCTGGACCGCGGCCAGGATCGCGTAGTCCCCGCACCCCGGGCACCAGCGCGTCTCCTGGTCGGACTGGAAGTCCGCCTTCGTCAGCTGACCCGCTGCCATATCTCCCGCTCCAGCTCCGACGGCAGCAACGGCTGCCCCTGCACCTTGCAGAACGACTCGACGTCGACCAGGTACTGCGCGCGCAGCTCGTGCGCGAGCTGGCCCGAGTTCATCTCCGGCACCAGCACGCGCTCGAACGAGCGCAGCACCTCGCCGAGGTTCGCCGGCAGCGGCCGCAGGTGCGTCAGGTGCGCGGTCGCCACGCGCCCGCCGCGATCGCGGACCCGCCGCGCGCCCGCCCGGATCGTCCCGAACGAGGAGCCCCAGCCGAGCACCAGCAGATCGCCGTCGCCCTCGACCTCGACGTCCGGCACCTCGATCCCGTCGACCTTGGCGGCGCGCAGCTCGGTCATCCGCGCGTGGTTGGCGCCGTCGTAGGAGATCGCGCCGGTCCCGTCGGCCTTCTCGAGCCCACCGACCCGGTGCGCGAGCCCCGGCGTCCCCGGCACCGCCCACGGCCGCGCGAGCCGGTCGTCGCGCGCGTACGGCAGGAACGTCCCGTCGCACGTGGTGCGCAGGCGCGGATCGATCGCCGCCAGGCCGCCGGCGGACGGGATCCGCCACGGCTCGCTGGAGTTCGCCAGAAACAGGTCGGACAGCAGGATGACCGGGGTCCGGTACGTGATCGCGATCCGCGCCGCCTCGTAGACCGCGTCGAAGCACTGCCCGGGCGAGGACGCGGCGAGCACCGGCAGCGGCGACTCGCCGTGGCGCCCGTAGAGCGCCTGCAGCAGGTCGGACTGCTCGGTCTTGGTCGGCATCCCGGTCGACGGCCCGGCACGCTGCACGTCGATGACCACCAGCGGCAGCTCGAGCATCACCGCCAGCCCGATCGTCTCGGTCTTCAAGTCCAGGCCGGGACCGGACGTGCACGTCACGCCCAGCGCCCCGCCGAACGACGCGCCGAGCGCCATCGACGCGGCCGCGATCTCGTCCTCGGCCTGGATCGTCCGCACGCCCAGGTCCTGGCGCCGCGACAGCGAGTGCAGCAGGTCCGACGCGGGCGTGATCGGGTACGCGCCGAACACCAGCGGCAGCCCGGACTTCAGCGACGCCGCGACCAGCCCGAGCGCGGTCGCCTCGGTCCCGTTGATGTTGCGGTACGTCCCCGGCTCGACCTCCGGGTTGCGCCCGACCTTGACCTGCACGTCGATCAGCTCCGACGTCTCGCCGAAGCTCCACCCGGCGCGGAACGCGGCCAGGTTCGCGTCCAGTACGGGCCCGCGGAACTTGCCCCGGATCCACTTCTCCGTCACGTCCGTCGGCCGGTCGTAGAGCCAGGACAGGACGCCGAGCGCGAACAGGTTCTTGGCCTTCTGCGCGTCGCGCGAGGACACGCCGTCGAGCTCCTTGACCGCCGCCGAGGTCAGCGAGCTCATCGGCACGCGCTTGACCGTGAAGCCGTCCAGCGAGCCGTCCTCCAGCGGGGACTCGCTGTAGCCCGCCTTCTGTACCGCGCGCACGCTGAACGCGTCCTCGTTGACGAGGATCGTCGCGCCGCGGCGCATCAGCCCCAGGTTGGCCCGCAGCGCCGCCGGGTTCATCGCCACCAGCACGTCCGGCGCGTCGCCCGGCGTGTGGATGTCGCGCGACGCGAAGTGGATCTGGAACGCGGACACGCCCGCGACCGTGCCGGCCGGCGCGCGGATCTCGGCCGGGAAGTCCGGCAGCGTGGCCAGGTCGTTGCCGAACACGGCGGTGGCGTCCGTGAACCGGCTGCCCGCCAGCTGCATCCCGTCGCCGGAGTCCCCCGCCATCCGCACGACGACCCGTTCGCGCGTCTCTGTGGCCTTCACACCCTGACTTATGCCTATGCGGTCGGACGGTTTCAATGCGCTGCCTGTTGATGACCCTACACGGCGCTGCTGCTTGACTTCTGAACGTGCTGACCGCCGTCGAGCTGCGCGCCGCGTTCGCGGCCCGCGAGTTGTCCCCCGTCGAGCTGATCGACGCCGCCGCCGAGCACGCCGAGCTGGGCGCGTTCGTGACCCTCACGCTCGACGCCGCGCGCGAGCAGGCCAAGCAGGCGGAGCTCGCCTACCGGCGGGACGAGGCCCGCCCGCTGGAGGGTCTGACGCTCGCGGTCAAGGACCTGTTCGACACCGAGGGCGTCCCGACCGCCTACGGCTCCTCGATCTTCGCCGGCCACGTCCCGAAGGCCGACGCCGCGGCCGTCGCGCGGGCCAAGGACGCGGGCGCGATCGTGGTCGGCAAGACGCTCACCCACGAGTTCGCGTGGGGCATCACGTCCAACAACCCGCACTACGCGTCCTGCCGCAACCCGTGGGACGCCGAGCGCGTGCCGGGCGGGTCCAGCGGCGGCTCGGCGGTCGCGCTCGCGGCCGGCCAGGTGGCGCTCGCGCTCGGGACCGACACCGGCGGGTCGATCCGCATCCCGGCCGCGTTCTGCGGCGTGTCCGGCCTCAAGCCGACGTACAACCGGATCCCGGCGACCGGCGTCTTCCCGCTCGCGCGCTCGCTCGACCACGCCGGGCCGCTGGGGCGCACGCCGCAGGACGTGCGGCTGTTCTACGAAGCGCTGACCGCGCACCGCGACACGCGCGAGCCGCGCCGCGTCGCGATCTGCCCCGACCTGCACGTGACGCCGCTGGCGCCCGGCATCCAGCGCGCGTTCGACGCCGCCGTCCGCGCACTGGACGCGATCGAGGTCCCGTTCGAGGACGCCGAGCGCATCCACCCCGCGTTCGTGGCGATCCAGTGCGTCGAGGCCGGGCTCGTCCACGCCGGGCTCTACGCCGAGCACCGGGACCAGTACGGCGAGGACGTGGCGGCGCGCATCGAGTACGCGCAGGGCTTCGGCCTGCCCGAGTACGCGGAGGCGACCGCGACGCGCGAGCGCATGCGTGCGAGCTTCGGCCGCATCTTCGCCGCCGCCGACGTGCTGCTGACGCCGGTCGCGGCGGTCCCGCCCGAGAGGATCGACGAGCCGAGCGCCGAGTTCCGCGCCGGTGTGCTGCCCTACACGGTCCCGCAGAATCTCGCGGGGCTGCCCGCGTGCGCGGTGCCGGTCGGCTTCGACGACCTCGGCCTGCCGGTCGGCGTGCAGATCACCGGCCCGCCCTACGGGGAGGGGCTCGTGCTCGCCGCCGCCGAAGCGCTGTTCAGCGCGACAGCATCGGCGAGGGCGGGATCCGCGTCGACCCCGTGACCTGCGGGATCAGCATCCCGATCTCGTCCACGAAGCACCAGCACCACTCCTCCCCCGGCTCCAGCGAGCGGATGATCGGGTGCTCCGCCGACGCGTGCGCGGTCGCGTGCTTGTTGGGCGAGTCGTCGCAGCAGCCGACGTGCCCGCACGCCAGGCAGATGCGCAGGTGCAGCCAGACGCCGCCGGTCTTCAGACAGTCCTCGCAGCCCGCGACCTCCTCGGGCAGCTCGGTGATCGTGATCGTGTCCAGGTGCGTGCAGCGGGTCATGTGTCGTCCCCCAATGGCAGCCAGACGTGGAAGACCGTGCCGCCGTCGCCGGTGTCGAACGTGATCGAGCCGCGGTGGCGCTGCTCGACGATGCGCCGCGCGGTGTCCAGCCCCATGCCGGTGCCGGCGCCGGGGGCCTTGGTGGTGAAGAACGGGTCGAAGACGTGCGCGCGCACGTCGGCGGGGATGCCAGGGCCGTCGTCGGCGATGTCGACCTTCACGCAGCCGTTGTCCGGGCGCGTGGTGACGGTGATCCGACCGCCGGGCGCGAGCGCGCCGATCGCGTTGTCGAGCAGGTTCGTCCAGACCTGGTTGAGCTCGGAGCCGTGGACGGTCAGCTGCGGCAGCGTCTTGTCGTAGTCGCGCTTGACCTTGATCTGGCCATGCTTGAGCTTGTGGCCGAGCATCACCAGCGTGCTCTCGAGCCCCTCGTGCACGTCCGCGCGCACGACGTCGCCGCGGTCCATGTACGCGTACGCCTTGACCGCTTTCACCAGCCGGCTCATGCGGTCGGTGGACTCGACCAGCTCGGTCGCGAGCGCCCGCGCGTTCAGCGACGCCGCCACCCACGCCAGCACCTTCGCGCTCGCCGGCCCGGCGGTCGCCAGCACGCGGTCGACCCAGCCGGCATCGAGCCCCGCGAGCGGCTCGGCGTAGCGCCACGCGTCCTGCACCCCGCGGTCCTCGAGCACGTCGAGCATCGCGTCCTCGGCGTCGGACGCGTCGATCGCGTCCAGCGCCGCACGGCCGCTCACGCGGTCGATCGCCTCGCGCTGCAGCGCCAGCAGCGCCAGCGCCTGGTCGCGCTCGACGTACTCGACGAACCCCTCGAGCGCGTGGTTGATGACGTCGACCGCGTCGACCAGGTCCGAGGCGGCGCGGCGCGCGGCCGCCGCCGGGTTGTTGAGCTCGTGCGCGAGCCCGGCGGCCATCGTGCCCAGCGACGTCAGCCGCTCGCGGCTGGACTCGCGCGCGTTGATGCCGCGCATCACCGGCCCGATCACGTGCATGACCTTGCGGTGCACGCCGCGGTGCGTCAGGGCCAGGTCGATGAACCGCTCGCGCGGGAGGATCGCCACCCGGCACGGGCCGTCGGCCTCTATCGTGATCGGCAGCGCGCTCTCGGTGATCGCCGCGATCGCGCCGATCCAGGTCGGCGCGTGGTTCGGGTTCGCGGGGTCGCTGCGGCCCTCGACCTCCTGGAACGCGCGCGTCGTGCCCTCGAAGAGCAGCAGCGGACCGGGCGACTCGACGCCCTGCGTGAGCAGCCGCTCGCCGTCCGGCACGTCGCGGATCTCGGTGATCGCCGCGAAATCGTCGAGCGCGGCGTCGTCGAGGTCCGCGAAGAGGTCGATGCGGCGGAGCTCGTCCCTCATTCGGCCAGGTACTCGTGGATCAGCGAGACGGCCATCGAGCCCTCGCCCACCGCACTCGCCACGCGCTTGATCGAGCGCGCGCGCACGTCGCCGGCGACGAACACGCCCGGGACCGTGGTCTCCAGCAGGTACGGGTCGCGCCTGAGCGGGAAGCCCGCGGCCTTCGCGTCCGCGCCGGCGAGGATGAACCCGCGCTCGTCGCGGGCGACGACGCCTTCGAGCCAGCCCGTCCGCGGCGCGGCGCCGATGAACACGAACGCGGCGTCGACCGCCTCCTCGCGCTCGCCGTCGGGCTCGCGGATCCGCAGCGTCTCCAGGTGCGTGTTGCCGGCGGCCGCGACCGCTTGCGCCCGGGTGCGCACGTCGACGTTGCCGAGCTGCGCGATCTGCTCGATCAGGTAGTGCGACATCGACCTCGCCAGCGAGTCCCCGCGCACCAGCATCGTGACCCGGCGCGCGTAGCCGGCGAAGTAGACCGCGGCCTGCCCGGCCGAGTTCGCGCCGCCGATGATCACGACGTGCTGATCCGAGCAGGAGCGGGCCTCGGTCAGCGCGGCGCCGTAGTAGACGCCGCGGCCGGTGAAGCTGTCGAAGCCGGGGGCGGTCAGCTGGTTGTAGGAGACGCCGGACGCGACCAGCACGCAGTTGGCGCTCAGCTGGCCGCCGCCGGACAGCTCGACGATCCGGCCCGCGCCCTCGACGCGCAGCGCGGTCGCGTCCTGCACCGCGAGCAGCTCCGCGCCGAGCCGGCGCGCCTGGTCGGTCGCGCGGCGCGCGAGGTCGGAGCCCGACAGCCCGTTCGGGAACCCCAGGTAGTTCTCGATCCGCGAGGACGTGCCGGCCTGGCCGCCGGGCGCCTCGCGTTCGACCATCACGGTCTTCAGGCCCTCCGACGCGCCGTAGACGGCGGCCGCCAGCCCGGCCGGCCCGCCGCCGACGATCGCCAGGTCGTAGTGCTCGGACGCGGGCGCGGCGCTCACGCCGAGCCGCTCGGCGAGCTCCAGGATCGACGGCCGCTCGAGCACCGTCCCGTCCTCCAGCAGCGCGACCGGCAGGCGCTCGGCGCCGACGTCGGCGACGGTCAGCAGCTCGCGCGCCTCGGCGTCGCGCTCGACGTCCAGCCAGCGCATCGGCACGCGGTTGCGGGCCAGGAAGTCGCGCAGGTCGTGCGAGTCGCGGCTGAAGCGGTGGCCGACGACGCGCACGCCGCCCGCCTCCAGCGCGGCGCCCGCCTCCCACGTGGTCAGGAGGTCCTCGACGACCGGGTACAGCTGCTCCTCCGGCGGGTCCCAGGGCTTGAGCAGGTAGTAGTCGAGGTCGACCTCGTTGATCGCCTGGATCGCCGCCTCGGTGTCGGCGTAGGCGGTCAGCAGCACGCGCTTGGCGTCCGGCACCAGCTGGCGCGCCTGGACGAGGTACTCGGTGCCGGACAGGCCCGGCATGCGCTGGTCGGCGACCAGCAGCGCGACCTGCTCGCCGCGGGCGACGAGCTCGCGTAGCGCGCCGAGCGCCTCGTCGCCGGAGGTGGCGCGCACGATCCGATAGTGCTCCCCGAACCGCCGCCGCAGGTCACGCGCGACCGCGGCCAGCACCGCCGGCTCGTCGTCGACGGCGACGATCGCGGGACGGCGGCGGCGCGGCTCGGGTGCGGTCATTGCTCCCAGTCGGCATCGTACCCCTGGCCGGTGCGCGGCTTGGAGCCGAACCCGCGCTGGGAGTCGCCGAGTGAGACGCCGGGCGGCGGGCCGCCCGGCTGCGGGTCGCCGGCGCGGCCGCGCTGCTTGGCCCGCGACGGCTGCACGCGCGGCGGCTCCCCGCGCTGCTTGGGGAAGTGCGGCGGCCAGGGCGCGTCGCCGAGCCCGCCCTCCTCGTCGCGGCGGGCGAGGTCCAGCAGCCCGTCGAGGGAGCCGGGCTCGAGGTCGATGTCCGCGGCGGGGTCGGTCTGTTGCAGGCGGGCGGGCACGGTGTCGATCCGGAAGTCGCCCGGTTCGGCGTCCGCGACCTCGTCCCAGGCAAGCGCGCAGGACACGCGCGCGTCCGGCGTCGGGCGGACCGAGTAGCAGGACGCGACGGTGCGGTCGCGCGCGTTCTGGTTGTAGTCGACGAAGACGCCGTGGCGCTCTTCCTTCCACCACTTGCTGGTCGCCAGGTCGGGCGCGCGGCGCTCCACCTCGCGGGCCAGCGCGAGCGCCGCGCGGCGGACCTCGATGTAGTCGTGGATCGGCTCGATGCGCACGTTGACGTGGATGCCCTTGGAGCCGCTGGTCTTCGGGTAGCCGCGCAGGCCGTGGTCGCGCAGGACCTCGTTCACCACCAGCGCGGTCCTGCGGACCTCGTCCCAGCCGACGTCCGGCGTCGGGTCGAGGTCGACGCGCAGCTCGTCCGGATGGTCGAGGTCGTCCCGCCGGACCGGGTGCGGGTTGAAGTCGATCACGCCGAGGTTGACCGCCCACGCCAGGTGCGCCTCGTCGTTGGCGACCAGCTCCTCGGCGGTGCGCCCGGAGGGGAACGCGACCGTCGCGGTCTGCAGCCAGTCCGGGATGTTCTTCGGCACCCGCTTCTGCCAGATCGGGTCCTCGGTGATCCCGTTCACGAAGCGCTTCATGACGGTCGGGCGCTCGCGCAGGTGGACGAGGACGGCGTCCGCCGCGGCCAGGTAGTACTCGACCAGGTCGAGCTTGGTCCAGCCGGGCTTGGGGAAGTAGACCTTGCCGGGGTTCGAGAGCCGGACCTCTCGGCCCGCGACCTCGAGCATCGTGTACTCGCTCTTGGGCATCCGCAGCTGAGGGTAAGCGACCCGTGCGACACTGCCTGCATGAGTCGTGTCCTGACACCCGTCAACCGGGTCGGGGTCGACGAGCGCGCCGCGGCCCTGGGGCGGCGCTCGATCAAGACGACGGCCAAGCGGCAGGGCATCCGGCTGGCGGCGTCGATGATCGACCTCACGACGCTGGAGGGCGCGGACACGCCCGGGAAGGTGCGCAATCTGTGCGCGAAGGCGGTGGCGCCGGGGCTCGGGCTTGCGCCGGTCGCGGCCGTGTGCGTGTATCCCGCGCTGGTGGGGGTCGCGGTCGAGGCGGTCACGGGCACGGGCGTGGCGGTCGCCTCGGTCGCGACCGGGTTCCCGAGCGGGCAGACCTCGCTGGACGTCAAGGTGCTGGAGACGCGCGAGGCGGTCGCGGCGGGGGCGGCGGAGATCGACATGGTGATCTCCCGCGACGCGTATCTCGCGGGTGACGACGCGCGCGTGGCGCGCGAGATCTCGGCGGTCAAGGAGGCCTGCGGGGACGCGCACCTGAAGGTGATCCTGGAGACCGCGGAGCTGCCGACCTACGCGCACGTCCGGCACGCGGCCGAGCTGGCGATCGCGGCCGGCGCGGACGTGATCAAGACGTCGACCGGCAAGGCGGCCTCGGGGGCGACGCCGGGCGTCGTGCTGGTGATGCTCGAGGTCGTGCGCGACCACCTCTGGCGGACCGGCCGCGTGGTCGGAGTGAAGGCGGCGGGCGGCGTCTCGACCACCAAGGCGGCGCTGGGGCTGCTGGTGCTGGTCAAGGAGACGCTGGGCGACGAGTGGCTGACGCCTTCGCGGTTCCGGATCGGCGCTTCGTCGCTGCTCAACGACCTGCTGCTGCAGTACGCCAAGCTGGACGGCGGCCACTACGGCCGCGCCGAGGACTTCTCGAAGGAGTGACGATGGCCACCGTGACGCGGGCAGCGCTGCAGTGGGACTACGCGCCGGCGCCGGAGGCGCGCGACGCGGCGTCGCTGCGGTCGTCCTACGACCTGTTCATCGGCGGCGAGTGGGTCGCGCCGGCGCGGCGGGTCGCGACGATCAACCCGGCGACCGAGGAGCCGCTGGCCGAAGTCGGGTCCGCCTCGGCTTCGGAGGTCGCGGCGGCGGTGGCGGCGGCGCGCGCGGCCGCGCCCGGGTGGGCGGCGCTGGCGCCGCTGGAGCGCGGGAAGTACGTCTTCCGGATCGCGCGACTGATCCAGGAGCGGGCGCGCGAGCTGGCCGTGGTCGAGTCCTTGGACGGCGGCAAGCCGATCCGGGAGTCGCGCGACGTGGACGTGCCGCTGGCGGCCGCGCACTTCTTCTCCTACGCCGGGTGGGCGGACAAGCTGTCCTACGCGCTCGGGGGCCGTTCCTTTGCGCCGCGCGGCGTGGTCGGGCAGATCATCCCGTGGAACTTCCCGCTGCTGATGGCGGCGTGGAAGCTCGCGCCGGCGCTCGCGTGCGGGAACACGGCGGTGTTGAAGCCGGCGGAGACGACGCCGCTGACCGCGCTGCTGCTGGCGTCGATCTGCGAGGAGGCCGAGCTGCCGCCGGGCGTGGTCAACGTGGTGACCGGCGACGGGGCGGCGGGAGCCGCGCTGGTGCGCGCGGAGGTCGACAAGGTCGCGTTCACCGGGTCGACCGCGGTCGGCAAGGAGATCGCGTGCGCGTTGGCCGGGACCGACGTGGCGTTGACGCTCGAGCTCGGGGGCAAGTCGGCCAACATCGTCTTCGAGGACGCGGCGATCGACCAGGCGGTCGAAGGGATCGTGGACGGGATCTTCTTCAACCAGGGGCACGTCTGCTGCGCGGGGTCGCGGCTGCTGGTGCAGGAGAGCGTCGCCGAGGAGGTCGTGCGCAAGCTGTGGGCGCGGATGGAGCGCCTGCGGGTGGGCGATCCGCTGGACAAGAACACCGACGTCGGGGCGATCAACTCGGCGGCGCAGCTGGAGCGGATCACATCGCTGGTGGCGGCGGGCTCGCGCGAGGGGGCGGAGCGGCGGTCGATCTCGTGCGCGCTGCCGGACGCCGGGTACTGGTTCCCGCCGACGCTGTTCCTCGATGTCGCGCCGGCGCACCGGATCGCGGTCGAGGAGATCTTCGGCCCGGTCGTGTCGGTGATGACGTTCCGCACGCCGCGCGAGGCGATCGAGCGGGCGAACAACTCGGCGTACGGGCTGGCCGCGGGCGTCTGGACGAACAACGGCGCGCAGGCGTTCTCGGTGGCGCGGGAGCTGCGGGCCGGCGTGGTCTGGCAGAACACGTACAACCGGTTCGATCCGACGGCCGCGTTCGGGGGCTACAAGGAGAGCGGGTTCGGGCGCGAGGGCGGGCCGGCCGGGCTGCTGCCGTACGTGAGGCTGACGGTGTGATGCGGCCGCGCCGGGCGGTCGCCAAGACGTACAAGCTCTACGTGGGAGGCGCGTTCGTGCGCTCGGAGTCGGGACGCAGCGACGCGGTCGGGGGCGTGAACGTGCCGCGGGGGTCGCGCAAGGACGTCCGTGATGCGGTCAAGGCGGCGCGGGGCGCGTTCGCGGGGTGGTCGGCGCGGACCGCCTACAACCGCGGGCAGGTGCTGTACCGGTTCGCGGAGGCGCTCGAGTCGCGTGCGGGCGAGCTCGCGCGGGCGGACGGCGCGCGCGGCGAGCACGCGGACGCCGGCGGCGGTGAGCACGCGGACGCCGGCGGCGCCCGGGCGGGCGGCGCGCGCGGCGAGCACACGGGCGCCGGCGGCGCGCGGGCCGACGCCGCCGCGGACGAGCTCGGCGCGGCGGTCGACCTGCTCGTCCACTACGCGGGCTGGACGGACAAGCTGGGAGCGGTGCTGGGCGGCGTGAACCCGGTCGCGGGGCCGCATCTCTCGTTCTCGCTGCCGGAGCCGACCGGGGTCGTCGCCGTGCTGGCGCCGGACGCGCCGGACGTGCTCGGGCTGGTGCGGGAGGTCGCGCCGTGCCTGGCCGCGGGCAACACGGTCGTGGCGCTCGTCTCGCGCACATCGCCGCTGCGCCCGCTCGATCTCGGCGAGATCGCGGGCGTCTCGGACATCCCGGGCGGCGCGCTCAACCTCCTGAGCGGGCGGCTCGACGAGCTGCTGGCGCCGCTGTGCGGGCACCGGGACGTGAACGCGATCGTGGACGCGTCCGGCGACCCGTCGATCGCCGCCACGATCGACGAGCTGGCCGCCGAGACCGTCAAGCGCGTCTCCCGCCCCCGCCCGGACACCGACCCCCTCACCCGCCTCGAAGCGGTCCTTGAGCTCAAGACCGCCTGGCACCCCGTCGACACCTAAACCCCACTTAAAGGGGCCTGGCCCCTTTAGGGCAACTTTAGATCCAGGCCACGCGCGAACCGGCCCACGAGCGGGACTCCAAACCTAAAGGGGTCTGGCCCCTTTAAGTGGGGTTTAGGGGATGGGGGCGGAGGCGACGAGGGCGCCTTGGGAGCCGCTGACGAACGGGCGCACGACGAGGGGTTGGGCGGTCTGGGGCGAGAACGCGACGCGGCTGCCGGCGATCGCGGTCTCCCCCGCGGGCGTGAGCGGCACCGGCGCGCCGGCGCCCGTGTTCACCCAGGTGCCGTTGGCGGCGAAGTAGGTCACGGCGATCTGGTTCTGCGGACCGGCCGCGGCGTCGTCGAGCGTCGCGGACTGGTCTTCGGCGGAGAGCAGGTCGGGACCGTGGATGCGGGCCGCGTTGGTGACCTGCGCGATCCGCACGCCGGTGCCCTCCTGCCAGCGCCCCGTCCAGACGACGTGGACGTCGCCGCGCGTGTCGACCAGCGGGATCGCGTCCGCGTCGCCGGGCTGCGCCTGCGCGCCCAGCGTCGACTGCTCGAGCAGCGCGCCGCGCCAGCCGGCGTTGCGGGGACGCAGCGCGACGCCCGCCGCGACCTGGCTCGGATGGCCCTCGCGGATGTCCAGCGTCTGCCAGGCGAGCACGGCGCGGCCGTCGGACGTCATCAGCGCCCGCAGCGACGCGTTCGGGGTGCGCGTGAGCCGCGCCGCGGTCAGCACCGACCCCCAGTTGTGGCCGGCCAGCTTCACGCGCGCCTCGACCCGGTTGCCGCGGAACCAGGCCACCACGCGGTCGCCGCGCGCGTCGACCGCGACGGCCGGCGAGAGCGCGCCCCCGGAGCTGAGGATGCGCGGCGTGCCGAAGCGCCCGCCCGCCCGGCGCTCGCTCACGCGCACCGCGGTGCCGTTCTGGGGCGTGTAGGCGACGAGCGCGTCCCCGGCGGGGTTCACGGCCGACGCCGGAACGTTGGCGCTGGACGCGATCTGGCGGTAGGTGCCGAAGCCGCCGCTCGTCCGCCCCAACGCGTAGACGAGCCGGAAGTTGGCGCGGTTGAAGCGACCGAAGGACCTGACCTGGCGCGTGACCAGCAGCGCGCGCGTGCTCGCGTACAGCTGCACCTCCGCGCCCGCCCAGCCGATGCCGGGGATGTTCGCGCCGCGCGTCCACGTCCCGTCCCCGGCCGCCCTGGTCGCGGTGCCCGTGAACCGCTGCGGCTGGTCGAACGCCTCGAAGACCAGCGACGCGGTCCCCTGGCGGTCGAAGCCGAAGCTATTGAGCGCCAGCGCGCCGGTCGTGCCGGGGATCGCCTCCGGCTGCCAGGCCGCCTGCGCGGACGCAGCGCCGGCGGCGAGCAGCGCGAGGGCGGAGGCGGCGAGTGCGACGTGCTTGAGCATCGCACCCTCTACAACGGTTCCGCGCCCCGGTCGGCGCGCACATTCCCACCGTTCGGTGCGCCGCTTCACCCACCCATCAGCGTGAGCAGCTCCCACGCCGTGTGCGCCGCCGCGAGCCCCGTCACGCCGGCGTGATCGTACGCGGGCGCGACCTCGACGACGTCGCCGCCGACGATGTCCAGCCCGCGCAGGCCGCGGAGCACCGCGAACAGCTCGCGCGTGGTGATCCCGGCGGGCTCCGGTGTCCCCGTGCCGGGCGCGTGGGCCGGGTCGAGCACGTCGATGTCGATCGACACGTACGCCGGTCCCGCGCCGAGCCGCCGGCGGATCTGCTCCGTGATGTCCGCGATCGAGCGGGTCTGGAACGCCTCGGTGCGGATGAGCTCGAAGCCGGCCCGCCGATCGTCCTCGAGCTCGCTGGGGTCATAGACCCCGCCGCGGATGCCGACGTGCTGGCAGTGGTCGAGGTCGAGCAGCCCCTCCTCGGCGGCCCGGCGGAACGGCGAGCCGTGCCAGATCGACGCGCCGTGCAGCACGTCCCACGTGTCGAGGTGCGCGTCGAAGTGGAGCACCGCCAGCGGTCCGTGCACCGCCGCGGCCGCGCGCAGCAACGGAAGCGCGATCGTGTGGTCCCCGCCGAGGGCGAGGACCCTGGTGCCCCGCCGCGTGAAGCGCTCGGCCTGGACGTGGACGGCTTCGACCGCGCGCTCGATCCCGTACGGCCCCACCGCGAGGTCGCCGGCGTCAGCCACCTGCTGATCGCGGAACGGGTACGCGTCGTGGATCTGGTGGTACGGATGGAGCTGACGGGAGTGCTCGCGGATGTGCGCCGGGCCGAACCGGGCGCCGGGCCGGAAGCTGGTGCCGGAGTCGAACGGGACGCCCACGACCGCCACGTCCACGTGGCGCGCGACGTCCTCGATCCGGGGCAGCAGCGCGAACGTCGCGATGCCCGCGTAGCGCGGCGTGTCCGCCTCGTCCCGCTGGCCGATGATCCGATCGTCGTCCGCCACGGCGTCCTCCTGATCTGACGGAGAGGGAGGGATTCGAACCCTCGGACGAGGTTGACCCCCGTCACACGATTTCCAGTCGTGCCCGTTCAGCCGCTCCGGCACCTCTCCTGAGAACCGGCGACAGGCTAGCGCGCCGTCAGATGCGCCACGTCCCGTCGACCAGAACCGGCACCTCGTCGCCGTCCGCGGTGAGGCCGCTGACGTGCAGCTCGGGCCGCCCGATCATGAAGTCGATGTGGATGTCGGACTCGTTCATCCGCTCCGCCGTCGCCTCGTCGGACGCGAGGAACGGGAACGCCCGGCCGAGCGCGATGTGCGACGCGGCGTTCTCGTCGATCAGCGTGTCGTAGAAGACGGTGTCGAGCGCGCCGATGCGCCCCTCGCGGTCGACCAGCGCGACCTCGCCGAGCCGCGCCGCGCCCTCGTCGCGGGCGATGATCGTGCGCATCGTCTCGGCCGCCGTCGACGCGTCGAGCTGCACGACCCGCCCGCCCTCGAAGCGCACGACCAGGTCGCGCACGACGGTGCCGTCGATCAGCACCAGCGGCTTGCTGGCGGCCACGACGCCGTCCACGCGGGTCGGGTCCGGCGACGTGAAGACCTCCTCGGTCGGGAGGTTCGGCATGTGCGGGATGCCGCCGGCGGTCTCGAAGCGCGCGGCCTGCCAGTCCGCCCCGGACAGCAGACCGACCGTGAAGTCGGTGCCGGGCCCGGTGTAGTGGAGCGCGTCGAAGCGGCGCGCGGTCAGCGTCGAGGCGATCTCCACCAGCCGGTCGGCGCGCGAGCGCCACGCGGCCACCGGGTCGTCGAGGTCCAACCGCAGCACGTGCAGCAGCTGCGCTTCGAGCTTCGCCAGCGCGTCGGCGGGCTCGAGGTCCGGGTGCACGAGCTCCGCCCACGCCGGGGTCGGGCCGGGCAGGATCGACCAGTTGAGCTCGCGCCGGCTCACCACCTCGCCCGTCTCGCGGATCGCGGGCAGGCGGTCGCGGCCGGCGCGGACCGGGTCGAGGTCGTCGAGCAGACCGGGAGCGGCCGGGCCGGAGAGCGTGATCGCGGCGCCGCGCTCGCGGCCGATCGCGAGGATGCGCTCGCCGTACCACGGCGGGACGTACTCGAGCGTGTCGTCCGGCGCGTAGGCGACGCGGGCGCGCTTGATCCAGGGGTCGAACCACGACAGGTCGACGAACTTCGCGCCGCGCTGGTACGCGCGCTCGGCAATCGCGCGCACGAGCCGCTCCTTCCCGGGCGCACCGCTCAGCGAGACGATCTGCCCCGGCTGGACGTTCGCTCCGAAGTCGACGGCGAGCTCGGCAAAGCGTGCGAGGGTCACATCGTCCATGGCACGGCGAGCGTAGCTGGTGCGAGGATGCACACGTGCCACCTCATTACCGCCACGTGCTCGTCGCATACGACGGCTCCCCGGACGCCGCGCTCGCGCTCGAGCACGCGATCGCGCTCGCGCAGACCTCGCACGCGCGGCTCACGCTGCTCGCCGTCGTCCCGCCGGCGCCCCTGATGGCCTGGCAGGCGCCGGGCGGGACGCGGGGGCTGCACGAGTCCGAGCAGGCCGAGGTCGAGAAGACGTTGCGCGCCGCGGCCGACGGCGTTCCGGACGACCTGCCGCTGACCACGCGCCTGCTGGACGGCGACCCGGCGCGCGAGATCCTGCGCGCCGCCGAGGACGGACCCCACGACGTGATCGTGCTCGGGTCGCGCGGCCGCGGGCGGATCACCTCGGCGATGCTCGGCTCGGTCTCCAACCACGTGATGCACCAGGCGCGCGTGCCGGTGATCGTGGTCCACCGCCCGCGCGGCGACGACGGGCCCGACCTGGCGGCCTGAGTGCGCGCGCGGCTCGTCCTCGGCCTCGTCGTCGCCGCGCTGGCGGCCGCGAGCCCGGCGGCGGCCGTCACGTTCCCGAACCAGGAGCGCGTGACCGGCCCGCAGCTGGTCGCGAGCCTCAACGCCGGCCTCGGCTACTGGGCCGGGCTCGGGCGCGCGCCGCGCTGCCCGAGCGGCATCGTCACCTACCTCGCGGACCTCCCGGCGGGACCGGGCGGGCTGCACGCCGGCGGCAGCGCGACCGTCGGCGGCTGCGAGATCTGGCTCGACCGCGCCTGGATCGCCACGCTGACCGCGCCCGCGCCGCTGTGCCCGCTGATCACGCACGAGCTCGGGCACCTGATCGGGTTCCAGGACGGCGGCACCGGCAACCCGGTGATGGACGCGGGGACGCTCGACCACGTCCCGCCGATCCCAGAGTGCGTCGCCGCGTTTCCGCCCAGCGCGCCCGTGGCGGCGCCGCTGCCGCTCGTCCCCCAGCGCCCGCCGCGGCTCACGCGCACCGTGCTGCGCACCGAGGCCCGCCGCGCCCTGCGCGCCCAGACGGGCCGCAGCACCCGGCCGTTCGGCTGCAAGCTGCTGAGCCGCCTGCGCGGCTCCTGCCGGGCCAAGCGTCCCGGGCGCAGGTGCCGCGGGCACGTGGTCGTGCGGATGAGCGAGTCCGGCGGCGTCACCGCGCTGGCCGACGTCCGCTGCGTTCGCAAGCTCTCATAGAACCTCGACGTTCGTCCGTGACGGCGCCCGGGCGGAGACGGATACTGACCCAGACATGCTCCGGGGTCTGGGAGTGATCGGTGTGGCGCTGCTGGCGACGGTCGTCCTGGTGGGCGCGGCCGAGGCGCAGCAGTACACGACGCCGGTGTCGGCGGGCACGTTCACGCAGGTCTCGGTCGGCCGCGCGACGGTGTGCGCGCTGCGCACCGACTCGACGCTGTTCTGCTGGGGCTCGAACGCCTACGGCCAGGCGACGCCGCCGGACGGCACGTTCCGGCAGGTCAGCTCGGGCGACTCCGACGCGTGCGCGATCCGCACCGACGGCACGCTCGCCTGCTGGGGCTATGACGGGGTCGATCACCTGACGGCCCCGCCCGGCGGCACCTTCACGTCCGTGAGCGCGGGGTTCGATCACAACTGCGCGATCCGGACCGACCAGACGCTCGCGTGCTGGGGAGAGCCCGCCGCGCGCGTGGCGCTGACGCCCACCGGCACGTTCCTGGCCGTCAGCGCGGTCAACGGCAACGACTGCGCGATCCGCACCGATCACACCGTCACGTGCTGGGGTCACAACACCTGGGGCGAGGGCTCGCCGCCCGCCGGCGACTACGCGCAGCTCGCCGCGAACTTCAGCTTCGGCTGCGGCGTCGACACCGGCCACGACGCGATCTGCTGGGGCCTGGACGCCGGGCTGAGCGCCCACGGGCAGACCAAGCCGCCCGCGGGGTCCTACGCGGAGGTGGGGACCGGCGACAGCGGGTTCGGCTGCGGGCTGCGGACCGACGCGACGCTCGTCTGCTGGGGCGTCGGAGCCACGACCTTCAACGCGGCGCCGGCGGGCGAGTTCGTCGACCTGAGCGTCGGCACGTTCTTCGCCTGCGCCGTCGGCACCGACGCGCGCGTGACCTGCTGGGGCACGAGCGTCCCGCAGGGTCCCGTGGACCCGACGCCGACACCGACGCCGACCGCGAGCCGCACGCCGGCCCCGACCGTGACACCGGCGCCGACGCCGACCGCCACCGCGGCGCCGATCTCGCCGCCGGCACAGACGCACCCGGTGACCGCGGCGCCCAAGCTGACCGCGTCGCAGGTGTTCTCGCTGCCGTCCACGAAGCGCTGCGTGAGCCGCCGCAACTTCAGGATCCGCATCCGCCGCGTCGCGCACGTGACGTTCGTCAGCGCCGTGGTGAAGGTCAACGGCAAGCGCGTCAAGACGCTCAAGCGCTCCCGCATCACGGCGCCCGTCGACCTGACCGGTCTCCCGAAGGGACGCTTCAAGGTCTTCATCAGCGCACGGACCTCGACCGGGCAGACGATCAAGGACACGCGGGTCTACCGCACCTGCACGCCGCGCAAGCGGTAGAGCCAAATAGCGGAGGGGGAGGGATTCGAACCCTCGGTGCAGGGGTTACCCACACAACGGTTTTCGAGACCGCCCGATTCAACCACTCTCGCACCCCTCCGGGGCGTGCGACTCGCCAGGGTAGCGAGTCAGCGCCGCCGGGCGGCGAAGAAGTCGACGAGCAGCGCCGCGCACTCGCTCGCGAGCACGCCGCCGGTGACCGCCGGGCGGTGGTTCAGGCGCGGCTCGGCGAGGATGTCGAGGACCGAGCCGGCGGCGCCCGCCTTCGGGTCCGCGGTGCCGTAGACGACGCGCGGGATGCGGGCCAGGACGATCGCGCCCGCGCACATCGCGCACGGCTCGAGCGTCACGTAGAGGGTCGTGTCCAGCAGCCGCCAGGAGCCGATCCGCTCCGCGGCCGCCCGGATCGCGAGCATCTCGGCGTGCGCGCTCGGGTCCTGCAGCAGCTGGCGCTCGTTGTGGCCGGTCGCGATCACGGCGCCGTCGGCGTCCACGATCACGGCGCCGACCGGCACGTCGGCGTGCTCGAGCGCGAGCGTCGCTTCCGCGAGCGCGGCCCGCATCAGTTGTTCATCGTCGTTGTGGTGCAACTTAGTCGTGCCGATTATGTTCGTACGTTCGTGGCCCGCGCCCGCCTGCTTCCCATACTGATCGCCCTGCTCGCCGGCGCCGCCACGGCGGCGCCTGCCCATGCCGCGCCGGTTCCCGGTCGCGACTACGACCCGCACAGCGTGCTCGTCCACTACGCGGACGGTCGCGAGCGGTCGGTCAAGGTCCCGCCGGACCGGACCGTCACCCAGACGATCGCCACGCTCGAGCGGCGCGGCGACGTCACCAGCGCCCGCCCCCAGTGGCTTGCGCACGCCAGCTTCATCCCGAACGACCCGGGGCGCGGCTCCGGCTGGGCGGCGATGCAGTGGAACCTCACGTCGCCGATCGCGGGGATCGACGCCCCGACGGCGTGGGACCACCTGAACGCGGTCGGCCGCCCCGGCGGCGCGCGCGTGGTGGTCGCCGTGCTCGACACCGGCGTCGCCTACCGCGACCTCGGCCGCTACAAGCGCTCCCCGGACCTCAACCCGAAGCGCTTCCGGCGCGGCTACGACTTCGTCGACGACGACCCGTACCCGGTCGACGAGAACGGGCACGGCACGCACGTCGCGAGCACGATCGCCGAGACCGCCAACAACGGCATCGGGCTGACCGGCGTCGCGTACGGGGCGACGATCCTGCCCGTGCGCGTCCTGGACGCCGAGGGTGAGGGCCGCACGACCGCGATCGCCAAGGGCATCCGCTTCGCGGTCGACCGCGGCGCGAACGTCATCAATCTGTCCTTCGAGTTCGGCGCGGGCGTGCTCGGGGCGGATATCCCGAACGTCATGAGCGCGCTGCGCTACGCGCGCCACAAGGGCGTGCTGGTGGTCGGCGCGGCCGGCAACGAGGAGGAGGAGACGGTCGCGTACCCGGCGCGCGCGAGCATGGTGCTGGCGGTCGGCGCGACGACCGAGCACGGCTGCCGGTCGAACTTCTCCAACGAGGGCGCCGGTCTGGACCTGGTCGCGCCCGGCGGCGGCCCCGACGCCCGGATCCCGGGCGACCCCAACTGCCGTCCCGGCCAGGCGAAGGGCGCCGACATCTACCAGATGACCTACCGCGGCTCGAGCCGGCGCCTGTTCGGCTTCCCCAGCGGCTACGTCGGCACGTCGATGGCGGCGCCGCACGTCAGCGCCACCGCGGCGCTGGTGATCGCGTCCGGTGTCCTCGGCCCGAAGCCGACGCCGGACCAGATCACGCGCCGCCTCGAGCAGACCGCGCGCGACCTCGGCGTGCCCGGCCCCGACCCGCACTACGGGGCGGGCCTGGTCGACGCCGGCCGGGCGACCGACCCGGCGATCCCAGTGACTTAAGCAAACCTAAAGGGGCCTGGCCCCTTTAGGCGGGCTTTAGGTCGTCCGGATGATCAGGACGGAGCAGGGCGCGTGGTGGGAGACCTTGTTCGGGACCGACCCGAGCAGGAACCGGCGCGCGCCGGTCATCCCCTTGTTGCCGACCACGATCAGGTCCGCGTCGCGCTCCTCGGCGACGTCCAGGATCGCGTCCGCCGGGTCCCCCTCGCGGGCGAACGTCTCCACCTCGACGCCGGCCGCGCGCACCCGGTCGGCGGCGGCGGCGAGCGTCGCGTCGACCTCCTCGCGCGGGTTGATCATCCACTGCAGGTCGGCCGGGATCTGCCGCGCCTCCTCGCGCAGGCGCGCCTGCGGGACCGGCTCGTAGGCCGAGACGAGGCACAGCCCCGCGCCGACCGCCTTGGCCAGGTCGGTCGCCTCCTCGACGGCCTTGCCCGCCGTGTCGGATCCGTCGGTTCCCACCACGATCGAACGGAACACGGCGCGCTCAGAGCTTGATCAGCGCGATGACGAGGCTGGCGATCACGCACACGACGATCAGCACCTGCATCCAGATCCAGAAAGGGGACACAGCCCCCAGGCTAGTCAAACCGTGATGCGCTCGGTGGCGGTCACGGTCGTCACCGGCAGCCCCAGCCCGGACGCCTTCGACGGCAGATCGAGCTTGAGCCAGCGCGACACGCGCTGCGGCAGCGTCGAGATGATCAGCTCGTCGAACCCGTACAGGTTGACCGCGTCCTGGATCGCCGCGAGTGGCTCCGGCACGCCGATCATGCCCTCGACCGGCCCGCCGGCCGCCTGCTCGAGCAGCGGGAGCGCGAGCTCCAGGGTCTGCGCGGCCTCGGCCTGCTCCTGGTCCTCCGGGTCGATCAGCCGGTGCAGCCCGTGGGCGGCGTTCGGCACCAGCAGCGTGAACGTCGCGGGCCCGCGCGCGGCGCGTGCGCGCACGGCCTCGATCAGGGCGGGGGTGGCGGCGGTCTTGTTGGCGACGACGAGGACCCTGGCCTCTGCGGACATGCGCAACACGCTCCCTAGCTCGCTTGCCACGATTGTTGCAAGCGAGCCGGAATCGTCAAGCGCCGCTCACAACTTCGCCGTCGCGCCCGCGTACGTCACCCAGCGCTTGCCCGAGCGCCTGGCGATCGTCAGCGCCACCGACGCCTTCGCGCCCGCGCCGACGGTGACCCGGATCCGCTTCGAGTAGCCGGACCGGGTGGTCTGCGTCTTGGTGACGGTCTTGCGCTTGCCGTCCAGGGTGACCTTGAAGGTGAACCGGAACTTGCCCTTGCCGAGCGCCAGCGGCCGCAGGTCGAGCGTCGTCTTGGTCGGCAGCGCCGCGATCGACAGCTGGCCGACCAGCCGCGAGGCCTTCGCGCTCTTGCGCAGCAGCACCGCCTCGCTGGTCGAGCGCGGCGTCGACGCATCCGCGCCGCCACCGGACGGCGCGGCCGAGCGCTCGGCGAGCTTGACCGGCGGCGAGGCCGCCGCGTTCCCGGCCGCGTCGCTCGCGTAGGCGACGACCGTGCCCTTCGGGACCGAGAACGACCCACCCGGGCCGACCGCGGCCGGCGCGGAGCCGTTGAGCGACCAGGACAGGCCGCCGATGCCGGAGAGCCCGTCCGCGCCCGTCACGGTGCAGACCCACAGCACCCCGGCGCCCGCGGCGCACTTGACCGACACGCTCGGCGGCGCCCGGTCGACCTTGACGTCCGCCCGCGCGGACGCCTGGTTGCCGGCGCCGTCCACGGCCTGGAAGGTGATCGTCGACGCGCCGTCCGCGTCGACCGCGAAGCGGCCGCCGGTCACCGCGACCGGGGTGCCGCCGCCGATCGCGGCGGTCAGCGTCGGCAGCCCGGACGGGCCGCCGGACGCCGTCACCGCGCACACCGGCACCGTGTTGCGCCACGTGCTCGGCCCGCAGTCGACCGCGAGCACGGGAACGGTCTTGTCGATCCCGACCGCGTCCGCGCGCCAGTCGGACGCGTTGCCGGCGACGTCGACCACGCGCGTCTCGAGCGTGTGCGCGCCCTCGGCCGCGATCGACACCGCGCTGCCGCTGACGACGCTCCCGCCGTCCACCCGGTACTCGGTGCGCGCCACGCCGGACTGCGCGTCGCTGCCGCTGACCGTGGTGGTGAACGTGGACTTGCGCCAGGGCACCGTCACCGCCGCGGTCGTGTTGACCGGCTTGGTCGTGTCGACCTTGACCGTCTCCGCGCGCCAGCTCGACGCGTTGCCGGCCTTGTCGACGACGCGCGTCTCGAGCGTCTGGGAGCCCTGCGTCGAGACCACCGCGGGCGTGCCCGTGTGGACGTCGCCGCCGGCCACGCGCCATTCGGCGTGGTCGACGCCGGACAGCGCGTCGGTGCCGGTCAAGGGCAGCGAGAGCGCGGCGGTCTGCCACGCGGTCGGCGCGGCGGCGGACGTGTTGACCGGCGCGACCGTGTCGACCTTGTAGGTGACCGAGCGCGTGAGCCGCTGGCCGGCGACGTCGTAGACGTTGTAGGTGAGCGTGTAGGTGCCGTCCGCGGGCAGCGTGAGCGTGCCGCCGCCGGCGCCGAACTGGCCGCTGAGCGTCCCCGCGCCGGTCACGGTGTAGACGATCCGGTCGATCCCGGACGCGGCGTCGCTGGCCGCGAGCGTGACGGCGCGCGAGGCCGCCCAGCCGGACGGCAGCGCGGTCGCGTCGACCGGCTTGGTCGTGTCCACGCGCAGCGTCTGGACCTTCCAGTCGGACAGGTTGCCGGCCTTGTCCCAGACGCGCGTGGCGATGTCGTGCACGCCGTCGGTGGAGACCGTGAACGTGCTGCCGGCGGGGCCGGTCCTGATCGGCTCGTCGTCCACGCGCCACTCGACGTAGTCGATGCCGACGCCGTCGATGTCGTCCTCGGCCGCGACCGTCACCGTCCAGGCGGACGTGACCCACTGCGCCGGGACCGTGGTGTTGTCGGTCGGCGCCGTGGTGTCCGGCCCGAGCACGACCGTGACCGTGTGCGAGCCCCAGGCGCTCCAGTTGCCGGCGTTGTCGCGCACGCGGACGGCGAGCGTGTGGTCGCCCGCGCCGGTGATCTTGACCGACGAGGCGGACGTGGGAGCGCCGCCGTCGAGCTTGTACTCGACCGCCGCGACGCCCGAGCGGTCGTCGGTCGGCGCGAACGTGATCACGTGCCGGTTGGCGACCGGCGCGGTCGGATAGACGGTGCCGTCGGCCGGCGCGACGCGGTCGATCTGGATCAGCTCCGTGCGCCAGGCGGACGCCGTGCCGCCGATGTCGCGCACGCGGGTGTTGAGGACGTGCGAGCCGTCCACATTGATCGTCGCCTTCTCCGTGCCCGCGGTGCCGACGTGCTCGGCGCCCTCGGGCTGGCCGTCGAGCTTGACCTTCCAGCCGACGGACGCCACGCCGGAGCCGGCGTCGGCGCCGTCGAGCACGACCGCGTAGGGCGTGTTGCGCCAGCCGGGATCGGCCAGCGGCGTGGTGTTGGTCGGCGCGGTGGCGTCGAGCTTGATCGTGCGCGCGGTCCAGGCGCTGACCAGGCCGGCGTTGTCGACCACGCGCGTCTCGAGCGTGTGCACGCCGTCGCCGGAGACCGTGACGTCGTGCGCGGCGCCGGGAGCGCTCTCGGCGTCGGCGCCGTCGATGCGCCACTCGACGCGCTCGATGCCGGCGTTCGCGTCGGTGCCGCGGACGTTGACGTTCAGGGAGGAGTACGGGAGCCAGCCGGAGGAGACCGTGGTCAGGTCCGTCGGGTGGACGGTGTCGATCTTGACCAGGTGCGTGTGCCAGTCCAGCACGCGGTTGTCGTTGTCGGTGACGCGCACCTCGAGCTGGTGGATGCCGTCGCCGGCGACCGTGACCGGCACCGTGTCGTTGAGCGGGAACATGACGGTCCCGCCGGGCTGGCCGTCGAGGCGCCACTCGATGCTCTTGATGCCGTACTCGTCCTCTTCGGCGGTGATGTCGATCGGGACGGTCGGCGTGGTGAACCAGGTGGTGGGGACGACGGTGGTGTCGACCGGGCCGGCGATGTCGACCCACACGTCCTGCGCGCGCCAGGCGGACGCGTTGCCGACACGGTCGACGGCGCGCGTGCGGAAGACGTGCATGCCCTGCGTCGCGATCTGGACGACGGTGCCGTCCGGCCCGGAGCCGGGCGTCTGCGCGTCGATCTGCCACTCGATACGGGCGACGCCCGAATGCGCGTCGGTGCCGTCGACGGTCAGGCTGACCGGCTGGTTCTGCCAGCCGACCGGCGCCGTGTCGGTGCTGTCCAGCGGCGGGTCGTTGTCGATGCTGACGACGTCGGTGCGCTCGGTGCGGTTGCCGGCGGCGTCGACCGCGGCGGTGTCGAGCGTGTGCGCGCCGGTGCCGTTGACCAGCGCGGAGGCGGAGCTCGTCCAGGACCCGCCGTCGACGCGCCACTCGGTGTGCACGGGCGACGTGGTGTCGGTGGCGGTCAGCGGGAACGTGGCCGGACCCTTGCGCCAGTCGGTGCTGATCGCGGGCGTCGTGTTCGCCGGCGCGCCGGAGTCGATCCGGACCCACTCGTCGACCCAGTCGGTCCACGTGTCGGTGACGGCGTCGTGCGCGCGGTGCGTGAAGCGGATCGCGCCCTGGCCGGTGATCGTGGCCGTGCCGGGCGCGGTGTTGACCGGGATCGCGCTGCCGCAGTCGACCTTGTACTCGAACTTGTCCACGTCGGCGTCGCCGGCCAGCGGGACGTCGACCGTGCCGGCGGGCACGCCCGGCTGCCAGTCGCTGTTCGGGACGGCGGTCTGGTCCTGCGCGGCGGGTGCGTACGGGCCGAGGTCGACGCCGCAGACGCTGGGCGCGGCGGACGCGGTCGCGGGGACCGCCAGCAGCACGGCGAGGATGAAGGGGACGATGAACCGAGGGCTCACGCCCCCGGTTATCGGCAGCCGTCGTCAGACCTGCAATCCGGCCACTCCGAGCCGGCTGAACTCACGTACTGCCGCGGGATCGAAATCGGTGCCGGCGCCGCGCTCGATCTCCGCGATCGCCGCCTCGACGGTCCACGACTCCTTGTACGGGCGCTCGTGCACGAGCACGTCGAAGACGTCGGCCAGGTGGACGAGCCGGGCGGCGACCGGGATCGCCTCGCCCTGCAGCCCCGCCGGGTAGCCGGCGCCGTCCCAGCGCTCGTGGTGGTGGCGGGCGATCTGCTCGGCGACGCTCAGGACGTCCGCGTCGCCGCCGGCGAGCACGCGCGCGCCGAGCACGGCGTGCGTCTTGACGACCTCGAACTCCTCCTCGGTCAGCCGGCCGGGCTTGAGCAGGATCGAGTCCGGGATCGCGATCTTGCCCAGGTCGTGCACCGGCGCGGCGCGGTGGATCAGGCTGACGGTGTGCGGCGGGAGGCCGAGCGCGCGGGCGAGGCGGGCGGCGAGGTCGGCGACGCGCTGGGTGTGCTCGTACGTGTTGTCGTCGCGGTAGATCGCGGCGCGCAGGAGCCGCTGGAGCAGGTCCTGGTGGGTGGCCTCGGCGTCGCGGCGACGCGTCAGCGCCTGGGCGGCCAGCGCCGCCTCGAGCTCGGCCTGGCGCGCACGCAGGCCGCGCTGGCCGACGACGGCGCGCAGCCGCGCGGCCGTGACGGCGCCGATCGCGTCGTCCTCCCGGGTGAGGGCGTGGAGGTCCAGCACGGGCGGGCCGGCCTTGAGGTCGAACGGGTCCAGCCGCTCGCGCAGCGCGTCGCCGCCGTCGACCGCGACGACCGCGGTCGGCGGCGAAGCGGCCGCCGCGCGGGCGAGCGCGTCGACGTCACCGGCCAACGCGATGGCGTCGGCGCCGAGCGCCGCCAGCCGTGTCTGGGCGGCCTGCACCGCCGCCAGGTCGGACCCGGCGACGAGCAGCCGCAGGCCCGCGAGCGCATCCCCGTCGTCCATACTGGTCGCCATCATGGCGGACGCGAGCGACGATCGGCGTATCGGCACCGTCGTCGCCGGCTACCGGATCGACGCGCCGATCGGCCGCGGCGGGATGGGCGTGGTCTACCGGGCGACGCACCTGAGCCTCGGGCGTCAGGCGGCGCTGAAGCTGATCGCGCCCGACCACGCGGCGTCGTCCGGGTTCCGGGAGCGCTTCGCGCGCGAGGCGCGGATCGCGGCCGAGCTCGCGCATCCGAACATCGTCACGGTCTACGACGCGGGCGAGGTCGACGGGACGCTGTACCTGGCGATGCAGTACATCGAAGGGTCCGACCTGGCGCGGATGCTGGCGGCGGAGGGGCGGTTGAAGCCGTACCGGGCGATCGACGTCTGCCGGCAGCTCGGCGAGGCCCTGGACGCCGCGCACGAGCGCGGGCTCGTCCACCGCGACGTCAAGCCCGCGAACGTGCTGATCTCCGGACGGCACGCGTACCTGACCGACTTCGGGCTGACCAAGCGCGTGGGCGGGACGCAGGTGACGCTGGTCGGGGACGTCGTGGGGACGATCCACTACGTGGCGCCGGAGCAGATCGAGGGGCGGGAGGTGACGGGGCGCAGCGACGTCTACTCGCTCGGGTGCGTGCTCTACCACTGCCTGACCGGGCGGATGCCCTACGAGCGCGACACCGACGTCGCGGTCATCTACGCGCACCTGTCGGAGCCGCCGCCGAAGCCGTCGCGGGTGTTCGGCGAGCTCCCGGCGGCACTCGACGACGTGATCGCCCGGGCGCTGGACAAGTCCCCGGAGCGGCGGTTCGAGACGTGCGCGGACCTCATGGCCGCGGCGCGCGCGGCGGTCGACGCCGGCGGGCCGCTGGCGGAGACGTCGCCGCCGCGGCCGTCCGCCGGGCTGCGCCGGTCGCGGGTGCTGCTGGCGGGGGTGGACGCGTCCACGCGGGCGATCGCGCACGTGGCGCTCGGCGGGCGGGTCGAGGTGCGCGAGAGCGCGGGAGCGGGTGCGCTGGACGCGGCGCGGTCGGCGCGACCGGACGTGGTGATCGCGGGGGCCGCGGACGTCATGACCGCGCTGCGAGCGGACCCGGAGACGTGCGACTCGAAAGTGCTGCTCGTGGTCGACGAGAGCGGGGCCAGCGATCCCCGCGCGGCGGCGGCGGACGAGCGGCTCGCGACGCCGTTCTCGCCGCTGCAGCTGCAGGTGAAGCTGCGCAAGCTGCTCGGCGCGGACGTGATCGGAACGTGACGATCGTCGCCGTCTTGGCGGGTGGGCGCGGGAGCCGGCTCGGCGGCGCGAAGCCGGCGGCGGTCCTGGGCGGCGTGCCGCTGGTGACGCGGGTGCTGGACGCGGCCGCGGGGCTGGACGCGGTGGTCGTGGCCAAGCGCTCGACGGAGCTGCCGGCGGTGGACGTGCCGGTGTGGGTCGAGCCGGACGCGCTGTTTCACCCGTGGTGCGGGCTGGTCTGTGCGCTGTCGCGGGGAACGCCGGTCGTCGCGGTCGCGTGCGATCAGCCGTTCGTCACGGGGGCGCTGCTGCGGGCGCTGGTCGACGCGCCGGAGCCGGCGGTGCCGGTCGTCGACGGGCGGCGCGAGCCGTTCCCGGGGCGCTACGAGCCGTCGCAGCTCTCGGTGCTCGAGGCCGCGCTGGCGGAGGAGTGGTCGTTGCGGCGGACGCTCGCCGCGCTCGCGCCGGCCCCGTTCGACGTGTCCGCCTTCGGCGATCCGGCGCGGCTGGTCGCGAGCGTGAACACGCCCGCGGCGCTCGCGGCGGCGGAGCGAGAGCTCGCGGCCGCGGCCGCCTCGCCGCGCGCGCCGGCCTCGCCGGCGCCGACCACCGCGCGGCGGCCGTGAGCGGCGGCGCGCCCGACATCGCGGTCGTGGGCGGCGGCATCGTGGGGTGCGCGCTGGCCGCGTTCCTCGCCGAGGGCGGCGCGAGCGTGACGCTGTTCGAGCGCGAGGCGATCGCCGCCGGCGCGTCCGGGCGCAACAGCGGGGTCGTGCAGCATCCGCTCGACGCCGCGCTGGTCGGGCTCTACGAGGAGTCGCTGTCGCACTACGCGGGGCTCGGGCGCGGGTTCGAGCTGCCGGCGGATCCGGCCGGGCTGCTGCTGGTCGCCGAGCCGGAGCGGCTCGGTCCGGCGCCCGCGGGCTTCCCCGAGCTGCGTCCCACGCGGCTCGAGGGCGCCGAGCTGCGCGCCGCCGAGCCCGCTTTGGCCGACGGCCTCGCGGCGTGGCGGCTGGAGACGGGCCGCCCGGTCCCGCCCGCGGCGGCGGCGAACGCGTTCGCCGCCCGCGCCCGCGAGGCCGGCGCGCGGATCGAGCTCGGCGCCGAGGCGCACGTCGCGCCCGGTGGTGTGATCGTGGGCGGCGAGCGCCGTCCCGCGGGGGCGGTCGCGCTGGCCGCCGGCCCGTGGACGCCCGCCGCGTACGGCGGCGGCGATCTTCCTGTCCAGGCCCAATGGGGCGTGGTCGTGGAGTTCGAGCTGCCCGGGGCGCCGACGCACGTGATGGAGGAGGCCGGGATCGAAGCGCTCACGAGCGCCGGCGGCGCCCCGCCGGCGCTCTTCAGCGCGGTCACCGCGCGCGGGATCTCCGCGATCGGCTCGACGTTCACGGCCGAGCGCCCGGACGCCGGGGCCGTCGCGCCGGTGATCGTCGAGCACGCCACGCGGTTCCTGCCCGCGCTCCGCGGCGCGAGCCGGCGCGGGCTGCGCGCGTGCGCGCGGCCGCGGTCGCACGACGGCCGCCCGTTCCTGGGCTGGCTGGACGAGCCGGCGCGGGTGGCCGTGGCGAGCGGCCACGGCGCGTGGGGCATCACGCTCGGGCCGGCGTCGGCGCGCCTGGTCGCCGATCTGCTGCTCGGGCGCCGCCCGGAGATCCCCGCCGAGTTCGCCCCCGGCCGCGGCTAGGAGGACGTGCCGTCGGTGACGAGCGGACCGGTGGGCGTCGCCGTGCCGGACGTCGTGTCCGGGCTCGAGGTGTCGGTCGACGTCGAGGTGTCGGCGGCCGGCTTGGCCTTGACCATGAACACCTGGCGGTCCTTGCCCGTGCCGTAGACGTGGTACTCCTTCTCGCCGCGCACGACGAGCACGAACGTCTGCCCGTCACGTGCGTTGCCGCTCGTGTTCAGGTAGAGGTCCTTGCGCGGGCCGTTGAGGATGTCCGCGTACGGGCGCCCCGCGACCGGTGAGGTGCGCTCCTCCTCGCTCGAGGACGTGGCGTCCGCCGAGTCGCTCGTACCCGACGACGACTTCACGGTCACGACCTTGCGGTCCTTGCCGGTGCCGTAGATGTGCTGCTCGGTGCCGTTGTCGCCCTTGACCAGCACGAACGCCTCGCCGGCGCGCGGCCCGCCGCCGGTGTTGACGTACATGCCAGCGCGCGACCCGGTCAGGATCTCGGCGTAGTTCTGCCCGGGCACGGGCTTCGTCGTCTCCTTCGCGGCGGCCGACTTCAGCGCGCTCGAGAACGAGGTCGTGGTTCCGGTGGACTTGAGCGCAGTCGCGTTGGCCTGCGTCGAGGCCGCGATGCCTTGGAGGAGGGACGTGTCGACACGCATGGGTTGTCCACCCCATCGGCCGTCCGTCCACAGGACTTGAGCGGCGCCCCAACTGATATTTCACATTTCAGGGGTCAGACCCCTGCATTTCAGGGTCAGACCCCTGGTGGGGCGCGGGGCGGCGCCGGAACGCCGCCCCGCGCCGCCGGTTCAGCGCGCCTTGAGCTTGAGCGCGCCGACCGTGCGCTTGCCCGCGATCACCTTCACCGTGTAGGTGCCGCGCGCGAGCCGCCGGTCGAGCTTCAGGCGGACCGTGCGCGTCGCGGTTGAGACGCGGCGGGACGCCGAGCGCGCGACGAACCGCGCGCCGCGCTTGACCGACACCCGCACCGTGCCCGCCTGGGCGCCGCGCAGGCGCAGGGTCAGCACGCGCCCGCGCAGCGTCGCCGAGCGCAGCGTCACGACCCGGGTGGACGCCGGCGCGACACCGCCGGACGAGGGCGCGACGCCGCTGGAGGACGGCGCGGCACCGTCCGCCGCCGGCGGCGGTGCGACCTCACCGAGCGCCGCGACCGGCTCGCTCAGCGGAGCCGCTCCCGGCGCGGCCGGCGCCGGCGCGTCACCGCCCCGGCTCACCTGCACGAGCGAGTACGCCGCGATGTTCGCCGTCGTCGGCGTCGCGCTCGCGTGGTAGGTCGCCAGCCCGCGGTATAGCCCCGGCGCGTCGACGCCCGACCAGTTCAGCGTCAGCGTCACCGGCACGCCCGCGGTCGCCGGCCCGTCCCCGGTCACGGTGATCGCCGGCGGATTGGACGCGTCGTCGGGCGACGGATCGTTCACGACCCAGGTCGAGAGGTCGTAGACCGAGCCGCCGGGCGCGGTCGTGAACCCGACCACCGCCACCGCGTAGGCCCCGGCCCGCGGCAGCGCCACCGCCAGGTCCTCGTCGGACCCCGAGCTGCCCGACACCGCGACCAGCGTGGCGTTGGAGAAGTCCCCGTCGCCGTCGTCGTCGCGGTACAGGTACAGGTCGAGGTCGGTGTTCGGCGACCCGCCGTCCACGTTGGACAGCTTCGCCGACACCAGCTGCGCGCCAGCCGGCACCGTCAGCGGGAACAGCTGCGTGCCGGGGTCAGCGCCGCTCGGGTCCGGATCGCCGGTCGTGGCCGAGATCCGCTGCGCCGCGTGCACGTCCGCCGCCGCCAGGCCCCAGCCCACGCCGGACAGCGGCCCGGTCGCGCCCGTGGTCACCGTGATCGGCTGCGACCCGCTGGCCGCCGCCGCGTTCACGCTCACCGTCGCCGGCGCCGCGACCGGGATCGGCCGCACCGAGATCGGCACGCGCAGCGTCCGCGCGCCGCTCGTCAGCACCAGCGCGCCGGACACGTAGGCGTTCACCGGCGCGGTCGTCTCCCGCAGCGTCACCGTGATCGGCTGCGTCTGCCCCGGCTTGATCGTGAAGAACTGCCCGGTCGAGGCCGCGGCGCTCACGCCCGGCAGCCCTTCGAAGGACACCGTCCAGCGCGTCGCGGTCGAGTCGACGCTCCTGAAGACCCGTGTCGTCTGCTCGCGCCCCGCGAACTGGCTGAACGAGATCGACGGCAGGTTCAGGTCGCTCGGCCGCGTCTGCGGCAGGTCCCCGTCGAAGAACGTCGGGTCGACCCACTCGATGTAGGACACGTAGTCCGCGGTCGTGGTGTCGAGCACCAGGCCGGAGTCCACGGCGCGGTTCGGGTCGATCTCGCCCGACCCGCGGTCGAACACGCCCGCGGGCGTCGAGCCGTCCTCCTTGACCATGTCCGGGTTCGCCGTGAGCATCAGCTCGGACTTCAGCTCGGCCGGCGACAGCGTCGGGTGCGCCTGCGTGAGCAGCGCGGCCGCGCCCGCGACGTGCGGCGACGCCATCGACGTGCCCTGGATCGCCTGGAACAACAAGCCGGGGCGCAGCAGCGTCGTCGGCGCCGGCTGGTCCGCGGCGCCGGCCAGGATCTGCACGCCGGGCGCGGTCACGTCCGGCTTGGCCAGGTCCGGCATCGCGGTCTGCGGCCCGCGCGAGGAGAACGCCGCCATCACGCGCGGCTGCGCCGCCGCGGCGCGGCCCTGCGTCAACGCCGCGGTCACCGGCCCGCGCGCCAGCGCCGCCTTCACGCGTGACCCGTCGGTGAAGCTGACGTGCGCGCTCGGCACCCAGTGCGTGTCGGTGTCGAGGTCCTGCGCGTCGGACGCGTTGTAGAGGATCATCCCCACCCCGCCCGCGTCGCGCACCTGCAGGCTCTTGTCGATCCGCGCGTTGTCCCCGCGCAGGCACAGCACGACCTTGCCGGCGACCTTCGCCGGGTCGAGCTCCCCCGCCCGGCACAGCGACGCGTCCTTGCCCGGCAGGCCCGCGGCGGCCGCGTCGACCACCGGCGTCGCCGGCAGCGCGTTGGTCACCGACGCGCCGTGCAGGGTGAACGTCTCCCCCGCGCCCCGGATGGTCACGTCGGAGATGAACGCGCGCGCCAGCGTGCTCGCGCCGACGGTGGTCAGCCACGGCACCGACGCCGGCGAGCCGACCGTCCCCGCGCCCGGCCCGGCGTTCCCGGCCGAGTTGGCCACGAACACGCCCGCGTCGGACGCGCCCAGGAACGCGTAGGAGTCCGCGGTCAGGATCGTCGAGGTGTCCGACCCGACCGAGTAGTTGATGACGTCCACGCCGTCCGCCACCGCGTCGTCGATCGCCTTCACCGAGTCCGCGGTCGAGCAGCCGGCGGGCGACGTCACCTCGTTGCCCTCCCAGCAGACCTTGTACATCGCGACGTACGCGCGCGGCGCGATCCCGGAGATCACGTCCACGCCGAGGTCGTTGCCGTCGATCACGGGATCGACGCCGTAGTTGCCGGCCGCGGTCGACGCCGTGTGCGTCCCATGGCCCTCGTCGTCGCGCGGCGACAGGTGCGACTTCGGGTCGAGGTTGTCGCGCCCGAACCCGTCGACGTAGTAGCGCGCGCCGATCAGCTTGTTGTTGCAGTCCGAGACCGAGAAGCCGTCGCCGGACTGGCAGGCGCCGTCCCACACCGCGGGCGCCTGATAGGACTGGCCGATGTAGCCCTTGCCGCGGTCGGCGAAGCTCGGGTGCCCGGGCTGGATGCCGGTGTCGATGACGCCGACGATCACGCCCGCGCCGGCGCCGTTGCGGCTGACCGGGCCGCCGAGCCGCTGCCACAGGCCGGCGACCGGGTCGGTCAGGCGCAGGTAGGACGCGCCGTCGCCGTTGAAGCCGCCGAGCCGGGCGTCGGGATCACCGGCCGCCGCGGTCGGGTGCAGCAGCGTGTCGTCGAACACGCGCGCGACCCGCGCGTCCTTGCGCACGCGCTCGGCCTGCGCGGCGCTCAGCTTCGCCGCGAACCCGGCGAACGCGAACCGGTAGGAGTCGAGCGCCGCAGCGCCCGGCACCCGGTCGAGCACCGCCTTCTGGCGGCTCGCCAGGTAGGAGCGGTAGTCGAGGCCGGGCGCCGAGTCCGGCTTGAGCTTGCGCCCCGTGACCTTGGGGCTCGTGCCCGGGATGCCGTTGGTGCCGCCCGTGTAGGACGCGAGTGGGTCGTCCTTGAGCTGGACGATGTACGTCCCCGCCGCCTGGGCGGCGGCGGGCAGCGCGAAGCCGGCCGCCGTGGCGGCGGCCGCGAAGCGGACGAAGCGTCCGCGCGAGATCATCAATGTGCCTCCCCTGAGAGACGATCTGCCCGCTCTGACGAACGGACGCCCGGAATCGTGCCACCCGAACGCTGGTTCATCGATGCCATGAACGTGATTGGTTCGAGACCTGACGGCTGGTGGCGCGATCGTGAGGGGGCGGTGAGGCGGCTGGTCGCCGACGTGCGCGCGTGGGCGGGCGAGCGCGCCGTGACCGTCGTGCTCGACGCGGGCCCGGACGACCTGCTCGGCACGCGCGCGGGCGTGACCGTCGTGCGCGCGCCACGGCGCGGGCGCGACGCGGCCGACGACGAGATCGCGCGGCTGGCCGGCGCGGGTGACGTCGTGGTGACGTCCGACGCCGCGCTCGCCGCGCGCGTGCGGGCGCGCGGCGCGGACGTCCTGGGCGCGGGCGCGTTCCGCGCGCGGCTAGGATCAGCCCGGTGAGCGACGAAGGGCTGCGGGCCAGCGTCGAGAAGATGCGGGCCGAGGGCGTCGCGGACGCCGCCGTCCGCGCGTTCGAGCACTACTACCACCAGCTCGAAGCGGGCGAGACCGGGCTGCTGCCCGAGGATTCGATCGAGCCGGTCGACGACCCCGTCGAGCTCGACGCGCTGCCGTCGGACCTGGCGGCCGAGCGCACGGCGCTGGAGTCCGCCATCGTGCTGCGCCTCAACGGCGGGCTCGGCACGAGCATGGGCCTGACCGGCGCGAAGTCGCTGCTGGAGGCCAAGGACGGGCTGAGCTTCCTCGACGTGATCGTGCGCCAGGTGCTGGCGCTGCGGACCGCGCACGACGTGCGGCTGCCGCTGGTGCTGATGGACTCGTTCTCGACGCGCGCCGACTCGCTGGCGGCGCTCGAGGCGTACCCCGAGCTCGCCGCCGGCCTGCCGCTCGACTTCCTCCAGAACAAGGAGCCGAAGCTGCTGGTGGACGGCCTGGAGCCCGCGTCCTGGCCGCGCGACCCCGGCCTGGAGTGGTGCCCGCCCGGCCACGGCGACCTCTACACGGCACTGCTCTCCTCGGGCCTGCTGGCGGCGCTGCTCGAGCAGGGCTACGAGTACGCGTTCATGGCCAACTCGGACAACCTGGGCGCCGTGCTGGACTCGCGCATCCTCGCCTGGCTGCGCGCCGAGCGCGTGCCGTTCGCGATGGAGGTCACCGACCGCACGGAGGCCGACCGCAAGGGCGGCCACCTGGCGCGGCGGCGCGCGGACGGGCGGCTCGTGCTGCGCGAGACCGCGCAGACGCCGGAAGCGGACCTGGCCGCGCTGCAGGACATCACGCGCCACCGGTTCGTCAATACCAACAACCTGTGGCTCGACCTGCGCGCGCTCGACGCCGCGCTGCGCGAGCGCGACGGCGTGCTCGGGCTGCCGCTGATCCGCAACCGCAAGACGGTCGACCCGTCCGACCCCTCCTCGCCGGCGGTGTTCCAGATCGAGACCGCGATGGGTGCGGCGATCGAGGTCTTCGAGGGCGCCCGCGCGCTGCGCGTCCCGCGTACCCGGTTCGCGCCGGTCAAGACCACGGACGACCTGCTCGCCCTGCGCTCGGACGCGTACGCGCTCACGTCCGACGCGCGCGTCGTGCTCGCGGGCGGGCGCGAGACGCCGCCGTTCGTGGCGCTCGACCCGGCCCATTACAAGCTGCTGGGCGACTTCGAGGCGCGTTTCCCGGACGGCCCGCCGTCGCTGGTCGAGTGCGACCGTTTCGAGGTCGAGGGCGACGTGCGCTTCGGCGCGGGCGTCGTCGCCCGCGGCGACGTGCGAGTCCAGGGCCCGCGGACCGTCGCGGACGGCGAAGTCCTCCAGTAGGTGGGGGGAGGGTTGTGGAGCCGCGCGGCCGGTGAGAACGCCGTGATCGGCGTACGCGAGCGATCGACCGTCCGCGGTGGGGTGTGGCCGCTCGGTCGCCTGTCAGGCGAGTTTCCGGACACACCCCCACCAACGCGCCAACTCGAACCTGATCGGTACGGGCCAGCCAG
>DATMGH010000209.1:0-1785 GCA_035555675.1 Solirubrobacter sp. | reverse complement strand
GGCGAGCCGCTGGACCCCGCGCGCACGTACGTCGCGACCGTGGAGACCAACTGCGGCAGCTTCCAGATCACGCTCGATCCCGAAGCCGCGCCCAAGACCTCCGCGTCGTTCAAGTTCCTGGCCGACCAGCACTTCTACGACGGGCTGCTGTTCCACCGCATCATCCCCGGCTTCGTGATCCAGGGCGGCGACCCGAAGCACAACGGCACCGGCGGCCCGGGCTACGCGGTCGTCGAGGCGCCGCCGCGCACCACCAAGTACGAGAAGTACACGGTGGCGATGGCCAAGTCCGGCGACGCCAAGCGGGGCACGTCCGGGTCCCAGTTCTTCGTCGCGACCGGCGACGACGCGCTCAAGCTCGACCCCGACTACGCGCTGCTGGGCAAGGTCACCGGCGGCCAGGACGTCGTCGACAAGATCGGCGCGATCCTCACCGACCCGCGCACGGACTACCCGGACGCGCCGGTGCTGATCAAGTCGATCAGCGTCGCCGAGGCTTAGCGCAGGACGGCCACGGTCGTCCAGCGGCGGCCGCCGTCGCGCGAGCGGCGGATCTTCCCGCCGACGACGCCGGCGAGCAGCTCGCCGCCGCGGCCGGCGCTGACCTCGCTCGGCAGGCCGCCGACGTCGCCGCGCCGCTTGAAGCTCCGGCCGCCGTCACGCGAGACGCTGACCGCGCCGTTGCGGTCGACGCTGTAGAGCGCGTCCCGCGCCGGCCAGACCAGCCGCGCGCCGAACGTCGTGTCCCGCGGCCGCCAGGATCCGCCGGCGTTGGAGGACACGAACGTCCCCTGCTCGGTCGAGACCGCCCAGTGCGACGGGTCGCCAGGATCGACGACGACGTCGATCGGCGCGGCCGGCGGCGTGCGCGTCTCCCACGTCGCGCCGCCGTCGCGGCTGACCTGGATGTCCGGCGACTCGGCGTTCACGCCGAGGATCGTGTCACCCGCGATCTCGAGCTCGTGGTAATCGGCTTCCGGCCCCTCCACGCGCTTCCACGACGAGCCGTGGTCGGCCGAATGGATCAGCCCCAGGTTCTCCGGCAGCTCGCCCTCCTGCGGATGGCCGGAGGCGAGCAGGTCACCCTTGCCGCGGAAGCGCACCACGAGGTTCCCGGAGACGGTCCCGCCGGCGAGCGTGCCGGTCAGCCGCTCCGCCTCCTTGGCGCCGGGCGCCAGCCGGTAGAGCGCCGGCCCGGTGCCGATCACGATCGTCCCGTCACCCGGGTCGACCGTCACCGAGTTGATGGCGGGGCTCGCGCCGCTGTCACCGGTCGCCGGCGGCGGCGTGGCTTCGACGACCGGCGCCGGCGTCGCCACCTCGGCCTCGGCCTCGGTCGCGGCCGGCGGCACCGGCGGCTCCGCGGAGCCGCACGCCGCGAGCGTCAACGCGAGCAGTGCGGCGAGCAACGCCGTCGTATGACCGATCGTGCCGGGCACGGAGCGGCCGCATCGTAGTGGACGAAAAGTGGGGGTCAAGAGCGTTCCGCGCGCGTGTACGGTGAACGTGTGGTCGCCCGGTCAGCGCCACGCTAGTGTCGCGCATGTTCGGGCATTTGTTTTGCCTTACAACGAACATACTTGGTCTTGACAGGGAGCATAAAGTTGCCTCCAATGAGGCGAGGAGAGGCACGACGCTACGCTCGTGCGGTGTCGAAGGGTCGTCGGAAATGAACGTTGAACGTCGGGTTGGTGTCTGGCTGATTGGAGGTCGCGGGTCCGTCGCGACGACCGCGATGACCGGCGCGGCGGCGGTCTCCGCCGGGCTGACGGAGCCGACCGGGCT
>DATMGH010000208.1:0-36180 GCA_035555675.1 Solirubrobacter sp. | reverse complement strand
CCCGGCCGGACGCGGTGATCAACTGCGCGGCCTGGACCGACGTCGACGGCGCCGAGACCGCCGAGGCCGAGGCGACCCGGATCAACGGCGACGGCGCCGGGCACGTGGCCGCGGCGGCGGCCGAGGCCGGCGCGCACGTCGTCCACGTGTCGACCGACTATGTCTTCCCGGGCGACGCGTCCTCCCCCTACCCCGAGGACGCCCCGACCGGGCCGCTGGGCGCGTACGGGCGCTCCAAGCTGGCGGGCGAGCGCGCGGTCGCCGCCGCCGCGCCGGCGGCCCACGCGATCGTCCGCACGTCCTGGGTCTTCGGCCCGCACGGCAAGAACTTCGTCGACACGATGCTGCGGCTGGCCGCGACGCGCGACGAGCTGACCGTCGTCGACGACCAGCTCGGCTGCCCGACGTACACCGGCCACCTGGCGCCCGCGCTGGTCGCGATCGCCGCGGCGCGCACGCCGGGCGTCCTGCACGTCGCGGGCGGCGGGTCCTGCACCTGGTGGGAGCTCGCGTGCGCGACGTTCGCGCGCGCCGGCCTGGCCGTCAAGGTCCACCGCGGCACCACCGCGGGCTTCGGCGCCCCCGCGCCGCGGCCCGCCTACTCCGTCCTCGGCTCCACCCGTCCCGACGCGCCGGCGCTGCCGGCGTGGCAGGACGGCCTGGCCGCCCATCTGCTCGCTCGAGAGGTCCTCGCTTCGTGAAGCTGCTCGTCACCGGCGGCGCCGGGTTCATCGGCGCGAACTTCGCCCACTACACCGTTCGCCACCACCCCGAGTACGAGGTCTGCGTGCTGGACGCGCTGACCTACGCGGGCAACCGGGAGTCGCTGCGGCCGGTCGAGGACGCGATCGAGTTCGTCGAAGGCGACATCTGCGACGCCGCGGTCGTCGACCGCCTGGTCGCCGGCAGCGACGCGGTCGTGCACTTCGCGGCCGAGTCGCACGTCGACAACTCGCTGCACGACCCGTCGCCGTTCATCCAGACGAACCTGGTGGGGACGTACACGATCCTGGAGGCGGTGCGCAGGCACGGCGCGCGGCTGCACCACATCTCGACCGACGAGGTGTTCGGCGACCTCGACCTCGAGGGCGACGACCAGTTCACCGAGACGACGCCGTACGACCCGTCGAGCCCGTACTCGGCCACCAAGGCCGGCTCGGACCTGCTGGTGCGGGCGTGGGCGCGGTCGTTCGGGATCCACGCGACGCTGTCCAACTGCGCCAACAACTACGGGCCCTACCAGCACGTCGAGAAGTTCATCCCGCGCCAGATCACGAACGTGCTGACCGGCGCGCGGCCGAAGCTCTACGGCCTCGGCGAGAACGTCCGCGAGTGGACGCACGTGGACGACCACAACGAGGCGGTCCACCTGATCCTGCGGTCGGGCGCGCCCGGGGAGACGTACCTGATCGGCTCCGGCGACGAGCGCTCCAACGCCGACATCATGCGGCTGATCCTGGGGCTGATGGGCGAGCCGGAGGACGCGTTCGACCACGTCACCGACCGGCCCGGGCACGACCTGCGGTACTCGAACAACTCCACGAAGATCCGCAGCGAGCTGGGCTGGACGCCGCGCTACGGGGACTTCCGCGCGGGGCTGGACGCGACGATCTCCTGGTACCGCGACAACGACTGGTGGTGGCGGCCGCAGAAGGAGGCGACCGAGGCGCGCTACGCGCAGCTCGGCCGTTAGCCGCCGAGCGCGGAGGCGCGCCAGCCGCCGCTCTCCTTGACGAACGTGAAGGTCGCGACCTTCCCGTCCTTGCCCTGGCGGACCTGGGCGGTGGCGTTGGAGCCGTTGACCTTCACGCTCGTGACCTGCAGGTCGTAGTCGGACGCGTCGCTGATCGCGCGGTCCATCTCGGTCACGCAGTCGCCGCCGACCGACTTGAGCTCGGTGACGAGCTGCTTGGCCAGGATCTGCGTGCAGATCTTGTCGGCGTTGTGCCGGCTGCCGGCCTGCGCCAGCGCGTCGACGACCTTGACGATCTGCTGCTGGGAATCGTCGAACTTGGGACCGTTGGTGTCCGTCGTCGTGCCGCACGCGCTGACGGCGAGGGCGAGGACGAGGGCGGTGGCGGCGAGCTTGAGGCGCATCCGGTCCAGAGCCTAGCCGCAGCTACGATCGAACGGTCCATGACCGCCTTGGAAGCGCTCAACGAGGCGGTGATCGAGTGCCGCCGCTGCCCCCGGCTGGTGGCCTGGCGCGAGCAGGTGGCGCACGAGAAGCGCGCGGCGTACCGCGACTGGGACTACTGGGGCAAGCCGATGCCCGGCTTCGGCGACCCGGCCGCGCGGATCCTGATCCTCGGCCTCGCGCCCGCCGCGCACGGCGGCAACCGGACGGGCCGGATCTTCACCGGCGACCGCTCGGGGGACTTCCTGTTCGCGTCGCTGCACCGGGCCGGGCTCGCGAACCAGGCCGAGTCGGTCGCGCGCGGCGACGGGCTGCGGCTGGACGGCGCGTACATCGTCGCCGCGGTGCGCTGCGCGCCGCCCGCGAACCTGCCCACGCCGGCCGAGCGCGCGAACTGCGCGGACTGGCTGGAGCGCGAGGCCGCGCTGCTGGGAGACGTGCACGTGGTCGTCTGTCTGGGCGGCTTCGCCTGGGAGAGCGCGCTGCGGCTGCGCGCGGCGCTCTCGGGTCAGCCGATCCCGCGGCCGAAGCCGAAGTTCGGCCACGGCGTGGTCGCCGACGGGGAGCCGTGGCCGCTGCTCGGCTGCTTTCACCCCTCCCAGCAGAACACGTTCACCGGGAAGCTGACGCCGCCGATGATGGACGCCGTGTTCGCGCAGGCGCGCGAGCTGGCGTGGGGCCGGTGAGGCGCTACCTGGAGATCCTGCGGGCGCCGCACGTCGGCTCGCTGGTCGCGTCCGCGCTGCTGGCGCGGCTGCCGATCGGGATCAACGCGCTCGCGATCGTGCTCTACCTGCGCGAGCAGACCGGGTCGTTCGCGATCGCCGGCGCCGTCTCGGGCTCGCTCGCGGCCGGGTCCGGGCTGGGGGCGCCGCTGCTCGGCCGCCTGGTCGACCGGGTCGGCGCGCGCCGCGTGCTGATCCCGCTCGCGTTCGTGCACGCGGTGTCGCTGGGCGCGATCGTCGGCTTCGCGGAGCTCGGCGCGCCCGCGATCGTGCTGCTCGTCTTCGGGTTCGTGGCCGGCGCCGCGGTCCCGCCCACGTCCTCGGTCCTGCGCGCGATGTGGACCGACCTGCTCGACCGGCCGCTGCACCAGGCCGCCTACGCGCTGGACTCCACGATGATCGAGCTGATCTTCATCAGCGGGCCGCTGCTGACGGCGGCGATCGCCGCGATCGCGTCCCCCGCGGGCGCGCTGATCATCTCGGCGATCGCGGTCGTGACCGGGACCACGATCTTCACCGCGTTGCCGCCGACGCGCGACTTCGAGCCCACCCACCACGAGTCCAAGGGCCTGCTCGGCGCGCTCGCGTCGCCGGGCGTGCGGACGCTCGTGCTGATCTCGCTGCCGACCGGCATCGGGCTGGGGATGATCGAAGTCGGCATCCCGGCGTTCAGCCGCGCCGAGGGCGCCGCCGAGACGGCCGGCCTGTTGCTCGCGGTCTGGTCGTTCGGCAGCGGGATCGGCGGCCTGCTCTACGGGATGCTGCCGCGCCGCGGCGGCCTCTACCGCATGCACCTGGTGGTCGCGGCGCTGATGCCGCTGACGATGCTGCCGCTGGCGCTGGCGACCTCGGTCGGCTGGATGGCGCTGCTGGTGATCCCGGCCGGCTGCTGCATCGCGCCACTGCTGGCGACGCGCAACGAGCTGATCGGCGGCGTCGCGCCGCCCGGCATGCGCACCGAGGCGTACACGTGGCCGATGACGTCGTTCGTGGGCGGGATCGCGGTCGGCGCGGCGCTCAGCGGGGCGCTGGTCGAAGGCCCCGGCTGGCGGACCTCGTTCTTCGTCGCCGCGGGGATCGCGGCCGGCGGCGCGGTCCTCACGCTGCTGCGCCGCCACACGGTCGTCGCCGTTCCCGCCTGAGGACCGAGCGCCGGCGAGCCCGTCCGGTCCGGCGCGTAGTGTCTATGGGTCCATGACGGATCCGCTCGCTCAGTTCACACCCCAGGTTCGCGAGTGGTTCGAGCGGGCGTTCGCGGCGCCGACCCCCGCGCAGGCACAGGCCTGGCCGGCGATCGCGACGGGCGAGCACGTGCTGATCTCGGCGCCGACCGGCTCGGGCAAGACGCTGGCCGCGTTCCTGTACGGGCTGGACCGGTTCGTGGCCACGCCGACGCACGAGCAGACGCGGCTCGTCTACGTGTCGCCGCTGAAGGCGCTGTCCTACGACGTCGAGAAGAACCTGCGCGCGCCGCTGCGCGGGATCGGAGCGGAGCTCAACGTCGCGATCCGGACCGGCGACACGCCGCAGAAGGAGCGCCGGGACATGGTCCGGCACCCGCCGGACATCCTGATCACCACGCCGGAGTCGCTCTACCTGATGCTGACCTCGGGGGCGCGGGAGATCTTCGCCGGAACCGAGACCGTGATCCTGGACGAGATCCACGCGGTCGCGCAGACCAAGCGCGGCGCGCACCTGGCGATCACACTCGAGCGGCTGGTGGAGGCGGCGGGGCGCGACGTCCAGCGCATCGGCCTCTCGGCCACGCAGAACCCGCTGGAGGAGGTGGGCCGGTTCATGGTCGGGCCGGCGCGGCGCGCGACCGTGGTCGACACCGGCGTCCGCAAGCCGCTGGACCTGAAGATCCACGTGCCGGTCGAGTCGATGGTCGAGCCGGAGCAGATGGACCTCGAGCTGGACCCGTTCGCCGGCGCGGAGGCGACGCGGCGCTCGATCTGGCCGGCGATCTACCCGGAGCTCCTGAAGCTGGTGCGCGAGCACCGCTCGACGCTGATCTTCGTCAACAACCGGCGCGCGGCGGAGCGGCTCGCGCTGCGTCTGAACGAGCTGGCCGACGAGCCGCTGGCGCGCGCGCACCACGGGTCGCTGGCCCGCGAGGAGCGGCTGATCGTCGAAGAGCAGCTCAAGGCGGGCGAGCTGCCGTGCCTGGTGGCGACGTCCTCGCTGGAGCTGGGCATCGACATGGGCGCGATCGACCTCGTGCTGCAGGTCGAGTCCCCGAAGTCGGTCACCGCGGGCCTGCAGCGGATCGGCCGCGCCGGGCACAACGTGGGCGACGTCTCCAAGGGCCGGATCTTCCCCAAGTTCCGCGCCGACTTGCTGGAGTGCGCAGTCGTCGCCCAGCGGATGCGCGAGGCGAAGATCGAGACGACGGTCGTCCCGCGCAACCCGCTCGACGTGCTCGCGCAGCAGATCGTGGCGATCGCGGCGACCGACGAGGTGGTCGCCGTCGACCAGCTGGCGGCGCTGCTGGCCCGCACGTACACGTACGCGGAGCTGTCGCGGGCGCAGCTGGAGAACGTGCTCGACATGCTCGACGGGCGCTATCCCTCAGAGGAGTTCGGCGAGCTGCGGCCGCGGATCGTCTGGGACCGCGTGGCGGGGACGATCCGTGCGCGGCGCGGGTCGCGGGCGCTGGCGATCACCAACGCCGGCACGATCCCGGACCGCGGCCTGTACAGCGTGAATTTGCCGGACGGGCGCCGGGTCGGCGAGCTCGACGAGGAGATGGTCTACGAGGCGCGCGCGGGGCAGGTGTTCCTGCTCGGGGCGTCCTCGTGGCGGATCGAGGAGATCACGCGCGACCGGGTGGTCGTCACGCCCGCGCCGGGCGTCCCGGGCGCCGTGCCGTTCTGGAAGGGCGACGGGCTGGGCCGGCCGCGCGAGCTGGGCGAGGCGATCGGCGCGTTCGCGCGCTGGGCGGTCGAGCAGGACGAGGCGACGCTGGCCGACGGCTACGACCTGGACCCGCGGGCGGCCAAGAACCTGCGCGAGTTCCTGCTCGAGCAGCAGGAGGCGACCCGCGTGGTGCCGAGCGACCGCACGATCGTGGTCGAGCGCTTCCGGGACGAGATCGGCGACTGGCGGGTGTGCGTGCTGTCGCCGTTCGGGGGGCGGGTGCACGCGGCGTGGGGGCTGGCTTTGAGCGCCCGCATCCGGGACCGCTACGGGCTCGAGTCGGACGCGATCTGGTCCGACGACGGGATCATCGTCCACCTCCCGGACGCCGATGAGCCGCCCGGTGAGGACGTCGTGCTGATCGAGCCGGACGAGCTCGAGGACCTGGTGGTCGGCGAGCTGGGCGGCTCGGCGCTGTTCGGCGCGCGGTTCCGGGAGAACGCGGGGCGGGCGCTGCTGATCCCGCGCGCGTACCCGGGGCGGCGGACGCCGCTGTGGCAGCAGCGGTTGAAGTCGCAGTCGCTGCTGGAGGTCGCGCGGCGCTACGCGCAGTTCCCGATCGTGCTGGAGACCTACCGCGAGGTCCTGCGCGACGTGCTCGACCTGCCGGGGCTGCACGACATCCTGACCCGGCTGCACCGGCGCGAGCTGTCGCTGGTCGAAGTGGAGACGGCGACCGCGTCGCCGTTCGCGTCCTCGCTGCTGTTCGACTACGTCGCGACCTACATGTACGAGGGCGACCAGCCCAACGCGGAGCGGCGCGCGGCGGCGCTGGCGCTGGACCGCGAGCTGCTGCGCGAGCTGCTCGGGCAGGAGGAGCTGCGCGAGCTGATCGACCCGGGCGCGCTGGAGACCGTCGAAGCGGACCTGCAGCGGCTGTCGGAGCGGACGCGGGCGGACAGCGCTGACGCGCTGCACGACGTGCTGCGGCGGCTCGGGGATCTGCGCGTCGATGAGGCGGTCCTGCGCGGTGGGTCCGTGGAGTGGCTCGCGCAGCTGCGCGGGGAGCGGCGGGCCGTGGTGCTGCGCCTCGGCGGCGAGGAGCGCTGGGTCGCGGCCGAGGACGCGGGCCTGTACCGCGACGCGCTGGGCGCGGTCCCGCCGTCCGGGCTGCCGGAGACGTTCGTGGCCGACGTGCCGGACGCGCTGGAGCGGCTGGTGCGGCGGTTCGCGCGCACGCACGGGCCGTTCGAGGCGCGCGAGCTGCGGGCCCGCTACGGGATCGACCTGACGCCGGTGCTGGAGCGGCTGGAGTCCTCCGGTGCGCTGGTGCGCGGTGAGCTGCGGCCGGGTGGGACGACGCGCGAGTGGTGTGACCCGGAGGTCCTGCGCCGGCTGCGGCGGGCGTCGCTGGCGGCACTGCGGGCGGAGATCGAGCCGGCCGACCAGCGGGCGTTCGCGCGCTTCCAGGCGTCCTGGCAGGGGGTCGACCGGCACCCGCCGACCGGCGCGGGGGTGGACCGGCTGCGGGACGTCCTCGTGCCGCTGCAGGGGCTGCCGCTGCCGCTGGAGGTCTGGGAGCGCGACGTGCTGCCGCGGCGCTGCGGCGCATACTCGCCGGCGTGGCTGGACCAGCTGTGCGCGTCGGGCGAGATCGTGTGGGTCGGGGCGGGGGCGTTGGGGCGGCGGAGCGGACGGGTCGCGCTGTACTTCCGCGAGGACGCGCCGCTGCTCGGGCCGCCGCCACGGGGCGGCGAGGAGCCGGGCGAGCCGATCCACGTGGCGTTGCGGGCGCGGTTGGAGGCCGGGCCGTGCTTCTTCAGCGATCTGCTGACCGACGTCGGCGGCTTCAGCACCGAGGAGCTGGTGAACGGGCTCTGGGACCTGGTGTGGGCGGGCGAGGCGACCAACGACGCGTTCGCGCCGCTGCGCTCGCCGCGGCTGACGGCGACGCCGGCGTGGTCACAGCGCGCGCGGCGCGGGTCCTTCGGCTCGCGCCGGCGGGGTGGGGCGCCGGCGGTGCAGGGCCGGTGGTCCCTGACCGGCGCGCTGTTCGCGGCCGGCGACGACGACCCGGCGGGGCGGCGGCGCACGCAGGCCGAGCTGCTGCTGGAGCGCTACGGGATCGTCACGCGCGAGCAGGTGCTGGCCGAAGGCATCCCCGGCGGGTTCTCCTCGCTGTACGACTCGCTGGCGGCGCTGGAGACGATCGGCGTGGCGCGGCGCGGGTACTTCGTCGAGGGGCTCGGCGGCGCGCAGTTCGCGCTGCCGGGAGCGGTCGAGCGGCTGCGGGCGCAGCGCGACGACGACGCGGCCCCGCCGCTGGTGCTCGCGGCGACCGATCCGGCGCAGCCCTACGGGGCGGCCTTGAAGTGGCCGGACACGCCCCGGCGCCCGGCGCGGGCCGCAGGCGCGTACGTGGTCCTGGCCGGCGCGGAGCCGGTGCTGTTCGTCGAACGCGGCGGCAAAGGGCTGCAGGTGCTCCTCGACGCGGACGACGAGCGGGTGGAGCCGTCGCTGGCCGCGTTGGCGGACGCCGTCCAGCGCGGGCGGATCAAGCGGCTGGCGCTGGAGAAGGTCGACGGTGAGCCCGTGATCGGCTCGGCGCTCGAGGAGCGCTTGATCGCGCTGGGCTTCCGTCCCGGCCCGCGCAAGCTGACGCTGACGACGTAGGGGGTGTGTCCTCCAGGTCGCCTGTCAGGCGACCTAGCGGCCACACCCCTCCGCGAGCGCCGCGCGCAGCTTCGCCCCGCGCGGGGTTGAGCGCCTCGACCCAGGCGATGCGGCCGAGCGTGCGCTCGTCGCGCGCGCCCTGGTGGATCGCGGCCTTGAGGCGGTCGTACTCGGCGCGGGGGACGTTCGGGCGGGCGTTGACGACGACGCCGGTGACGGTCTGGCGCCGGCCGCGGCCCATGACGCGCGTCTTGCGGGCGTTGAGGGTGAAGCCCTCCTCGCGGGCGATCGCGCCGATCAGGTCCAGCGGCGGGCGCAGGTGGTGGCCGGCGGAGAGCACGAGGTCGTCGGCGTAGCGCGTGTAGCGGGCGCCGATCGCCGCCGCGAGGCCGCTCAGGCGGCGGTCGAGCCGGAACGCGGCCAGGTTCGCGAGCGCCGGCGAGGTCGGCGCGCCCTGCGGCAGGTGCGGCGTGGCGAGGCGCCGCGCGAGCCGGAACTCGCCCGCCACCGAGTGCGCGTCCGGGACGACGTTCGTGGTCAGGCCGGTGAGCAGGTGCGCGACCGGCTCCGGGTACCCCGCGGTGCGGAAGATCCCGTACACGCGCGCCGCCGCGACCGCGGCGAAGAAGTCCTCGAGGTCGAGGCGCACCACGACTTTGCGGCCGGTGTGCACGGTGGCGTGCGTGCGCGCCGAGCGGCCGCGGACGAACCCGTGCGCGGCGTCGTGCACGGGGATCCAGACCAGGATCTCGTCGAGGATGTGACGCTGGATCTCCTTCAGGCGCGCCTTCGGACGCTCGATCACGCGCGGCGGGCCGTGGTCGCGCGGCAGGCGCAGGTAGCGGTAGTGGCGCAGCCGCTCGGCGTGCACGACACGCTCGAGCCCGCGCACGTCGGCGAGCCAGGCGAGCTGGCCGGGGTCGAGCTCGAAGCGCTCCGCCAGCGCCCCGGGCGTCGCGATCTCCGGCACCGGCCACGGCGTCCGGCCCATCGCGAGCTCGCCGGGCGGGTGGCGGACGACGCGCGGCGCGCGCGCCGGCAATGCGGCGAGCGGCGGCGGCGGCGCGGCGGGCGGTCCGGGCGCCGGCGGTCTGGGCGGCGGCGAGCCGAGCGGCCCGGGCGGCGCGGCGAGCGATCCGGGCACCGGCGGCACCGGCCGTCCCGGCGGAGACGCGCCGAGCGGCCCGGGCGCCGGCGCGAGCGGCGGCAGCGCGGCGAGCGTCGCGTCCAGGAACGCGGCCAGCTCGCGCGGCCGGTCCGCCGGCGGGCGCGCGTAGGCGTCCAGAACGGCGTCGACGGCGCGCACGACCCAGCGCGCCGGCCACGCGAGCACGCTCCCGGCGCGCTCGACCATCGCCTCGCGCTCCCACGGCCCGGAGAGCAGCGCGCCGGCGAGCGCCCGCGCCAGGTCGCGCCGGCGCGACGCGCTCAACACGCCGCGCGGGGCGGGGCGGCGAGAGCGCGCGCGGCGACGACGACGCGATGCGCGGCGCCGCGCGGGGTCGCGGCGCGGCGGGCAGTCGCGGTGCGATGCGCGGCGCCGAGGGCGGTCGCGGCGCGGTGCGCGGCACGGCGGGCAGTCGCGGCACCGCAGCCAGTCGCGGCGCGGTGCGCGGCGCCGCAGGCAGTCGCGGCACGGTGCGCGGCGCCACGGGCAGTCGCGGCACCGCAGCCAGGCGCGGCGCGGCGACGACGCGCCCCGACGGCTCTCGTCGTGCGTGCGCCGGACTGCACGGAACGGCAGCTCCGCGCACGCGATGCGCTGCTGAGGTATCGCTGCTCTCCCCGGGGGAACCCCGGAGACGCACGTGCTGTGCGGGCTCGGGTGCGCATCGTCGCCGCGCGGACCATACCCTGGAGGCGGTGCCGGAAGGCGACACGATCCTCAGGGCGGCGCTCAAGCTCCGGCCGGTGCTCGAGGGCCGGGTGCCGGACGCGCTGGTCACGCACCGCCGGTTCGCGCACGACCGCTGGGCCGAGCGTCTCGCCGGCCGCGCGGTGACCGCGGTCGAGCCGCACGGCAAGCACCTGCTGCTGCACTTCGAGGACGGCCTGGCGATCCACTCGCACCTGCGGATGACCGGCAGGTGGCGCGTGCGCGCCGCCGAGCCGGCGCCGCCGCCGCGCACCTGGCTCGCGATCCGCGCGGGCGACCGCGAGGTGCTGCAGATCAACGGCCCGGTGCTCGAGCTGCTAACCGAGCTGCGCGCCCGGGCGCGGATCGCCGGGCTCGGGCCGGACATCCTGGCGGAGACGTTCGACGCGTCCGCGTTCCTGCGCCGCCTGCGCACGGACGACCCGACACGGCCGATCGGCGACGCGCTGCTCGACCAGTCGATCGTCGCCGGGATCGGGAACGTGTGGAAGGCCGAGGGGTGCTTCGCGGCGGCGATCGACCCGTGGCGGCGCACCGCCGACGTCAGCGACGAGGAGGCGCTGGCGATCGTCGCCGCCACCCGCCCGCGGATGCTCGCCTCCGCGCACGGCGACCGCGCTCCGCACGCCGTCTACGGCGCGGCCGGCGGCGCCTGCCCGCGCTGCGGCGCGGACATCCGCGCCCGCGGGCAGGGGGACGCGAACCGGACGACATACTGGTGTCCGGGATGCCAGCGCTGAGGCGGATCGGGCACAAGGGCGCCGACCTGATCGTGCCGGGCAACACGCCCGCGTCGTTCGACGCCGCGCTCGCCCACGGCGTCGACATGATCGAGTTCGACGTGCTCGAGCACGAGGGGCGGCTGCTGCTCGCGCACGACTACGACCACGTCGCGGGCGCGCCGACCCTGGAAGAGGGGCTCGCGCACCTCGCCTCGCCCGCGTTCGCGGGCGTCGAGCTCGACGTGGACCTCAAGCTGCCCGGCTACGAAGCCCGTGCGGTCGACGCGCTGCGCGCGCACGGCCTGATCGAGCGCAGCCTGGTCTCCTCGAACTGGATGCGCTCGCTGGTCGTGATCCGCGCCCTGGAGCCGTCGCTGCGGCTCGGCTGGTCGGTCCCGCGCCTGCGCAGCGACCCGACGACCGCGTGGCTGACCAAGCTCCCCGCCTACGCGGGCGCCGCCTACCTGCGCACGAAGCTGCCGCGCAGCGCGCGTGCCCACATCGCCGCCGGCCGCGCGGACGCGGTGATGGCGCACTGGCGGCTCGTGACCGCGCGGCTGGTGCGCGAGGTGACGCGCGCAGGCGGCGAGCTCTACGTGTGGACGGTGGACGACGGCGCCCGCATCGGCCGCCTGGAACGGCTCGGCGTGACCGGCGTGATCACGAACGACCCGCGCCTGTTCGGCGCGCGGGTGGCGCCGGAGTAGCGCGGCGAGGGGGCGCGTTCCGGCGCATAGCGCCGGAAAGTGACCACTCGCGGCGACCGCCGGCGCGTCAGCCGATCGTGCAGGTGGCGGCGGAGTAGCCCGCCGGGTCGGCGCCCGCGCTCGAGCGGTGGCCCGCTTCGGTGGCCGTCTCCGCCGAGCGCGGCAGCGTCGAGCCGCGGCGCCAGCGGAACTTGACCACGCCGCGCAGCGTCACCGCGTGCGAGGGCCGCGTGAAGTTGAAGCTCCAGCCGGACTCGACCGCCACGCCCTTGGCCGTGCCGACCACGCGCCACCCGGAGTCCGCGTCGTCGACGTCGACCCACGCGCCGGTGTCGTCGCGGTACTGGACGCGGAAGCGCATCGACAGCCGCGCGCCCTTCGGCGTCGCCGGCATCGCCGCGCGGATCCCGATCGTCTCCGGCTGCTTGGGCGAGTCGCACACGTTGACGGTCGCCCACACGCCGTCCGTGTCACGCCGCTTCGCCGACGCCGCCGACGGCAGCAGCAGGGCGAGCAGGAAAGCTAGGGACAGCGCGTATCGCATCGAAGGGCAGGACAATCTAGCACCGATTCTGTGATGGATTCCGAGCGCGACCGTAGTACGGGTGTGACGACGGCCAGCACGGCGACCCTCCCCGCCGGCGCGGTGCGCGCGCTCGACTTCGACGCGCTCTACCGCGCCGCCCGGGACGACGTCTTCGCCTACACCGCGACGCTGCTGAACGACCGCGGCGCGGCCGAGGACGTGACCGCCCTCGCGTTCGAGCGGGCGTACCGCCGCCGCTCGCGCTTCGACGCCCGCCGCGGCAGCCCGCGCGCGTGGCTGTTCGGCATCGCGCGCAACGCCGCGCTCGACGAGCTGCGGCGACGCAGGCGCGCCGCGACCACGCCGCTCCCGGAGGCCCGGCCCGAGCCCGCCCCGGACGAGGCGGCCGAGCAGGCCGCCGAGCGCGACGCGGTCCGCCGCGCCCTGCGCAGCCTCCAGGCCCGCGACCGCGAGCTGATCGCCCTCAAGTACCACGCCGACCTGTCCAACGCCGAGATCGCGGCGGTCGTCGGCGTCACCCCGTCCAACGCCGGCACGCAGCTGCACCGCGCGATGACCAAGCTCCGGGAGGCCCTCGATGCCTGACCTCGAGACGCTGCTCCGCGACGTCCGCCCCACGCCGGACCCGGCGTTCACCGCCCGGCTCGACGCCAAGGCCGCCGCCGGCTTTCCGCGCCGCCGCCGCGCGCCGCGGCTGCGCGCGCACTTCGCGGCGCTCTCGCTGGCCACCGCGACGGCGGCCGGGCTGGTGCTGATCGTCGTGCTGATCGGGCGCCACGTCCAGACCGGCGGCGACGACAGCGCCACCACCGCGTCGGCGCCCAGCGAGGCCGCCCGTGACGCCGCCGGCGGCTCCGCCGCCGCGCCGATGTCGCCTGAGCGCCGTGCCGTGCTGCGCAATGCATCGCTCACGCTGTCCACAACCCCCGGGAACGTCGAAAAGACCGCTGATCGTGCGATTTCGATCACGGACGCGCTCGGCGGCTACGTCGCCAGCTCGTCGACCGACATGAGCGGGGACCACGCGAGCGCGCAGCTCCAGCTCAAGCTCCCCACCGACCAGCTCGACACCGGCCTCGCCCAGCTCTCCAAGCTCGCGCACGTCAAGGCGCGTTCACAGCAGGCGCAGGACGTGACCGACCAGCGCTCGACGCTCGAGGCGCGCGTGCGCGACGCGCGCGCGGACCGCGACGGCCTGCGCGCCCGCCTGCGCAAGGCGGCGACCGACGCCGAACGCGCCAAGCTGCGCGCGAAGCTCGACCGCGCCACCCGGCGCGTCACCAGCGCCGAGCGCGACGTCGCCCGCATCAATCGCGACACGTCCTACGCCACCGTCGACCTCGCCGTCGAGGGGACCCGGGAGCCCGCCGCGGCGGTCCCCGGCGGCCGCTGGACCCCCGGCGACGCACTCAAGGACGCCGGCCGCGTGCTGGAGGTGATCGCGGGCGTCGCGCTGATCGCGCTCGCGATCCTGATCCCGGTCGCGATCCTCGCCGCGCCGACCGCGCTCGCCGGCCGTGCCCTCACGCGCCGCCGCCGCGAGCGCGCGCTGCAGGCGTCATGAGCGACACTTACCCGTGTGACGCACGCGCAGGAGACCGTCGAGCTGCTCGGCCAGGTGCCCGTCCTGGCCGCGCTGCCCGCGCCGGACCTCGAGCAGGTCGCGGGCGTGTGTCACCCGCGCCGCTTCGGCGCGGGTGAGGTGATCTTCCGCGCCGGCGACGAGTCCAACACGTGCTACATCGTCCGCGGCGGCCACGCGCGGGCGATCCGCGAGCACGTCGACGGCCGCCAGATCACGCTCGCCACGTTCGGCCCCGGCGACATCTTCGGCGAGCTGGCGATGTTCGACGACGAACGCCGCTCGGCCACCGTCGAGGCGATCGACACGCTCGACGCGCTGGCGATCCTCGGCCCCGACATGCGCCGGCTGATGCTGCGCCAGCCGCAGCTCGCGGTCTCGCTCGCCGCCGCGCTCAGCCGCCGCCTGCGCTCGACCAACGAGCGGCTCGCGAGCCAGTCCTTCCAGACCGTCCAGAGCCGCGTCGCGAACGTGATCGCCCAGCTCGTCGACCGCGCCCAGGCCGAGGGCGCCGCGGACACCGACGTGCCGATCACCGCCACCCAGGCCGACCTGGCGATGCTCGCCGGCTCCTCGCGCGAGTCCGCGTCCCGTTTCCTGGCCACGCTCGAGCGCGCGGGCGTGATCTCCCAGGGCCGCGGCCGGCTCGTCGTCCACGATCCCGCGGCCCTGCAGAACTATGTCTATTGAGCTCGAGACGTCCTACGGCGGCGTGGTGGTGCGCGGCGAGGAGCTGCTCGTGATCACGCCCGCGGGCAAGCGCGTGACCGGGCTGCCGAAGGGCGGGATGGAGCGCGGCGAGACGCCCGAGCAGTCGGCGGCGCGCGAGGTCCGCGAGGAGACCGGCGTGGTCGCCAGCGTGCTGGCGCCGCTCGGCGACGTCCACTACACGTACCGGCGCGGCGGCCGGCGCGTGCGCAAGACCGTGCACTTCTTCCTCTGCGAGTACGTCAGCGGGTCCACCGCCGACCACGACCACGAGGTCGACGACGCCCGCTGGATCCCGCTGCGGTCCGCGCGCGAGCAGCTCAGCTACCCGGGCGAGCGCGCGCTGATCCACGGCCTGTTGTCCAAGACGCCCTCCGGCCGCTAGGCTGCCGCCCGTGCAGGTCCTCAACTTCTACTCCACGGTCTTCGCCGACCAGATGAAACGCGGGCGCAAGACGGCGACGATCCGGCTGGGCGACAAGCGGCATAAGTACCGCAAGAACCAGGTCGTGCTGGTCACCGTCGGCTACCAGTACTCCCCGCGCGAGAAGCTGTTCCACGCGGTGATCGACAACGTGGAGGTCAAGCGGGTCAAGGACCTGTCTCCGCGCGAGATCGAGCACGACAACCCCGAGTTCCGCCGCACCGAGGAGCTCGTGCACTTCCTGCAGCAGATCTACGACCGCGAGATCGGGCTCGACGACACCGTGACCGTCGTGCGCTTCTCGCAGATCGTCGAGAACCCGCCGGACTTCCAGGACCGGCTGCGAGGCGTAGGCGGCGCCCAGAACTAGGGCGCGACATCCCCTTCGTCCCGCCCCGATCACCCGGCCTCAAGGCGCTCGCCGCGCTGGCCGGCGCGCTGCTGTCGCTCCTCGTCGGGGTGAGCGCGGCGAGCGCGTGCTCGTGCGTGCGCATGCACGCCGCGAACCTGCTGGGCCGGGCGCCGGCGGCGCTGGTCGGGACGGTCGAGGCGCGCGATGCGGCCGCGAACGGGTCGCTGAGCTACACGATCCGCGTCGAGCGGGCGGTGAAGGGCTCCTTCGGCGAGCGCGTGACCGTGCACTCCGGGCTCACGTCCTGCCAGGTCTCGCTGGAGACCGGCGCGCGCGTGGGCCTGTTCCTGAACCCGGGCGCGAGCGGCGAGTGGACCGCCTCGGCGTGCGGCGTCGTCGACCCCGACGCGCTGCTGGCCGCCGCGAAGCTGCCGGCGCCGGGCGGGACGCCGCGGTTCGTCGCCGCCGTCCGCGCACCCGGCACCGACGCGGTCGGCCTGACCGCGGCCGGCCGACCCGCCGCCTACGGACTGCCGCAGCGCGGGTCGACGACGGTGCAGGCGAGCTGCGGCGGACGCGTCGTCGCGGCCGCCAAGCGGTACGTGTACTCGCGCGGGCTGCCGAACCTGGACGCGTTCGGCGCCGTCCAGGTCCCGCTGCGCGACGTGCTCGCGCTCGGCTGCAGCGGGCGGACGATCTGGGCGGCGGGCTCGGACGGGCTGGTCTCGATCCGCGGCACCGACGTCCGCGTCCTGCGCCGCTTCAAGGCCAGCGCCGTGGCGATCGACGGCGCCCGCGCGTACGCGGCGACGCCCGGCGCGGTCAAGGTCGTCACGCTGACCACCAATCACCTCAAGACCGTCCGACACCACGGCCAGTTCGCTCAGCTCTCGGTCAGCGGTGGCCGCGTCGCCGGGCGGCTGAAGGCCGGCGGCGGCGCGATCCTGTCCGGCGCGAGCAGCCGCGCGGCCGGCCCGCTGACCTGGCTCGACCGCTCGCACCTGCTCGACGGCCGCCGCGGCCTGGTGCTCGACGCCCGGTTGCGGCCCGTGCGGCGCGTGAACGTGAAGGGCACCGTGCTGGCCGTCGAGGGCGGCGCCGCCTATGTTGGCGACGGCAACATCGTCCGCCGGCTGCCCCGGGGCGGCAAGCGCGCGACCGAGTTCGCGCGGCTGCCCGGCAAGGTCCTCGCGCTGACCCCCGCGCCGGCGACGGCCGCCGCCGCTTGGCACTCATGTGAATAGAGTGCCAAGCCGCCCTTGACGCTCGCGCCATTCGTCGTATCATGCACGGCCGTTGGCACTCACCCAGTGAGAGTGCCAAAGCGTTCACGCTGGTACCGAACTGAGTGGAGGTCACTCAATGAAGCTCAAGCCGCTCGGCGATCGTCTGATCGTCAAGGCCGTCGAGGAGGAAGCGACCACCGCCTCCGGCATCGTCCTGCCTGATACGGCCAAGGAGAAGCCGCAGAAGGGCAAGGTCCTGGCCGTCGGCGAGGGCAAGCTCGACGACAACGGCCAGCGCGTGCCCCTCGACGTGAGCGAGGGCGACGAGGTCCTGTACTCCAAGTACGGCGGCACCGAGATCACGGTCGACGGCGAGGATCTTCTGGTCCTTCGCGAGTCCGACGTCCTCGCCAAGGTCGCCGGCTGAGACCCGGGCAAATAGGAGACCTGACACATGGCTCATAAGGAACTGAAGTACGACGTCGAGGCGCGCAAGGCGCTCGAGCAGGGCGTCGACGCGGTCGCCAACGCGGTCAAGGTGACGCTCGGCCCGCGCGGCCGTTACGTCGTCCTCGACAAGAAGTTCGGCGCGCCGACCATCACCAACGACGGCGTCACGATCGCTCGTGAGATCGAGGTCGAGGACGTCTTCCAGAACCAGGGCGCGCAGCTCGTCCGCGAGGTCGCCACGGCGACCAACGACGTCGCCGGCGACGGCACGACGACCGCGACCGTGCTCGCCCAGGCGATCGTCCGCCAGGGCCTGAAGAACGTGGCCGCTGGTGCCAACCCGCTCAGCCTCAAGCGCGGCATCGAGCTCGCCGTCGACCAGGTCGTGGAGCACATCCGCAACCAGTCGAAGGAGATCTCGGGCAAGGACCAGATCGCGCGCGTCGCGACGATCTCGGCCGGCGACGAGGAGATCGGCGACGTGATCGCCGACGCGATCGAGAAGGTCGGCAAGGACGGCGTCGTGAACGTCGAGGAGGGCCAGACGTTCGGCATGGACCTCGAGTTCACCGAGGGCATGCAGTTCGACAAGGGCTACATCTCGCCCTACATGGCGACCGACCAGGAGCGCATGGAGGGTGTCCTCGAGGACCCCTACATCCTGATCGCCAACCAGAAGATCGGCTCGGTCCGCGATCTGCTGCCGGTGCTCGAGCAGGTCATCCAGTCGGGCAAGCCGCTGCTGATCATCGCCGAGGACGTCGAGGGCGAGGCCCTGGCCACGCTGATCGTCAACAAGCTGCGCGGCACGTTCACGGGCGTCGCGGTCAAGGCGCCGGGCTTCGGCGACCGCCGCAAGCGCATGCTCGAGGACATCGCGATCCTCACCGGCGGCGAGGTCATCACCGAGGAGATGGGCCTCAAGCTCGAGAACACGCAGATCTCGCAGCTCGGCCGCGCCCGCCGCGTCGTCGTCGCCAAGGACAACACGACGATCGTCGACGGCGCCGGTGACACCGACGCCATCAAGGGCCGCATCAACCAGATCAAGGGCGAGGTCGAGAACACCGACTCGGACTTCGATCGCGAGAAGCTGCAGGAGCGCCTCGCCAAGCTCTCCGGCGGTGTCGCCGTCGTCAAGGTCGGCGCGGCCACCGAGACGGAGATGAAGGAGAAGAAGCACCGCGTCGAGGACGCGCTGCAGGCGACCCGCGCGGCGCTCGAGGAGGGCATCGTCCCGGGCGGCGGCATCGCGCTCGTCGAGTCCACGGACGCGATCAACCTCGACGCGACCGGCATCGACGACGAGAAGACCGGCATGCGCATCGTCCTGCGCGCGCTCGAGGAGCCGCTGCGTCAGATCGCCGACAACGCCGGCTTCGAGGGCTCGGTCGTGGTCAACGAGGTGCGTCGCTCGGAGGCCGGCGTCGGCCTCAACGCCGCCACCGGCGAGTACGTCGACCTCGTCTCGGCCGGCGTCATCGACCCGGCGATGGTCACGCGCTCCGCGCTGCAGAACGCGGCGTCGATCGCCAAGAACATCCTCACCACCGAGGCGATCGTCGCCGAGGTGCCGGAGAAGGACGGCGGCGCGCCGGGCGGCGGCATGCCCGACATGTCGGGGATGATGTAGTCACCGCCTCACGGCAACGTTTCGAGGGCCCCGTTCGCGGGGCCCTCGGTCGTTAAGCGCGCGAGGTCAGATGCCAGCCGCCGCAGATCTCGCAGCGGTACGCGGTCGTCGCCGTTCCGCGCCCGCGCGGCGCGTTCATCAGCGCGATCGAGCGCGCTTCGGCCTCGGAGTCGTAGCGCTCCTTGGTCGCGCACGTCGACGCCTGCGCGGCACGCGGCCGGAACGTGACCGGCGGCGGAGCGGGAGCGCGGCGGTTGCGGCGCGGCACGCGTCTGGTTCTAGCGCTCGAGCCAGTTGACGTGCAGCGCCCCGCGCTCGTCGAGCGAGGCGTCGACGCGCCAGACGTCGGCCAGCCGCTCCGGCGTCAGCACGTCGCGCGGCGGGCCGGTCGCGGCGCTGCGCCCGTCCGCCATCACGACCACGGTGTCCGCCACCGCGGCCGCGAGCGCCAGGTCGTGCACGACCAGGATCACGGACAGGCCGTCGTCGGCCAGCCCGCGCAGCAGCCGCGCGACCGAGGCGGTCGCGCCCAGGTCCAGGTGCGACGTCGGCTCGTCGGCGATCAGCACGGGTGCTTCCTGCGCGAGCCCGACCGCGATCTGCACGCGCTGCAGCTCGCCGCCGGACAGCGTGGTCAGCTTGCGGTCGGCGAACTCGGCGACCGCGGTGCGGTGCAGCGCGCGGTCGACCGCGTCGCGGTCGTGGCGCGTCGGGCGCCCGAGCGGCTTGATGTGCGGGGAGCGGCCGAGCTCGACCGCCTCGCGCACGGTCACGCCCGCCGGTACCGGCGAGCGCTGCGGGATGAACGCGCGCAGCCGCGCGATCCGCCGCCCGCGCAGCTCGTGCAGCGGCGTCCCGCTCCAGCGGACGTCGCCCGCCGCCAGCTTCTGCAGCCCGGAGACGGCGCGCGAGAGCGTCGACTTGCCGGCGCCGTTGGGTCCCACGACCGCGACCAGCTCGCCGGCGTGGACGCGCAGGTCGGCCCCGTGCAGGATGTCGGCGTCGCCGATGCGCACGCGCACGTCGGTCGCCTCCAGCAGCGCGGTCATACGGCTTCCCGCAGCAGCCACAGGAACAGCGGCACGCCGAGCACGACCATCAGCGGGCCGACCGGCAGCTCGATCGGCGCCAGCACGGTGCGGGCCAGCGTGTCGGCCGCGGTCAGCAGCGCCGCGCCGGTGACCGCGCTGGCCGGGATCACGAACCGGTGCGAGGACGTCCCGGACGCCAGCCGCACCAGGTGCGGGATCACCAGCCCGAGGAAGCCGAGCAGGCCGGCCAGCGCGGCGGCGCTGGACGCCAGCAGCGCGGCCGACGCGGCCGCCAGCAGCCGGACGCGCCGCGGGCGCCCGCCGAGCGACGCGGCGACGTCGTCGCCGAGCGCGAGCCGGTCCAGCGGGCGCGCCAGGAAGACGGCCAGGATGAAGCCGACGGCGAAGTAGGGCGCGACCGTGCGCAGCGAGCCCCAGCCCTCCGAGCTCAGCCCGCCGGCGAGCCAGAAGACCGCCGACTGCACGCGGTCGCTGTAGGCGACCATCAGCGACGTCGTCGCGGCCCCGAAGAGCGCGCTGATCGCGATCCCGGCCAGGATCACGCGCCCGATCGAGCCCGCGTGCGGGCCGGACCAGCCGATCGTGAACACGATGCCCGCGGCCAGCACGCCGAACGCGAGCGCGCCGATCGGCAGCAGCGCGATCGCGCTCGGCCACACCAGCAGTGTCAGCATCGCGCCGAAGCCGGCGCCGCCGGTCACGCCGATCACGTCCGGCGACGCCAGCGGGTTCGCCAGCGCCCCCTGCAGCAGCGCGCCGGCGACGCCGAGCGCGGCGCCGACGACCACCGCGCTGACGGTGCGCGGGAGCCGCAGCTCGGTGATGATCTGCTTGAGCGGGCCCTCGCCCTCCTGGCCGCTCAGCGAGCGCCAGATGTCGCCGAGCGGCACGTGCACCGCGCCGAACGCCAACGAGGCCGCGGCCGCGGCCAGCAGCGCGGCCGCGGCGACGGCGACCACCGAGAGGCGTCGGGCGGACAAGGCGCTAGTTCTTCAGGAACTTGCGGCGGACGTCGCGGATCGTCGAAGCGACGCCCGGATACGGCTGCAGGAGCGAGTTGCCGGTCGCGACGTACACGCGATTGCGGCGGACCGCGTTCGTGTTGCGCCAGTTCGGGTTGTTGCGGTAGTAGGAGGCGAGCTTGGAGATCGAGCCGGGGTTGCCGTGCGGCACGGCGATGATGATGTCCGGGTTGCGCTTGACCACGATCTCGTCGGAGATTCTGGCGGTTCCGCTCGGCGACGTCAGCCCCTGGGTCAGCAGCGTGCCGCCGGCCTGGCGCACGACGTCGCCGCCCCACGAGTTCGCGAGCATCGCGTACGGCGTCCGGCCGACGCCGAGGATCACCAGCACGCGCGGGCGGCTGCGGATGCCGCGCTTGGCCGCGGCCACGTCGGCCTCGATCTTGCGGGCGAGCTGGTCGGCGGCGCGCGTGCGGCCGAGCACGCGGCCGATCGCGCGCGTCTCGGAGCCGATCGCGGCGACGCTGTTCGGGTCGCTCTCGTAGACGGTCATGCCCATCCGGCGCATGGCGGGCGTGCCGCGCTGCCAGGTCTTCGAGGACAGGACGACCTTCGGCCGGTAGGCCGCGAGCTGCTCGAGGTTGGGCCCGAGCGGGTGGCTGAGCCTGAGCACCGGGACGCCGCGCAGCGACCCGATGTACTGGTCGGTGCCGCCGAGCGTCTGCCCGATGGCGACGGGACGCACGCCGAGGCGGGTGATCGTGGACGCGGAGAACGGTGTCAGGGCGACGACGCGCGGCGCCGCCTCAGCGGCGGGAGCAGCCAGCGCGGCCGTCGTGATGGCGATGGCCAGGGACGCAAGAAGCTTCATGCGGTCGGTTAGGTTACCCTAAGACGGTGTGTTAGGGTCCCGCATTCCCGTCCGGGACGGTCGGGTTTGTCTCATGACTCTACGTCGTTCATTTCTCGCGGTGCTGTGCGCCGGCGGCGTCGCCGCGGCCGCACCTGCCACCAGTCTCGCCACGCCCTCGCCCGCCGCTCTGAAGCTCTCCGCAGCGGGCAAGCGCGCTCTCGCCGGGCAGTCCATCAAGGTCACGCCCGCGACGCTCAAGGTCGGCACCTGGAGCGTCGGCTCGTCCGCCAAGATCGGCCTCAACGGCTCGCTGCACTTCAAGCGCGGCAAGCGCTCGGTCACCGCCACCAGGCTGCAGGTCACGATCGGGCGCAGCTCGTCGTACGTGTTGGCGCGGCTCGGCAAGAAGAACGTGCGCCTGTTCGCGGTCACGCCGTCGCGGCCCGCCGTGCTCGACGCGCCGCAGAAGCGGGCGTCGCTGACGGGGCGCTTCGCGCTCACGAAGCCGGCCGCGAAGCGGCTGAAGTCGAGCCTGAAGCTCAAGCGCGCGCTCAAGACGAGCGCGCTCGGGACGCTGACCGTCGCCGTCGCGCCGGACCCGGCGCCCGCGCCGGTCGCCACGCCGACGCCGCTGTCCTCGCCGCCGCCTTCCCCGATCGTGCAGCCGGGCGTCAGCCCGACGCCCACGGCGACGCCGATCGTGACGCCGACGGCCACCCCCACGGCGACCGCGACCCCGGCGCCGACCACGTCCGCGACGCCCACCCCGACGCCGGGCGTCACCGCGACGCCTGGGCCGAGCATGGACTGCGCGGACCGCTTCGCACAGACCCCGCCCGGCGTCGTCGACTGGTTCGGCTGCGACCTGCCGGGCAGCTTCGACCTCAGGTCGTGGACCACCTACATCCTCGGTCCGAACGTCTCCGTGTGCGAAAACGCGCCCGGCACGATCACGCCCGGCGTCGGCGCGTCGCGGGTCGTGGTCGGCGAGGCGTTCGACCATCGCTTCCCGATCCTCGAGAGCGAGACCCGGCCGGACGGCTCGATCGTGATCGCCACGGCCGGCAACGTCGCGTACCGGATGCCGCTGCACGGCATCGAGGAGTCGATCGGCTGGTTCCGGATCGTGATCGACCCTGGTGGGCAGACCGGGACGGTCTACGCGAGCGGGACGTCGAAGCCGCTCGACACCAACCCGGACGTCTGCACCGCTCCGGTGCTCCCCTACGGCGAGCAGGCGGTGCTGACGCTGAACCTGGCCGGGATCACGCCGGTGATCGCGGACGGCTACAAGCGCTGGGTGCACGTGCCGGCGAAGATCGCCTCGGGCGTCAAGGTCATCGGCGGCGGAGGTCCCTTCTACGGACCCGGCACGGCGTGGGGCTCGTTCACGTTCGCGGTACCGGTCGGATGATCCGCGCCACGCTGCTCGCGGGCGCCGCGCTGGCGCTGCTCGCGCCCACGACCGCCGCGGCGCAGTCCGCCGGCTCGCTGACGATCACCGTCAACCCGCGCGCCGAGAAGACGCTCAAGGCGCGCGGGGTGACCCTGAGCGCCACCGGCAAGGCGACGCGCAAGGGGCGACGCGTGCAGCTGCCGCTGTCCAAGCTCGACCGCAAGTCCCTGCGGACGGCGGGCACACTGCGGCTGCGGGCCCGCAAGCGCACCGCCACGCTCGGTACGCCGCGCCTGGAGCTCGGATCCAAGCCGCGCGTGACGGCCCTGCTGTCCGGGCGCCGCACGACCGTGCTGACGCTCGCGGTCGCACCGCTGACCGACGCAACCGGGGTGACGCTGGAGCGCACGGGCGCCTCGCTGACCGCGAAGGCCGCAAAGACCATCGCGCGCCGGCTGCGGGTCAAGACGGTGCCGCGGAGCAACTTCGCGACCGTCACGGCGATCGGCAACTTCCCGGCGACCACGCCCTCGCTGCCGCCGAGCGCGCCCGCGCTGCCCGGTGCGTGCCGCTCGACGACCGCGGCCGGCACCGCACCGACGCCGCCGCAGGGCGAGCCGCCCGTCAAGGCCGCGCCGGCCGGGGCGCTGGGCGTCGTGAGCGCCACGATCAGCTGGCATCCGCGTGAGTCGTTCGTCCGCTACATCAACGCGGCGGAGGGCACGAGCGCGAGCAACGGCGCCGCGGCGGAGCCGCCGACGGTCGAATCGGGCACGACGGTGCCGCTCGTGTACGGCTTTGCCTTCACGCCGACCGGCGGCTGGTGCGATCCCGCCACGGGCTCGACCCGGCTGACGTTCACCGGCACGGTGGCGTTCAGCTACAAGGCGCACGGCATCGACCTGCGCGTCAACGACCCCGAAGTCGAGCTCGATGGCCCCGCCTCGCGCTTGATCTTCCGGATGACCGGCTCGGGCAACACCGACGGCGGCAACCGCCGCTCGGTCGTCGAGACGCTCGACGTCTCGCGCGCCGCCGCCGTTCGCGTCGAGGGCAAGACCATCACCTACGAACGGATTCCCGCGGCCGTGCCGCCGGGTGCGGCGGACTCGGTCTTCGCCGGCTACTACCTCCCGGGCGACCCGTTCGGGTGGGTCTCCATCTCCTTCACCACCGGTTAGCGACACGTGTCTTGATCTTGGGGACACGCGTCGCTAAGGTCGGCGGCGTGACCGCCTTCCCCACCGACCATGTCGCCCCCGCCGAAGTCCTGACCGGGCCTGCGCCGCTCGCGCCCGTTGAGCCTGCGCCCCTACGCAGCCCGGCCGAGGAGGCGCGCACGATCGTCGCCAACGGCAAGCTGGCGGCGCTCGCCACCGCGAGCGAGGACGGTGCGCCCTGGGCGTCGCTCGTCATCTACGCCCCGCTCGAAGACGGCTCGCCCGTCCTCTGCCTCTCGACGCTGGCCGAGCACGGCCGCAACGTCGTCCGCGACCCGCGCGCGAGCCTGGTGATCGGCCAGGCCGACGTCATCGGCGACCCGCTCGACAGTGGCCGCGTGACGCTCGCCGGCGAGCTGGTGGAGGTCGAGGGGGACGAGCTGGAGGCGGCCAAGGCGGCCTACAAGCGGGCCGCGCCGGCGTCCGGCCTGTACGGCAATTTCCCCGACTTCACGTACTACGTGCTGCGGATCGACCGGGTGCGCTGGGTCGGCGGTTACGGCCGCATGGACTCCGCCGACCCGGGCCAGTACCGTGCCGCCGCGCCGGACCCGTCCGCGCCCGGCGCGGACTACGCGATCCGCCACCTCAACGAGGACCACGCCGATGCGCTGCTGCAGATGGCGCAGCAGCTCGGCGGCTACCCCGACGCGACCAAGGCCAAGGCCGTGCGGATCGACCGCCTCGGCCTCGACCTGCGCGTGACCACGCCGCGCGGCACCAGCGAGACGCGGCTCGCGTTCGCCGAGCCGGCGACCGCGCCGGGCGACCTGCGCGTGGCGACGGTCGAGCTGGCCAAGCGGGCGCGCGGCGCGAGCTGATCGCCGGCCGGTCGAGCTCGGCGGCGCCGAGCTCGACCGCGTTCAGCGCCTACGGGCCGACCCAGGTGGCGGCGAAGTAGACCTGCTCGAGCGAGCCGGCGATGTTCAGGTCCGTGCCGGAGTTCTGCGCGGCGTTCACGAACGCGGCGGTGCCGGCCTCGAAACGGTCGATCGTCGTCAACGACTGGAGCGTCGGCGTCCCGGTCATCGCCGGCGTGGTCGTGCCGCCGGAGATGCGGCCGTTGAGGCCGTTGATGCGCAGCGACCGGTAGCCCAGACCGTTGTCCTGCGTGCCGGCGAGCGACGGATCGGCCCAGCGCACGCCGGCGCTGAGCACGTAGGTCCCGGTGCGCGGGAACTTGATGCAGATGTCGGTGGCGCACTGCGTGATCTGGTTGTTGTCCGCGCTGAAGAAGCCGCCGATGTCGTACGCGCGCGTGCCGCTCGCCGCCGACCACGGGATCGTCGCCTGGCTGACGCCCGAAGCGATGCTGTAGGTCGTCCCGCTGCCGCGGATCAGCCGCACCGTCGGGAGCTGGCCGAGCTTCGCGGCGCCGACCGCGCCGTCCGCGATCGTCGCGGCGTCGACGGCGCCGTCGGCGAGACCCGGGTTCGGGTAGTCGCCGGTCAGCGCGCCGCCCGCGGGGCCCTCGGCGGGACCAGCCGGGCCGGTGGCGCCCGTGGCGCCCGTAGGACCAGCCGGGCCGGCGGGACCGGCGGGACCGGCGGCGCCCGCGGGAAGCTCGCCGGCCGCGAAGTCCTTGGCCCGCAGGCTGCCGTCGGCGACCTTCGCCGAGTCGATCGCGTTGTCACGCACCTTCGCCCGCGTGATGGCGTTGTTGCGCACCTTGGCGGACGTGACGGACTTCGCCTTGATCTGGGCGCTCCCGACGCTGTTGCGGGGCAGGCTCACGGCGGCGTACGACGTGCCTCCGAGGGCGATGAAGAGCGCTACGAGCGCGATGTGGTGGCGGCGAACGTACCGCAGTATCTGGTGCATTAGGCGACCCTAACACTAGATTCGGGTCGGGTCACGAGCTTTGGCAAGCACACCGCACTACCGCCTGGACTCGATCGACCGGGCCGGCGCCCTCCCCGACGGCCTAGGATCGAAGCGACATGCCGCAGATCGACGCGCCCACCGTCGCCGAACACCGCGCCCAGCAGCGGGAGGCGCTGCTCGACGCGGCCGAAGCCATCCTGCTCGAGTCCGGCCACGCCGCGCTGACGTTCCGCGCGCTCGGCGACCGCACCGGGCTCGCGCGCAACTCGATCTACCGCTACTTCGGCTCGCGCGACGACCTGATCGCCGCGCTCTGCGAGCGCGACATGCCGCGCTGGCTGGAGGAGCTCGACGCGGCGATGCACGCCGCCGGGGACCGCGACGCGCGGGTCGCCGCGTTCGTCTCCACGCAGCTGCGGCTGGTGGCGCAGGGCAGCCACCGGATGGCGGAGCTGCTCGGCGACGCGCCGCTCGGCCCCGCCGTGCGCGCGCGCATCAACGCGCTCGCCTACCGGCCCGCGTCGCTGCTGGAGCCCGAGCTGGGGACGGACGAGCCGGAGCTGGTCGCGCAGCTCGTCCAGGGCGTCGTCAACGCCGGCGTGCGGCTGCTGCACGGCCGCGCCACGATCGAGCACGTCGAGCCGCTGACCGTCGCGCTCGCGCAGACGCTCGTGCGCTCCCGATGAGGAGCTTCGCCGAGCTGCCGGCGCAGGTCGCGGCGCTCGCGCACGAGCACGAGCGGGTCGCGTTCGTGCTGCTGGACGCGTTCGGCTGGGCGTTCGTGCAGCGCCACGCCGACCATCCGTTGCTGCGGCGGATGGCGATCGAGCCGATCGCGTCGCAGTTCCCCTCGACCACCGCGGCGCACCTGACCACGGTCTACAGCGGGCGTCCGGTGACCGAGCACGGGATCTACGAGTGGCAGATCTACGAGCCGGCGCTGGACGCGATCGTGCTGCCGCTGCCGTTCGTGGACACGCGCGGCGAGCCGCTCGCGCTCGACCCGCGCGCGATCGTCCCCGCGCCGTCGTTCTTCGAGACCCTCGACGTGCCGGTCACCGCGCTGCAGCCGGACGCGATCTGGCCGTCCACCTACAGCTCGGCCGCGCTCGCCGGCGCGCGCGTGGAAGCGTTCGAGACGCTCGCCGACGGCGTCGCCTGGCTCGGCCGCGAGCCCGGCCTCACCTACCTGTACTGGGACGCGATCGACGCCGCCGGGCACCGGTACGGCCCGGCGAGCGCCGAGTTCGACGCCGCGGCCGCGGCCGCGCTGGATCTGCTCGCGGACGTGCGCGACACGCTGCTGGTCATCACCGCCGACCACGGGCAGATCGACGTGAGCGAGATCGACTACGTCGACGCCGCCTGGCCGCCGCTGCGCGAGCACCTGCGGCGCGCGCCGGCCGGCTCCGCGCGCGATCTGTTCCTGCACGTCAGCGACCCGCCGGCCGTCGTCGAAGGCCTGCGCGAGGTGCTCGGCGAGCGCGCGGAGGTCCACCTGGCCGCCGACCTGTTCCCCGCCGCCGGGGAGCGCCTGCGGGCCCGCCTGGCGGACGTCTGCGTGCTGCCCGCGCCCGGGCGGATGGCGTGGCTGGAGGCCTACCCGTCGCGCCAGCTGCGCTTCAAGGGCCACCACGGCGGCCGCACCGCCGCCGAGGCGGAGACCTGGGTCGGCATCATCCAGGCATGAACTCCGGCGTCACCTACACCGCGCTCGATCCGGACAGCGAGGAGCGGTTCATCCCGCTCCGCCGGCTGCTCGGCGTCACGAGCTTCGGCCTCAACCAGATCCTGCTGCGTCCCGGCCAGCGCGGACGCATCCACCGCCACGCCCACCAGGAGGAGGTCTACCTGGTCCTGCGCGGCACGCTCACGCTGGTGATCGAAGGCGAGCCGCGCGAGCTCGGCCAGGGCGAGCTGGCCCGGGTCGCGCCCGACGTGCGCCGCGTGATCGCCAACCGCGGCAATGAGGACGTGCTGCTGATCGCGCTCGGCGGCGCCGGCGAGCACGAGGGCCGCGACGGCGAGGCCTTCGAGAGCTGGGAGCAGACCGAGGGGCGCCCGCCCCAGGAGGTCCCGCTGCCGGCGGACGAGCGCTAGTCGCCCTCGAAGCGCCAGCCCGCGCCCCGGCAGGCGGTCCGCACCTGCTCGAGGTCGAACATCTGCAGCGGGATCGCCTCCTTGGAGCCGCTGGTCGTGAGGAACAGCAGCCGGTCGCTGCCGCCGAGCAGCGTCTGGCGCACGGCCAGCGTGCCCGGGGTGAGCGTCAGGCCCGCCTGGCCACGGTGGCGGAAGACGATCGCCTCGGGCGTGATCTCCAGCCGCGCCGGGTGCCGGCGAAACCACACCCATCCGGCCAACGTGACCGCCAGCAGCACGCCGAAGACGCCGACGACGGCGATCGAGCCGGCCCCGCGCACCAGCGCGACCGCCAACACCAGCGTCAGAAAGCCCCAGAGCACGTCCACCCGGCGGGAGCGCTCCGGGACCAGCGTCACGGCCGGCGCGCCTCGACCGGCCAGCGCTCGACCGTCCCGTCCTCCTGCACGGCGTGCAGCGTGCTGTGCAGGTTCACGGTCGGGTCGACGTGCGAGGGGACGAGCAGGATCGCGTCGCCGACCGCGAGCGGGCAGTCCGGCGGCACGCGCAGCGTCGCGTGCTCGTCGGCCAGCCCGACCACTTCGAGCGTCGCGTCGACCGCGCGCGGTAGCCCGTACTCCACGCTGAGCGCCTTCAGGCCCGCGTCGGCGACCGCGCGCGTGCCGTTGCGCGACACGATCGTCGCGCGGCAGAACAGCGCGAGCTCGAACGGCAGCCCGAGCCGCTCGTAGCTGGCGTCCATCAGCACGTACGAGCCGGCCTGGATCTCGTCCAGCGCCGTCGAGAGGTCGTACGTGCCGGTGCCGCCGCCGGAGACCAGCTCGCAGCCCAGCAGCGCGCGCAGGCGCTCGAGGATCGCCGTGGCGCGGGCGACGTGCGCCTCCCGCGCGGCACGGTCGGGCAGCAGGACGGCGTGGCCCTCGTAGCCCTGCAGGCCGCGCAGGCGCGGGCCGGCGAGGCGGGCGAGCGCGACGATCGCGTCCTCGTCGTCCGGGTCCAGCCCGCAGCGGTGCTGGCCGACGTCGACCTCCACCAGCACGTCCACGTCGAGCCCGGCGAGCAGCTCGAGGTGCCGCGGGCTGTCGATCGCGACCGTGATCCGGGCGTGCTCGGCGGCGCGCGCCAGCGGCGCGACGTCCACCACCTCGTTGGCGACCAGGACGTCGTCGTGCAGCCGGGCGGCGACCTCCGCCTCCCAGGCGGTCGCGCACGTGATCCCGGCGCAGTCGCCGCCCGCGAGCTGCAGCCGCATCAGCTCCGGGCACTTGTGCGCCTTGAAGTGCGGGCGCAGCCGCGGGCGCACGCCGGCGAAGTGGCGCGAGGCGCGCTCGACGTTGCGCCGGGCCGCCGCGACGTCCACCAGCAGGGCCGGCGTCGGCGCGTCCTGTGTCGCGGAGAGCAACATTCAGACGCGGAGCCTAATAGGGTGCGTGGGGAGTGGACGATCTCGCGTTCGTGTCCGCCGCGGAGACCGCCGCGCTGGTGCGCGCCGGCGCCGTCAGCGCGCGCGAGGCCGTGGAGGCGGCGCTGCGGCGGATCGAGGCGCTCGACCCGCAGCTGAACGCGTTCATCCAGGTTGACGGCGAGCGGGCGCTCGCCGACGCCGACCAGGTTGCGCCGAGCGACGCGCAGCCGTTCGCGGGCGTGCCGGTCGCGGTCAAGGGCAACGTCCCCGTGCGGGGCTTCGAGCACAACCTGGGCTCGCGCCTCTTCGCCGGCCGCCGCGCCGAGCACTCCGCGTACCTCGTGCGGCGGCTGCGCGAGGCCGGGTTCGTGATCGTCGGCGTCACCAACCTGCCGGAGTTCGCGATCCTGCCGACCACCGAGCCGCGCCACACCGGCATCACGCGCAACCCGTGGGACCCGTCGCGCACGCCCGGCGGGTCCTCCGGCGGCTCGGCGGCCGCGGTCGCGTCCGGGATGCTGCCGCTGGCGCACGGCAACGACGGCGGCGGCTCGCTGCGGATCCCCGCCGCCTGCTGCGGCCTGGTCGGGCTCAAGCCGAGCCGCGGCCGCGTGTCCTCCGGGCCGGACCTCGGGGACTCGTGGCTGGCCGCGAACGGCGTCCTGACGCGCACGGTGGCGGACACGGCGCTCGCGCTCGACGTGCTCGGCGGCTACGAGGTCGGGGACGCCAACTGGGCGCCGCGGCCGCTGGAGCCGTACGTGACCGCGCTGCGGCGCGCCCCCGGGCGGCTGCGGATCGCGGTCACGGCGTCGAACCCGTTCGGCGCGCCGGTCGACGAGGAGGCGGTGCGCGGGCTGCGGCTCGGCGCCGAGCTGCTGGCCGCGCTCGGGCACGAGGTGGTCGAAGCCGCCCCGGCCTGGCCGGCGCCGGACGCGCTGGACGTCTTCATCGACGTGTTCGGGTCGATGATCGCGCTCGGGATCGACGCCGGCGTGCGGCTGGCGGGGCACGAGCCGGGCGAGGACGAGATCGAGCCGCTCTCGCGCGCGCTCTACGAGCGGGCGAGCGGGACGTCCGCGGTGGCGTACCTGGGCGCGGTCGCGCAGCTGCAGGCGATCGCGCGCGGCCTGGTCGCGTTCTTCGCCGACCACGACGTGCTGGTGACGCCCGCGCTCGCTCAGCGGCCGCTGCCGGTCGGCGCCTGCAACGGGCTGGGCGACGACCCGCTCGCGGACCTCGCCCGCTCCGGGCTGTTCACGCCCTACACGTCGCTGTTCAACGTCACCGGGCAGCCGGCGCTGACGCTGCCGGTCGGCTTCGGCGACGACGGGCTGCCGACCGCGGTGCAGCTGGTCGGCAAGCCGCTCAACGAAGACCGGCTGCTGCAGGTCGCCGCGCAGATGGAAGCCGCGCACCCGTGGGCCCGGTCAAGACCGCCCGCACCGGCCGCGGACTGACGCCGAGCGCCTCGGCGTCCGCGGTCCCGCGCGCGGTCAGCATGTCGACCGTGAGCAGCTGGGCATCGTCCCAGGCGATCGGCGCGGCCGCGCCGGCCAGCAGCTCCTGCGCCCGCAGCGCGGCGCGCAGGCCGCGGCGCGGGGTCGGGACCGTGCGGCGGCGGCGCGTCAGGACGAGCTGGACGAACTCGCGCTGGGTGAGCGTCTGCGGGCCGGCGAGCTCGAAGCGGCCGGGCGCGCGCTCGAGCGCGCTGATCAGGCAGTCGGCGGCGTCCTCGGCGTAGATCGGCTGGGTCCGGGCGGTGCCGGCGCCGGCCAGCGGGACCGCCGGCAGGTAGCCGAGCCGCTCGAGCCAGCGCAGGTGCCGGTCGCCGGGCGCGTAGACGAGCGAGTGCGCCAGCGTGGTGACCGGGATCGCCGCCGCCGCCAGCGCGATGTCGGCGTGGGCCTTCGCGCGCAGCATCCGGTGCTCGTGCTGGGGACTCGCGCCGAGCGGCGTGATCCAGACGAAGCGGCGGGCCCCGACGCGCTCGGCGGCGCGCAGCAGGCGCCAGGTGGCGAGCCCGTTGAGCTCCTCGACCGTCGCCCGCGGCTGGTCGCGCGCGCAGCCCGCCAGGTGGATCACCGTGTCGACGCCGCGCAGCGCGTTGCGCCAGCTCGCCGGATCGGCCAGGTCGCCGATCGCGAGCTGCACGCGCACCCGCTCCGGGCCGAGCCGGCGCGGGTCGCGAACGAGGCAGCGGACGGCGTCGCCGCGCGCGATCAGCCGCCGCGCCACCGCGTGGCCGAACACTCCAGTGGCGCCGGTCAGCAAAAACACGATCCGGCTTCAGCCTATGCCACGATACGGCGCATGGCCTACGTGATCGCCGAGCCCTGCATTGGAACCAAGGACAACTCCTGCGTCGAAGTCTGCCCCGTCGACTGCATCCACCCGACCCCGGACGAGCCCGACTACGACAAGGTCGAGATGCTGCACATCGACCCCGAGGAGTGCATCGACTGCGACGCGTGCGTGGAAGCCTGCCCGGTGGACGCCTGCTTCGCTGAAGACCAGCTCCCGGAGGAGTGGGCGCACTTCGCCGATCGCAACGCGGCGTACTACGCCGGCCGCTAGTGCGGCCGGCGTGGTCTCTACGCCATGGGGAGTGACATGCCCACCGGCTGGGGTGGGCCGGTCTGCACCACTTCGAGCACCGGCAGGTCGATCGGCTTGGCCGGTGCGAGCGCGATCAGGCCGCGGGCGGCGTGGCGGATCGCCTGCGCCGCCGGGTCGTCCGGGTCGACGGCCACGAGCGGGATGCCGGCGTCGGCGTTCGCGCGCAGCGGCATCGTCAGCGGCACCTGCGCCAGCAGCGGCACCTCGAGCTCGTCCGCGAGCCGCTGGCCGCCGCCCTCGCCGAAGATCGGGTAGCGCTCGCCGTCCGGCGCGGTGAAGCCGGACATGTTCTCGATCACGCTCGAGATCTCGAGGTTGACCTTGTCCGCCATCTGCGCGGAGCGGCGCGCGACCTTCTGCGCGGCGTCCTGCGGCGTGGTCACGATCATGAACGTCGCCTGCGGCAGCAGCTGCGCGAGCGTCATCGAGACGTCGCCGGTGCCCGGGGGCAGGTCGATCAGCAGGTAGTCGAGCTCACCCCACGCGACGTCCTCCAGGAACTGCGTGAGCGCCTTGTGCAGCATCGGCCCGCGCCACACGACCGCCTCGTCCTCCTTGAGGAAGAAGCCGATCGAGATGACCTTCAGCCCGTGCGCCTCCAGCGGCAGGATCTTGCGCTCCGCCGAGACCTTCGGGCGCTGGCCGCCGAGCCCGAGCATGCGCGGGATCGAATAGCCCCAGACGTCGGCGTCGAGCACGCCGACCTTCTTGCCCTCGGCGTGCAGCGCCGCGGCCAGGTTGACGGTCAGCGACGACTTGCCCACGCCGCCCTTGCCGGACCCGATGCAGACGACGTTGTCGACCTGCGCCAGCGCGCCCTCAGGCAGCCCGTTCGGGCGGCCGAGCGAGCGCTGCAGGCTCTGCTTCTCCTCGTTGGAGAGGACGTCGAAGCCGACGTTGACGGCGGTGACGCCGTCGACGGACTGGACGGCGCTCGTCACGCCGGTCTGGAAGTGGCCTTTGATCGGGCAGCCGGGGGTCGTCAGCGACACCGTGACGTTCACGGCTCCCTGTTCGGAGATGTCGATGGAACGGACCATCCCGAGCTCGACGATGGAGCGATGGAGCTCGGGGTCGATGACGACCTTCAGCGCCTCGAGGACCTGATCTCTCGTGGGCATGCGACGTATTGTCGCAGGCGCCGATCAGGCCGCCGCGACCGGGCGGCGGGCCGAGGTCGCCAGCCGCGCCAGCATCGCCCAGCGGCGCGCGTCCAGCCACTCCGGCTCGAGGCCGAGCGTGCTCGCGATCTCCGCGTCCGGCACGCCGTGGGAGAGCATGCCGAGGATCGGCAGGTCGCCTTCGTCGAGCCGTTCGCCGAGCGCGCGCAGCGCCCGCGTGTCCAGCGGCGCCGCCGCGCCGGTGCGCAGCGCGTCCAGCAGGGCGCGCGGCGCGGTGGCCTTCGGCAGGACGCCCTCGGCGCCGGCGATCGCGGCGCGGACCGCGAGCGCGGCGTCCGCGAACGCGGAGTAGATGATCACCCGGGGCGCGTCCGGCAGCCCGCGCGTGCGCAGGCACAGCGACAGGCCGTCGTCGTCGGGCAGGTGGAGATCGACGAGCGCCACGTCGGGCCGGGTGTCGGCGATCGCCTCGAAGCCCTCGCGCGCGGTCGCAGCCGTCGCGGCGACGCGCAGGTCGTCCTCGTCGGAGATCAGCCCGCGCAGCCCGGCGCGCACGGCGGGGTGGTCGTCGACGAGCACGATGTCCATCGGGAGACATGCTGCCGTTGGACAGGATGGTGGTCCATCCGGGGGATCCCCCAACCGCGAGGGGAGGGCGCCCCTATGGTTCGACGAGGCCGCGCCGGATCGCGTAGCGGACGAGCTCCACGCGGTCGCGCATCCCGAGCTTGGCCAGGATGTTCGTGCGGTGACGTTCGACGGTCTTCTCGCTGAGCACCAGGTCGGCGGCGATCTCGCGCGTCGTGCGGGCTTCCGCGATCAGCTTGACGATCTCGACCTCGCGCGGGGTGAGCGGGTCGTCGGACGGGGCCTCGCCGCGGCGGGCGCGCTCGACGAAGTCGCGCATCAGGCTCCGCACGGCGCCCGGGTAGAGGAACGGCTCGCCGCGCATGGTGGCGCGGCAGGCCTCGACCAGGTCGCGGTCCGCGACGCTCTTGAGCACGTAGCCGGACGCGCCGGCGCGCAGCGCCTCGAACAGGTACTGCTCGTTGTCGTGCATGCTCAGGATCAGCACGCGCAGATCCTCGCGGCGGCTGGTCAGCTCGCGGGCCGCCTGCAGGCCGGTCATGCGCGGCATCGAGATGTCGAGCACGGCCAGGTCGACGTCCTGTTGCAGGCCGCGTTCGACCGCTTCGGCGCCGTCGCCCGCCTCGGCGACGACGCGCAGGTCGGGCTCGCCCTCCAGCACGAGCCGGAGGCCGCGGCGGACCACCGCGTGATCGTCGGCGAGCAGGATTCGAGTGGTCAGGTTCATGAACCGGGGAGATCGAGGGTGACACGCGCGCCGCCGAGCGGGCCTTGCGCGATCCGCAGGGTCGCGCCGATCAGCACGGCGCGCTCGCGCATGCCGCGCACGCCGCCGCCCTCGCGCGCGTTCGGCGGGTAGCCGTCGCCGTCGTCGTCGACTTCCAGGCGCGGGCGGGTGTTGACGAGCGTGAGCCGCACCTGCGCGCGGCGGGCGTTCGCGTGGCGGGCGACGTTCGTGAGCGCCTCTTGGGCGACCCGGTAGAGGACGAGCTCGGCGTCGCCGTTGAGGCTCGGGAGGCCGGACTGGACGTGGACGGAGACGTCGAGCTCGGAGTGCTCGGCGACGCGCTCGCCCAGGACCATCAGCGCGCTGGCCAGGCCGAGGTCGTCCAGCGCTTCGGGGCGCAGCATGCGCGCGATCCGGCGGATCTCCTCGAGGCTGTCGCGGGCGGTCTCCTGCGCCTCCAGGACGCGCTCGCGCTGTGGCTCGGGCATGTCGCGGGCGGCGCGGCCGAGCTGGAGCACGACGCCGGTGAGGGACTGGCCGACGCCGTCGTGGAGCTCCTGGGCGACGCGCAGCCGCTCCCCCTCCTGGGCCGCGAGCGCGCGAGCGACGCTGTCGCGCCGCTCGGCCTCCAGGCGGCCGAGCATCTCGTTGAAGGCGCCGGCGAGCTCGGCCGCTTCGGAGTCCCCGCCGCCGACGTCAAGCCGGCGGCCGGGCTCCAGCGGGTCGATCCCGCGCGCGAACGCGGTCAGCTGGCGCAGGGGCGCGAGCGCGCGGCGGATCAGCAGCAGGTTGATGGCGAGCATCACCGCCAGCCCGCCGGCGAACACCGCCAGCTCGCGCACGGCGACGTCCTCCGCGCGGGGCGTGAAGACCAGCACGGTGATCGCGCAGGCGGCAGCGAGCACCGCCGCGTTTCCGATGGCCAGGCGCCAGAACAGCGCGGGGCCGCGAGAGGGAGCGGACACGGACCTCTTCCTACTGGATTCGGGCTCCACCGGCACGCCGACCTAAGCGTGCCCGAGGGGGTCTGGCCGCGAGCACGCCGCCAGTGAAACGGTCGGCGATGCCGGTGGGCCCTACGTCCATGTCGCACCGAGAAGGTTGCCGTGCGGAACGGGTCGCGACCATCGGGGGAACCCCGTAATTCCGTATGGGGGGACTCCCAGGTCCGCTTGGGTGGCGGCCTGAGCGTCCCACCGTCGCGACCCCCGCGCGCCGAGGGGCGACGTATCGGCGGTCGGCGCCAGAAAGTGACCACTCGGCGCGCCGTGGGGGGTCCCGGATGACGCGCCGCCGGGATGCGCGCCGCGGGGATGGCGCGACGCGGCGAGGCGCGGCGCCATGCGGGGATGGTGCGGCGAGGCACAACGCGACGGCTGGCGCGGCGGCGCGCGACACGGCGGCGGCGCGCGACACGGCGGCGGCGCGGCAAGGCGCGACGCAGCGGCGCGGTAGCGCGCGACGCGCTCGGCGGCGTGGCGCCACGTGGCGTGCCGGCGGGGCGCGACGTCGCGGCCCGGCGTGACGTCGCGGCCCGGCGGCACGCGCGGGCGCGTTGCCGCTCGTGGCCGAGGCTCCGGCGCGCCGCGAGAAGCGACGTTCCGGCCGCATACGCCAGAAAGTGACCACTCGCCGCGCCGACGTGGCGCGCCGCCGCTCACCGCCGCGGACGACCGCGCGAAACGCGCCCGC
>DATMGH010000207.1:0-62445 GCA_035555675.1 Solirubrobacter sp. | reverse complement strand
CAGCAATAAGGGGGCGACGCCGCGGCGCGACGGCGCGGGACGAGCGGCAACGCGCCACGCGACGCACCGAGCGGTCACTTATCCGCCGCATCCGCCGAAACGCGACCACTCGCCGCGCCGCGCACGCGGACGCCGCGGTCGCGCCGGCGAACGGCAGCAATAAGGGGGCGACGCCGCGGCGCGACGGCGCGGGACGAGCGGCAACGCGCCACGCGACGCACCGAGTGGTCACTTATCCGCCGCATCCGCCGCGGCGCGACGGCGCGGGACGAGCGGCAACGCGCCGCGACGCACCGAGTGGTCACTTATCCGCCGCATCCGCCGCAACGCGACCACTCGCCGCGCCACGCACGCGGGCGCCGCGGTCGCGCCGGCGAACGACAGCAATAAGGGGAGCGACGCCGCGGCGCGACGGCGCGGACGAGCGGCAACGCGCCGCGCGACGCACCGAGCGGTCACTTATCCGCCGCATCCGCCGAAACGCGACCGCTCGGTGCGCGGACGCGGCCCGGGTCTCACCGGGCGCGCGATCCCGCCGCCTCCCTTACCGGCGCAGTAACCGCACCGCACCCCGGCGGCGCACCGCGGAGACCGCGCGGGACGACGCGGAGACCGCGCGGGACAACGCGGAGGCGGCGCGGGACAACGCGGAGACCGCGCGGGACAACGCGGAGGCGGCGCGGGACGACGCCGAGGCGGCGCGGGACGACGCGGAGGCGGCGCGGGACGACGCGGCGGAGGCGCGGAGAGCGCGCGGGACGACGCGGAGCGCGGGAATCGGCGATGCGGAGGCCGCGAGGCCGCGCGCGCAGGTTAGCGGCGGCCGCCGGACGCGGAGAGGAGGCGGAGGTCGCGGGCGCGTTCGACCGCCTCGCGGCGGCGGGCCACGTCGAGCTTGCGGTAGATGCTGCGCAGGTGCGTCTTGACCGTGTTGGTCGTCACGAACAGCTCGGCGGCGATCTCCCGGTTGGAGAGCGTGGTCGGGAGGTAGCGCAGGATCGCCTGCTCGCGCTCGCTGAGCGGCTCCAGCAGCGGCGCGACCGGGCGCCGCTCGTCGTCGCGGTCCTCGAACGCCAGCAGCAGCTCGCCCACGATCGCCCGGTGCGCGGTGCCGGTGCGGATCTGCCGCCGCAGCAGGGCTTCCATCCGCCGCCCGCCCTCCAGGAACGTCCAGCGGTGCCCCGTCTGCTCGGCCAGCGCCAGCGCCCGCTCGAGCGCCTCGGCGGCCCGGCCCGGCTCGCCCCCGCTGTCACGCGCGATCGCCTCCAGCACCACCAGCTCGACCTGCGCCACCACGTGGACGCCCTCGCCGCCGGCCTGCGCGATCAGCTCGAGCGCCGCGTCCGGCTCGCCCGCCGCCAGCTTCAGGCGCGCCGCGGTGACCGTCACGTCCAGCCACGGGACGTCGCGCACCGGGTCGAGCGTCGCTTCGGCCGCAGCGAGGTCGCCGGCCGCCGCGTGCAACCGCGCGCGCATCGACGCGAGCGCCGCCACCTCGTACGGCGACGGCGTACCGCGGCGGTGCGTGACCGCGTACGCGTCGAGCAGCCGCAGGCCCTCGGCGGGTTGGCCGCGAGCGCCCGCCATCCGCGCCGCGAGGTGGCCGAGCATGAACTGGACGTGGCGCGCGCGGCCGTGCGCGACCGCGACCCGCGCGCGGGCCAGGTGCTCCTCGGCGGCGGCCGGCTGCAGGTCGTAGAACGCGGCGAGCGCGAGCGCGGCGTGCGCGCACGCGGTCTCGAGGATCGTGCCCCAGCCGCGCGGCTCCGCCAGCTCGAGAGCGGCGGAGGCGCTCGGCGCGCCCAGCGGGCCGTGCTCCATCACCGCGAGCAGCCCGAGCGCGCTCTGGGCCGATACCTCGAGGTAGTCCAGGCCGGCGGCGCGCGCGTGGCTGACGCCCGCTTCGAGCTCCGTGCGGGCGCGGGCCAGGTGGTGCGCCCACAGCGCGGTGCGGCCGAGCGTCGTGTGCACGAGCGCCTCGCGCGCCGCGTCCACGGCGCCGCCGGAGCCCGCCGCTTCCTCCAGCAGCTCGTCCGCGACCGCCAGCGCGGCGCCGAAGTCGCCCGCCAGGCGGGCCCGGTACAGGCGCGCGAGCGCGAGCGTCTCGAGGAAGCTGCGGCGGCGCGCCGCCGGCACCTGCGCCTGCACCGCCAGCGCCTGCTCGAGGTGCACCTCGCCGGCGTCGCCGTGCCCGGCCTCGAACTCGGCGCACGCCAGCGCGGCGGCCAGCTCGGCGTCCGCCAGCAGGCGGTCGGCCGGCAGCGCGTCGACCAGCCTGCGGATCGCGCCGCCGTCACCGCGGACGAAGCAGTCGAACCAGTACGCCGCGACCATCTCGACCGCGAGGTCCCACTCCGCGGCGGCGACCGCGTGCTCAAGCGCCTCCAACCCCATCCCCCGCCGCTCGTACCAGCGGGCCGCGCGCGCGTGCACGTCCGGCAGCCGCGTCCCCAGCTCGCGCGCCGCGCGCGTGCGCAGCAGCTTCGCGAACAGGCGGTGGTAGCGGTACCACTCGCCGCGCGAGTCCAGCCCCAGCACGAACCCGTTGGTGCGCTCGAGCTCCGCCAGCACGTCGCTGCCGGTGGACTGCCCGGTCAGCGCGTCGGCGAGATCGCCGCTGACCCGGTCGACGATCGACGTCCGCAGCAGGAACGCGCGCAGCTTGGGCGGCTGGCGGTCCAGGACCTCGGCCAGCAGGTAGTCGCCGACCACGCGGTCGTCGCCGGCGAACTCGCGCACGAAGCGCTCCTGGTCGTCCCGGCCCTGGAGGCTGAGCGCGGCGAGCCGCAGCCCCGCCGGCCAGCCCTCCGTGCGTGACCACAGCGCGGCGACGAGCTCCGCGCTTAGAGACAGACCGTGGTTGGCCATCAGCTCCGCGGCCTCGGCGGCGGTGAAGCTGAGCTCGGCGGCGCGGATCTCCGTCAGCCGCCCGCGCACGCGCAGCACGTGCAGCGGGAGCGCGGGGTCCGAGCGCGCGCCGAGGACGAGCCGCAGCGTGTCCGGCGCGTGCAGGACCAGGAAGCTGAGGTCGTTCAGGCACGCGCGGCTGCGGATCGCGTGCACGTCGTCGAGCACGACGACGACCGGGTCCGGCAGCTCGGCGAGTGCGTTGACCAGCAGCGGCATGAAGGTCGCCCGCGCGTCGCGCACCGGCGCGGCCAGCGCCGCGAGCGCGGAGCCGGCGGGCGCGGCGCCCGCGAGCGCCAGCGACGTCAGCAGCGCCTGCCAGAAGCGCGCCGGGTCGTCGTTCTCCGGTTCCAGCGAGACCCAGGCCACGGGACGGCCGGGCGCCGGACCGAGCGCCGAGGACAGCAGCGCGGTCTTCCCGCTGCCCGCGGGTCCGCAGACGAGCGTGACGGGCGTGTCCAGGCCGGCCTGCAGCCGCGCCGCCAGTCGTGGCCGGTCCACGAGGCCGAACGGGGGCGGCGGCGGGACGAACTGCGTTACCAGCGACGGGACGTCGACGGACATCGTCGTGCCGAACGCTACAGGGCGTGACGGTCGTGCCGAGTCGATCACGAAGGCCCGGTTTTCGGTTCTACGACGGCGGGAGCTGGCGGATCTCGATCAGCTCGAGCCCCATGTCCTGCAGCCGCGCGAGGATGCCGTGCAGTCCCTCCTGATCCTCGACCGCACCGCGCAGGACCGTGTCCGCGGGCTCGACCTCGGCGGCCAGCCCGAGCGCGTCGGCGAGATGATCGCCGACGCGGCCTCTGATGCGAATCTCGTACATCAGCGCCATCGGTACGCGCATGCTGCTCCGCGCTCGGGTGATCGAGCGTCACCCCATGCGGATGATGAGCGCTCATCCGCCACGTTTGTAGCCTCGCGCCATGGCGGCGACGGCGGCCCCACCGCGCAAGGGCATGACGTGGATCCCGAGCGGCACGTTCCGGATGGGCTCCGAGGACTTCTACCCGGAGGAGCGGCCGGTCCGGGAGGTGAGCGTCGACGGCTTCTGGATCGACGTGGCGCCCGTGACCGTCGCGCAGTTCCGGCGCTTCGTGCGCGCGACCGGGTGGGTGACGTTCTGCGAGCGCGACCACGGCGACGCGCCGCCCGGCTCGCTCGTCTTCCACCCCACGCCGGGCCCGGTCCCGCTGGACGACGTGCGCCGCTGGTGGCGCTACGTGGACGGCGCGTGCTGGCACCGCCCGGAGGGACCGGGCAGCGACACGTACGCGCGCGCCCGTCATCCCGTCGTGCACGTGACGCCGGAGGACGCCGAGGCGTACGCGGCGTGGGCGGGCGCGGCGCTGGCGACCGCGGCCGAGTTCGAGTACGCCGCGCTCGGGCCCGGGCAGGCGGACGCGCACGAGCACGTCAATCGCTGGCACGGGGAGTTTCCGTGGCGCGGCTACCGCGGGACCTCCCCGGTCGGCGCGTTCCCGGCGAACGGGTACGGGCTGCTGGACACGATCGGCAACGTGTGGGAGTGGACGGCCGACGTCTACGGCGCCGGCCCGGGCGGCTGCTGCGCGGGCGGCGGGTCGGACGAGCTGCCGCGGCGCGTGCTCAAGGGCGGCTCGCACCTGTGCGCGCCGAACTACTGCCACCGCTACCGCCCCGCCGCGCTGCAGGGCGAGGCGATCGACACCTCCACCAGCCATATCGGCTTCCGCTGCGTCGTCCGGCCGTGACGGAGGAGGACGAGGGACCGCCTCCCGACCGCTACGGCGCGGCCGCGCCGTTCCGGGCCGCCGACCCGGACCCGCTGCTCCAGCGCGCGCTGCCCGTGGCGGCCGAGCTGCCGCGCTACCGCGGCGGCACCGCCCGGCGCGACCTGGTCGCGGGCGTCACGGTCGCGGCGCTCGCGATCCCGTCCGCGATGGCGTACGCCGAGGTCGCGGGCGTGGACGCGATCAACGGGCTCTACGCGCTGCTGCTGCCCCCGGTCGCGTACGCGCTGCTCGGCTCCTCGCGTCAGCTGATCGTCGGGCCGGAGGGCTCGCTGGCGGCGCTGATCGCCGCGTCGATCGTCGGCATGACCGGCGGCCGCGCCGACCTCGCGGCGATGCTGGCGCTGCTGGTCGCTGCGTTCTTCGTGCTGGGGCGCCTGGCGCGGATCGGCTGGGTCGCCGACTACCTGTCGCGGCCCGTCCTGGTCGGCTACATCCACGGCGTCGCGATCGTGCTCGTGATCGGCCAGCTGGGCAAGCTGCTGGGGCTCTCGATCGACGCGTCCGGCCCCCTGCCCCAGCTCGTCGAAGTCGTCCGCAAGCTGGGCGGCATCGACTGGCCGACGGTGGCGGTGGGGTTCGCCGCGCTCGCGCTGCTGCTCGGGATGCGCCGCTACCTGCGCCAGCTGCCGGCGTCGCTGATCGTGGTCGTGGCGGCGATCGCCGCGTCCGAGCTGCTCGACCTGGCCGACCACGGCGTCGCGGTCGTCGGCGCGCTGCCGTCCGGGCTGCCGCGCATCGAGCTGCCGTCGGTCTCGCTGTCGGACGCGCTGACGCTGATCCCGGCCGCCGCGGGCCTGTTCCTGCTCTCGTTCGCCGACGAGGTGCTGACCGCGCGCTCGTTCGCCGGCCGCCACGACCAGCGCATCCGCGTCGGCTCCGAGCTGCTGGCGATGGGCGCGGCCAACGCCGCGGCTGGCCTCACCCAGGGCTTCCCGGTCGGCGCGTCCGGCTCGCGCACCGCGGTCAACGACGAGATGGGCGCGCGCTCGCAGATCGCCGGGATCGTCTCGGCGGTGGCGGTCGCGCTCGTCCTGCTGTTCCTGACGGCGCCGATCGCGCACCTGCCGAAGGCGGTGCTCGGCGCGGTGATCGTCAACGCCGCGCTCGGGCTGGTCGAGCCGCAGGCGTGGCGCGCGCTGGCGCGCACGGACCGCGTCGAGCTGGCGATCGCCGCGGTCGCCGCCGCCGGGGTCGTCACCGCCGGCGTGCTGAACGCGATCCTGTTCGCGGTCGGGCTCTCGATCGTCGACGTGGTGCGCCGCAGCGCGCGCCCGCACGACGCGGTGCTGGGCTGGAGCCCGACCGCCGGCCGCTGGGCGGACGTCGCCGTCCACCGCGACGCCCGGGTGACGCCGGGCGTCGTCGTCTACCGGCTCGACGACCGCCTGTTCTTCGCCAACGCCGGCTACGTCAAGGCGCGCGTGCGCGAAGCGCTGCACGCGGCGCCGTCCCCGCCGCGCGCGCTGGTGATCGACGCCGAGGGCGTGGCGCACGTCGACGCGGCCGGGCTCGACGCGCTCGCCGACCTCCAGCGGCTCGACGTCGAGCTCTACCTGGCCCGGATCAAGGCGCCGGTCGCCGCACGCCTGGAGGACGTGATCGCCCCCGAGCGCCGGTTCCCGACCGTGCGCGCCGCGGTCACAGCGGCGGCGGCGGGTTCGTCCCCGAGCGTCGCGCGCTGAAGTAGAGGAACAGCGAGATCACGAAGCCGACGATGCCGACCACGATCAGGATCGTGCCGACGGTCTGGATGTCGATCCCGGCGACGGTGGCGGTGACCGCGAAGCGCAGGATCGCGCCGACCGCGACGAGGAAGAGACTGGCGCCGAGGCTCATGCGCCGGCGTCCGGGAGGCGGCGGACGTCGACCAGCTCGATGCCGTCGCAGCGCAGGCGGTCGAGCACGCCCAGCAGCGCCGGGCGGTCGGGCACCGAGCCGCGCAGCACGGTGTCCGAGCGGGGCGTGCTGACCTCCATCCCCAGCCGTTCGGCGGCATCGTCCGGCACTGTTCCGCGGACGCGGATCTCGACGCGATGGTTCATGACGCGATGCTGTCGGGAGGCGGTGTGACCGGGCTTCGCCCGCGCAGGATGAGGCGCTTTCATCCCGAACCTTCTTACCGTGCGGTCGACCCTCGTAAACAGGAGCACGCGATGATCAGCGAAGTGGAGCATGTCGGCCGCAACTGGTGGCTATTCGTCGTCCTCGGGGTCATCTGCCTCGTCGTCGGCTTCTTGACGATCATCTGGCCGGGCATCACGCTGCTCACGCTCGGCATCCTGGCCGGGATCTACCTGCTGGTCGCGGCGATCATGGAGATCATCGACGCGATCTTCGGCGAGCCCGGCGGGCGGTCGCTGAGCGCGATCCTCGGCATCGTCTCACTGATCGCCGGCCTGATCTTCATCCGGCGTCCCGGCGAGAGCCTGCTCGCGCTGACGATGGTGGCCGGCATCTTCCTGATCGCCGAAGGCGTCATCCGGGTCGTGCGCGCGTTCTCCGGGCCGGGCACCAACTGGTGGGGCGTGATCGTCGGCCTGATCGACGCGATCGTCGGCATCATCGTGCTCTCCTGGCCGAAGATCGGGCTCGTGACGCTGGCGGTGTTCTTCGCGGTCACGATGGTCGTGCGCGGGGCGCTGGCGATCGTGCTCGGCCTCAAGCTGCGCGGGCTGTCGAAGGCGGTCGACGAGTCCGCGTCGCGCCTCAGCGCGGCGTGAGCACGACCGCCGGGGGCTCGCTCAGGTGAACTCCTCCCCGTGCACGGTCACTGCCCACAGCACGAGTGCGTTGCACACCAAGGCGATGATCGACCAGATCGGGTAGGCCCCCAGCGACAGGAAGTTCACGAAGATCGCGCACATCGTGACGACGATCGCGATCAGCACGCCCGCGATCCTGCGCGCGAACAGCAGCAGGCCGGTGAGGATCTGGACGGTGGCGACGACGATCGCCAGCCAGCCCCACAGGTCGAGGTTGGACCAGATCAGCCCGCCCTCGGTGAAGTAGGACTTCTTCGACAGCGCGGTGATCCCCCACATCAGGTTCAGCACGCCGGCGATGCCGAGATAGGTCCCGGCGAACGCGACCCAGCCGCTGCCGATCCGGCCCGCGTCGCGGACCGCGTGGCGGTCCGGCGGTTCGGTCATGCGCTTGGGATCCTGGTGGAATGCGGCGCCCGCTTCCATCGTAAGTAACCTCCGGGTCGTGTCCACGCTGCACCGTCTCGCGTACCTGGATGAGCGCGCGTCATCCCCCTGGGATGAGGTCGCGTCGCACTGCGGCGCCGGACGATCATGGGCGTGAAGCCGAGCGTCCCGGCACGCATCCAGACGATCTGGCCCGTCGAGTTCGCCCTGGAGTGGACCCGGCGGTTCGTCGCGGTGCAGGGCGTCGACCGCGCGATGGCGCTCGGCGCCCAGGCCTACACGGCGCTGATCCCGCTGCTGATCGTCTACGCGTCGCTGCTGCCGCGGGCCGACAGCGAGGACTTCGCGGACTCGCTGATCAAGGAGTTCGAGCTGCGCGGGGCGACCGCCTCGACGCTCAAGCGCGCGTTCGCGCCCGCCGGCGAGGTGGAGTCCGGCGTCACGGCGCTCGGCATCTTCATGCTGGTCATCTCGGCGCTGTCGTTCACGCGCGGGATGCAGCGGCTCTACGAGGGCGTGTTCGGGCTCGAGAAGCTCGGCGTCAAGAACACGCCGCGCGCGCTGCTGTGGCTGGTCGTGGTGACGGCCTTCTTCGGCCTGCGGCCGCTGGTCCTGGCGCCGTTCTCCGGCACGCTGGAGGTGGTGATGACGCTGGCGCTGAGCGTGCTGATCTGGCTGGTCACGCCGTACCTGATGCTGGGGCGGCGGGTGAGCTGGAAACGGCTGCTGCCGGGCGCGGTCCTGTCGGCGCTCGGCATCGCGGGGGTCGGCATCTGGTCGGTGCTCTGGATGCCGCACACGCTCGCCAGCTCCGCGAGCCAGTTCGGGCTGATCGGGATCGGCTTCGCGCTGCTGACGTGGCTGGTCGCGGTGGCCGGCGTGATCGTGGTGACGTCGACGGGCGGAGCGTTGATCGCGGACCGGATCGAGGCGGCCCGCGACCGCCGCGCGGCGCGCCGGGACGCGCAGGCGATCACGAGTTAGCCGCGCGGTAGGGGCGGCGCGCGCGAGTCGGCGCGCCGCGGTGCCGCGCCGCCGCCGGGGCGCTTGCGCCGCGGTCTCCGCCCGCCGGCCACGCCGCGCCGTCGCCGGGCCGCTGCGCCGCGGTCTCCGCCCGCCGGTCGCGCCGCGCCATCGCCGGGCCGCTGCGCCGCGGTCTCCGCCCGCCGGCTGCGGCGCACCATCGTCGGGCGCCACGGTCTCCGCGGGTTGCCGTGCGGGTGCGGGGTGGTTACTGCACCGGTAAGGGGAGCGAGGAGACCGACCGGGTTGTCGAGCTCCTGGTCGGGCGCGGCGACGCCGATCGCCGCGCGCGTGGAGAGCGGCAGCGCGCCAAGGCCGTGCACAAGAGGGCGAACAGTGGCGCCATGCGCCAGAAAGTGACCACTCGCGGCGCCCAACGAGGGCGCGCAAGCGCTTGCGCGCCTCGTCCGGCGCCTCGCGCGGCCCGTCGCCCCGCGCGGCCGCGTCGTGGGCCCCGCGAGACAGCTCGCGGCGGCGTGCCACGACCTCGGCGCGCCGCGTCGCGGGCCCGCCCGGCGGCTCGCCGATCCCGCCGGCCTCCTCGCTCCCCTTACCGGCGCAGTCACCGTTCCGCACCCCCACGGCGACCGCGGAGACCGGGCGCGGGAGCATGGGAGAGCGGCGCGGCCCGGCGCGTGGCGCGCGGGGAGCACGACGCAACGGCGCGTGCGCGCGGCGCACGGAGACGTGGGCGCAGTGGCGCGAGGTGACTCGCGGCTGTGGCGCGGCCTATGCGCGAGACGCGCGGCGCAGCGGCGCGCGGAGACGCGCGGCTGTGACGCGGCTCCGTGCGCGGCGCGGCCCGCGCGAACGGCGCGGGGCGCGATGCGCGAGGATGCGCGGACGATGCGCGCTCAGTCCGCCAGCGTCACGCCGAGGTCCGCGAGCTGGTCGGGGTGCACCCACTCGGTCACCACGCCCGTGCCGCCGGCGCCGACGATCGCGTCGCGCAGCGGCCCCGCCCACACGTACTCGAGCACGGCGATGCCCGCGCCGCCGCCGGGCGCGATGGCGTCGGCGACGTACCAGACGTCCTCGTCGGACTCCACCTCCTCGACGACGGCCTCGTCGCCGTCGATGCCCAGCAACGTCGACGCGAGCGTGCCCGCGTACGCGTCGCCCGCGCGCAGGACCTCGATGTCGCCGTCCTGCGACTTGCCGACGTACAGGACGTCGTGCACGCGCAGGATGCCGGCGTTCTCGAGCCGCTCGAGCTCTGCTTCGATCTCACCCGTGAAGTTGGTGTGCTCGAAGTTGACGATCATGATCTGCAACGGAGCGGGAGCCATGCCGGCATCCTCACGGGGGCGCGGGTGAGCTCGCCTCGCTCGCAGGGGGTGACGGTGACCTGGCTCGGCCACGCGACCGTCGAGATCGTCACCCGCAGCGGCGCCCGGCTGCTCACCGACCCGGTGCTGCGCGACCGCGTCGCGCACCTGCGCCGCCAGGTCCCGACGCCGAAAGCGCCCGAGCACGTCGACGGCGTCCTGCTCAGCCACCTGCACCACGACCACTTCGACAAGCCGTCGCTGCGCCGCGTCGCCGGCGACCAGACGACCGTCGTCCTGCCCAAGGACGCCACCCCGTATCTCTCCGGCATCACGTTCGGCACCGTCGACGAGGTCCGCGCCGGCGACCGCGTGACGATCAAGGGCGCGACGGTCGAGGCCGTCCCGGCCTGGCACGACGGCCGCCGCCGCCCCGGCCCGGGCGCTCCGCACCACGTGACGCTCGGCTACGTCGTGGACGGCGTCTGGTTCGCCGGCGACACCGAGCTCAACGAGGGCATGAGCGCGCTGCACGGCGACGTCGACGTGGCACTGATCCCGATCTGGGGCTGGGGCAGCACGCTCGGCCCCGGCCACCTCGACCCGCGCGACGCGGCCCGCGCCACCGCGCTGGTCGCGCCCCGGATCGTGATCCCGATCCACTGGGGCACGTTCCTCCCGTACGGCGTCCGCCGGCGCGACCTGCTGACGATGCCGCCGCTGGAGTTCTCGCGCTACGTCGCCGAGCTGGCGCCCGCGACCCGCGTGGTCAAGCTCTCGCCCGGCGAGTCCGTGTCGCTGTAGGCCTCCTGGCCGACCTGCGCGAGCCAGCCGCGCAGCACGCGGTGCACGGCGATCGAGCCGACGACCGGGCCGTCCGGCCACGTCAGCCCGGGCGGGTGCATCACGAACGGGTGCGACTGCCCGCCGCCCATCCCGCCGTGCGAGCCGACCAGCTCCTCGAACGCCGCGACCTCGTCGAGCTCCGCCCAGTAGCGCCCGTTGACCACGATGTCCGGGCAGTGCGGGAACGCGTCGGTGCGCCGGACGTGGTCGGCCGCGAACGGGCCGAACGGCGCCAGCGGGTCCTCCCCCTCGACCGTGTCGTCGCGCAGCAGCCGCTGGCCGGCGGGACCGAGCACGACCGGGCCGAGCGTCGCCGAGCGCACCAGCAGGAACGCGACGCCCGGGTGCGAGCGCAGCGCGTCCAGCAGGCCCGGCCGCCGCTCCGCGATCTCCTCCAGCGTCACGCGCCCCGGCTCGCGCGGGAACGAGATCAGCCCGAGGTTGCCGGACGCCATCACGGACACGTCCGGGACGCTCTCGTCCTGCGGCTCCTCGAGCCGCTTCCCCGCCGCGGTGCGCATCGCGTGGCCGACCGGCGTGTCGCGCGTCGCCAGCTCGCCGACCCCGGCGTTGAAGGACGCCAGGCCCTCGTCGCTGTGGGCCGCCTCGGCGCGCACGTCGGCCTCGCCGGAGTACCGCGCCACGACGTCCTCCAGCCCTTCGCCGTACCGCTGCCGGAACGTCGCGCCCTGGCTCTGCCCGTGGTCGGAGAGGATCACGATCTCGTACGGCCGCGGCGCGTGCTCGGCCGCGTCCGCGATCCGCTGGATCGCCTGGTCGACGCGCCGCAGCACGGCCAGCGTGTCCGGCCGCTCGAGCCCCGAGTGGTGGGCGACCTCGTCGTAGGCCAGGAACGTCGTGTAGATCACGGGCCGGCCGGCGAGCACGTCGGCGGTCACGGACGCGACCTGCAGGTCGAGCTGGATCACGGTCGCGTACGCGCGCACGAGCGCGTACTTGCTGTCGCGCTTGATGCGCGGGCGGACGTCGCGCCGCACCTGCTGGATCGCCGAGAAGCGCTCGACGAAGAACTCCCCGATCACGCGCAGCGTGGTGCGCGCGACGCCGTACGGGGACGCGAAGTACGCGAAGTAGTCCTGCCCGAGCCGCCCCGGCCGGTCGCGGTCGAGCACCGTGCTCATGGTCAGCATCGAGTGCGGCGCGTCGCCGGAGAGGATGTTCGCGCGGCTCGCGCCGTCGGCGTAGAGCAGCCCGCGCCCGTTGGACTGGCGGCGCTCGAGCTCCGCCGCGTCGCGCGGGTGGTTGGTGACCATCGCGCGGTTGCGGTCCTTCTCCCACCAGCGGAACGCGGGCATGTCGTGGTCGTTGCCGTGCAGCAGGCCCGCCTGGCAGGCGCCGGTCTGCGAGGACCAGTCGGTCTCCCAGCCCTCGAGCCGGTAGCCGCGGTCGTGGATCCAGCGCGCCAGCGCGGGCGCGTTGCCGTCGCGCAGCGCTCGCTGGAGCACGTCGTGCGCGAGCCCGTCGATCTCGCAGAAGACGATCCCGGGCACGTCGGTCTTCTCGGCGAGCTTGGAGCGCCGCGCCTGGCGGACGACGATGTGCCGGTACCAGAGGTCGCCGCGGTCGAGCGCGAGGACGCCGCCGAACAGCGTCGTCAGCAGCGTCAGCCCGAGGACCACGACCAGCGCCGTCCAGAGGTCGTCCACGCTGACGTCGTCGAACAGCGCGGCGACGGCCACCAGCAGCACGGCGTTGAGCACCAGCGCGCCGAGCCCCAGCGTCAGCACCGTGAACGGCAGTGCGATCCGCATCAGCAGCGGCCACACCACCGCGTTGGCCACGCCGAGCCCGGCGGCGAGCCCGAGCGCGGCCCACGGCCCGGACAGCGTGAAGCCCGACAGCAGCGCGCTCAGCGCCAGCAGCGCGAGCGCGTCGACGATCAGCACGACGACCAGGCGGCCGATCAATCGGACGGGCACGGAGGGCAGCCTACGCGATCGGCGATGATTGGCGGCGATGCTGCGAGCGCGTCGAGCCGCGTTCATCATCGCGACCGCGACGGTCGTCGTGGCGGTGCTCGGCGGCGTGCTGATGCAGGTGTTCGACGAGCACGAGTTCGGGAGCGCGGGCAGCGGCCTGTGGTTCGCGCTGCAGACCGTGACCACGGTCGGCTACGGCGATCACGTCCCGCGCAGCACCGGCGGCCGCGCGGTCGCGGCGATCGTGATGGTGACCGGGATCGCGTTCGTGAGCGTGATCACGGCCGCGATCAGCGCCGCGTTCGTGGAGTCCGCGCGCCGCCGCCGCGGCCGCAGCGCCGACGACCTGATCCTCGAGCGCCTGGACGAGCTCGAGCGCAAGCTCGACGAGCTGCGCCGATGACCGCCCGCACCTGGCCGCTGGTCCTCGTCGCCGGCCTCGCGCTCTGGGTGGCGAGCGCCGCGGTGCTGGCGCTGACCGAGGACGAGATCCTCCTCCCCACCGTGGTGCTGGTCGGCAGCTTCGTCGTGCCGGTGGCGGTGATCTTCTGGTTCTTCGAGCACGACGGGCACACCGAGCTGAGCGCGCGGCGGCTGGTCACGGCGTTCTTCGTCGCCGGCGTGGTCGGCCTGCTCGGCGCCGCCGTGCTGGAGGTCTGGCTGCTCCCGAGCCGGCTGCTCCCGAACATCTGGGTCGGCCTGATCGAGGAGGCCACGAAAGCGGTCGGCGTGATCGTGTTCGCGCGCGGCCTGCACCGGCACACGATCCGCGACGGCGTGCTGCTGGGCGTCGTCGTCGGCCTCGGCTTCGGGGCGTTCGAGTCCGCCGGCTACACGCTCACCTACGGCGCCGGCGCGAACGGCTACTCGCTCCCGGACATGCTCAACGAGGAGATCCTGCGCGCGGTGATCGCGCCGTTCTGCCACGGGCTGTGGACCGGCATCTTCGGCGCGGCCTGGTTCGCGAGCGGCGCGCGGCCCAGCTGGCGCGCGCTCGGCGCGTACGCCGGCGCCGTCGGGCTGCACTCGCTCTGGGACGCGTCCTCGACGGCCGGGATCGTCGTCGCGGTGCTCGCGTCGGGCGACCAGACGCTGCGCGACACGCTCGCCGCCGGGGAGCTGCCGCAGCCCGCGGCGCTCGACGACGCGTACCTCTACGGCGCCGTCCAGTGGGGGCTGATGATCCTGGTCGCGGCGCTCGGCGCGGTGCTGATCCGCCGCCGCTGGCTGCGGGAGTGACGCGTCGTCAGCGCACGCGCACGGGCGTCCCCGGCAGCCGGTCCGCCCCGACCGTGCGCACCAGCCAGGAGATCGCCGCGTTGCTGAGCCGCACGCAGCCGTGGCTGGCCGCGCTGCCGAGCGGGTCCAGCAGGCTCGCGCCGCCGCGGCCGTGCAGCGCGATCTGCCCGTCGCCGCCGTCGAACTCCTGCAGCACGTTGCTGCGGGCGGTCAGCGCCAGGATCCACGCGCCGAGGAAGTCGCCGGGCTTCCAGCGCCACACGTCGGCGACCGCGAACAGGCCGGTGGGCGTCGGCGTCGCCGGCGCGCCGACCACCGCGGCGAAGCGGCGCGCCACGCGCCCGGCACGCAGCACGCTGACGCGGCGCCCGGCGCGGTCGACCTCGATCCGCCAGGGCGTCTCGTGCAGCTCGACGCGGCCGGCGTCGATCCACGCGTTCGCGTCGTTGGGGCGGCGCGGCAGGCGCACCTTGACGAAGCAGCGGCCGCCGGAGATCCGCGGCGCGGCGAGCACCAGCAGCGCGGAGGCGTCACCCGGCCTCACGCGCAGCGACGGCGCGTGACTGAGGTACGTGCGCGCGGGCGCGGGAGCGAGCAGCTCGGCCCGCCAGGCCGAGCGAGCGGACGGGGCGCCGACGCCCTCCGGGCACGCCTGCGCGCGCGCCGCCGCGGGCGTCGCGGCGGCCAGGCCGAGCGCGAGGACGAGCGTGGCGACACGCTTCATGCGGGCTGACGTTACCGGGCGTGTCGTTCTGCGGGGGTGAGGCGACGTCATCCCCGCGGCGCCTAGCGTCCGCGCGCACATGGACTCGCGCCCGCCGAAGGTCGAGATCACCGTCTCGGCGCACACTGTGCTGCTGTTCCTCGGCCTCTGCGTGCTCGTCGCGCTGGCGCTGCTATCGCTCGGCACGCTGTTCTCGATCCTGCTGGCCGCGGTGGTCGCGCTCGGGCTGGACCCGGTCGTGGCGCGGATGGTCGCGCGCGGCTGGAAGCGCGGAGCGGCTTCGCTCACCGTCTTCGTGGCGCTGTTCGTCGCGGTCTTCGCGCTGGTGCTGGTGACCGCCGGCCCGGTCTGGAACCAGATCGTCGCCTTCGTCCACGAGCTGCCGGAGCTGTGGGACGAGTTCAGCTCCAAGCCCGCGATCCAGGACATCCTCAGCACCGCCGGTGCGGACGACACGATCAAGCACGCGCTCAAGGACCTGGCGGCCGGGCTGCCGGACGCGGCCAGCGCGCTGCTCGGCGTGGCCGGCGGCGTGTTCGGGTCGCTGCTGTCGCTGGTCACGCTGACGTTCCTGGCGCTGTTCCTGCTGATGGAGCGGCCGACGATCACCGACTGGCTGTTCGGGTTCGCGCGGCCCGAGGTGGACCGGCGCTGGCGGCCGGTGGTCGAGGAGTCGATCGGCGCCGTCTCCTCCTCGCTGATCGGCAACCTCGCGATCTCGTGCGTGGCGGGCACCGTCGCCGCGGTCTCGGCGTGGCTGGTCGGCCTGCCGTTCCCGGTCGTGCTGGGCGTGATCACAGGGCTGCTGGACCTGATCCCGCAGGTCGGAGCGACGGTCGCGGCCGTGATCCTGGTGGCGGTCGCGCTCACCGTCGGCACCACCGAAGCGGTGATCATGCTGGTGGTCCAGCTCGTCTACCAGCAGGTCGAGAACTACATCGTGTACCCGATCGTCTACCGCAAGGCGGTCGAGCTGTCGGCGTTCACGACGATCGTGGCGGTGCTGATCGCGGGGTCGCTGCTCGGGGTCGTGGGCGCGATCCTGGCCGTGCCGTTCGCGGCCGTGATCAAGACCGTCACGCGCGAGGCGGGGCGCCCGCGGCGCGAGCGGATGGCGGCGCTGCGCCAGGAGCAGACGCCGGTCTAAGCCGAGAAGCCGGAGATCGCGTCGCCGATCAGCTTGACGCCGATGATCAGGATCAGCACGGACATGATCGCCGTGTTGTTGTGGGCCAGCCACGTCTTGAGCTCGTCGAGCAGGCGCGGCGCGCGGTCGCCGAGCCCGAAGTAGATCACCACCGGAGCGGCGACCCCGATCGACGCCAGCACGGTGAAGACCGCCCAGGCGACGACCTGGTCGCCGGTGCCGATGCCGGTCGCGGCGACCGCGGCCGCCCCGCCGACGATGAACAGCAGGTTCTTGGGGTTGACCGCGCTCAGCAGCACCGCCATCCCGGCGGACTTGGCCGGCGTGAACGAGTCCAGCGCGCTCATCCACTTCGGGGTCGCGGCTTCGCGCGCGCGTCCGCGCCACTGGTGCACGGCCAGCGCCAGCAGGAGCACGCCGAGCACGAGCTTGAGCCAGTTCACCCAGTCCGCGGGCGCGCCGTCCTGGCTGGCGTTCGCGGGCCCGGCCAGCGCGAGCAGGATCGCGCCCGTGCCCGCGACGCCGGCGATCCAGCCGAGCAGGAACGCGGGCCCGTTGACCTTGGCCCGCGGCGTCACCAGCATCAGCACGACGGCGACGATCGGCATCGGGCTGATCGCGACCCCGACGGCGAACGGCAGCAGCTGTCCAATGGCCTCGCCCATGCCCGGACCGTGCCAGCCGCGCGGGTGAGCGAGCCTCACCCGCGCGGCATGGTCGGTCATCCTGATGCGACGTGACCCTCACGCGCTCTCGACCGACCGCCGGGCTGGCGCTGCTCCTCGGCGGCCTGTCCACGTTCGGCCCGCTCTCGATGGACATGTACCTGCCCGGGCTGCCACAGCTCGGGCGGGATCTGGGCGCGTCGGCCTCGGCGACGCAGCTGACGCTGACCGCGTGCCTGGCCGGGCTGGCGCTGGGGCAGCTCGTCGCCGGGCCGTTGAGCGACCGGCTCGGGCGGCGGCGGCCGCTGCTGGCCGGCGTGGCGCTCTACGCGGTCGCGTCGCTGCTGTGCGCGTTCGCGCCGTCGGTCGGGGTGCTGATCGTGCTGCGGCTGATCCAGGGCGCGGCGGGGGCGGCGGGGATCGTGATCTCGCGCGCGGTGGTGCGCGACCTGCACTCGGGGGACGCGGCCGCGCGGCTGTTCTCCTCGCTGACGCTGGTCAACGGGGTCGCGCCGATCCTGGCGCCGGTGGTCGGCGCGCAGCTGCTGCACGTGACCGACTGGCGCGGGATCTTCGTCGTGCTCGCGGCGCTCGGCGGCGCGCTGTGGGTGGCCGCGGCGCTCGGGCTGCGCGAGTCGCTGCCGCTCGAGCAGCGGCACGGCGGCGGGCTGGGCGGCGTGGGGCGCGCGCTGCACCTGCTCGCGCGCGACCGGGCGTTCGCCGGCTACGCACTCTGCAGCGGGTTCGTGATGGGCGCGATGTTCGCCTACATCGCCGGGTCGCCGTTCGTGCTGCAGGAGATCCACGGGCTCAGCCCGCAGGCGTACAGCGCCGTGTTCGCGACCAACGGGCTGGGGATCATGGCCGCGTCGTTCGCGTCCGGGAGGTTGATCGGGCGGCTGCGGCCGGTGCGGCTGCTGGAGGCCGGCGTGGCGATCGCGGCGTGCGGCGCGGCCGTGCTGTTCGGAGCGGTAGTGCTGGACGCGTCCGTCGGGTTCGTGCTGCTCGGGCTGTTCCTGATCGTCGCCCCGGTCGGGCTGGTGGGGCCCAACGCGACCGCGCTGGCCCTCGCCGATCATCCGACGATCGCGGGCTCGGCGTCCGCGCTGCTCGGCGTCGCCCAGTTCCTGATCGGCGCGCTGGCCGCGCCGCTGGTGGGGGTCGCGGGCGGCGACAGTGCCCTGCCGATGGCCTTGACCGCCGCGGCGATGGTGGCCGCCGCCGCGGGGTCGCTGGCGCTGGCGCGTCTGCACGCGGACCCGTGAGGGCTTGCCCGCGCTCGGCGCGGGCTGTACGTTCACGGACGTGAGCGAGCCTCGGTTCGAGCCGCTTTCGGTCACCGAGGTCTCCCCGGAGGAGACGGGCGACGGCAAGCGCGAATGGTGCTTCGCGGTGCGCGGGCTCGACGAGACCGTCCAGGCCGCCCGCTTCGCCACGCGGCGGGAGGCCGAAAAGGCCCACCGGCGCTTCCGGCGCGCGATCGAGCTGCTCGCGCAGCCGCCGCGCTGAGGGGGGTGTTCCGACTTTGCTAACGGAGCGTTAGCAAAGTCGAAACACCCCCCCGGCTCAGTTGGACCCCGGGAGGATCGTCACGCTGCGGGCGGCCGCGCCGTCGCGGGCGCCGGCGACGAGCACGCTGTCGCCCGGCTTGATGTCGGACACCGCGCCGGAGGCGGACTTCGTCACCGTCGTGTCGCTGCCCAGCTTGACCGTGGTCTCGCCCATCGGGCCGTTGATGGTGAGCGTGGAACCGTCGACCTTCGTGACCTCACCGGTCTGGCCGCCGAAGCGCGTCCGGGCGCCCTGGCCCTGCTGGTCCTGGCCGCCGTCGCAGATCGCGCGCAGGAACCCGCCGCCCTGCGGGCCGCCCGCGCCGAACCCGGGCCCGCCCTCGCCGCCGGGAGGCGCGCCGTCGCCGCCCGCGGCCGCCGCCGGCGCACCAGCGCCGCCGCGCAGCGTCACCGCGTTCGTCTCCCCGCACGGCAGCTTGCCGTCCTGCGCCTGCTGGACCGCGTCGGCGAGCGTGGACGGGCCGCCGCCGCCCGCCATCGCCTTGCCGGCGAAGAACGCGCCCGCGATCAGCGCCAGCGCGATCACCGCGGCGGCGACGATGCGCCCCGTCCAGCTCTCCTCGTAGGTCTCGTACTCCACCTCGTGTGCTTCAGGCACGTTCGCCTCCTCGTTCTCATCCGCCGCCGGGCGCAGCGCCCGGCGCTCCTCCGAACCCGCCGCCGCCCGCGTTGCTCGCGGTCGCGCGGATCGAGCTCGCCACCACCGTCCCGCTGGACGCCGTCTCCCCCTGCACGACCACGGTGTCGCCGGGGTGGATCGCCTTGACCTGCGACGTGGCCGTGCGCGTGACGGTGCCGCCCTTGGCCAGCTTCACCTTCACGGTCGTGCCGTCGGAGCCGTCGACGTAGAGCGTGCTGCCGTCGACGTCCGAAACCGTGCCGACCGTGGCCTCGGCGCCGCCCGGCTGCGGTTGCTGGACGCGCCCGCCGGTGCCGCCGAACCGGGCCACGGCCGGCGTGCCGCTGCCGCCACGCGACTTCTGCGCCTGCACGCCGCCCAGGAACCCGAGCGCCGCCACCGCGACCGCGGCCGCGGCGATGCCCACCGGCGTCACCAGCTTGCGCCGCGGGCGCCGCGGCAGCTCCTCGACCTCCAGGTCGAGCGTGTCATCGATCATGTCCACTCCCTCATTCGAAGCGCAGCGCGTCGATCGGGCGCATGCGCGCGGCCCGGCCGGCCGGGTAGGTGCCGAAGAACAGACCCGCGAGCACGGAGGCGCCGAAGGCCAGGAAGACCGAGTAGGCGGCGATCGCGGGCTCGACGCCGGCGATCGTGAACTGGCTGCCGACGATCCCCGCGACCACGCCGGCCACGCCGCCGAGCGCGCTGACCAGCACGGCCTCGGTCAGGAACTGGGCGAGGATGTCCGCGCGGCGCGCGCCGATCGCCTTGCGGATCCCGATCTCGCGCGTGCGCTCGGTGACCGAGACCAGCATGATGTTCATCACGCCGATCCCGCCCACCAGCAGCGAGATCGCCGCGACCGCGCCGAGCAGCGTGGTGAAGACGTCCGTCGACGCGCTCGACGCCTCGCGCACCGAGCCCTGGTTGATGACCTGAAAGCCCGGGTTGGACGGGTCGGTGACGTGCTTGCGCTGCTCGAGGATCGTGGTCACCTCGGTCTGCGCGGCGTCCAGCGTGTCGCCGTTCGTCGCCTCGACCGTGATCGAGGACAGCCCGTTCGCGTAGCCGGTGATCGTGTCCTGCACCGCGGTCAGCGGCGCGAACGCCACGTCGTCCTGGTCCTGCGTGCCGTTGGAGCCCTTGGCGGCGGTCACGCCGACCACCTGGAACGGCGTGCCGTCGACGCGCACGGACTGGCCGACGGGGTCCGTGCCGCCGAAGAGGTTCGAGACCACGGTCGGCCCGAGCACGACGACGCGGCGGTGCTGGTCGACGTCGGCGCCGGTGAACGCCGCGCCGGCGGCGACGTCGAACCCGCGCGTCTTGAGGTAGTCCGGCGTGGTGCCGGTGACCGTGCTCGGCTGGTAGCTGGTCGAGCCGCTGGTGAACGTCGTCCCGGTGGCGTTGACCACGGGCGAGACGCGCTTGACGCTGGGCGCGTTGAACGGGTCGGCGAGCGCGTCCGCGTCCGCGACCGTGAACGTGGTGCCGGCGGCGGCCCGGCCGGGGCCGAAGCGCCCGCCCTGCGGCTGCACGAGCAGCACGTTGGAGCCGAGCGCGTTGATGCTCGCCTGCACGGCCTGCTTGGAGCCGTTGCCGACCGCGACCAGGATGATCACGGCTGCGACGCCGATCGTCATGCCGAGGATCGTCAGCCCGGAGCGGAGCTTGTTCGCCGCCACGCCCACGAGCGCGATGCGGACGATCTCAGGTCCGCTCATCGGCCACGATCTCGCCGTCGCCGAGGCGGATGACGCGCCGGGCCCGGGCCGCGACGTCCTCCTCGTGGGTGATCATCACGACCGTCCGGCCGGCGTCGTTGAGCCGCTCGAAGATGTCGAGCACCTCGTGGGTCGAGTGCGAGTCGAGGTTGCCGGTCGGCTCGTCGGCCAGCACGATCGCCGGGTTGGTGACGATCGCGCGCGCGACGGCGACGCGCTGCTGCTGGCCGCCGCTGAGCTTCGCCGGCGCATGGTCGAGCCGGTTGCCCATCCCGACCGCGTCCAGCGCCGCCCGCGCGCGCCGGCGCCGGTCGGCGCGCGGCAGGCCGGCGTAGGTCAGCGGCAGCTCGACGTTGGCCAGCGCGCTCGTGCGCGGGACCAGGTTGAACGCCTGGAAGACGAACCCGATCTTGCGGTTGCGCAGGTCGGCCAGCTCGTCCTCGTCGATGTCGCGCACGTCGGCGCCGTCGAGCAGGTAGCGGCCCGAGGTCGGGGAGTCGAGGCAGCCGACGATGTGCATGAGCGTGCTCTTGCCGCTCCCCGAGCTGCCCATGACCGCGACGTACTCGCCGCGCTCGATGCGCAGTGAGACGTGGCGCAGCGCGTGGACGGCGATGTCCTCGCCGACCTGGTAGACGCGGCTCACGTCGCGCAGCTCGATGACCGGGCGCGTCGCCGCCGTCACCGTGACGGGAGCGGGGTCGACCCGGTTCAACCGCCGGGGCCTCCCGGCGGTCCGCCACCCGGGAAGCCGCCGCCCGGGAAGCCAGCGCCGCCGCGTACACCGCCCCCGAAGCCACCGCCGCCGAAGCCGCGCTGCTGCTGCTGGCTGCGGCCGGACGCGGCCTGGCCGAGCGTCGCGCTGGTGGAGGTGACGATCACCTCGTCGCCCTCCTCGAGGCCGCTCAGCACCTGGGTCGAGCTGTCGCCGACGACGCCGGTCTGCACGCGGACGGTCTCGCGCGAGCCGTCCTTGCGCTCGACGGTCGCGGTCGAGCCGCGCAGCGCCTGGCTCGGCACGCTGAGGCCGCTGACGCGCTCGACGACGATGTCCGCCGTGGCGCTCATGCCGGCCTTCAGGCCGTCCGTGGTCTGGTCGAGCGTGATCACGACCGGGTAGCTGACGGCGCCGCTGCTCGATGACGCGCCGCCGCCGGCGCCGCTGCCGCTGCTGGTCGCGTCGGTGGAGAGCACGCCGACCGACGTGACGCGGCCGGAGACCTTCTCGCCCGACGCGGCGTTGACGGTGATCGCCGCGCTCTGCCCGACCTGCACCTTGCCGATGTCGGACTCTGACAGCTGGACCTCGAGCTTGAGCTTGCTGAGCTGGGCGAGGACGACGAACGGGTCGCTCGCCGTGCTGCCGCTCGTGCCGCCGCCGACCGTGTCGCCGACGGCGTTGTTGACCGCCGCGACGGTGCCGGCGACCGGCGCGCGCAGCCGCGTGTCATCGAGCGCGTCCTGCGCCTCGTCGAGCGCGAGCTTCGCGCTGGCGACCGCGGCCTGCGCGGACGCGACGCTCTGCGTGGCGCCGCCGCCGGACGAGCCGCCGCCGGACGAGGAGCCGCTCGGCGCGCCGCCGCCGCCGGACGACCGCCCGCCGCCGCTCCCGGAGGGCGCGCTGGGCGCGGCGGAGGTGGGCGTGGGCGTCGCCTGCGGCGTCGCGCCCTTGCGCGGCGTCGCGGTCGGCGCGGGCGTGGCCTCGCCGGCCGGCGTCTCGGTCGGCGCGGGCGTCGCGGTCGCCGCCGGCGTGCCCTCTTCGGGCGCGGCGGTCTCGGTCGGCGTGACCTGCGCGACGTACGCGACGGACAGCGTGCGGACCGTCGCCGCGTCGCCGGCCGACGCCGCGCTCGCGGACGCCGCGTTCGCCGTCGCCGCGCCGCCGCTCGCCGCTCCCGCGCTCGCCGTCGGGGTCGAGGTGCCGTTCTGCGCGTTGGTCAACGCGTCCTGCGCGTCGGCCAGGTCCGCCTGCGCCTTCGCCACCGCGACCTCCGCACTGCGGTCGTCGAGCCGCCCGAGCAGCTCGCCCGCGCTGACGTGCGCGCCGGCCTTCACATAGACCTTCACGATTTTGCCGCTGGTGCCGAAGCTCACGTCGAGCTGGTTCGCCGGCTCGAGGTTGCCGGACCCGGACACGACGCTCTCGACCACGCCGCGGGACACGGTCACGGTCCGCTCGGACACGGTGGCCGCGGGCGCGGAGCGCAGGCTCAAGACCGCGACCAGCACCGCGGCGCACGCGGCGGCGAGGAGCAGCGCGGTCAGCGCGCCCGGCCGCGGGCGGTGCCGCGCAGACCGGGACCGCGGCCGCGACGGGGCCGCGGGCTTGACGGGGCGACGCTTGGTACGGGTGGGCATCAGCGCGAGCCACCCTGGCGCGCGGATCGAAGAAGTGGCGAAGAACCGCGCGCGCCGCTCAGTCAAGCCCGAGCGCGTCCTGGTCGATCACTTTCTCTGCGTCAGACCACAGCTCACATCCGTACGGACGCGGATGCTGGTCGTGCTGCTCCCGCTCGTCGCCGCCGCCGTCGCGTCCCTGACCTTCTTCGCCATCTCACGCGCGTCCAGTGCCGAGAAGACCTCCCGCTTCGCCGAGATGCACCGCGCGTCCGAGGCCGCCGCCAACGACTTCGACGCCGAGGTCCGCGACCACCAGGCCGTGGGCCGCACGATCGCGGCCATGGCCGAGAGCATCGGCGCCGACGCCGCCCACAAGGGCGAGCCGGGCAGCGACGCCAAGGGCCGCTTCGGCCCGTACTGGAACAAGATCACCGGCAAGGTGACGCTCGACCCGCTGGCCGACCAGGAGTCCAACGACTACTGGAACGTCCCCAAGGACACCGGCAAGGACACGATCGTCGAGCCCTACCTGTACGACGGCGCGCTGCTCACCAGCTTCGTCTCCCCGGTCAAGCGCGACGGGCACTTCGTCGGCATCGGCGGCGTCGACGTCTCGTTGTCGACCATCAACGGCGACGTCGCCAAGCTCAAGTTCCTCGAGTCCGGCTACGGCTTCATGGTCTCCAAGACCGGCATCTTCGTCGCCGCGCCCGACAAGCGGCTGATCGGCAACACGACGCTCGGCGAGCTCGGCACGGCCAAGCACAACCCCGTGCTCACGCGCGCCGCCAAGGACATCGCCGCCGGCCGCCCGGGCCAGGCGGAGACGACGGATCCGTTCACCGGCAAGCAGGTCGTGCTGACGTGGGCGCCCGTCCAGGGCGCCAACTGGGGCTTCTTGACCGCCGTCCCCGTCTCCGAAGTGCTGGCGCCGATGCGCGAGCTGCGCACCGCGCTGCTGCTGATCGGCCTCGTCCTGCTGCTCGCGTCGGCCGCCGCGATCTACTGGTTCGCGCGCCGCATCACACGCCCGATCGTGGCGGTCGCCGAAGCCGCCGAGCGCGTGGCCGAAGGCGACGTCGACGTCGAGGTCCACGTGAAGGGCCACGACGAGCTCGCCCGCCTCGGCACGTCCTTCCAGCGCACCGTCGACTACCTGCGCGACATGGCCGGCCACGCCGACCGGATCGCCCAGGGCGACCTCACCCAGGAGGTCGAGCCGCGCTCGGACTCCGACGTGCTCGGCGTCGCCGTGCGCGACATGCGCCGCCGGCTCGCGCAGCTCGTCGGCAAGGTCTCGGAGTCCTCGCGCGTGCTGACCAGCGCGTCGCGCGAGATGGCCTCCACGTCCGAGGAGGCCGGCCGCGCCGTGGGCGAGATCGCGGCCGCCGTGTCCGACGTCGCGCAGGGCGCCGAGCGCCAGGTGCGGGCCATCGAGGCGGTCAAGCACACCACGCAGGAGGTCGGCGAGGCGACGAGCTCGAGCGCGCAGTCCGCGCAGGAGACCGCCAGCGCCGCCGCCGACGCGCGCCGGCTCGCCACCGAGGGCCAGCACGCGGTCGCCGAAGCGACGGAGGCGATGCGCCAGGTCCGCGAGTCCTCCGGCGAGGTCACCCAGGTCATGCGCCAGCTCGCCGCCAAGAGCGAGCAGATCGGCGGGATCATCGAGACGATCACCGGCATCGCCGGGCAGACCAACCTGCTCGCGCTCAACGCCGCGATCGAGGCCGCGCGCGCCGGCGAGCAGGGCCGCGGTTTCGCGGTCGTCGCCGAGGAGGTCCGCAAGCTGGCCGAGGAGTCCCAGCGCGCCGCCGCGACGATCGCCACGCTGGTCGAGGAGATCCAGGCCGAGACCAGCCAGGCCGTGTTCGTGGTCGAGGCGGGCGCCGAGCGCTCCGAGCAGGGCGCCGCGACCGTCGAGCGGGCGCACGAGGCGTTCGAGCGCATCGGCGCGTCGGTCGAGGGCATGACCGCGCGCGTGGACGCGATCGCCGCCGCCGTCAACCAGATCGCGGCCAGCGCCGAGCGCGTGCAGGACGACATGACCGAGGTCGCGGCCGTGGCCGAGCAGTCCAGCGCGTCCTCGGAGCAGGTCTCCGCGTCCACGCAGCAGACGAGCGCGTCGGCGCAGGAGATCGCCGCGTCCGCGCAGCAGCTCGCGGGTACCGCCCAGGAGCTGCAGGGGCTCGTCGAGCAGTTCAGCGTCTGAGACGGGACGGGGCGCCGCTCGCGCGGCGCCCCGATCCGCTCACGGCTGCGTCGTCGAGAGCGTGAACGTCAGCGTCCGGCTGTAGGTGCCGGTGCGCAGCGCGTCGCTCGCCCCGATGTGCTGCTTGAACGTGACGGTCACGGCGTCGTTGGACACCGGGCCGGTCCACGCCGACGTGGAGAACGCGACCTCCAGCGGCGACGGCAGCGCGTAGGCGCCGTTGGCCAGATGCCCGGGGTCGGAGACCGTCAGCGCCGCGTTCTCCGCGGTGCTGGTGACGGTCGCGGTGGTCGACGTCGTGTAGTCGCGGTCGACGCCCGGCGTGAACGGCGCGAACGCGGGCGCCTCGCCGAGCACGAGGCCGAGCGTCGCCGCGACGCTGCCGCCGACCGTGCTCGTGGTGTCGGTCGGCGCGACGCAGTAGCAGTAGGACTCGCTCGGCTTGCCGGGCGTGTACAGCCACTGCTTGAAGAAGTCGCGCAGGTCCTGCCCGGAGTCGCGCTGGGCGATCGCGATGAAGTCGTCGGTCGAGGCCGTCCCGCCGCCGAACGTCGCCACGTAGTCCTTGAGCGTCTGGAAGAACGTCTCGTCGCCGATCTTCGCTCGCAGCGCCTGCAGCGTCATCCCGCCGCGCGTGTAGACGGTGGCGTTCTGGTACTGGTTGGTCACGCCCGGGTCGAACACGGTGTTGTTCCAGAACGTCGTGGTGGCGGCGCGCGCGTAGTTGGTGTTGAACGACTGCTGCGCGGTGGTGCCGCCGTTGTGCTCGCTCCAGAGCCAGTTCGCGAACGTCGCGAAGCCCTCCGAGAGCCACACGTCGCGCATCCGGCGGACGGCGACGTGGTCGCCGAACCACTGGTGCGCGAGCTCGTGCGCGAGCGCCGAGAGCCCGTTCGCGGACGTGAACTCCGGCCGCGTCTGGGTCTCCATCTGGTAGCCGGCGTTGGTCACGTCGACGATCGCGCCGACCGAGCTGAACGGGTACGGCCCGAACCGCGTGCCGAAGAAGTCGATGATGTCGCCGATCCCGGCCAGCCGCGTGCGCGCGGTGTCGGTCAGCTGGTCCGGGCGGACGCCGTTGATGACCGGGATGCCGGACGCGGTCGTGTCGCGCAGGATCGTGAACTTGCCGATGTTGACCGTGGCCAGGTACGTGGCCATCGGCTCGGTCTCCTCCCACACCCAGGTCGACGTGCCGGCGGCGTCGTCGACGGTGTTGGAGATCAGCTGCCCGTTGGACATCACCTGGCGGTCGGCGGGCACGGTGACCGTGAACGTGAACGTCGCCTTGTCGTTGGTGTTGTTGTTGCACGGGTACCAGGTGTCGGCGCCCTGCGGCGGCGTCGACGTGTAGGAGCCGTTCTCGGTGTAGTTCCAGCCGTCGATGAAGTTGTCCGGGTCGCGCGGCGCCGGGCCGGGCTCGCCGTTGTAGTCGACGACGACGGTGAAGCCGGTGGCGGCCACCAGCGGCGCGGCGGGCGTGATGATCAGCTCACGGCCGTCACGGACGTAGGTCGCGGGCGCGCCGTTGACCGTGACCGCGGTGACCGTCAGCCCGCGCAGGTCGAGGTTGAACCGGCACAGGTTCTGCGTGGCGGCGGCGGTGATCGTCGCCTTGCCGTCCAGGTGGTGCGTGGTCGGGTTGTAACCGAGCTTGAGGTCGTAGTGCGTGACGTCGTAGCCGCCGTTGCCGATGCCCGGGTAGTACGTGTCCCCCAGGTCGGCCGACCCGTTCACGCACGCGGTCGGCGGCGCGAGCGCCGCGCTGGCCGCGTGTGGCACGTCGTCCGGTGTTCCGCGCGCGCTGAAGCCGGCGAGCGCCCAGCCGCCCGCCGCCGCCGCGACGACCATCATCAGACCCCTGCGCATACGTCCCCCTCACCTCGGACTTGCCCCCGAGGATTCAGCGCACGGGTTGGCTTGTCAAGCGCGCTAGTTTTGCGCGCCCGTGCTGTTCCCGACCGTCCAGTTCGCGATCTTCTTCCCGATCGTGCTCGCGCTCTCCTGGGCGCTGATGCCCCGCCAGGCGCTCTGGAAGCCGTTCATCATCGTCGCCAGCTACGTCTTCTACGCGTGCGCGAACCCGAAGTTCGCGCTGCTGCTCGGCGGCGTGACGCTCGGCAACCAGGCGGCCGCGGTGCTGATCCACCGCACCGGCTCCGAGACGCGGCGCAAGTGGATCCTGGGCGTGACGGTCGCGCTGGACCTCGGCGTCCTGGCCGTCTTCAAGTACTACGCGTTCTTCGTCCAGAGCTTCGCGGACGGGCTCGACGACGTCGGGCTCACGTTCCCGCTGCCGCTGCTGACGATCGCGCTGCCGGTCGGCGTCAGCTTCTTCACGTTCCAGGCGATCTCCTACGTGGTCGACGTCAAGCGGCGGCTGGTCGCGCCGGCGAGCACCGTGGACGTCGCGGTCTACCTGAGCTTCTTCCCGCACCTGGTCGCCGGGCCGATCGTGCGCGCGCGGGAGTTCCTGCCGCAGCTAGCCGCGCCGCGCGACCCGAACCGCGTCGCGGTCGGCTCCGGGCTGGCGCTGGTCGGCCTCGGGCTGGTCAAGAAGGTCGTGATCGCCGACTACCTGGCGCGGACGGTCGTCGACCCGGTGTTCGCGGTCCCGCAGTCCTACAGCGCGCCCGACGCGTGGCTGGCCGCGTACGCCTACACGGCGCAGATCTACTGCGACTTCTCCGGCTACACGGACATCGCGATCGGGCTCGCGCTGCTGATGGGCTACGTGTTCCCGCAGAACTTCCGCAGCCCGTACCGGTCGCTGGGGTTCCGCGACTTCTGGCGCCGCTGGCACATGACGCTCTCGCGCTTCCTGCGCGACTTCCTCTACATCCCGCTCGGCGGCAACCGCAAGGGGAAGTGGAAGACCTACCGCAACCTGTTCCTGACGATGCTGCTCGGCGGGCTCTGGCACGGGGCGGCGTGGACGTTCGTGCTGTGGGGTGCGTTCCACGGCCTCGGGTTGTGCCTCGAGCACGCGTTCAGCCGCCACTGGGAGCGCGTCTGGAAGTGGCTGCGCTGGCTGATCACGTTCCACCTGGTCGTGTTCGGCTGGATCCTGTTCCGCTCGCAGAGCCTCGACGAGGCCGGGCACATGCTGGCTCAGCTCGCCTCCCCGGGCGCCGCCACGCTCTGGTCGGCCCCGGTGGTGGCCGCGATCGTGGTCGTGATCGGCCTGCAGCTGCTGCCGAGCCGCGGCGTCGAGAACTTCCAGATCCGCATCGAGCGGCTGCGGCCGGCCGTGATCGCCGGCGGACTCGCCATCCTGATCCTGATCGTGGGCGCGACCGTCCCCAGCCAAGGCGTCGCCCCCTTCATCTACTTCCGATTCTGATGGCACGCGACGACAGCCTCATGGAGCGCTTCGAGCAGCACGGCCTGTCGCGCTTTCGCGCGCGCGACGCGGTCTGGGCCGTGCTGCTGGTCTCGACGCTGCTGGTCGTGCTGGCCGGGGACTCGGCGCGGCGCGCGGGCGAGCAGATGAACCCGGGGATCGGACGCGACCTGGTCCTGCTGGTCGGCAAGCCGGCGGGCGCGATCGCGGACGCGCTGCCGTTCGCGCGGCTGGCCGACAAGGCGACGGCGTGGGCGTCGCCGGACGAGGCGTTGAACGGCCAGGGGTCGTTCGCGACGCTGGCCGCGTCCCCCGCCGGCATCCCGCCGGTCACGCCGGACGCGTTCACGCCCGCCCAGCTCGGGACCAAGCCGCCGGCGCCGCGGCCGCTGAAGCGCGTGCTGGTCACGGGGGACTCGATGTCAACGCCGCTGGACACCAGCGTCGCGCGCGCCCTGGCGGGCACGGGCGTGAAGGTCACGCGCGAGCCGCACCTCGGCTCCGGCATCTCCAAGAGCTTCCTGGTCGACTGGGGCGAGCTGTCCTCGACGCAGGTGCGCAAGCTGCACCCGGACGCGGTCGTGGTGTTCATCGGCGCCAACGAGGGCTTCCCCTTCGAGCGCGACGGCCGGGAGATCAAGTGCTGCGGCGCGCCGTGGGCGGCCGAGTACGCCAACCGCGTGCGGGCGATGATGAACACGTACCGGGCGGACGGCCGCGCCCGCGTGTACTGGGTCAAGCTGCCGACGGTGCGCTCGAAGCCGCGGTCGGCGATCGGGCGCGTCGTCAACGCCGCGATCGACGTCGCCGCCGAGCCGTGGAAGTCGCAGGTCCGCGTGATCGACACGATCGCGACCTTCACGCCCAACGGCTACCGCGACGCGATGGAGATCGACGGGCAGGACACGATCGTCCGCCAGCCCGACGGCATCCACTTCAACGACGCCGGCTCGGCGTACCTGGCCCGGATCGTGCTCGACCGCGTGCGTCAGGACTTCGCCGTCGAGCGTTGACCGCGTCCGGGGTCAGTGACTAGGGTCCGCGCGGTGTTGTCACGCCTTTTCCTCGGAGTCTCGCTGCTCGCCGCCATCGTGGCGCTGAGCTTCGCGGGCGGCGCGAGCGCCGCCACCACCTGCAAGCCGCCGAAGTACCCGGGCTCGGGCTACTTCACGTCGCTGTCGGTCACCAAGACCTCGTGCTCGACCGGCGTCAAGGTGGCGAAGGCCTACTACAAGTGCCGCGTCGCCCACGGCGTCAAGGGGCACTGCGGCAAGAAGGTCCTCGGCTACACCTGCCACGAGACGCGGCGCTCGATCGCGACCGAGATCGACGCGAAGGTGACCTGCAAGCGCGGCAGCAAGCGGGTCGTGCACTCCTACCAGCAGGACGTCTAGAGGCCCTCGATCTTCAGGCGCAGGATCGCGCGCTCGAGGTAGGGCGCGACGGTCTTCGCGTAGGCGCTCGTGATGTGGGTGGTGTCCTTGTAGACCAGGACGCCGCCGATCACGGGGTAGCACCAACTGGCGTCGCAGAAGAACGGCGTCAGGTCCACGACGTGGATGCGCGTGGAGTGCATCCGCCGCACCGCCTCGACCGCCGGGTCCGGCGGGAGGTTGCGTGACCGCTCGCGCTTGCACGCCTCGCCGGCGGGCTGCTTGTCGCGCATCGCCTGCTGGACGCACACCGGGACCTCCGGCTGCATGTGGGGGTTGTCGCGGATCACGATGATGTTGCGGACGGTGTGCGGGATCCGCTTCCAGGCGTCGCGGAAGCCCTGCACCTGGGTCTCGAAGCCGGGACGCGCGGTCGTGCCCTCGGCGACGATCACGGTCGTCACCTCCGGGTGGTTGTCGAGCCACTGGAGCGCCTCGTCGTTCCACTTCCGGCACTCCTCGGCCTTGGCCTTCGGCGTCACGCTGACCACGCGCGAGAGCGGGCAGCTCGTGTGCATGACGGAGATCCCGCGCCACTTGCGCCGGGCGGCGATCGGCGCGAGCCCGGCCCGCCAGTGCGCGGCGTGGCTGTCGCCCATCAGCGCGACGGTCGTCTTGGCCTCCGCCTTGCGCGCGCCGAACCAGCACGCGCGCACCAGGTCCTCGACGTGCAGGACGTTGCAGATCGCGTTCGGCTTCAGCAGCGCCTGCCCGGGGGTCGGGGTGACCTTCAGGCGCAGGCTCGGGTTCTCGCAGGGCTTGAGCGGGTCGCGCGACGCGGCGCCGTAGCAGCGGGGCGTGTCCTTGGCCGCGGCGCCGGGGGCGACGGTGAGCGCGAGTGCCGCGGCGAGAGCGATCAGGAGACGAGCCACTCGCAAATCAGTCGTCACACCGGCACCGTACCGTGCAGCTACAGGGGATGCGTACGTGGGACGACCGCAGCGATGATGATCTCCTGGCCGCGTCGGCGGCGGGCTCCAGGGAGGCGTTCGAGGGGCGCTCGCGCGGCTGTTCGGCATCGCCGCGAACAAGCTGCGCGAATCGCTGCGCCAGGGTCGGGTTCAGGACGAGGCACGACGGCGGCTGCAGATGCAACCGGTGGTCCTGGAGGACGCGGACCTCGAGGAGATCGTGCGGCTCGCGGACGGCGACGGCTCGGCTCTGCGGCTGCTCGAACGGCTGCCGCCTGACCAGCGCGACGCGATCACCGCGCGGATCCTCGATGAGCGGTCCTACGAGGACATCGCGGCCGAGCTCGAGTGCTCGCAGGCCGTGATCAGGCAGCGGGTGCACCGCGGCTTGAGCGTGATGCGTCAACGATTGGAGGGTCGCAAGTGAGCGCGTTGGACACCCTCGAGCAGCAGCTGGGCGACGCCGTCGAGCGGTACGCCGCGGCCGACCGCGGCTTCCGGCCTTCGAGACGGAGCCGGAAGGCTCGCTGGTCGCTCGTCGCCGCCGCCCTCGCGCTGGTGGGCGCCGTCGCGGCGGTTCCGCTGTTTCCGTCGAGCTCGTCTCGCGCGGACGCGCTGCCGGCGCTCGCCCACGCGCGCACCGACGTCACCGGCGTCCCGCGGCTCCGGCGGGCCGTCGGCGGCGAGATGGATCTCCACCGCGCGTACGCCTTCGCGTTCGGCGGACGCACCGGCTACGTGCTCACGAGTGCCGACGGCGCGCAGGTGTGCGTGGCGCTGCCGGATCCCCCGGCCGGATACGGCGCGACCTGTGCGTCGACCGCGGCCGTGGTGCGCCGAGGGCTGCTGGCGATGCTGGTCGCGCCGACGCCGGACAGCCCGCCCAGCCGGATCGCGCTGCTGCTGCCGGACGGCGTTCCGGCTCCGACGATCGAATACCGCGACGGCACGCGGAGGACCCTGCCGGTGCGCAACGGTGTGGCGACCGCCACGATCCGCGGCGACGGCACGCTCCGGTGGACCGCGAAGGACGGCGAGCGGTCGAGCGCCGTGCAGCGCAGCGAGCCGGAGGGCGACCTCTACGTCGACTGCGGTGACGGACGAGTCGTCAAGGCCGAGAGCAAGGTCGGTCCACCGGCCCGGTGGTGCCGCGGATAGGCCTCGTTCAGAGCTCCTCGTAGTCGTCCGGGTCGCCGCCGGTGCGCTCCTGCGGGAGCGCGTCGATGGCGGCCATCTCGCCCGCGTCGAGCGCGAAGCCGAACACGTCGAGGTTCTCGCGCCGGCGCTGCGCCGACGAAGACTTCGGGATCGGCGTGACGCCGTGCTGCACGTGCCAGCGCAGCACGACCTGGCCGGGCGCCACGCCGTGGCGCTCGGCGGCGGCGGTGATCGCCGGCTCGGCCAGCAGCGCGCTGCCGCGGCCGAGCGGGCTCCACGCCTCGGTGGCGATCCCGCGCGCCGCGTTGGCCGCGCGCAGCGCGCGCTGGTTGAAGTGCGGGTGCAGCTCGATCTGGTTGACGATCGGGGCCTCCCCCGTCTCGCGCCGCAGCCGGTCGAGGTGCTCGGCGGTGAAGTTGCTGACGCCGATCGCCTTGACCGCGCCCTCGTCGCGCAGCGCGATCAGCGCGCGCCAGGAGTCCACGTAGCGATCCAGCCGCGGCAGCGGCCAGTGGATCAGGTACAGGTCGACGCCGACGCCGAGCCGCTCCCGCGAGGCCTCGAACGCCCGCCGCGCCGCGTCGTAGCCCTGATCGGCGCCGCGCAGCTTGGTCGTCACGACGACCTCGCCGCGCGGGACGCCGGCGCCGGCGATGCCGCGGCCGACGCCGGCCTCGTTGCCGTAGCTGGCGGCGGTGTCGATCAGCCGGTAGCCGGCGTCGAGCGCGTCGCGCACCGCGGCTTCCGCCTCGGCGTCGTCGAGCGGGTAGGTCCCGAAGCCGATCGGGGACAGCTGCACCGCCGCATCATGTCAGCCGAACATGCCGGGCTCGTAGTGGCCGGGCTCGGCGCGGCTGGTGATCATCAGCCGGTTCCAGGCGTTGATGACCGTGATCGAGAAGACGAGCTGGGCCAGCTCGTCGGCGTCGAACTGCGCCTCCGCCTCGTCCCAGACCGCATCCGGGACGCCGGTCTCCGAGACGAGCGTGACCGCCTCGGTCAGCGCCAGCGCGGCGCGTTCGCGCTCGTCGTAGCAGCGCGCCTCGCGCCAGGCGGCGACCATGTACAGCCGTTCGTCGGTCTCGCCGCGGGCGCGCGCGTCCTTGTGGTGCATGTCCAGGCAGAACGCGCAGCCGTTGATCTGCGAGGCGCGGATCTCGATCAGGTCCTTGAGCGCGGGATCGAGCGTGGTGGCCTGGCTGAAGCGGTACATCGCGCCGTAGTTGCGGGGCGCGACGTCCGCCAGTTGCAGTCGGTGTGCGGGGATCATGGGGAGTGGACGAGGCGGCGCGCCGAGGTGTGACGAACCGCTATCGTCATACGAATGACGCCCGGACCGTTCATCCAGACGCTGTCCGGGCGGCGCGTGAACCCGCTCGACGCGCGGCCCGAGGACATCGACATCGCCGACGTCGCCGGCGCACTCGCGAACCTGTGCCGGTTCGGCGGCCACAGCCGCGCGTTCTACTCGGTCGCCCAGCACTCGGTGATCGTGTGCGACCAGCTCGAGGCGCTGGGCGCGACGCGGGACGAGCTGCGCGCGGCGCTGCTGCACGACGCCGCCGAGGCCTACCTCGGCGACCTGCCGCACCCGATCAAGCACCGCAGCGAGCTGGGCGCGGCGTTCAAGGCGGCCGAGACCCAGCTCGAGGCCGTGATCGCCGAGCGCTTCGCGCTGCCCGACGCGTCCGCCCGCGTCAAGCCGCTCGACCGCGCGCTGCTGGCCGCCGAGCGACGCGTCTTCAGCCGCGTCAGCTGGCCCTGGCCGGAGCTCGACGGCGTCGAGCCGCTCGACGTGACGATCGAGCCCTGGCCGCCCGAGCGCGCGCGGGAGGAGTTCCTGCGCCGCTACGAGCGCTTCGCCTGAGCGGACCCCCGGCTCTCTAGCCCCGCGCCCGGTGCAGGCTCGTGACATCCAGCTCGTCCTGCGGGCGCCCCGCGGCGACCTTCATGGCGATGAGATCGTCGTAGCCGGAGAACCAGAACGGGCCTGCTCCCGGAACGTCCCGCTCGACGGCCGCCGAGCGCAGCGCGTCATAGCTCTTGGCGCCGGCGACATCCTGCATGACGTCCAACCGCCCGAGGCGTGTACGCAGGACCCAGTTCCCACCGCGCGAGAGACCGTCCTGGTCGGGCACCAGGCCGAGCTCCGACGGAGAGAACATCACCTCAGCGTCCAGCGCCCGCAGCGCCGCAGCCAGGCGCCCGAGGTTGCCGGGGCGCGGATCCGGCATGACGTCGATGTCCTTGGTGCCGCGGACAACGCCGTGCGCCGAGAGCGCGAACCCGCCGATGATCACGAACTGGACCCCGTGCTCGGCGAGCACTCGCAGCATCGACTCAGCCTGCAGAGGCGGCGACCTCAGACCTGCCCGTTCGCCTGACGCATCGCCGGCGCCGCGGCCCATGTCAGCGGCCGCCCGCCGCGATGCCGGTCAACGTGCGGCTCAGCGACGCCGTCTGAGCGATCCGCTCCGACGCGGAAAGCTCGACGAAGTCGGCGCGGAGCTCGTCGTCGGTCCGGTTGTCGTGCGGCCCCGGCACCGCGCGCAACTCAAGGCGCTCCCCCATGGCGGCCAGCAGTCGTGAGAGCGTCGCAACCGACGGCGAAACGTCGCCATTCTCGATCCGGCTGATCTGCTTCTGCGTCGTGCTCGCTCTCCGTGCCAGCGTCTGCTGAGAGATCCCGTGGCGGCGGCGAGCTTGCCGTATGAGCGATCCCGCGTCGGTGACCATGACCTCGATCATACGTCATATTAGACGTGGCGTCGTTCCGCTAGCGTAAACGCACGTGCCAGACGATGTGGGGTTCGCGGACCTGGGGCTTCGCGACGAGGTGCTGACGGCGCTCAGCACGCTCGGATATGAGGAGCCGACGCCGATCCAGCAGGAGGCGATCCCGCTGCTCGTGGACGGTCGCGACGTACTCGGGCAGGCGGCCACCGGGACCGGCAAGACCGCGGCGTTCGCGCTGCCGATCATCCAGCGCCTCGGCGCCGAGCGCGGCGCGGGCGGCCCGGCGGCGCTGATCCTCGTGCCGACGCGCGAGCTGGCGATGCAGGTCTCCGAGGCCGTGCACAAGTACGGGCGCGGGCTCGGCGTGCGCGTCCTGCCGATCTACGGCGGGCAGCCGATCCGGATGCAGATCCGCGCGCTCGAGCGCGGCGTGGACGTCGCGGTGGCCACGCCGGGGCGCGCCGTCGACCATCTCGGGCGCGGGACGCTGGCGCTCGACCGGGTGCGGACGGTCGTGCTCGACGAGGCCGACGAGATGCTCGACATGGGCTTCGCGGAGGACATCGAGGCGATCCTCGCCGCCGCGCCCGCGGACCGCCAGACCGTGCTCTTCTCGGCCACGATGCCGCCCCGGCTGGCGCGGATCGCCGACCGCAACCTGCGCGACCCGGAGCGGATCGAGATCGGCCGCCGGGACTCGGGCGGCGGCGAGACGGCGCTCGTGCGCCAGACCGCGTACATCGTCCCGCGCGCCAGCAAGCCGGCCGCGCTCGGCCGCGTGCTCGACATCGAGCAGCCGGTCGCCGCGCTCGTCTTCTGCCGCACGCGCGACGAGGTCGACCAGCTGGCGGAGACGCTCAACGGCCGCGGCTACCGCGCCGAGCCGCTGCACGGCGGGATGAGCCAGCAGCAGCGCGACCGCGTGATGAGCCGGCTGCGCGCCGGCCACGCCGACCTGCTGGTGGCCACCGACGTCGCCGCCCGCGGGCTGGACATCGATCAGCTCAGCCACGTCGTCAACTACGACGTGCCCTCCGCGCCCGAGGCGTACGTGCACCGCATCGGCCGCGTCGGCCGCGCCGGGCGCGAGGGGGTCGCGATCACGCTCGCCCAGCCGCGCGAGCACCGCATGCTCAAGACGATCGAGCGCGCGACGCGCCAGCGGATCGCGATCGAGAAGATCCCGACCGTCGCGGACCTGCGCGCCCGCCGCCTGGAGCTCACGCGCGCGGGGCTCGAGGAGTCGCTGCTGGAGGACACGCTCGACCCGTTCCGCGTGGTCGTCGAGTCGCTCGCCGAGTCCTACGACGTGATGGACGTCGCCGCCGCCGCGGTCAAGCTCGCGCACGAGCTGGCGGCCGGCACGGCCGACGACGGCGAGGAGATCCCGGAGGTCGCCCCCGCCCGCGAGCGCCCGCCCGCGGACAAGCGCCCCCGCCGCACCGCCGGCATGACGCGCGTGTTCGTCAACGCCGGCCGCGTGGCCGGCGTCCGGCCGCAGGACCTCGTCGGCGCGATCGTCAACGAGGCCGGCGTGACCGCGCGCGAGATCGGCGCGATCGAGATCGCCGACCGCTTCTCGCTCGTCGAGCTGCCCGAGGACCAGGTCGACCACGTGATCCGCGCCCTGCGCGGGACGACCATCAAGGGCCGCCGCCCGACGATCCGCCGCGAGCGCTACAACCCGCCCAAGCGCCGCTCACGCGAGCGCTGAGCCGTGCTCGGCCGCGTAGGCCGAGCGGCAGCCGTCGCAGCAGAAGTACAGGCGCTCGCCGCCGACGCACAGGCTCGGGGTCGCGTCGCCGACGACGACCTGCATGCCGCAGACCGGGTCGACCGCGGTCTCGACCGCCGGCACCTCGGCCGCCGGCGCGTGCGCGGTGCGGCGCGAGATCATCTCGGCCAGGATCGAGATCGCGATGTCGGCCGGCGCCCGCGCGCCGATGTCCAGCCCCGCCGGTGTCTTGACCAGCCCGCGCAGCGCCTCGTCGACCTCCAGCGCCGCCAGCACGGCGCTCCCGCGCCGCGGCGACGCGACCAGCGCGATGTACCCGACGCCCGCTTCGAGCCCGCGCCGCAGCGCGTCCGCCTCCGCGTCGTCCCCGTGCGAGGCGACGACCAGCGCCGCGTCCGACGGCTGCGGGTCGATCTCCCCGCCGCGCGAGACCGCGTAGCCGGCCGCGCGCGCCACGTCCTCCAACGCGCGCGCGATCGGCGTCTCCCCCACGATCAGCACGCGCGGCGCGGCCAGATGCGGGTCGAGGAAGATCTCCAGCGTGCCGCCGCTCAGGCACGGGTTGTGGGCGACGATCACGCCGTCGTGCACCTCGTCCGAGCCCGCGCCCGGGTGCAGCCGCAGCAGCACCGCCTCGCCGGTCTCCAGCGCGCGCGCGGCGTGCAGGCGCACCGACGCCTGCGCGCAGACGCCGCCGACGAACCCGTCGATCGTGCCGTCCGCGAGCACGATCGCGGCGTCCCCCGGCCGTACCGACGTGGGCTTGGCGGCGCGCACGACGGTCGCGGTCACGAACGGCACGCGCTCGGCGAGCAGCTCCTCCATCCGCTGGATGATCATTGCGGCGGCCTTCCTTTCCCTCGCATCGCGTCCCAGACGCGCGACGGTGTGCACGGCATGTCGACGTGGCGCACGCCCAGCGCGTCGCAGACCGCGTTGACGATCGCCGGCGGCGAGCCGACGGTGGCGGACTCGCCGATGCCCTTGGCCCCGATCGGGTGATGCGGGGAGGGCGTGACGGTCGCGCCGGTCTCCCACTCCGGCACTTCGACGGCGGTCGGGATCAGGTAGTCCATCAGCGAGCCGCCGAGGCAGTTCCCCTCGTCGTCGAACGCGATCAGCTCCATCAGCGCCATGCCGACCCCGTCGGTCAGCCCACCGTGGATCTGCCCCTCGACGATCATCGGGTTGATGCGCACGCCGCAGTCGTCGACCGCGACGAACCGGCGCACCTTCACGTGCGCGGTGCCCGGGTCGACGTCGACGACGCACACGTACGCGCCGAACGGGAACGTGAGGTTCGGCGGGTCGTAGACGACTTCGGCGTCCAGGCCCGCCTCCAGGCCGTCCGGCAGCGCGCCGCGAGCGGCGAGCGCCAGCTCGCGGATCGACGCGCCCTGCGACGGATCGCCGACCACCGCCCAGCGCCCGTCGCGCCATTCGAGGTCCTCCGGCGCGACCTCCAGCAGCGCCGACGCCACCAGCCGCGCGCGGTCGCGCACCTTGCGGGCGGCCAGCGCGGCGGCCGCGCCGGACACCGGCGTGCTCCGGCTCCCGTACGTCCCGAGCCCGTACGGCGTCGTGTCCGTGTCCCCGTGGATGACGTCCACGTCGTCGACCTCGAGCCCGAGCTCGGCGGCCACGATCTGCGCGAACGTCGTCTCGTGCCCCTGGCCCTGCGTCTGCACGCTGATCGACAGTTGCGCGCCGCCGGTCGGGGAGATCCGCAGCGCCGCGCCGTCGTTCATGCCCAGCCCGAGCATGTCCATGTGCTTGCGCGGCCCGGCGCCGACGGCCTCGGTGAAGAACGAGACGCCGATCCCCATCAGCTCGCCCCGCTCTCGCCTGGCCGCCTGCTCGGCGCGCAGCGCGTCGTAGTCCGCGAGCTCGAGCACCAGCCGCAGCGCCTTCTCGTAGTCGCCGGAGTCGTAGACCCAGCCCGTCTTGGACGGGTACGGGAACTGGTCCGGCCGGATCAGGTTGTCCAGCCGCAGCGCGACCGGGTCGACGCCGAGCTCGGCGGCCATGCAGTCGACGCAGCGCTCGACCAGGTACACGGCCTCGGCGATCCGGAACGAACACGCGTACGCGACCCCGCCCGGGGCCTTGTTCGTGTAGACGCCGGTGACGGCGCAGTGGGCGGCCTCGAGGTCGTAGGAGCCGGTGAAGACGCTGAAGAACCCGGCCGGGTAGCGCGAGGGCTGCGCGGTCGCGTTGAACGCCCCGTGGTCGGCGATCACGTCGACGGTGACCGCGAGCAGCTTCCCCGCCGGGGTCGCCGCCACCCGCCCGCGCATGACGAAGTCGCGCGCGAAGCCGGTCGACATCAGGTTCTCCGAGCGGTCCTCCATCCACTTCACCGGACGCCCGAGCAGCCGGGCGGCGGCGATCGCGCACACGTAGCCGGGGTAGACCGGCACCTTGTTGCCGAACCCGCCGCCGACGTCCGGCGAGATCACGCGGATGCGGTGCTCGGGCAGGCCGGTGATCAGCGCGTACAGGGTGCGGTGCGCGTGCGGCGCCTGCGTCGTGCACCAGACGGTCAGCTTGCCGGAGACCCGGTCGAAGTCCGCCACCGCGCCGCAGGTCTCCATCGGCGCCGGGTGCGAGCGCGGGAACTGCAGCTCCTGCTCGACGACCACGACGTCCGGGCGCGCGAACACGGCCTCGGCGGCGGCCGCGTCGCCCGCCTCCCAGTCGAACACGTGGTTGTCGATGCGCCCGGGGTCGTCGTCGCGGATCACCGGCGCGTCGGCGTCCAGCGCGCGCCGCGCGTCGACCACCGCGGGGAGCGGCTCGTAGTCGACGTCGATCAGCTCGAGCGCGTCGCGCGCGGAGTAGCGGTCGTCGGCGACGACGAACGCCACCTCCTGGCCCTGGAAGCGCACCTTGTCGGTGGCCAGCACGGCCTGGCGGTCGGCCGAGAGCGTCGGCATCCACGCCTCCTCGCCGAGGTCGGCGCCGGTGATCACGGCGTGCACGGCCGGATGCTGGAGCGCGGCCGACGTGTCGATCGAGGCGATCCGCGCGTGCGCGACCGGTGCGCGCAGGATCGCCCCGTGCAGCATGCCCGGCAGCTGCACGTCGTCGACGTAGCGGCCGAGGCCGCGGATGAACCGCGCGTCCTCCTTGCGCCGGACCGAGCCGAACGTCACGTCTCGCCCTTCGCGTCGAAGACCGCGACGTTGACCGTCTTACAGCGCGCGCACTTGACCCGCACGCGCTTGGTCATGCTCTCCAGCCCCATCCCCGCCGCCAGCACGTTCCCGCACGTCACGCAGACGTAGTCGTACGGGCCGTGGCCGCGGAAGACCGGACGGTCGGGGTCGCTCTGGAGCGCGGTCGCGCCGTCCGGCGGGACCTCCCCGGGGCGCACCGCGCGCATGACCATCCGCTCGGTCAAATCGTGGCCAGTTTCCCGGTGAAGTCCTTGACCAGCGCGTCGAGCACCTGCGAGACGACGCCCTCGCCCATCGACGCCGCCTTGCCGGTGATGCGCGCCTCGGTGTGGATCGCGCCGCCGCCGTCGTTGAGTGCGAAGGTCACGTCGGCGTTGGCGTACCCGGAGCCGCCGGTGTCGCGCGACTTCACGCGCAGGAGCGCGGTGTGCTCGGCCTCGTCGCGCTCCACGACCTCGACGGTCCCGCGGAACGTCATCGACATCGCGCCCATCTTCACCTTGATCTCGGCCTTGGCCAGGTCGGGCGACTCGCGCGAGAGCACCTTGCCGCCCTCGACGCACGGGATCACCCGCTCGAGGTCGAGGATCGCGTCCCAGTTGTAGTCGGCCGGCTTGCCGGTCTGAAACGTGTGGTCGAGGGCAACCATCAGGCCTCCTTGGGAAGGGTCGCGTCGATCGAGACCTCGACGACGTCGGCCACCTTGAGGGTGCCGAACAGCGCCGAGTAGGGCTTCATGCGCCAGTCGCTCTGCTTGACCTGGGCGCTGCCGGTGAGGTGGTCGCCGTCGAGGGTCAGCGAGAACGCGAGCGGGTGCGTGACGCCGTGCAGGTCGAGCTCGCCGGCGACGTCGTAGCCGCCGTCGCGGGCGGTGACCGCGCTCGAGCGGTAGGCGATCGTGGTGCCCTCGAGCACCTCGTCGTCGATCGTCTGGGCGATTCCCGCCTTCTCGTCGTCGCCGAGCGGGGACAGGCCGCCGCTGCCGGAGACGACGCGCAGCGAGCGCGCGTCGGCGGTCAGCGTCACCTCGTCCGGGCTCAGCGTGCCCTCCCAGCGCTGGACTTCGATCAGCAGGTCGTGGCCGGCGCGGGCGACGGCGCCGCGGCGGCCGGTGCGCACCGTCAGCGTCCCGTTCTCGGGGCCGAGCGTGGTCATCGATACACGGCCTGCGCGTCGAGCCCGCCTTCGACCCCGGGCGGCAGCTCCCCGGTGCCGTGGGCGTACATGGCGACGTCCGCGATCGTCTGCGCGCCGCCGGTGCCGACGAACGCGCCGTCCTCCCAGCGCAGGGCGTCGGCGTCGGTCGCCAGCGCCATGCCGGCCAGCAGCCGCGCCTTGGCCAGGATCTTCTCGGTCGCGCTGGCGATCGCCGCCGGCGCGCCGTCCGACGGCGCCGTGTTGAACCCGTGCCCGGCGCCGAAGCGGTTCTCGTCGGCGGGCACGACCTTGACGTCCAGCGGCGGGACGCCGAGCTCCTCGCCGACCAGGCGCGCGTACTCGGCCTCGTGGCCGTCGGGCTCCGTGGTCAGGCTCAGCACCATCTTGCCGGTCGGGTGCACGCGCAGGAACACCGCGCGGTAGGCCTCGTCAGCCACGCTCGGACTCCTTTCTCTTCAGGTGGGCGGTGAGGGCGTTGTGGTCCTCGCGATCGCAGAACGCGCTGGGCGGGCCGCCGGCCTGGTGCGGTCCGACGACCGGGCGGTCGCAGCCCGGGTAGATGCACGTGCTCACGCCGGCCGCCCGTACGGCATCGGCACCGAGCTGCCGGGCACCGGCGTCGCGGTCTTCCATGTCTCCTCCTCTGGCTCGGGCACCGCGACGACGCGGTCGGCGCCGGCGATCGCGTCCGCGACCTCGGTCAGCGCGTCCAGCGAGTGGCCGGACACCAGCGCGTCGATGTACGGCAGCGCCGCCAGCATCCCACCGGCGCGCGGGGCGAACCCGGCGGCGCTGACGCGCGGGTTGACCCACACGATCCGGTGCGCGAGCCGGGACAGCCGCGCCATCTCGCGGCCGACCAGCGCGGGGTCGCCGCGCTCCCAGCCGTCGGACAGGATCACGATCACGGCGCCGCGGGCCATGCCGCGCCGCCCGTAGCGGTCGGTGAACGCGCGCAGCGCCTCCCCGATCCGGGTGCCGCTGGACCAGTCCGGCGCGGCCGCGGCGGCCCGCTGGAGCGCGCGCTCCGGGCTGCGCGTGGCCAGCGCGCGCGTGACCCGGGTCAGCCGCGTGGCGAACACGAACGCCTCGGCGTCGCGCCCCGCGCACGTCAGGAACTGCAGGTAGGCACGCGCGTAGGGCTCCATCGAGCCGCTGATGTCGCACAGCAGGACGAGCCGGCGGCGGACGACGCGGCGGCGCCGGTGCGCGAGCCCGATCGGGTCGCCGCCGGTGCGCAGCGCGCCGCGCAGCGTGCGCCGCAGGTCGATGCGCTCGCCGCGCCGGCGGCGTTCGGCGCGGCGCGTCAAGCGCGTCGGCGTGGCGACCTTCAGGCGCGCCATCAGCACGTAGATCTGGGCCAGCTCGCCGGGCTCGAGCGCGTCGAAGCGCTTGGCCCGCAGGCGCTCCTCGTCGGCGGCCGCGACCGGGATCGGCACGTCCTGGGTGGTCTCGCCGGACGGCGGCGTGGCGCCGCCGGGCGCCACGTCGCTGCCGGGGGCGGACGCGCGGTCGCGCGCCGGGGTGGCGGGCCGGTCGTCGGCGGGCGCGGGCTCGCGCCGCTCGTCGGCCGGCGGCGGCCCGTCGACGCGTGAGCCGAACACGCTGAAGAACACCTGGTCGAACGCGTTCGCCTGGGCGGCGTCGGAGAGCAGGACGGCGCGCGCGGTCCAGTACAGGCGCGTGCGCGAGACGGGCTGCGTGAGCGTAAGCGCGGCCGCGAACCGCGCCGAGCGTTCCGGCGTGACCGGCACCCCGGCCGCGTGCAGCCGCCGCCCGAAGGCGGCGACGAGCGGCGCGAGGTCGAGGTCGACCGTCTCGACCTTCACACCAGGCTCTCCAGGCCGGCGGAGCGGACCACGTCCTGATCCTCCTCGTACTTGAGCACCGAGCCGAGGGTGCGCTCGATCACGCCCGCGTCCAGCTCGCCGATCCCGAGCAGCTCGAGCGCCTTCAGCCAGTCGATCGCCTCGGCGATCCCCGGCGGCTTCTGCACGTCGCCCTCGCGCATGCGCCCGACCGCCGTGACCACCTGCACGGCGAGCGACGCACTCGCCCCGCGCACCCGCCGGCGCACGATCTCGACCTCGCGCCGGGCGTCCGGATAGTCGATCCACTGGTACAGGCAGCGCCGCTTGACCGCGTCGTGCAGGTCCCGCGTGCGGTTGGACGTGAGCACGATCGCGGGCGGGTGCGTGGCCCGGATCGTGCCGAGCTCCGGGATCGTCACGGCCGCCTCGGCCAGCAGCTCGAGCAGGAACGCCTCGAAGTCGTCGTCGGCGCGGTCGATCTCGTCCACCAGCAGCACTGCCGGCCGCGGCCCCGGGTGCTGCAGCGCGCGCAGCAGCGGCCGCGCGATCAGGTACTCGGGGCCGAACAGCGCGTCCTCGGTCAGCTGCTCGGCCTGCGCCTCGGCGAGCCGGATGCTGAGCAGCTGGCGCGGATAGTTCCACTCGTACAGCGCCTCGCTCGCGTCGATCCCCTCGTAGCACTGCAGGCGGATCAGCGGCGTGTCCAGGACCGAGGCCAGCGCCTTGCCGGCCTCGGTCTTGCCCACGCCGGCCTCGCCCTCCAGCAGCAGCGGCTGCGGCAGCCGCAGGCTGAGGAAGAGCGCGGTCGCGAGCCCCTCGTCGACCAGGTAGTCGACGGCCGCGAGGCGCTGCGCGAGCGTCTCGACGTCGGGCGCCAGGTGTTCGAGCTCGTCGGTCACTGCGGCGGCTCGGGGCGCCCCTGCATCGCGGCCCAGACGCGGGCCGGGGTGAGCGGCATGTCGAGGTGCTGAACGCCCAGCGGCGCCAGGGCGTCGATCACCGCGTTGACGACCGCGGGCGGGGAGCCGACGTTCGGCGACTCGCCGACGCCCTTGGCGCCGAGCGGGTGGTGCGGGCACGGGGTGACCGTCTCCCCCAGCTCGAAGTCGGGGACCTCGAGCGCGGTCGGGATCAGGTAGTCCATGAAGGACCCGTTGAGGCAGTTGCCCTCCTCGTCGAAGGAGATCAGCTCCATCAGCGCGATCCCGATGCCCTCCGTGAGCCCGCCGTGGATCTGCCCTTCGACGATCATCGGGTTGATCCGCACGCCGCAGTCGTCGACCGCGATGAACCGCCGCACGGTCACGTGCGCGGTCTCCGGGTCGACGTCGACGACCGCGATGTAGGCGCCGTACGGGTACGTGAGGTTCGGCGGATCGTAGATGACCTGCGCGTCCAGGCCGCCCTCGAAGCCCTCCGGCAGCACCTCGCCGCTGTAGGCGCGCTTGGTGATGTCGAAGATGGTCACGCCCTGCGTGCGGTCGCCCTTGACGTACCAGCGGCCCTTCTCCCAGGCCAGGTCCTCCGGGCGCGTCTCCAGCATCGTCGCCGCGATCGCGCGCGCCTTGTCGCGCACCTTGCGCGACACGACCGCCACGGCCGCGCCGCTCACCGGCGTGGACCGCGACCCGTACGTCCCGAGCCCGTACGGCGACTTGTCGGTGTCGCCGTGGCGGACCTCGACGTCCTCGGGCGGGATCCCGAGCTCCTCGGCCACGATCTGCGCGAACGTCGTCTCGTGCCCCTGGCCCTGGGTCTGCGCCGAGAGCGAGACGACCGCCTTGCCGGACGGGTGCAGCCGCAGGTCGGCGCCGTCGTTCATCGCCAGCCCGAGGATGTCCATGTGCCGGCGCGGCCCGGCCCCGACGCCCTCGGTGAAGAACGCCACGCCGACGCCCATCAGCTCGCCGCGCGCCCGCTTTTCCGCCTGCTCGCGCCGCAGGTCCTCGTAGCCGGCGATGTCCATCGCCACCCGCATCGTCTTCTGGTAGTCGCCCGAGTCGTACGTCCAGCCGGTGGTGGTCTGGTACGGGAACTGCTCGGGGTGGATGAACGAGCGCATGCGCAGCTCGACCGGGTCCACGCCCAGCTCGTGCGCCAGCGCGTCCACCATCCGCTCGACCAGGTAGACCGCCTCGGTGATGCGGAACGAGCAGCGGTACGCGACGCCGCCCGGCGCCTTGTTGGTGTAGACCGCCTTGACCTGCACGTGCGCGGCCTGCAGGTCGTAGGAGCCGCAGACGATGTGGAAGAAGCCGGCCGGGAACTTGGTCGGCTGCGCGGTCGAGTCGAACGCGCCGTGGTCGGCGATCACGTCCACGCGCAGGCCCGTGATCCGCCCGTCCTTGGAGCACATCTGCGCGTGCATGATGTAATCGCGCGCGAACCCGGTGGACATCAGGTTCTCCGAGCGGTCCTCGATCCACTTGACCGGCGCGCCCGCCACGATCGAGCCCGCGATCGCGCACACGTAGCCGGGATAGACCGGCACCTTGTTGCCGAAGCCGCCGCCGATGTCCCCGCAGCGGATGCGGATCATGTGCTCGGCCAGGCCGGCGACGTGCGCGTACACCGTGCGGTGCGCGTGCGGCGCCTGGTTGCCGTTGTAGATGTTCAGCTGCCCGGTCTGCGGGTTGAAGTCGGCGATCATCCCGCACGTCTCCAGCGGCGCCGGGTGGCAGCGCGGGTAGATGATGTCGCGCTCGACGACGGTGTCGGCCTCGGCGAACACGCGGTCGGCCGCCTGCTCGTCGCCCGCCTCCCACAGCGGCGAGGCCAGGTTGTCGACCTGGCCCTCCTTGTCGTCGCGGATCAGCGGCGCATCGGGGTCGAGCGCCTTGCGCGCGTTGACGACCGGGGGCAGCGGGTCGTAGTCGACGTCGATCAGCTGCAGCGCGTCGCGCGCGATGTACTCGTCGGTCGCGATCACGCACGCGACCTCCTGGCCCTGGAAGCGGACCTTGTCGCCGGCCAGCACGGCCTGCGTGTCGTAGGAGATCGTCGGCATCCAGGCCAGCCCGAGCGTCTCGAGGTCCTTGGCCGTGATCACGGCCGCGACGCCGTCCAGCGCGAGCGCCGCGCTGGTGTCGATGCTGTTGATCCGCGCGTGCGCGAACGGCGAGCGCAGGATCGCCGCGTGCAGCATCCCGGGCAGGCGGATGTCGTCCAGGTAGTTGCCCTGGCCGCGGATGAAGCGGGCGTCCTCCTTGCGCTTCAGGCGCCCGAACCCGATCGGCCGGTCCTCGAGGGCACTCACGGCGCCACCTCCTGATGCTCGGCGGCCCAGCGGACCGCGGCGACGATGTTCTTATAGCCCGTGCAGCGGCAGAGGTTGCCGGAGATCGCGACCCGGATCTCCTCCTCGGTCGGGTCCGGGTTGACGTCGAGCAGCCCGCGCGCGGCCATCAGCATGCCCGGCGTGCAGAAGCCGCACTGCAGCGCGTGGCACTCGTGGAAGCCCTGCTGCAGCGGGTCCAGCTCGCCGTCGCGCTCGAGCGACTCGACGGTGGCGATCTCGTGCCCTTCGCACATCGCCGCCAGCGCCGTGCAGGACTTCAGCGCCCGCCCGTCCATCAGCACCGTGCAGGCGCCGCAGTTGGAGGTGTCGCAGCCCCAGTGCGTGCCGGTCAGCCCGGGCGTGTCGCGGATGAAGTGCACCAGCAGCGTGCGCGGCTCGACGTCGCGCGTGACCGTCTCACCGTTGATCGAGATGGAGATGTTCATGTCAGTGCCCGTGCCGTCGCTTTCCGGAGTGCGCGTGTGGTCAGGACGCCCGCGAGGTGGCGCTTGTACGCGACGTCGCCGCGCCCGTCGGCCGCGGGCGAGCAGTCCTCGGCCGCGATCGCCGCGACCTGGGCGAACAGCTCCTCGCCGGGGCGCGCGCCGCGCAGCAGGTCCTCGGCGCGGGTCAGGTCGATCGTGGTCAGGCCGACCGCGCTGAGCGCGACGCCGGCGTCGGCGATCGTGTCCCCGTCGAGCCACAGCGCGGCGCTGGCGGCGGCGATCGCCCAGTCGCCCGCGCGCCGCTCGAGCTTCTCGTGCGCGGAGCCGTGGCCCGGGCGCACCCGCAGCCGGATCTCGGTCACGATCTCCCCCTCGCCGACCGCGGTCATCCACGGGCCGAGGTGGAACTCGCGCATGTTCACCGTGCGCGTCCCGCTCTCGCCGCGCATCACCACCGTGGCCTTCAGCGCGGCGCAGACCGCGGACAGGTCCTCGGCCGCGTCGGCCTGGCAGAGCGAGCCGCCGATCGTGCCGCGGTTGCGGACCGTCGGGTCGGCGATCACCCGCTCGGCGTCGCGGAAGAGCGGGAAGCGCTCGGCCAGCAGCTCGGACTCGAGCAGCTCGACGTGGCGGGTGAGCGCGCCGATCGCGACCTCGTCGCCCTCCTCGCGGATGTACTCCAGCTCCGTGAGGTCGTTGATGTCGATCAGCCGCGACGGCTGCGCCAGCCGCAGCTTCATCATCGGCAGCAGGCTGTGGCCGCCGGCGACGATGCGCGCGTCCTCGTGCGCCTTCAGCGCGGCGATCGCGCCGTCCAGGCTCGTGGCCCGCTCGTAGTCAAACGGCGCTGGGGTCTGCATCGGGTGCCTCGTATTGGACGGGTGCGTTGGTGCCGATGATCGGCGAGCGGCCGGGGCGGTCAGCCGGGTAGAGCAGACGGGCCGCGAGGCTCCCGCCCGTGATGTTGCGCAGGACCGGGCCCCCGGCCGGGCTCGCGGTGGCGATCGGCGCTTCGCGGCCGAGCCGGGCGAGCGTCAGCGTGCCCTTCGTGTAGACCTCGGAGATCCGCGGCGCGCGCACGCTGGAGCTGTCCGGGAACTCGCGGAAGCCGTCGGCGGCGGCGCCGGGGTACAGGCCGTCGACCAGCCCGACGGCGTCGGCCATCCCGGCTTTCTTGACCAGCAGGCCTTCGAGCGCGGACACGGCCGCGTCGAGGTTGGCGTTGATGTCGTCCACCACGGGCGCGACCGGGTCGGTCTTGGCGACGATCTCGCCGACCGACGCGATCGTCGCGTCGAGGCCCTTCGTGATCTTCTGCAGCGCGAAGATCACCGACACCAGGTAGAAGACCAGCGCCAGCACGATCAGCACGACCGCGACGATCAGGATCGCGGCGCTCATGACGCGTCGTCCAGGATCACGTCGAGCGAGCCGCCGTACGCGGCGACGTTCGCGACGGTCTCTTTCACCTGGCGCTGCGTGGTCAGCAGCAGCGGCACGGCGTCCAGGTCCGCGGACCCGGCGTGCGCCGCGACCGCGATCCGGTCGACGCTCGGCACGATCGCGTTGGCCGCGTCGAGCACGCCCTTGAGCAGGACGATCACGACCGGCAGCACCACGATCAGCAGGACCAGCCCGACGACGATCATCGCGGCCTCCTCTCGGCCACGATCGCCGCTTTGGCGCCGATGCCGGGCAGCGCGGACAGGATCACGTCGAACTGGGCGTTGATCGCCTGGACCGCGGGCTCGAGCGGCTTGAGGTGCTCGGCCTCGACGGTCTCCAGCGCGCCGGCCAGCGTGGCCAGGCCTTGGCCGATGTTGCGCAGGGCGCGCCGGATCTCGATCAGCGCGGCCGCCAGGACCGCGATCACGACGACGGCGAGCAGGATGCTCACGAGGGCGTGGGTGCTCATCGCGCGTACCCGTCGGTCAGCGCGTTCATGTAGCCGTCCTGCACCACGGCCTCCTCGACGATCAGCCCCAGCACGGGCGCGGTGGCCTGCAGCTGCGGGATGTTGGCGGTGTTCTCGGCGACGGCGCCCGCGCTCTCCAGCAGCGCGCCGACGGAGCCTTCGATGTCGCGCACGGCCCGGATCAGCACGAGCAGCAGGCCGGCGACGATCAGCGCGGCGACCAGGCCGATCACCAGCGCGACGTTCCAGGCGTCGATGTTGGTCATTTGCCGACCGCCACCTTGCGCAGCGCCCGCGCCGAGTGCAGGATCCGCACGCCGGAGTCGTTGACCCGGGCGATGTCTTGAAGCTTGACGGTCTGCGCGCGCACCGCTTCGACGCCCTGCACCGCGGTGCGGGCCTGGGTCGCGATCCGGCGGGCGAGGACGACGATCGTGATCACGATCGCGGCGGCGATCAGGATCACGAGGACGCCCAGTACGAGACCGACGGTCCAGCCTGTGGACACCTCACACCTCCTCCGTTCGTTCCGCGGCGCGCGTGAGGGCGCGCTCGGTCAGCACGCCGGCGGCGTGCCGCTTGTACTCCGCTGAGCCGCGCTGGTCGGTGACCGGGTCGCAGGCCTGCGCCGCCAGGGCGGCAGCGCGGGCGAAGAGCTCCGGGGCCGGGCGCTCGCCGATCAGGGCGTGCTCGGCCGCCGTGGCGGTGAGGCCGCCGCCGGCCGCGGCGAGCGCGATCCCGGCGTCGGCGATCGTCCCGTCCTCGGCCAGCGTGAGCGCGGCGCCGGCGGCGACCACCGCCCAGTCGCCGACGCGGCGGTCGACCTTCAGGTACGCGCTGCCGGCGCGGGCGTGCAGCGGCACGCGGATCTCGACCAGCATCTCGGCCGGGCCGACCGCGGTCGCGTACGGGCCGCGGTGGAACTCGTCCATGCCGATCACGCGCTCGCCGGCGCTGGAGCGGATCACCAGGCGCGCGCGGACGGCGGCGCAGACCGCGGAGAGGTCCTCGGACGGGTCGGCCTGGCAGAGCGCGCCGCCGATCGTGCCCCGGTTGCGCACCACAGGGTCCGCAATTACACGCTCGGCGTCCGTGAAGATCGCGAGGTGGTGGGCGAGCAGCGCGGAGTCCAGCAGCGCGTTGTGGCGCGTCATCGCGCCGATCCGCACCTCGTCCCCCGCCTGCTCGATGTAGCCGAGCGCGTCCGCCAGCGGGTCGATGTCGACCAGGTGCGCGGGCTTGGCCAGGCGCAGCTTCATCATCGGCAGCAGGCTGTGGCCGCCGGCGAGCAACCGGGCCTCGGGGCCGAGCTCCTCGAGCAGCGCGAGCGCCTCCTCGACGCTGGTCGCACGCTCGTACGCGAAGGGTGCTGGGACCTGCAGGACTGCCTCCTCGGGTCTCTCCTCTACGTCCAGGTTCCGGTGTTATGGTCGGCGTGTCAAACCCGAGTTAAGTGATCGCTTATGACCCTGGCCCAGCTGCAGTCGTTCGTGCTGGTGGCCCGGCACGGATCGGTCAAGGCGGCCGCCGCCGAGCTCGAAGTCACCGAGCCGGCGGTCTCCGTCGCGGTGTCCGCCCTGCGCAAGGAGCTCGGGGACGAGCTGTTCGTGCGCAACGGGCGGGGGATCGCGCTGACCCCCGGCGGGCGGCGGCTGGCGGCGCTGGCGACGGAGATCCTCGGGCTGGCCGAGCAGGCGCGCCGCTCGGTGGCGGAGACCGCCGGCGAGACGCGGCGCCTGTCCGTGCTGGCGACGCCGATGGTGGCCGAGCACGTCGGGCCGCTGATCGAGCTGTTCACGGCACGCGACTCCGGCCTCGAGGTGTCGGTCTCCGCGGCGGCGGCGAGCGAGTTCGCCGAAGCACTCGAGCACCGGCGCGCGGACATCGCGCTCGGCCCCGGGCTGACCGCGGTCTCGACGGTCGCGTCCGCGCCGTTCCTGCGCGCGCGGCTGATCGTGGTCGCCGCGCCGTCGCACCCGCTCGCTGGCGCGCGGGCGCTGGCGCCCGGCGCGCTGGCCGCCGAGCGCTGGCTGGTCGGGCAGCCGGCGCTCGACCCGGCCGAGGGCACGGGCGCGTTCCTCGCCCGCCACGGGCTGTCGCCGGTCGAGGTCGCGACCTACAGCAGCGGCGCGGCGGCGATCGCCGCGGCCGCCGGCGGCGAGGGCGTGCTGCTGACGCTCGCGCACGCGGTCGTCGACGAGGTGCGCCGGCGCGCGCTGGTGCGGCTCGACGTGCGCGGGACGCCGGTGGTGGAGCTGTGGCACGCATCGACGCTGGGGCTCGGCCGCGCGCTCCCGGCCGCGCTGGCGCTGCAGCGGTTCGCCACCACGCCGGAGGCGACCCAGGCGATCTCCACCGGTCGCGCCGGCGCGGTCTCCTCGTTCGCCCGCCCGCGCGTGCACGTCACGCTCTGGCGCTCGGTCGCCGACGGCATCGACGCGGCGGCGGGCGGCTGACCGCGCGGCGCGCGACGGCGGCGACGCCGCCGCCGGCTGACCGCGCCGCGAGTGGTCACTTTCTGGCCGATATGGCACGTTCGCGACCGCTCGCGGCCCGGGTATCGTGGCCGCGATGCGCTGGGACCCGACGCAGTACGCGCGCTACGCGGACGAGCGCGGGCGGCCGTTCTTCGACCTCGTGTCGCGGGTCGACGCGCGCGCGCCGCAGTGCGTCGTCGACCTCGGCTGCGGCCCGGGCGACCTCACCGTCACCCTCACGCAGCGCTGGCCGAGCGCCGAGGTGCGCGGGATCGACGCGTCGGCCGAGATGATCGCGGCCACGCCGCCGGGAGCCGCGTTCTCGGTCGGGACCGCCGAGACGTTCGACGCGGCCGGCGTGGACGTGTTGATCGCCAACGCGGTCCTGCAGTGGGTGCCGGACCACCGCGAGCTGCTGACGCGGTGGGCGGGCCAGGTGCGCGGGTGGCTCGCGTTCCAGGTCCCCGCCAACTTCGACGCGCCGTCGCACGTCCTGATGCGCGAGCTGGCGGACTCGCCGCGCTGGCGCGACCGGCTCGGCGGCGTGCTGCGCGGCACCGAGTCCGTCGACCCGCCGGCCGCGTACCTCGACCGGCTCGCCCGCGCGGGCCTCAGCGTCGAGGCGTGGCAGACCACCTACCTACACGTCCTCCCCGGCGCCGACCCGGTCCTCGGCTGGGTGCGCGGCACCGGGCTGCGCCCCGTGCTCGCCGCGCTCGACCCCGGTGAGGCCGACGCGTTCTGCACCGAATACGCCGCGCGCCTGCGCGCCGCCTACCCGCCGCAGCCCTACGGGACCGTGTTCCCGTTCGCGCGCACGTTCGTGGTCGCCCACGTCAGCTGACCCGCGCGACCCGGTCCGCGCGCGAGCCGTCGGCGCCCAGCGCGACCGACGCCCGGGCCGTGACCAGGTGGTAGAGCACGAGCAGCTGGACCAGCGCCAGCGAGTCCGAGCGGTGCAGCTGGGTCCCGACCGTGAACTCCCCGAGCCGTTCCGAGCGCAGGTGGCTGGCGAAGTGCATGCGGTCCCAGATCGCCTCCTCCAGCGGCGCCGCCTCGGCCGGATCGATGTCCCCCGGGATCGTCAGCGTCCGCTCGCCGCCGGCGTCGACCACCGACAGCGTCCCGTTGAACGCGAGGTCGGGATGGCGCAGGCCCGGGCCGAGCGTGAGGTGCGCGTCGAGCTGCCCGTGCTCGGCCGGCGTGAACGCCACCACGATGTCCGCGTAGCGCCGCTGCGGGCGGATGAACGACGCCGAGTCCACCTCGCGCCGGTCGAGCTCCTCCAGCACCTGGTCGGTCGTGTAGCCGCGGCGCGAGCAGTCGCGGTCGACTTTCCAGCGCCGCCGCAGCTCCTCCGGCGGCGCCAGGAACACGCGCACGTCGAACACGTCGCGCAGCGCCGCCGTGTGGTACCCGAGCAGGCCCTCGACGACCGTGAACTGCCGCGGCGTGACGTACACGGGCGCCCCGAACGTCCCGTCCTGGTGGCGGTAGACGGGCTTCAGTATCGGCCGCCCGGCGCGCACCTCGCGGAAGTGCTGCTCCATGATGTCCATGTAGTTGCAGTCCGGGTGCAGCGGCGTGATCCCGTGCTCGGCGCGCTGCTTGCGGTCGAGGCGGTGGTAGTCGTCGGCGGCGATGTGGGTCACGTGCTCCTCGCCGAGCACGCGCACCAGCCCGCGCGTGATCGTCGTCTTGCCCGCCGCGCTGTCGCCGACGACGCCGAGGATGATCGGCCGCGGCATCAGGCGAACACCGAGCTGGCCAGGATGTCGGGCGCCGCGATCGTGACGAGGTCGGTGCGCGTGTACGGCCCGCCGGCCTCGAACAGCCGCGCGGCCTGGCGCAGCCGCGCGCGGTCGACCGCGTTGCGGATGCTGCGCGCGTTCGCGAACCGCGGCTGCGTGCGGCGGCGCTCGACGTACGCGGCCAGCGCGTCCTCGGCCTCCGCGTCGAGCACGTAGTCGCGCTCGGCGACCATCAGCCGCGCGATCGCCAGCAGCTCGCCGGCGCTGTAGTCGGGGAAGTCGATGTGGTGCGCCACGCGCGAGCCCATCCCGGGGTTGGCGACGAAGAACGCCTCCATCGGCTCACGATACCCGGCCAGGATCACGACCAGCCGGTCGCGCTCGGCCTCCATCGCGCCGAGCAGGATCTCGACCGCCTCCTGCCCGTAGTCGCGCTCGTTCTCCGGCCGGTGCAGGTAGTACGCCTCGTCGATGAACAGCACGCCGCCGTACGCGCGCTTGAGGACCTCGGTCGTCTTCGGCGCGGTGTGGCCGACGTACTGGCCGACGAGGTCGTCGCGCGTGACCGTCAGCACGCGCGCCGACTCCAGGTAGCCGAGCTGGTGCAGGATCGCCGCCATCCGGCGCGCGACCGTCGTCTTGCCGGTTCCCGGGTTGCCGGTGAAGCTCATGTGCAGCGTCGGCCGCGCGGCGGTCAGGCCCTCCTGCGCCCGCAGGCGGTCGATCGCCAGCAGCGCGGCGATCTCCCCGATCCGCTGCTTGACCGGCTCGAGTGCGACCAGGTCGTCGAACATCAGCGCAGCGTGTAGCGGACGCGGCGGTCGGCCAGCTCGGTGCGCTCGACCCGGAACGCGCGCTCGACCGCGGGCCGGCCGACGATGAACGACAGCGCGGTCGTCTGGCGGCCGAGCGAGCGGTCGTAGCCGACGACCTTCACGTAGCCGCCGAGCGCGCGCGCCGCCCGCACGTCCTCGAGCACGAGCTCGGGCGTGTACTCGAAGCGCGGCTCGCCGTACAGGTCCCAGAGCGCGTTGCGCGGGTGCGGGTCGTCGGTGCGCTCGACCAGGATCGACCAGCCGTTGGCCTGCGCGTAGCGCAGCTGGGCCGCGATCTGGTCGTCGGTCAGCGCGGGCAGAAAGGAGAAGGCGCCTTGGGTGATCATGCGAGCGTCGGGGTCGGGATGGCGTCGGGCGTGTCGGTCGAGGCGTACTCGAACGTGATGTCCTTCCAGACCTCCAGCGCGGCGTCGAGCTGCGGGCACCCGCGCGCCGCCTCGGCCAGGATGTCCGGGCCTTCGGCGTGGACGTCGCGGCCCTCGTTGCGGGCCAGGATCATCGCCTCGACCGCGACCCGGTTGGCGGTCGCGCCGGCCGCGATCCCCATCGGGTGGCCGATCGTCCCGCCGCCGAACTGCAGGATCACGTCCTCGCCCAGCAGGTGCAGGAGCTGGTGCATCTGGCCGGCGTGGATGCCGCCGGACGCGACCGGCATGACGCCGGGCAGCGACGCCCAGTCCTGCTCGAAGTACAGGCCCTTCGCGGGGTCGGCGTGCGTGACCCGCTCGCGGCACGTGTCGTAGTAGCCGCGCACGTTGCCGGGGTCGCCCTCGAGCTTGCCGACGATCGTGCCGGCGTGGATGTGGTCGACGCCCATCAACCGGCACCACTTGGCGATCACGCGAAAGGACACGCCGTGGTGCTTCTGGCGCGTGTACGTCGAGTGGCCGGCGCGGTGCAGGTGCAGCAGCACGCCGTTGGCGCGGCACCAGCGGGCCAGCGACTGGATCGCCGTGAAGCCGACCGTCAGGTCGACCATGATCACCACGCTGCCGAGGTCGCGGGCGAGCTCGGCGCGCTCGTAGATCTCCTCCATCGTCGCCGCCGTGACGTTCATGTAGTGGCCCTTGACCTCGCCGGTCGCGGCCTGCGCGCGCATCACGGCCTCGATCGCGAACAGGTAGCGGTCGCGCCAGCGCATGAACGGCTGCGAGTTGATGTTCTCGTCGTCCTTGGTGAAGTCGAGGCCGCCGCGCAGCGCCTCGTAGACGACGCGGCCGTAGTTCTTGGCCGAGAGGCCGAGCTTCGGCTTGGTGGTCGCGCCCAGCAGCGGCCGGCCGAACTTGTCCAGGTACTCGCGCTCCATCACGATCCCGTGCGCGGGACCCTGGAACGTCTTGACGTAGTGCGGCGGGATCCGCATGTCCTCCAGCCGCAGCGCCTTCAGGGCCTTGAAGCCGAAGACGTTGCCGATGATCGAGGAGGACAGGTTCGCGATCGAGCCCTCCTCGAACAGGTCGAGGTCGTACGCGATGTAGGCGATGTACTGGCCGGGCGTGCCGGGGACCGGGTCGACCCGGTAGGCCTTGGCCTGGTAGTGCTCGTAGGCGGTCAGGCGGTCGGTCCAGACGACGGTCCAGGTGGCGGTCGAGGACTCGCCGGCGACCGCGGCCGCCGCTTCGACGGGGTCGACCCCGTCCTGCGGCGTGACCCGGAACGCGGCCAGGACGTCGGTGTCCTTGGGCAGGTAGTCGGGGTTCCAGTAGCCCATTTCGGCGTAAGGCGTCACGCCCGGTGTCCAGCGGTTCATGGCGGTGGAGACTGCCGGTCGAATCGATCGACTTCCACTCAACCTTCTTGCGGGATCGTTCGCAATTTGTCTATGGTTCGCGGTGGTGGCGATCACGCTCACGCAGCTGCAGGCGTTCCTGGCCGTGCTCCGCACCGGGTCGGTGACCGCGGCGGCGGACGAGCTGATCGTCACGCAGTCCTCGGTGTCGGCCGCGGTGGCGGCGCTGGCGCGCGAGCTGGGCGCGCCGCTGCTGGAGCGCGACGGGCGCGGCGTGCGGCCGACCGCCGCCGGCGCGGCGTTCGCCCCGTACGCGACCGACGTGCTCGGGCTGCTCGAGCAGGGCCGGCGGGCGGCGGCGGGCGCCGAACGGACGCTGCGGATCGCGGCGGTGACGACGTCCGCCGAGTCGTTCGTGCCGGGGCTGATGCACGCGTTCGCGGTCGCGCAGCCGGACGTCGAGCTGACGCTGGCGGTCGGCAACCGGGACGAGGTGCTGGAGCTGCTGCTGACGCACGCGGCCGACGTCGCGGTCTCCGGGCGCCCACCGCGGGACCCGCGGATCGAGGCGCTGCCGCTGCGGCCGAACGAGCACGTGCTGATCGCGGCGCCGGAGGATCCCCTGGCGGGCGCGCGCGTGGAGCCGGACGCGCTCGCCGGGCGGACGTGGCTGCTGCGCGAGCCCGGATCGGGCACGCGCGCGGTCAACGAGGCGTTCCTGGCCGCGCACGGGCTCGACGCCCGCACGCTGACCGTCGGCTCCAACGGGGCGATCCGCCAGGCCGCGCGCGCCGGGCTCGGGATCTCGTTCGTGTCGCGCGACGCGGTCGCGGCCGAGCTGGAGGCCGGGCTGCTGGCCGCGATCGACGTCGCTCCCGGCCCCGCGCCGCGCGCGTGGCACGTGCTGCGCTCGCGCGTCGGGCCGCTGCGGCCGGTCGTCGCGACGTTCCTGGAGTTCCTGGCTCAGGCCACGAGCGCGGCCGCGACCCCGTCGAGGCCCTCGTAACCCGTCAGCGGCCGCGGCGTGGACGTCGAGCACGCAGCGCGGGCCGGCGCCACGGGAGCGCGCGGATGCGCCGCGCACCCAGCGAGCGCAGCGCCAGCCCGAGCGCGCCGGCGGCGGGCGCGAGCCCGAGCAGCGTCTCCTCGACCGGCACGCCGGCGATGTGGGCGAGCAGCACGCCCCCAGCGTGACGGTCGGCGCGCTCGTGCGCAACCGCACATAAGCGATCGCTTAGGTGGCGCCGAGCGCCGGTGCCTGCGGTAACGTGCCGGCGCGGACCGGTGGGAGACGTTTGATGCGACACGTGGTTGCGGTGGCCCTCGGGTCGGTGGTTGCCCAAGCTCCGGCGCCCGGCGTGCTGGTGGCGCAACACGCCGAGCTGTCGACCCACGTGGCCGGCCTGCCCGCGCCGGGCGCGCCCCCGAGCCGGCAGCTCGCCGGCGCGGTGATCGACGTAGAGGTCGGCGGCCAGGGCGCCACCTACTTCCCCAAGGCGACGGTCACGCTGGCCGGGGCGCCGGGCGGCTACGACGGCGAGGTCCGGTTCGGGATGGGCCACCGGTCGGGCCCGTCGTGCGAGCTGCAGCCGATGGGCAGCGCCCCGCTCGGATCGGTGACGACGGCCTACCAGGTCACGGGCGGCTACAACCCCGACTACTTCCCGACGCCACCGCGGCCGTTCGACTGCGCGGTCGCGGAGCTCCGCGAGGGAGCGACGGTCCTCGACGCGCTCGTCGGCGAGGTCACCAGCACGTTCCACCGGCCCCAGCTCGCGGTGCGCGCGGTCCGCCAGCTCGGGGGGAAGCCGAACCAGCTCAAGCTCGTCCAGGGCGTGGCGACCGAGATCGACGTCACGCTCCGCAACGCCGGACAGGTGGCGGCGCGCGACGTCGTCGTGAGCGGCAAGGGCAGCGGCCTCAAGGTGCGCGGCGCGACCGTCGCGGAGATCGCGCCCGGCGGGACCGGCACGGCGACGCTCAAGGTCACGGCCCGCAGCCGGAAGCTCGGCAAGCTCACCGTGACCGCGGCCGGCGGCGGCGCCTCGAGCACGCGCACGCTCAGGCCGCGCCGGGTCGGGCCTCCGCCCCGGCCGCCGGCGGGGAAGTACCAGAACCCGAGCCGCTCCGTGACGTTCTTCGTCCGCAGGGGCCGGGTCACCGGCTGGCGCGGCGCGATGCAGACCGTCTGCGGCGGCCACGGGACGATCCCGACGTACACCAGGAACACGTACGACTTCCGGACGGTGGCGATCCCGCGCAACGGCATCGTGCAGGCGAGCCAGCGCGGCGCGGAATACGGCGCGCACCTGCAGATGAAGCTGACCGGCGCCCGGGTCACGCACGGCCGGTTCGACTACGCCGGGCCCGGCGACTGCCGCGCGGTGACCACCTTCACCGCGAGGCGCGTCGGCGCGTAGCGGCTGACGGCGTCACGCTCCGTCCGGGTGCTCGGCCGCCCAGCGGATCGAGCGCACGATCGTCGTGTAGCCGGTGCAGCGGCAGATCTGGCCGGAGATCGCGGTGCGGATCTCCTCGTCGGTCGGGTTCGGGTTGCGGTTCAGCAGCGCGCGGGCGGTGAGCATCATCCCCGGCGTGCAGAACCCGCACTGCAGGCCGTGCTGCTCGTGGAAGCCCTGCTGGACGGGGTCCAGCACGCCGTCGCGCTCGAGCCCCTCGACGGTCGTGATCTCGTAGCGCTCGGCGGTCGCGGCCAGCACCGTGCAGGACTTCACCGGCTCGCCGTCCATCAGCACCACGCAGGTCCCGCAGTTCGACGTGTCGCAGCCCCAGTGCGTGCCGGTCAGGCCGAGCACGTCGCGCAGGAAGTGCACGAGCAGCAGCCGCGGCTCGACGTCGCGGGCGTATTCCTGTCCGTTGACCGACACCGCGATGCGCATCTGCGTGTGAAGCTACCCGAACCATGCTCTCGGTCTTCGCCGCGGGGTCGCTGCGGCCGGCGTTCGCCGGCCTGGACGCGCGGTTCACGTACGACAACGCACGCGCGCTGGCGGCGCGGATCGAGGGCGGCGAGCGGCCGGACGTCTTCTGCTCGGCCAGCCCCGCGGATCCGGCGCGGCTGCACGCGCTCGGCCTGCTGGGCGAGCCGGTCGTGTTCGCCCGCAACCGGGTGGTGATCGCGGTGCGCCGCGAGGCTCCCGACCCGGATCTGCGGTCTGCCCGGCTGGCGATCGAGGTCGCGGGCGTCCCGCTCGGCGACTACACGCGGGAGCTGTTCGACGCGCTGCGCGTGACGGTGGCCCCGGCGTACGAGGAGACGATCGTCGACGCGGTCGCCGACCGCGTGCTGAGCGGCGACGCCGACGCCGGCGTCCTGTACGCGACCGACGTAGCCGCGCGACCGGCGCTGCGCGCCGTGGCGCCCGGCGTGGACGTGGTCGCGACCTACGTCGCGGGGGTGGTCACGCCCTCGCCCGGCGCGGCGGCGTTCGTCGCCGCGCTGCCTGACCATCCGGCGCTGGTCCGCGCCGGCTTTCAACCGAGGAGGTAGCACGATGCGCCCGCCCGTCCCGCCGTTCACCGAGGAGACCGCGCGGCAGAAGGTGCAGGGGGCCGAGGACGCCTGGAACCAGTGCGACCCCGAGCGCGTGGCCGGCGCCTACAGCGAGGACTCGGTGTGGCGCAACCGGGACGAGTTCGTCACCGGCCGCGCCGAGATCGTCGAGTTCCTGCGCCGCAAGTGGGCGCGCGAGACCGAGTACGCGCTGCGCAAGGACCTGTGGGCGTTCACCGGCAACCGGATCGCCGTGCGCTACCAGTACGAGAGCCGCGACACGTCGGGCCAGTGGTGGCGCTCGTACGGCAACGAGCTGTGGGAGTTCGACGAGGAGGGCTACATGCGCCGGCGCGAGTCGTCGATCAACGACGTCGCGATCGAGGCGTCCGAGCGGCGGATCTTCGGCCCGCGCCCGGAGCACGAGCGCGGCGCGCCGATCCCGCTGCGCTGACCGGTACTCTGCGGCCCGTGGACGACGAGAGCGCGGCGGGCGAGCCGATCCTCCGCCACGTGTTCGAGGCGCCGCCGACGCCGTCGTCCGGCGACCCCGCGGTGCTCGACGCCGTCACCGCGCACGTCGAGCGCCACGTCGGGCCGGTCGCCAGCGTGTGGCATCAGCGGCAATCGCCGTGGGTGCACGTCGACGTGCTCGTCATGCGCCCGACGGCGGAGCGCCCGTTCTTCACGTTCGTCACGGCGGGCATGAGCGAGCGCGCGATGGCGGCGCCGGACCCCGCGCTGGCGCGCGCCGAGCTGGTCCTGGCGCTGCCGCGCGACTGGCCGCTGGCCGAGGATCGCGGGCTCTGGCCGCTGACGCTGCTGCAGACGCTGGCCGAGCTGCCGCACCGGTTCGACACGTGGCTGTGGGCGGGCCACACCGTCCCGAACGGCGACCCGCCCGCGCCCTACGCGCCCGGCACGCGGCTGTGCGGCGCGATCCTCGCCGCGCCGCTGCTGGTGCCCGACGCGTTCGACGTGCTCGACGGCGTCCACTTCCACTCCGTGCTCCCCCTGCACGCCGACGAGCTGGAGCTGAAGCTGCGCCGCGGCGCCGACGAGCTGTTCGCGCGGCTGGAGCGCGCGGGCGTGAGCGAGCTGCTCGACCCGGACCGCCCGAGCGTCGGCGGCGGCCTGCGCCGCTCGCGTTTCCGCTCGCGCCGCGGCTGACGCCGCACCGCGCACGTCGCCACGTTGTCCCGCCGGGCCGCGAGTGGTCGCTTTGTGGCGGCTGCCGCCAGAAAGTGACCACTCGCCGCGCCCGTGGGCGCGGCGCGCGGAACGCCGCCTACGCGGCGACCTTGTACGTCCGGATGTTCGTGAACTCGCGCAGGCCGACCGACGCCAGCTCGCGCCCGTAGCCGGAGCGCTTGATGCCGCCGAACGGCAGCCGCGGATCGCTCGCCACGAGCGCGTTGACCGACACGGCGCCCGAGTCGATCCGCCGCGCCAGCGCGTGCGCCCGCTCGGTGTCCCGGCTCCAGACCGTCGCGCCGAGCCCGTAGCGCGTGTCGTTGGCCAGCTCGACCGCCTCGTCCTCGTCCCCGAACGGCGTGAGCGCCACGACCGGGCCGAACGTCTCGTCCCGGAACGCGGTCATCCCCGGCCGCACGCCGGACAGGACGGTCGGCGGGAAGAAGTACCCGGGCCGGTCCAGCCGCGTCCCGCCGGTCTTGAGCTCCGCGCCCTCGGCGACCGTCGCCTCGACCTGGCGCTCCAGGTTGGCGAGGATGTCCTCGCGGGCGAGCGGGCCGAGCTGCGTGCCCTCCTCGCGCGGATCGCCGATCCGGACGGCCTCCAGCGCGGCGACCAGCTTGCGCTCGAACGCGTCGGCGACGGACGCGTCGACCAGGAACCGCTTGGGCGCGATGCACGTCTGGCCCGCGCACATCAGCCGCCCGCGGACCGCGTTCTCGACCGCGACGTCGAGGTCCGCGTCGGCCAGGACCACGAACGGGTCGGACCCGCCGAGCTCGAGCACGCTCTTCTTGAGCGCCGCGCCCGCGGCGGCGGCGACGAACGCGCCGGCCCGCTCGGAGCCGGTCAGCGTGACCGCGGCCACGCGCGGGTCCTCGATCAGCTTCGCCGACACGTCCGGGACGTGCTCGGGCACGACCAGCAGCGCGGTGAAGACGCCCGCGGGCGCACCCGCGGCCGTGAACGCGTCCTGCAGCGCGAGCGCCGTGCCGGTCACGTTCGGCGCGTGCTTGAGCAGCGCCGTGTTGCCGGCCAGGATCGCCGGCGCGGCGAAGCGGATGACCTGCCAGAGCGGGAAGTTCCACGGCATCACGGCGTAGATCACGCCGATCGGCTCGTAGGAGACGATGTGCTCGCCGTCCAGGGGCTCCTCCACCAGCATGCCGGGCCCGACCTGCGCGAAGTGCTCGCACGCGCCCGCGCACTTCTCGACCTCGAAACGGGACTCGAAGAGCGGCTTGCCGACCTCCCGCGTCACCAGCTGCGCGATCTCCTCGGCCCGCGAGCGCAGGACGCCCGCCACCGCGGTCAGCAGCGCGGCGCGGTCGGCGATCGGACGTCGCCGCCAGGAGCGGAACGCGTCATCGGCCGCGGCCAGCGCGGCCTCGATCTGCTCGCTCGTGTGCTCGGGGTAGGAGGCGACCTCTTCCCCCGTGGCGGGATCGACGACGGTGATCGTGCTCATGCAGACTCCTCCGTGGCAAACGATTGCCACCTCATGATCGCAGATGAACTATTCGAGGCCCAGAGCCCGCGCCATCTCGGCGGCCAGGACCGGCGACGCGTAGGGCCCGTCGCCGCGCAGGTGCTCGAGCACCTGGCGCCGGGTGACCGGGTCCTTGTCCTCGCTCATCTTGACCTTGCAGACGAAGCGCGTGATCGGCAGGCGGATGCCCACGGTGCCGCGCGCCAGCCGCGCCCCGTACTCCGGCTCGAGGTAGAGCGGCTCCTCGACGTGCCGCTCGAAGTGCGCGACCAGGCGCGTCAGCACGGCCAGGTTGCGTTCGGCGCTGAGGATCTCCGGCACCCCGTAGCAGTGGGCGACGCTGAAGTTCCAGGTCGGCGCACGGGTCGACCCGGGCGCGTACCAGCTGGGCGAGACGTAGCCGTGCGGGCCGGCGACGATCAGCAGCACCTCGGCGCCCGACCCGAAGCCGTGGATGTCCTCGTCGGGGCGCCCGACGTGCGTGTAGATCGCGAGGTCCCCGCTCTCCTCGTCGATCAGGATCGGGTAGTGCGAGGCGACGATGCCGTCGTTGGCGCTGACGATCGTGGCCCACGGGTTCTCCTCGATCATCCGGCGGACGACCGCGGGGTCCGTCACCGCGTGGTGAGGGTTATGGCGCATGCCCGTCCAAGCCTAGGCGCACCACGCGAGCGCTCTCGGGGGCGAAGGACGCGAACACCTCGGCGCCGGGCGCGAGGCCGTCGGCGGTCGCGACCTCCGCCACCAGCGGGCCGACGCGCACGCGCAGGCGCCCGTGCAGCGGCGCGATCGAGCCGACCCGGCCGGCGAGCACGTTCGCGTCGCCGTTCGGCGCGGTCGCGCTGACCGCGATCTCCCACGGGTAGATCGCGACGCCGACCGGCCCGTGCGCCGGCTCGGTCGTCCGCACCACCGTGCCGTCCGACAGCGCCACCGCGACCCCGTCGGCGACGCCCGGCAGCAGGTTGCCGCCCGTGAGGCTGGCGACGAACGCGTCGGCCGGGCGGGCGGTCAGCTCCTCCGGACGCCCGACCTGGTGCAGCCGCCCGTCGAGGATCACGCCGATGCGGTCGGCGAGCGTGCTCGCGTCGAGGAAGTCGTGGGTGACGATCAGCGTCGGGATCGCGAGCGTCGCCAGCATCTCCGCCAGCTCCTCGCGCACCGCGGCGCGCGTGTGCGCGTCGAGCGCCGACAGCGGCTCGTC
>DATMGH010000206.1:0-21663 GCA_035555675.1 Solirubrobacter sp. | reverse complement strand
GGCGGAGAGCAGCTGCACGAGTGGGCGCTCGCCGCGCAGTCGTGGCGGGCCCAGCACGGTCGGGAGGGTGGCGAGCGCGGGGTCGACTCGGACTGGATCGACGCGGTCGTCTCGCGCGTCGGCGCGGGCGTGATGGGCCGCCGCATGTTCAGCGGCGGCGCGGGGCCGTGGGAGGACGACCCGCGCGGGCGCGGGTGGTGGGGCGAGGAGCCGCCGTTTCATCACGACGTCTTCGTCCTCACGAGCCATCCGCGCGAGCCGCTGGAGCTGCAGGGGACCACGTTTCACTTCGTCACCGACGGGATCGAGGCGGCGTGCGAGCGCGCCCGGGCGGCCGCGGGCGGCAAGGACGTGCAGATCCACGGCGGCGGGAGCGCCGTCTCGCAGGCGCTGCGCGCCGGCCTGCTCGACGAGCTGCTGGTGAGCGTGGCCCCGGTGCTGCTCGGCGACGGCACGCGGCTGCTGCAGGACGTCCCCCCGATGCGGCTGCGTCACGTCCGCAGCGTGACGTCGCCGTCCGGCGTGACGCACATACACTTCCAGCGGTAGTGTCAAGCGACGTTCTCACGGGCCGCGCACTCGTGCCGGTCTTCGGCGCGCTGATGCTTGGCATGTTCCTGGCGGCGCTGGACCAGACGATCGTGTCGACCGCGCTGCCCACGATCGTCGGCGACCTGGGCGGGCTCGACCACCTCAGCTGGGTCGTCACCTCCTACCTGCTGGCCACGACCGCGTCGACGCCGCTGTACGGGAAGCTCGGCGACATGTACGGGCGCAAGCCGACGTTCTTGGCCGCGATCCTGATCTTCTTGGCCGGCTCGCTGCTGAGCGGGCTGAGCGAGTCGATGGGCGAGCTGATCGCGTTCCGCGCGCTGCAGGGGCTCGGCGCCGGCGGGCTGATGGTCGGCGCGCAGGCGATCATCGCCGAGATCGTCCCGCCGCGCGAACGCGGCCGCTACATGGGGCTGATCGGCTCGGTGTTCGCGGTCGCCTCGATCGCCGGGCCGCTGCTCGGCGGCTTCTTCGTCGAGACGCTGTCCTGGCGCTGGGTCTTCTTCGTGAACATGCCGATCGGCGTGATCGCCGTGCTGGTGGTCGTGTTCCGGCTGCACCTGCACGTGCCGACGCACCGGCACCGGATCGACTACCTCGGCGCGGTGCTGCTGACCGCGGGCGTGAGCGCGCTGATCCTCGTCACCACGTGGGGCGGGAACCAGTACGCGTGGACCTCGCCGACGATCCTCGCGCTGGCCATCGGCGGCGTCGTGCTGCTCGGGGTCTTCGTGTACGTCGAGACGCGCGCGCCCGAGCCGATCATCCCGCTGACGCTGTTCCGCTCCCGTGTGTTCACGGTCGCGTCGTCGATCGGGTTCGTGATCGGCCTGGCGATGTTCGGCGCGATCATCTTCATCCCGCTGTTCCTGCAGCTCGTCTACGGCGTCAGCCCGACCAGCTCCGGGCTGCGGATGCTGCCGCTGATGGCGGGGCTGCTGACGGCGAGCATCCTCTCCGGGCGGGCGATCACGCGGATCGGGCGCTACAAGGTCTTCCCCGTCGTGGGGACCGCGGTCACGACCGTCGGGCTGTTCCTGCTCTCGCGGCTGGACATCGACACGCCGCCGTGGCTGGCGAGCGTGTACATGCTCGTGCTGGGCGTCGGCATCGGCCTGGTGATGCAGGTCGTGGTGCTGGTGGTGCAGAACGACGCACCGCCGCGGAACATCGGCGTCGCCACGAGCACGGCGACGTTCTTCCGCTCGATGGGCGGCTCGCTCGGGGTGGCGCTGTTCGGCGCGATCTTCGCCTCGCGGCTCGGGGCGGGGCTCAAGGGCGTGCCCGGGGACTTCGGCGCGGGGGTGAACGTGAGCCCGGCGCAGGTCCACCAGCTGCCGCCCGAGGTCCGGCACGACTTCCTGCTCGCGTTCGTGAACGCGCTGCAGCCCGTGTTCCTGGTCGGCGCGGTGGTCACCCTGGTGGCGTTCGCGCTCGCGTGCGTGCTCAAGGAGGTTCCGCTGCGGGCCAGCACGCAGATCTCGCGCGCGTAGCGCTTCGGCGCTCGGTACGGTCGACGTGTGCTTCCGGCCGGCCCGAGTGAGGCGCCCGCGATCCAGACCGTGCGCTGGCTCGCGCGGCCGATCGCGTTCATGGAGTCCTGCCGGCGGCGCTACGGGGACACGTTCACGGTCATGTTCCGGGGGTTCCGGACGCCGCTGGTGATGGTGTCCTCGCCGTCGGCGCTCCGGGCGCTCTACGGCGACCCGTCGCACGGGCTGCCGCCGGGGCGGACGGTGACGCTGGGGCCGCTGGTCGGCGCGCGGTCGCTGCTGCTGCTCGAAGGGGCCGACCACCTGTCGCGGCGCCGGGTGATGCTGCCGCCGTTCCACGGGTCGCGGATGCGGGCGTACGAGGAAGTCGTGGCGGCCGAAGCGGCGCGGGAGCTGGATTCCTGGCCGGTCGGGCGGCCGTTCGCGGTGCACCCGCGCATGCAGGCGCTCACGCTGCGGGTGATCCTGCGGGCGGTGTTCGGGGTCGTCTCGCCGGAGGCCGGGCCGCTGCACGCGCTGCTGCGGGACCTGCTGGCGACGACGGTGTCGACGCAGCTGCAGGTGTCCGTGCTGTTCGGGCGGCGGCGGCCGCTGGAGCGGCTGGGTGAGATGGCGGTGTCGATCGACGCGCTGCTGCTGGCCGAGATCGCGCGCCGGCGGGCATCGCCGGGCGACGACATCTGCTCGCTGCTGGTGGCGGCGCGGTTCGCGGACGGGACGGCGATGTCCGACCGCGAGGTGCGCGACCAGCTGATGACGCTGCTGCTGGCCGGGCACGAGACGACGGCGACGGGGCTGGCGTGGACGTTCGACCTGCTCACGCGCAACGTGGCCGAGGTCGAGCGGGCGCGGGCGGGCGGGGACGTGTATCTGCGGGCGGTGGTGGCGGAGTCGCTGCGGCTGCGGCCGGTGGTGCCGATCGCGGGGCGGCGGCTCGCGGCGCCGCTCTCGATCGACGGGATGGAGCTGCCGGCCGGGACGGACGTGACGCCCGCGATCTGGCTCGCGCACACGCGGCCGGCGTCCTACCCGGACCCGTACGCGTTCCGGCCGGCGCGGTTCTTGGACGCGCCGCCGTCGACCTACGCGTGGATCCCGTTCGGCGGGGGCGTGCGGCGGTGCCTGGGTGCGGCGTTCGCGGAGATGGAGATGCGGGTGGTGCTCGGGGCGGTGCTCGAGCGCTTCGATCTGCGGGGAGCGTCGGCGCGGGCTGAGCGGGTGGCGCGGCGCAACGTGACGTTCTCGCCGCGGCACGGCACGCGGGTGGTCGCGACGCCGCGCTGAGTTGCGGGGAGCGGCCGCCCGCGCGGGCGCCTGCGTTGCGCGCGCCGCCGGGGTCCCGCCTGCGCTGCCCCGCCGCGTCTCCCTGCCCGCCTGCGTCGCGCGCGCCGCCGGGGTTCCCCGCCTGCGCTGCCCCGGCCCGGGACCCGTCGCTTCCCGGCAGGACTTCCGTGTCAGAGCGCGAACATTTTGCGCGTTGGTGCCGGTACGGATTTGGCTTCTTGCGGTGACGGCCGCCGGGCTTCTCGTCGCGCCCGCGGACGCGTCCGCCGCTTCTCCTCGCGTCGCGGCGCTGCAGGTCGCGCTGCGGGCGCACGGCGTGTACGGTGGGGCGGTCGACGGGCTCGACGGGCCCGGTACGCGCGGTGCCGTACGGCAGCTGCAGCGGCGCACCGGGCTGGCGGTCGACGGCGTCGTCGGGCCGCGGACGCGGCGCGCGCTCGGGCGGCTCGGGCGGCATCCGATCGGCAGCCGGCCGCTGCGCGCCGGGCAGCGCGGGTGGGACGTCGCGGCGCTGCAGTTCGCGCTCGAGACGCATGGGTTCCCGTGCGGGGACGTCGACGGCGGGTTCGGCTCGCACACCGACGCGGCGGTGCGGCGGGCGCAGCGGTTCGCGGGGCTGGCGCCGGACGGCGTCGTCGGGCCGGCGACGCTCGCCGCGCTCGCGCGGCCGCCGGTACGCGCGCCGGCGCTGCGGCGCCCGATCGCCGCCGCCCCCGGTGACCGCTACGGCCCGCGCGGCGCCCGCTTCCACGCCGGGATGGACTTTCCGGCGGCGACCGGCACGCCGATCACCGCCGCCGGGTCCGGCCGGGTCCTGTTCGCGGGCTACGACGACGGCTTCGGCCTCACGATCGTGATCGACCACGGCAACGGCGTGCACACGCGCTACGCGCACCTGTCCGCCGCGCTCGTCTCGCTCGGCGTGCCCGTCGCCGCGGGCGCGCTCGTCGGCCGCGTCGGCGCGACCGGCGTCGCCACCGGCCCGCACCTGCACTTCGAGGTCACGGTCCGCGGCGCGAACGCCGACCCGGGCCCGGCCCTCGGCGTGTAAGCAGGCTCTGTCCCCACCCCGCCCGCCGACCGCCGCCTCTTGGCTCTGCACCGCCGTCCCGGCGTAAGCAGGGTCAGACCCCCTAGGTTCCAGACCCCCTAGGTTCCAGGTTGGGGGGTCAGACCCCTCAACAATCCCTTTGGCTCTAGACGGTAGATCGCATTGTTGAGGGGTCTGACCCCTTGGCGAGGCGGGCGTCGGTGATGCGGCGGAAGCGGAGCTCGAGGACCGTGAGGTCGAGCAGGATCGCGCGCTCGTAGCGGGCCTCGGCCGCGGCGACCAGCGCCGTGTAGGCGGCGCCGCCGGCCAGGCAGGTGAGGAGCGCGAGCAGGGTCGGGAAGCCGAGCGCGGCGGCGAGGACGAGCGTGGCGAGCGCGCCCGCGACCGGTGCGGTCGCCCACACGCCCGTGCGGTCGCCCCGCCAGGCGAATGAGATGCCCTCGAGCGCGTCGTCGAGCAGCCGCCACCGGCCGCCGAACGCGAAGTACCACGGCAGCTCGGCGAAGGCGAGTGCGCCACCGGCGGCGAGCGCCCAGCCGCCCGCTCCCGCGGAGACCGCGAGCAGCGTGCCGCCCGTCACCGCCCCGAACGCCGCGACGAGCGCGACGCGCCGGTCGGCGGACTGCCGGGCGGGATCGAGCGTGCGGAGATCCAACATGACGCCGCCGAGCGGCTTCGCCGCGCCGCGACGGTTCTCCTGCCCGCTGCAACGCGCCCACCGGGAGGCACACGCGGAGAGGCGCGCGGCCGGCGAGACGCGCGGCGGCGAGACGCGCGGCGGCGAGACGCGCGGCGGAGGGGCGCGCGGCGAAGAAGCGTCGCGGAGCGAGGGCGCGCGGGGGCGGCGGCGCGGCCCCCGCCGCGTTACGTCGCGCCCGCGGGGTCGGGGACGTAGAGGCGACCGCGCAGGTTGCGGTCGTCCTGCGGGAACAGCGCCCCGAGCGGCTTCATCTCCGCCCGCAACCACGCCGGCAGCCGCGAGGCGCCCGGCGTGTCGATCTCCATCAGGTTCCCCGCCGGATCGCGGACGTACGTCTGCGCCACGTCCCCCGGCAGCTCGATGATGTAGTTCCCGTGCGCCCGCCCGTCCAGCGCACCGAGCGCCGACGCCCGCCGGTACACCGGCTCCAGGTCCTCGACCGTGATCCCGAAGTGGTGATGGCTCTGCGCGACCGCCGGGCGCACGAACACGTGCAGCTGCGACGCCCCCAGCCCGAGCCACTGCACCGGCACGCCGAAGTTCGGGGTGTCCAGCAGCGACGCCTCCAGCAGCTCCACGTAGAACGCGACCGACGCGGACAGGTCGACCGCGTGGATGCTGACGTGGTTGATGCCGCTCGTCCGCACGCCCGCGCTCCCTAGCCCGCGGCCGGCGACAGGAAGCAGGCCGCCTCGGGCGTCGCCACCCGGAACGTGAAGCTCTCCTCCAGGTACAGCTGGACGGCCGACTCGTCGTGCGACACATACCCGATCGAGAGGTCCTGCCCGGACTCGAACAGGAAGTCGCCCCCGCGCAGCGAGACCACGGCCGCGCCGCGCACCCCCGGCGCCCAGACGATCGGCCCGTCGGCCAGGATCTTGTGCAGGTGATCGAGCAGCGGGTACCCGCCGTGCTCGGTCGTCTCGATCACGCCCGTGTACTGCTCCGGCCCCAGCGCGAGCCCGTACGGCCCGCCGATCCCGGCCCGCAGCAGCGTCTCGACCGCCCGCGCCACGAACCGCGGGAACGCGTCGAAGTCCGTGGTCAGCTCGACCGCCGGGTGCACGCACGCCTCGGCGATCCCCCGGATCCCGGCCTCCGCCCACCCGTGGAACACGGCCACGTTCTCGGCGTACGCGATCCGCCGCGCCGCCTCGTCCAGCGGCCCGAGGTCGATGTCGTCGGCGCCCCGCTCCAGGTCGAACAGCTCCGACCGCGCGAGCGCGAACGGCGCCCGCAGCTCGACCGTCGGCAGCACCCGCCGCCGCAGCGCCCCGACCCCCTCGAACGCGTCCAGCGACACGACCCGCCCGAGGTTCGTCGCGCTGTAGTCCCACCCGTGCGGCCCGCTGAAGTCGATCAGCTTGCGCACGGCGAGCGCCGGCTCGAGCCGCTCGCGCGCCTCGGTGTCGAGCTCCTCCCAGCCGGCCTCGGTGATCGGCGCCTTCTCGCGCAGCAGATGGGTCGTCACAGCCCCGCTCCCTTCAAGCTTCCGATTCCCAGCGACCCCGGCTGCCCGCCGCCGCCCGAGCCGCCCAGGCCCGCGTCCTCCTCCGCCGACTCACCCGCGTCGACGATGTCGCCCTCACTGAACAGGATCCCTTCGGCGATCCCGCGCCAGACCGGCGTCCGCCGCAGCAGGAACTCGAGGTCCATCGCGAAGTGCTTGAACTCCTCGGTCTGCGCGTTGCGCATCACCTCGAGCGCCTCCGGGTCCTGCTCCAAGGCGATCCGCTGCTCGTACCAGCCGATCGCCTCGGCCTCCTCGGTCAACGACGCGCACAACCGCGCGAACGTACGCGTGCGCGCCGGCAGCTCCTCCGGCGGCTCGTGGTACTGATCGAAGCCCATGCAGGGACACTACACCGGGTCGACCGCCACCTGATCCTCCAGTCCGCGCACGCGCCGCAGCCGCGTCCCGGTCCGCGCACGCTCGCGCAGCTCCAGCCGGCGCGACAGCCGCGACAGCGCGTAGTTGACGACGACGAACAGCGCGCCGACGAAGATGAACACGTGCAGGATCGGCGCCTCGACGACCACGAAGAAGTTCGAGGCGGTGACGATCCGCGCGCGCCGCATCACCTCCGTGATCGCGATGATCGAGACCAGCGTCGTGTCCTTGTTCAAGGTGATCAGCTGGGACACGGTCGCGGGGACCATCCGCCGCAGCCCCTGCGGCAGGATCACGTACCGGAGCGACTGCCGGTAGGTCATGCCGAGCGCGGCCGCCGCCTCCGCCTGCCCGCGCGGCAGCGACATGATGCCGGCGCGCATGATCTCCGCCAGCACGGCCGAGTTGTAGAGCACGAGCCCGAGCAGCGCGCCCAGCACGAGCCCGGACTGGAACGCCTCCGGCGCCCAGGCCGGCATCGCGTCCTCCCACGCGCGCTTCCAGGACGCCGGCAGCCCCAGCGCGAAGTACAGGATCAGGAAGATCAGCGGCAGGTTGCGGAACAGGTCGACCCACGCGCCCGCGAGCAGGCTCACGGGCCGGAGCGTTGACAGCCGCCCGAGCGCCAGCGCCAGCCCCAGCAGCAGCGCCAGCACCATCGAGACCAGCGCGATCTCCAGGTTGATCGCGAAGCCCTCGAGGATGAAGCGGACGTTGTTGCCCGTCGTCACCCATTCCCAGTGGTCAGGATCGAAGAGGTAGTTCATCGGCGGATCGCGAACCGTTTTTCGAGGACTCGGATGGCCAAGGTGACCGTCCCGGTCAGCAGCAGGTAGCCGACGGCCGCCCAGAAGAACGCCTCGTCGGTCTGGAACGTGCGCGCCTGCACCACGCGCGCCTGTTTCAAGAGGTCAGGCAGCGCCAGCAGGGAGACGCCGACGATCGCGGAGTTCTTGATCATCGCGATCGTCAGCGACCCCAGCGGCGAGATCACCGTGCGGAACGCCTGCGGGAGCACGATCCGCCGCAGCGTCTGCGCGTACGAGAAGCCGAGCGAGAGCGCCGCCTCGATCTGCCCCTTCCCCACGGAGAACACGCCCGAGCGCAGCGCCTCGGCCACGTACGCGGCCGTGTACAGGCCCAGCGACGCCGTCCCCGCGACCCAGGGGCCGATGTCGACGCCACCGCGCCGCAGCCCCGCGAACGAGATGAACAGCAGCACCAGCAGCGGGATGTTGCGGAACACCTCGACGTACAGGCCGCCGAGGCGCTGCAGCCACTTCACGGGTGCGATCCGCAGCGCCGCCACCAGGGTGCCGACGACCATGGCGATCGCGAACGCGATCGCCACCAGCCGCACGGTCACCCAGAAGCCCGAGACGAGCTCGGACCAGTGCTCCGTGAGGAACTCGAACAAGGGCTAGTTGCTCTTGACCAGCTCCACCGCTTCCTCGACCGAGATGTTCGGCGGCTCGCCGGTCTCGCCCGTGTACTTGCCGATCCATTCCTGATGCAGCTTCGCCCAGGTCCCGTCGTCCTTGAGGCCCTGGAAGACCCCGTTGACGAAGTCGACCAGCTCGCTGTCGCCCTTCTTGATGCCGCCGCCGTAGGGCTCCTGCGTGAGCTGCTCGCCGACCAGCTTGAGCGTGTCGTCCTGGATGATCATCCCGGTCAGGATCACGTCGTCGGTGGAGACCGCGTCGACGGCCCCGTTCTGCACCAGCTCCAGGCACTCCGAGTAGGAGTCGACGAGCTTGAGCTTCGCGTCCGGCGCCTGCTTTTTGAGGTTCGCCTCGTACGTCGAGCCGAGCGCCGTGCAGACGTTCTTGCCCGTCAGGTCCGCGACGCCGTTGATCGACGAGTCCCCCGGCACCAGCACGCGCCCGCGCGCGATGAAGTACGGATCCGAGAAGTCGATCTGCTGCACCCGCTCCTCGTTGATGGTCATCGTCGACAGGACCAGGTCCGCGGTCCCGTCCTCCAGGAACGGGATCCGGTTGTCGGAGATCGCCTCGATGAACTTCGGCTTGACGCCGAGCTTGGCCGCGACCGCCTTGCCCATCTCGATGTCGAAGCCCTCGACCTCGCCGGTCTGCGGGTTCTTGACGCCGAACGGCGGCACGTCGAACTTCACGCCGATCGTGATCTCGCCCCGCGCCTGGATCTTGCCCAGCGTCGAATCCGCCGGGAACTGCTCGACCGCCGCCTCCGGGGTCACCGCCGCCCCGCTGGCGCCGCTGTCCTTCTCGTCGGAACCGCAGCCCGCCAGAGCCAGCGCTCCGGCGGCGAGCACGGTGCCCAGCCACCTCACTCCCTGCATTCCCCAGCCTCCCTAGTGGTGGATGATCTTGTCGACGAATTCCCGCGCGCGCTCGGAACGAGCGTTGGCGAAGAACTCCGCGGGCGGCCCCTCCTCCACGATCTGGCCGCCGTCGATGAACACCAGCCGGTCGCACACCTCGCGGGCGAAGCCCATCTCGTGCGTGACGACCAGCATCGTCATGCCGTCGTGCGCGAGGTCGCGCATGACGTCGAGCACCTCCCGGATCATCTCCGGGTCCAGCGCCGAGGTCGGCTCGTCGAACAGCATCAGCTGCGGGTCCATGGCGAGCGCCCGCGCGATCGCCACCCGCTGCTGCTGACCGCCCGAGAGGTCGGCCGGATACTGCTCGGCCTTCTCGGCGATGCCCACGCGCGCGAGCAGCTCGTGCGCGGTCGCGCGCGCCTGCTCGGCGTCCATCCCCTTCACCTTCAGCGGCGCCAGCGTGATGTTCGCCAGCACCGTCATATGGGGGAAGAGATGGAACTGTTGGAACACGAACCCGATCTGCTCCCGCAGGCCCGACAACCCCTTGCCCGGCCTGATCGACCGCCCGTCGAAGCGGACGTCGCCGCCGTCGACGGTCTCGAGCCCGTTGACGCAGCGGAGCATGGTCGACTTGCCGGACCCGGATGGTCCGGCGATCACGATCACCTCTCCGCGTTGCACGCTCAGATCGATCCCGTCGAGCACGACGTGATCGCCGAACGCCTTGCGTACCCCCACCAATTCGACCAGTTTCTGGTCTCTCATGCTCCCCTCACCCCCACGCGAAGGCTACAGGCTCGGGCGGCGCCCTGGTACCGTGTGTGGACCAATGGTCCGGCCAATTGCCTTCGGCACCGTCACCCGGGACGCGCTCCCCGACCAGATCGCCGCGCGCCTGATCGCCCTGATCACCGAGCGTCAGCTCAAGCCGGGCGACCGGCTGCCGCCGGAGCGCGAGCTCGCCGCCTCGATGGGCGTCAGCCGCTCCTCCCTGCGCGAGGCGCTGCGCGCGCTGGCGCTGCTCGGCGTCGCCGACATGCGCCAGGGCGACGGGACGTACCTGACCAACCTGCAGCCCGGCTCGCTGATGCGGTCGGTCGGCCTGGTGCTCGCGCTCAGCGACTCCGGGCTGGAGGAGCTGTTCGAGGCCCGCAAGCTGGTCGAGCCCGGCCTGGCCGCGCTGGCCGCGCAGCGCGTCGACGAGGAGACGGCAGCCGAGCTGGCGCGCTGCGCCGAAGCCAGCGCGGACGCGCTCGACGACGCCGAGGCGTTCATGTGGGCGGACATCGAGCTGCACGCGACGATCGCCCGCGCCGCCTCCAACGCCGTGCTCGAGCGGCTGCTGGAGTCGATCACCGGCATGGGCATCGCGAGCCGTCGCCGCACCGGCCGGCTCGCCCCGGTGCGCGCGAACAGCGCGCACGACCATCGTGAGATCGTGGCCGCGATCGCGGCCCACGACCCTGAAGCGGCATCGACGGCGATGCTGCGCCACTTGGAGAACGTCGAACGGGCGGTGACTGGATGAAGATCGTGGCCATCGGCCTCAACTACATGGACCACGTGCGCGAGTCGGGGGCGACGCCGCCCTCCACGCCACTGGTCTTCTGCAAGTTCACGACGGCGGTGATCGGCGACGGCGACGCCATCCAGATCCCGAAGGCCGTCACCGAGCGCGTCGACTGGGAGGTCGAGCTCGCGGTCGTCATCGATCGGACCGCGCGCAACGTCGCGGTCGAGGACGCGCTCGGCTACGTCCGCGGCTACACCGTCGCCAACGACGTCTCGGCGCGCGACCTGCAGCTCTCCGACGGGCAGTGGGTGCGCGCCAAGAGCCTGGACACGTTCTGCCCGCTCGGGTCCGAGCTCGTCCAGGTCGGCGACCCGCAGACCCTGCGCCTCCTGACGCGCGTCAACGGCGAGGTCGTCCAGGACTCCAACACGTCGGAGATGATCTTCGGCGTCGCGGAGCTGATCAGCTTCTGCTCGCACAGCTTCACGCTCGAGCCCGGGGACGTGATCCTCACGGGCACGCCGTGGGGCTGCGGCGAGTTCATGGATCCCAAGCGGTCGCTCAAGGATGGCGACGTGGTCGAAGTCGAGATCGAGGGGGTCGGGATGCTGCGCAACCCGGTGATCGAGGTATGAAGGTCCTGCTGCCGGAATCCGTGGAGGAGACCGTCGCGGCGATCGGCGAACGCAGCTGGCCGCTGGCCGGCGGCACGTCGCTGATGCCGTGGCTGAACACCCAGCACGTGGACGTCGACGCGGTCGTGAGCCTGCGCCGCGCCGGGCTGCGCGGGATCGAGCGCGAGGGCGACACCGTCACGCTCGGCGCCGCGACGACGCTCGCGCAGGTCGGCCGCGAGCTGCCGTTCCTGCACGCCGCGATCGAGTCGATCGCGTCGCCGCAGATCCGCAACCTGGCGACGGTCGGCGGGAACCTGTTCGCGCCGGCGCCGCACGGCGACTTCGCGGTCTGCCTGCTGGCGCTCGACGCGCGCGTGACCGTGGTCGACGCCGACGGCGCGCGCGAGGTCGGCGTCGACGAGGTCAAGCGCGGCCCGCTGGTCACCAGCGTCCGCTTCACCGTTCCCGAGCGCTGGTACTACACGAAGGCGATGCGCCGGCGCCAGAACTCGGCCGCGATCGTGACCGTCGCGTCCGACGGCGTGCGGATCGCGCTCGGCGGCGTCGCGCCGCGCCCGGTGCGCGCGCTGGCCGCCGAGGAGGCGCTCGCGCGCGGCGACGTCGACGCCGCCGCGCAGCTGTCCGTCGACGCCGCCGACCCCGCCGACGACGCGTACGCGAGCGCCTGGTACCGCCGCCGCGTCCTCCCTGTCCACGTCCGCCGAGCCCTCACCGATCATGCCGTCTAGCGTCATCGAACTCGAAATCAACGGCGAGCCGCAGGAGTTGCTCGCCAAGCCCGGCACCACGCTGTTGAGCGCGCTGCGCGACACGCTCGGGCTGACCGCCGCCAAGCGCGGCTGCGCCCAGGGCACGTGCGGCACCTGCACGTGCGTGCTCGACGGCGAGCCCGTGATGTCCTGCCTGGTCCCGGTCGAGACCATCGACGGCAGCTCGGTCACGACGCTCGAGGGCACGACGCCCTCCGACGGCACGCTGTCGCGGCTGCAGCAGGCCTTCCTGGACGGGTTCGCGACGCAGTGCGGCTTTTGCACGCCCGGCATGATCATGGCCGCGGAGGCCCTGCTGGCCGAGAACCCGCACCCGACGCGCGACGACGTCGTGCGCGCCATCAGCGGCAACGTCTGCCGCTGCACCGGGTACGAGAGCATCATCCGGGCAATCCTCGCGGCGGCGGAGGCGTCATGAGCAACGGTTTCCACGTGGTCGGCCAGCCCGTGCAGCGCACCGACGCGCACGGGCACGTGACCGGCCGCACGCAGTACTTCGAGGACATCAACCCGACCGGGATGCTGCACCTGAAGATGCACCGGTCCACGCGCCACCACGCGAAGCTGCTCGACGTCGACACGTCGGCGGCCGAGCAGGTGCCGGGCGTCGTGAAGATCCTCACCTACCGGGACGTGCCGAACAACTGGTACACGGTCCTGAAGCTGATCAACGTCGGCTACGACGACGAGCCGGTGCTGGCCGAGGACAAGGTGCTCTACCGCGGCGAGCCGATCGTCGCCGTCGTCGCCACCACCGAGGCGGCGGCGCTGGCCGGCGCGGCCGCCGTCAAGGTCACCTACGAGGACCTGCCCGCGGTGCTCGACGTCGAGGAGGCGATCGACCCCGACACGCCGGTGCTCAAGCCGCACGGCGCCAACCACTTCATCTACGAGGGCTACAAGTGCCGGCGGGTGCGCTTCGGCGACGTCGAGCAGGGCTTCGCCGAGGCCGACCACGTGTTCGAGTGGCGCTACCAGTCGCGGCCGATCGAGCAGGCGCCGACGGAGACCACCGGCTGCATCGTGATCCCGCAGGGCGACGGGCGCCTGCGCATTCACTCGGATACGCAGGCGTGCTTCTTCACGCTCGACAACACCGCGCTGATCCTGGACGTGCCGTTCGGCAAGCTGCAGGTGATCGGCGGGACCGTCGGCGGCGGCTTCGGCGGCAAGGTCGACGTGATCGTCGAGCCGATCGCGTGCGTCGCCGCGATGGCGACCAACCGGCCGGTCAAGTTCGTCTACGGGCGCGAGGAGGAGATGCAGGTGTCCTCCCCGCGCGCGGCCGAGCGCATCTACGTCAAGGACGGCGTGATGGACGACGGGCGGATCGTCGCCCGCCAGGTCACGATCTACGCCGACGCCGGCGCCTACTCGCGCCACAGCCCGTACGCGACGACCAAGTGCGCGGCGCACATGCCGGGGCCGTACACGATCCCGAACGTCCACATCGACTCCTGGTGCGTCTACACGAACCGCACGCCGTCGAGCGCGATGCGCGGCTTCGGCGTGACGATCGGGGACTTCGCGCTCGAGACCCAGATGGACCGGATCGCCCGCGCGCTGGACCTCGACCCGCTCGAGCTGCGGCTCAAGAACGCCTACCGCGACGGGGACATGAAGGCGCACCGCAAGGTCGCGGAGGGCACCGCGCTGATCGAGGTGATCCAGCGCGCCGCCGAGCTCGTCGGCCACGAGCTGGGCGCGGAGTACCGGGCCATGTCGTCGACGGAGGCACGCTGATGGCGATCCTGAAGGGCCGCGGGTACGCGGCCGTCAACTACCCGACGGGCATGAACCTGGGCGGCGACCCGACCCAGGCGCTCGTGCACTCGACCACGACCGGCAACTTCGTCGTGTCGCTCTCGAGCGTCGACCTCGGCCAGGGCCTGAAGACCGTGGCCGCGCAGATCGCCGCCGAGACGCTCGGCCTGCCGTACGAGAACATCATCGTCGACACCGCCGACACGGACACCGGCCCGCACTGCATGGGCACGTTCGCGTCGCGCGGCACGCACCGCGTCGGCAACGCGGTGATCATGGCCGCGCAGGAGGCGCGCGAGGCGATGCTCGACGCGGCCGCCGAGAAGCTCGAGGTCGACGCGGCGGACCTGGAGACCGACGGCACGGGCTTCATCAAGCTCAAGGGCTCCGAGGAGAAGAAGATCCACGTGACCGACCTGGCGCTCGCCGCGCACTTCGAGCTCGGGCGCACGATCTCCGGCCGGGGCATCTTCCTCAAGGAGCGCTCCTACCCGGTGCCGGAGACGGGCGAGATGGACCCGGACTCCTGCCAGGCGCACGCGTGCACGGTCGCCGACGTCGAGGTCGACGACGAGACCGGCGTGGTCGAGGTGCTCGCGCTGCACAACGTCTACGAGGTCGGCCGCGCGATCAACCCGGCGATGGCCAAGCAGCAGATCGAGGGCGGCGCCTGGATGGGGATCTCGCACGCGCTGTTCGAGACGACCGAGCCGTACTACCCGAACCGCGACCACGGGCCGCGCGACTTCGAGCAGTACCTGATGCCGGGCCCGGCCGACAACGCGGTGATGGAGAGCGAGATCATCGAGTTCCCGGCCGCCACTGGGCCGTACGGCGCCAAAGGCATCGGCGAGATGACCGCGAACGCGCCGATCCCGGCGATCGCCAACGCGATCTACGACGCGTGCGGCGTGCGCCTGGAGGAGCTGCCGTTCACGCCCGAGCGGGTCCTGCGCGGATTGGACGCGTTGCGCGGTGCTTGACGGGCTGGGCCGCCGCTTCGCGCAGCAGCGCTACCTCGCCGACGAGGGGCTGCTGACCGCCGTGCACCTCGCGCTCACCCTCGGGCGGCCGCTGCTGCTCGAGGGCGAGCCGGGCGTGGGCAAGACCGAGCTGGCGAAGGTGGTCGCGCAGGTGGAGCAGCGCGAGCTGATCCGCCTGCAGTGCTACGAGGGGCTCGACGCCGCGCAGGCGCTCTACGAGTGGGACCACCCGAAGCAGCTGCTGGCGATCCGCACCTGCGAGGCCGAGGGCCGGGCGGTCGGCGAGCTCTACGACGAGACGTTCCTGATGGAACGGCCGCTGCTGCGCGCGCTGCGCGTGCCGTCGGTGCTGCTGATCGACGAGGTCGACCGCGCCGACTCGGAGTTCGAGGCGTTCCTGCTCGAGTTCCTGAGCGACTTCCAGATCACGATCCCCGAGCTGGGGACCGTGGCCGCCGTGCAGCGCCCGATCGTGGTGCTGACGTCCAACCGCACGCGCGAGCTGCACGACGCGCTCAAGCGCCGCTGCCTCTACCACTGGATCGCGTTCCCGGACGCCGCGCGCGAGCGCGCGATCATCGACGCCAAGGTGCCCGGGCTGGCCGACGACGCGGCCGCGTCGCTGGTCGCGGCGGTGACCGGCGTGCGCGCGCTGCGGCTGATCAAGCCGCCCGGGATCGCGGAGACGATCGAGTGGGCGCAGGCGGCGAAGGTGCTCGCGGACGAGGGCGCGCCGTGGCCGCTGGCGCTGCGGCGCTCGCTGGGGCTGCTGCTCAAGGAGGCCGAGGACACCGAGGCGGTGCTCGAGCAGGCGGAGGCCCTGGGGCTGTAGATGGTCCTCGACGAGTTCCTCGACGACTGGGCGCCGATCCCGGAGAAGCGGATCGACTTCCTGACGGCGCTGCGCGACAACCGGCCCGCGGACCTGACCGCGCTGTACTGGCTGGCGCGCATCACGCTCGTCATGCGGCTCGAGGACCTTCCGCGCTTCGACGCCGTGTTCGCCGCGCACTTCACGGGCGCGGCGCCGGCCGCCGAGCCGTCCGAGGAGGGCGAGTCCGAGGCGCCGCAGCCGCAGCGCGAGGGGACGCTCGAGCCGCTCCAGCTGGCCGAGGGCACGGGCCGTGACGCCAGCGTCGACGAGCTCCAGCACCACCGCGCCTACGAGCCCGGCGCGGACGACCTGGCCGAGCTGCGCCGCGCGCTCGCCCAGCACCTCCCCCGCGTGCGCTCGCGCCGGCGCCGGCCCGCGCGGCGCGGCGCGCACATCGATCTGCGCCGCACGCTGCGCGCCGCCACGCGCACCGGCGAGATCGTGCACCTGGCGCGCCGTGACCGCCCGCACCGCCGCCGCCCGCTGCTGCTGCTGATCGACGTCTCCGGCTCGCTGCGCGAGCACACGCCGGACTACCTGCGCTTCGCGTGGGCCGCGCAGGCGGAGACGTTCACGTTCGGCACCCGGCTGACCCGGATCACCAAGCAGCTGCGCGAGCGCGACGTCGAGCGCGCGCTGGCCAACGTGTCCGAGGTCGTCGAGGACGCCGACGGCGGCACCCTGATCGGGCCGGCGCTGCAGGAGTTCCTGGACACGCCGCGGTACGCCGACCGTGCGCGCGGCGCGCTCACGATCGTCCTGTCGGACGGGCTCGAGCGCGGCGACCCGGCGCTGATGGTGCACGCCGTGCGCCGGCTGGCGCGGCTCAGCCACCGGCTGCTGTGGTGGACGCCGCTGGCGCTCGACCCCGCCTACCGCCCCGTCACGCGCGGCATGGCGGCGATCGTCGACGACCTCGACGGCCTCGCCGGCGCGCGCGACATCCCGTCCCTTCTCGCCCAGGTGAAGCAACTGTGAGCAGCTACGTCGACGCGCACCACCACATCTGGCCGGCGACCGGGCTGCCCTGGCTCGACGGCCCGATGATCCCGCGGATCTTCGGCCCGTACGAGCCGCTGCAGGGCCGGGCCTACACGATCGACGCCTACAGCGCGGACGCGCGCGCCAACGGCTTCGGCCAGTCGGTCTACGTGCAGGCCAACTGGGCGCTCGAGGACTCGCTCAAGGAGGTCGAGTGGGTCCAGGGCGAGCACGACCGCACCGGCTGGCCGCACGCGATCGTCGGCTCCGCGGACCTGTTCGCGCCGGACGCGCTGGAGACCATCCACGCCCAGCTCGCGGCCAGCCCGCTGCTGCGCGGCACGCGCCTGCAGCTGCACTGGCACGAGAACCCCGCGTTCCGGTTCGCGAGCGCGCCCGACCGCGCGCAGGACCCGGTGCTCAACGCGAACCTGGCGCAGCTCCCCGGCCTCGGCCTGGTGTTCGAGCTGCAGGTGTTCCCGAACCAGGTCGCGTCGGCGACGCGGCTGGTCGCCGACCACCCGGACCTGACGTTCGTGCTGATCCACGCCGGCATGCCGATCGCGGGCGAGCCCTGGCGCGAGGCGCTGGCCGCGCTGGCCGAGCACCCGAACGTGCACGTCAAGCTCTCCGGGCAGGGCACGTTCGTGCACCGCGTCGACCGCGAGTGGATCGCCGAGGTCACGCGCACGGTGCTGGACACGTTCGGCTCCGGCCGCGCGATGTTCGGCTCCAACTTCCCGGTCGAGAGCCTGTGGACCGACTTTTCTAGCCTTATAGATGCGTGGCTCGGCGTACTCGCCGAGTATCCCGAGGCCGTCCGCGCGGACGTCCTCGGCGGGACGGCGCGCCGCGTCTACAGGCTTCAGGAGGAGGTCCACGGATGACACGCCCCGTTCAGCACACCGCCGCCGCCGTCGCCGGGTGGCTGCGTGAAGGTCGCCGCGTCGCCGCCGGGCTGCTGGTGCAGGTCGACGGCTCCTCTCCGCTCGACGTCGGCGCCTCGATGTACATCGACGAGCAGGGCGGCATCGAGGGCTCGATCACCGGCGGCTGCGTCGAAGGCGCGGTGGCCGCGGCCGCCATCGAGATGCTCGAGGCCGACGGCCCGCCGCAGCTGGTCACCTACGGCATCTCCGACGAGCTGGCCGGCACCGTCGGACTGATGTGCGGCGGGATCGTCCACATCTTCATCCACGAGCTCAAGCCGGCCGACCACGCGGCGGTGCTGCGCGACCTCGAGGCCACGATCGAGCACCGCCCGGCCGCGCTCGTGACCCTGCTCGACGGCGAGCAGGCGGGCGCGAAGCTCTACGTCGACGCCGAGGGCGACATCGGGTCGCTGCGCAGCGGCGAGCTGCTCGACCGCAACGCGCGCCGCGAGGCGCGCGGGCTGCTGGCCGAGGGCCGCTCGACGCTGCGCAACTTCGGCACCGACGGCGCGTCGCTCGGCTCCGGCCTGCGCGTCTACGCGTCGATCCAGGCCGAGCCGCCGCGGATGGTCGTCTTCGGCGCGATCGACTTCTCCAGCGCGCTGGCGCCGCTGGCCAAGGGGCTCGGCTACCGGGTCACGATCGCCGACCCGCGCTCCGCGTTCCTCGCCAGCCGCCGCTTCAGCGCCGACGCCGAGACCGAGGTCGGCTGGCCGGACAAGGTCCTCGAGGGCGTCGAGCTCGGCGCGCGCGACGCGGTGCTGATCTTCACGCACGACCCGAAGCTCGACGTGCCCGCCGTGCAGGCCGCCCTGGGCACCGGCGCCGGCTACATCGGCGCGCTCGGCTCGCGCAACACGACCGCGGATCGCAACCGCCGGCTGCGCGACGTCGGCGTCACCGACGAGCAGCTCGCCCGCGTCTTCGCGCCCTGCGGCCTGGACATCGGCGCCTCCACGGTCGAGGAGACCGCGGTCGCCGTGCTGGCCGAGATCATCGCCCACCGCGCCGGGCGCGCCGGACAACCGTTGCGGGAGGCCTCCGGGCCGATCCGCCACGCCGACACATCTGGGGCGTCCAGCCCCCGATCATCCGACCACAAGGAGTCCGTATGGCCTATACCGTCGCCGTAACCTGGATCGCCAAGCCAGGCGAGGAGGAGGCGGTCGCCGCCGCCCTGCAGGCGCTGGTCGAGCCCTCGCGGGCCGAGGAAGGGGTGCTGGTCTACATCCCCAACCGCGACCCGCAGGACCCGACGAAGTTCTTCATCTACGAGCAGTACGCCGACGAGGCCGCCTACGTCGCGCACACGGAGACGGAACACTTCAAGAAGCACGGCTTCGGGGACGCCATCCCGCGTCTGGCCGACCGCAAGCGCGAGTTCTACGAGCCCTTCGAGGCTTAGCCCACCACCGTCTCGATCGTCTCGATCGGCTCGAGGGTCGCGATCTCGGCACGCCGGTCCTCCCAGTGCGGGGGGATGCACATGTGCGTGCCGAGCTCGTCCTCGGCCTCGTCGATCGTGAAGCCCTGCGGCGTCGAGTAGGCGAGCTCGAACAGCGCGCCGCCCGGCGTCCGCAGGTAGACGCTGAAGAAGTAGCCGCGGTCCTTGACGTCGGACACGTCGGTGTACCCGAGGCCGACGATGTAGTCCTTCACCCGCAGCTGGTTCTCGGCCGTGCCGACGTCGAACGCGTGGTGGTGGATCGTGCCCTCGCCGAAGCGCCACGTGCCCTGGGGCAGGTTCGGCTCCTCGACCAGCTCGAGGATCTCGCCGTGGCCGGAGCCGTCGATCCGGTACTGGTGGTGCGCGCCGTCGGACGCCAGGTGCTCGCAGTTGAACGCCTCGCGCAGGAACTCGTCCATCGCCTCGGGCTCGCGGACCGAGGTCGTGGTGCCGTAGGCGCCGCGGATCGCGTGCTCGGCCGGGACGTCGCCGCCGTCGTAGGGGACGCGCGTGTCCTCGCGCTTCTCGCCCACGATCTGGTACGGGATGCCGCACGGGTGCGCGAGCTCCAGCCGTTCGGTGCCGAACCGCTCGACGTCGGTCACGGCGACGCCGGCGGCGCGCAGCCGGTCGCGCCAGTAGCCGATCGACTCCGCCGGCACGGCGACGTTGATCGACTTCGCCTGGTTGGTCCCGCGGCGGCCCATCCAGCCCGCCTGGCGGTACGGGAACGCGGTCAGGATCGTGCTCGCGTCGCCGACCCGGTTGGCGTAGTAGAGGTGGTAGATCGGGATCTCGCCGTCGAACAGGACCGTCTTCTTGACGCTCTTGAGGCCGAGCGTGCGCACGTGGAAGTCGTAGTCCTCCTGTGCGCCGCCGACGCAGAACGTCAGGTGGTGGGTACCTTCGATCCGTCCCGGATTGGACATCTGAGCTCCTCCTCGCTGATGACCGTCGGACGTATTATCCGCCAATGCCCGCCCATCCAGACCTGTTCGCCGACATCGACTCGATGCAGCCGGACGCGTTCGCGCGCCACCTCGCCGCCGACGTGTCCTTCCGCTTCGGCAACGCCGATCCCGTGCACGGCCGCGACGCGGTGCGCGACGTCTGGGCGGGGTTCTGCGAGACCGTGGACGGCGTCCGCCACACGATCGTCGAGCAGTTCGAGTCCGGTGACGCCGTGATCGCCGAGTCCGACGTCACGTACACGCGCAAGGACGGCGCGCAGGTCACGGTTCCCGTCGTGACCATCTACCGCGGCGCCGGCGAGCTGATCGAGGACTACCGCGTGTTCATCGACCTCGCGCCGCTGTTCGCCTGACACATTGTGCCGATTGACACAGTACTCTGAGGGAGAAGACAGCCACCCGGTCGGAGAGGAGCGGTCGTGAAGGTCCGAGACGCGATGACAGGCGATGTCCTGACGATGACGCCGGGACGGAGCCTGCGCGACGCCGCGAAGTTCATGGCGGATCACAACGTGGGCGCCGTCGTGATCATGGATCCCGAGCAGCCCGGGCCGGGCATCTTCACCGAGCGCGACCTGGTGCGCTCGATCGGCCAGGGCGAGGACCCGGACGCCGAGCGGGTCGCCGAGCACCTGACGTCGAGCGCCGCGTTCGCCGACGTCGAGTGGAACCTCGAGGAGGCCGCCGACACGATGGCCAAGGGCGGGTTCCGGCACCTGGTCGTGGTCGAGAGCGGGGAGCTCTGCGGGATCATCTCGATGCGCGACATCATGCGGGTCTGGAGGCCGAGCGCCAGGCCGATTCGGGCATGACCCGCCTCGATCTGGCTCAGAGCCGCTGACGGCCGGCGTAGCCGGCGTCGAGCTCGTGCCAGAACTCGATGTCGGCTTCCCCGCCGATCCAGCACAGGTAGACCTCGCGGCCGTCGCGCAGCGAGGGGAAGTCGATCAGACCGCTGTCGAGGTCGCGCAGCACGATCCCGCGCGCGTCGAACGCCGCGATCCCGTTCTGCAGCTCCACGAACGCTTCCCCGACCAGCTTGCCGGGGTGCCCGCCGCCGTTGGTCGGCGAGCCGTTCGCGAGCGCGCGGCGGGCCTGCTCGTCGGTCAGCCGGGCGCGCGCGTCACGCAGCGCCTCGAGCTTGCCCGCGACCCACGGCAGCTGCGCGCGGGCCTCCTCGAGCGTGAAGTGGCGGGAGTGGCGCACCGGGGACACAAGCTAGTGCGTCAGCGCGCTCGCCGTCTCCACGACGCTGTCGTAGACACATCCACGGGGTGTCGGTCCGCGCCGCCGGCGCTCCCGCTACGTTCGTCTCGGCCAACGCCGGCAAGACCTGGCGCCGGCGCGACACGACCCTCGGCCCGCGGCTGGTCTGGGCGAAGCCCGACGCGCGGTACCTGGGCGGCAAGGACGGCAAGGTCGAGCGCAGCCTGGACGGCGGCGGGACCTGGACCGAGGCCCGCCGCGCGCTCCGCCCGCCGCGCGCTCCGCCCCGCCGCGCGACTCGCGGC
>DATMGH010000205.1:0-6372 GCA_035555675.1 Solirubrobacter sp. | reverse complement strand
CAGCGACCGCAGCCGCACCGCCACCAGCCCGCTGACCGCCGCGAGCAGGACCAGCACGCCGACGATCAGCGGCACCCCGTACCCGACGACCCCCAGCGACGCCGCCATCCAGATCACCCACGTGACCAGCAGCAGCCCGAGCACTTTCGAGAAGCCCAGGCCGGCCCCGGGGAGCCGCCCGAAGACCAGCGCAGCCAGCGGCGCGGCCAACAGGCCCACCACCTCGATCAGCACCAGTAGCCCGAGCGCAGCGAGCATCGCGGCCGGGGAGGGTACCTTGCACACCCATGTCGCTCTACGACCTCGTCGCCCCGCTCCCGCTGCGCATCGACCGCTACGGGCTCGAAGGGCTCGCCCGCACCGTCTCGTCCGGCTTCGAGCGCAAGACGACCGTCTTCGTGCTCGAAGGCGGCGGCGAGCAGGGCCGCGGCGAGGACGTGACCTACCAGCCCGAGGCGCACGACGCCCAGCAGCAGGCGGGCCCGATCCTGCCGCTCGCCGGCGAGTACACGCTCGACGGCTTCTCCAAGCACCTGGCGACGCTCGACCTGTTCCCGGGCTTCACGCCCGAGCAGGCGGCGTACCGGGCGTACCGGCGCTGGGGCCTCGAGTCCGCCGCGCTCGACCTCGCCCTGCGCCAGGCGGGGACGCCGCTGCACGAGCTGCTCGGCCGCCCGCCGGAGCCGGTCACGTTCGTGGTCTCCAGCCGCATGGGCGTCCCGCCCACGTTCGCGCCCGTCGAGCGGCGGCTCGCGCGCTACCCGGCGCTGCGCTTCAAGCTCGACGCCACCCCGGACTGGCCGGACGAGCTGATCGCCCAACTGCAGGCCACCGGCGCCGTCGACGCGCTCGACTTCAAGGGCGCCTACAAGGGCACGGTCGTCGACACGCCGACCGACCCGGCGTTCTACAAGAAGATCGCCGAAGCGTTCCCGGACGCCTGGCTCGAGGACCCGGACCTGGAGACCGAGGAGGCCCGCCGCGCCCTGCAGGCCCACCAGAGCCGGATCACCTGGGACGCGCCGATCCACTCCGTCCAGGACATCCTCGACGCCCCGGTCCTCCCCCGCACCGTCAACCTCAAGCCCTCGCGCTTCGGGTCGATCGAAGCGCTCTTCGAGGCCTACCACTTCTGCGAGCAGCGCGGGATGGGCGCGTACGGCGGCGGCCAGTTCGAGCTCGGCGTCGGCCGCGGCCAGATCCAGCTGCTGGCCGCGCTCTTTCACCCGCACGGCAGCAACGACATCGCGCCCGGCGGCTACGACGCGCTGGACCCGGAGCCGGGCCTACCGGAGAGCCCGCTGACCGTCGACCCGGCGCCCAGCGGATTCCGCCGCGCCATAGACTGAGACAGCCATGCCGCCGAAGCCCCGACAAGTCCGCATCGAGTCCAAGTCCGCGCTCAATGCGATGCAGCAGCTGGAGACCCGCTCCGACGAGGAGTTGGAGAAGGAGACGCGGTTCAAGGCCGCCGCGCAGGCCATCCTCGGCACGCGCGCGGCCGAGCGCATGGACGCGCAGCGGGCGCGGGAGCACTTCCGCGCGGCGATCGCCGCCTCGCGCCCCCAGGAGCGGCTGCAGCTGCGCCGGATGGCCGAGGCGTCGCTGGCGCTGGCCGAGCGCCGCGCCGGCGACCTGAAGGTGGCGACGGAGAAGCTCGGCGGCACGCCGCCCACCAACCGCCAGCTGCTGATGCTGCGCGTGATGGGCGTGATCGCGCCGCCCCCGAGCGCGGGCTGGCCGCGGCGGGTCGGCGGCGTCCTGTTGCTGATCCTGGCGATCGCGATCGTGATCGTGCTCGGCTGGGGGATCGTGACGCTGGTCTCGCTGCCGTTCGGCGGCGACCTCGGGACCTACGCGTGGTTCTACGGCTTCCTGCTGGTGGTCGTCGTGCTCGGCGTCCTCGCCCTGTTCGGGCGCCGGCGCCAGCGGGCGGCACGGGCGAAAGCGGCCGAGCAGCGCGCGGCGGCGTTCGGGGGACGCAAATAGCTCACGTTCCGGACGGCGGGCACGTTGTAAAGAGCGTGCTGCCACCGTTCTGGACGCTGGTCGAGGCCCACGGCGACGAGCTGCTCGCGCACGCGCGCAAGCTCGCGGGCGACGACGCCGAGGACGTCCTGCAGGACGCGCTGCTGCGCGCCCTGCGGGCGTACCCGCGGCTGCGTCACGCCGAGCACCTGCGGGCCTGGCTGTACCGCGTCACCACCACGGCGGCGATCGACCACCACCGCCGGCGCCGGCCCGAGGTCGCGACCGCCGAGCCGCCCGCGACCGTCGCTGTCGACGACGACTACGACGACTTCGAGGGCCTGATCGCACCGCTCAACGAGACCGCGCGCACCGCGCTGCGGCTGCGCTTCGTCGACGACCTCGACTACGACGGGATCGCGGCTCGGCTCGGCTGCTCGACCGTCGCCGCGCGCCAGCGCGTCTCCACCGCCGTCCGCACTCTCCGGGAGAGCTTCGCATGACCCCGCTGCCCGAGTCGCTGCTCGAGTCCGTCGCCGCCGCCGCGGTGCGCGAAGGGCTCGCCGACGCCATCTTCACCCGCCTCGACACCCCGCTCGGCCGCCTGCTGGTGGTCGAAGGCCCCGACGGCATCGTCCGGATCGCGTTCCCCGGCGAGCCGGAGGACCGCGCACTGGCCGAGGTCGCCGCCGCGCTCGGCCCGAACCTGATCGGCTCGGACACGCAGCTGCACGCCGAGCGCGATGCGCTCAGCGCCTACCTGGAGGGCGCCACGGCCACGCTCGACCTCCCGGTCGACCTGCGGCTGACCGCCGCGCCGTTCCGCCGCACGGTGCTGGAGCGGCTGCGCGACGTCCCGCGCGGGCAGACCGTCAGCTACGGCGAGCTGGCGCTGCGCGCCGGCAACCCGCGCGCGGCCCGCGCCGTCGGCACGGCCTGCGCGCGCAACCCGGTGCCGATCGTCGTTCCCTGCCACCGCGTCCTGCCCGGCACGGGCAAGCTCGGCAACTACGGCGGCGGGCCGGAGCGCAAGCGCGCGCTCCTGGAGCTCGAGGGCGCCTACTTCTCCTGAACCGTGATCGACTTGATCACGACCTGCGCGGCCGGCTGCCCGGTGTTCGGGTCCGACTGGATGCTGCCGATCTTCTCGGCCACGTCCATCCCGCTCGTGACCTTGCCGAGCAGCGCGTAGTCCGGCCCCAGCGTCTCCGCGCCCGAGCCGGTGACGATGAAGAACTGCGAGCCGGACGCCCCCGCGGGCTCCTCCTGGGTCTTGGCCATCGCCACGATGCCCTTGGTGTACTTCAGCGAGGACGGCGGCGCCTCGACGACCGTGTAGCCCGGGCCGCCCGAGCCGTCGCCGGCCGGGTCGCCGCCCTGGATCACGAAGTCCGGCACGATGCGGTGGAACGTCAACCCGTCGAAGAACTTCTGGTCGGCGAGGTACTTGAACGAGCCGCCGGTGATCGGCGCGCGCTTGGCGTCCAGCTTGACCTGGATGTCCCCGCACGTGGTCGAGATCGTCGCGATGTACGTCTTGGATCGGTTCAGCTTCTCGGTCGGCTTGTCCAGGTCGCCGACCTGCTTGGGCGCCGGCTTGTCCACCTGCTCGCAGCCCTCCGGGAGGAACTCGTTCGGGGTCGCGGTCTCCGTGGCCTCCGGCGTGGAGGTGGAGGCGGCGGTGGTCTCGTCCTTGGAGGTGGAGTCCGAGCCGCAGGCGGCGAGGACGAGAGCGAGGCTGGCGATGAGGACGGCGAGCAGTCGTGGCACGGCGGGCAAGGATAATGCCGCCGCGTGCCAGTCAGTCCTCGCGTCCGTTCCTATGACCACCTGCTGCTCGACCTCGACGGATGCGTCTGGGTCGGCGACGCCCTGCTGCCCGGTGCCGCGGAGGCGATCGCGGCGCTGCGGGAAGCCGGGAAGTCCGTCCTGTTCTTGACCAACGACGTGCGCCACGCGCCGGAGGGCTACGTGCGCAAGCTCTGGCAGCTGGGCGTGCAGGCGTCGCTGGACGAGATCCTGAGCGCCGGCGCGGCGCTGCAGTTCTGGCTGGCCGAGCGCTTCGACGGCACGGCGTACGTGATCGGCGCGCAGGCGCTGATCGACCACGTGGCCGACGCCGGGCTGCGGATCGTCAACCGCACGCCGTTCGCCACCCGAGCGGACGTCGTGGTCGTCGCCGGCCACGACGCGTTCTCGTTCGAGGAGCTCAAGATCGCCGCCCAGGCGGTGATCCGCGGCGCGACCCTGATCGGCGCGACGCGCGACCCGAACTTCCCGATGCCGGACGGCCCGTGGCCCGCCACCGGGGCGGTCCTGGCGGCGGTCGAAGTCGCGGCGGGGCGCAGCGCGGCGGCGGTGATCGGCAAGCCGGAGGGCGTGATGTACGAGGCGGCGCTCGACCGGCTCGGGGCCGGCCGCGTGCTGGCGGTCGGCGACCGGCTGGACGTGGACGTGGCCGGCGCCCGGCGCGCCGGGCTGCACTCGGCGCTGGTGCTCACCGGCGCGACGAGCCGCGCGCAGGCCGACGCCGCGCAGCCGCGGCCGACGCTCGTGGCCGAATCCCTGGGCGACCTGGTCCTGGGCTAGCCTCACCGCGCACGTATGGACGGCCCGGTCTGCCTGATCGTCAACCCGCACGCCGGCGCCGGCCGCGCGCTGCGGCTGCTGCCCGCCGTCGAGGCGGAGCTGCGCGCCCAGGGGCGGCCGTTCCGGGTCGAGCGGACGACGAGCGTGGAGCACGCCCGCGAGCTGGCCCGCGAGGCCTGCGAGCGGAGCGAGATCGTGGCCGCGATGGGCGGTGACGGCCTCACCGGCGCGGTCGCCGGCGAGCTGCGCGACGGGCGCGGCGTGCTGGCGATCCTGCCCGGGGGGCGCGGGAACGACTTCGCGCGCAAGCTCGGGATCGGCGCCGATCCGGTCGCGGCGGCCCGGCTGCTGGGCGCCGGTGCCGAGCGCCGCGTCGACCTGGCCGAGGCCGGCGGCGCCTGCTTTCTCGGCATCCTCAGCGCGGGCATCGACTCCGACGTCAACCGGATCGCGCTCGAGACGCGCTTGAAGCTCGGCACGTTCGTCTACACCTACGGGGTGCTGCGCGCGATCGGAACCTGGCGTCCCGCGAACTGGACGCTCGACATCGACGGCGAACGCTCGACGTTCGCCGGCTACTCGGTCGCGGTCTGCAACTCGGGCGTGTTCGGCGGCGGGATGTACCTGGCGCCGGACGCCAGCCTGGACGACGGGCGGCTCGACGTCGTGACGATCGCCCAGCAGTCGCGGCTCTCGTACCTGCGTGGCCTGCCGCGCGTGTTCAAGGGCACGCACCTCGAGCATCCGGCGGTCACGCTGCGGCGCGGCCGCGAGGTGACGTTCGCCGCCGACCGGCCGTTCGTGGCCTACGCGGACGGCGATCCGATCGCCGAGCTGCCCACGACCGTGCGCGTGCTGCCCGGGACCCTGCGGGTGGTGGCGCCGCGATGATGCGCCTGGCCGCCGGGGTGACCGCGGCGAAGGCCGTCGGGACGCTGGCCCGCACCGCGGGGCGCGGCGGCGGCACGTCGCTGCCCGGCAAGGTGCTCACGCGCGTCGAGCCGCACGCGATCGGACGGCTGGCGAGCCGGCTGGAGCGCGGCAGCGTGGCGATCAGCGCCACCAACGGCAAGACCACCACCGCGGCGATGGTCGCCTCGATCCTCGAGCGCACCGGCGCGCGGCTCGTGCACAACCGCGCCGGGGCGAACATGGCGGGCGGGATCGCCAGCGCGCTGGCCGACGCGTCGCGCCGCGGCGGCCGCACGCTGACCGGAGACTTCGGGCTGTTCGAGGTCGACGAGTTCTGGCTCGGGCCGGTGGTCGACGAGCTGCAGCCGCGCGCGCTGCTGCTCGGCAACCTGTTCCGCGACCAGCTCGACCGCTACGGCGAGCTCGAGACGATCGCCGACCGCTGGGCCGCGGTCGTCGCAGCCTCGCCGCAGACCGCGCTCGTGCTCAACGCCGACGACCCGCTCGTCGCCGACCTCGGCCGCGACCGCGCGGAGGCGGTGTTCTTCGGCGTCGAGGACGACGGCGTCGCGCTGGAGGGCATGGCGCACGCGTCGGACTCCAAGCACTGCCGCCGCTGCGGCGCGCCGTACGTCTACGACGCCGTCTACCTCGGGCACATGGGCCGCTACCACTGCCCGAACTGCCACGCCGCCCGGCCCGCGCCCGCCATCGCCGCGACGCGCGTCGTCCTGGACGGCACGCACGGCGCGGACGTCACGCTGCGCACGCCGCAGGGCACGATCGACGTCCGCCTCCCCCTCCCCGGGCTCTACAACGTCTACAACGCGCTCGCGGCGGCGGGACTCGCGCTCGCGCTCGGCGCGCCGCTCGCCGACGTCGCGGCCGGCCTGGAGGCCGTCG
>DATMGH010000204.1:0-5887 GCA_035555675.1 Solirubrobacter sp. | reverse complement strand
GGCGACGATGCGGATGCCGGCGATGAGCTGCTCGGCGGGGGCGTCCTTGAGCAGAAAGCCGCTCGCGCCGGCCTTGAGCGCGTCGAAGACGTATTCGTCGAGGTCGTAGGTGGTGAGCACGAGGACGCGCGGCGCGCGTGCCCGGGCGCGGATCCGGCGCGTCGACTCGATGCCGTTGAGCTTCGGCATGCGGATGTCCATGAGGACCACGTCGGGGCGCGTGCGGAGCGCCGCCTCGATCGCCTCGCCGCCGTCGGCCGCCTCGCCCACGACGTGCAGGTCGGCCTCGGGCTCCAGCAGCTTGACGAAGCCGGCGCGCACGAGCGCCTGGTCATCGACGACGAGGACGCGGATGCTCATCCCCGGCTCGCGTCCTCGATCGGCAGGTGCGCCTGCACGCGGAAGCCGCCGCCCCGCGCGGTCTCCGTCCGCAGGACGCCTCCGTAGAGCGACGTCCGCTCACGCATGCCGATCAGGCCGTGGCCGCCGCCGTTGGGACTGGGCGGCGGTCCCGGTCCGTCGTCGGCGACCTCGATCTCCAGTTCGGCGGGCCGCCAGCGAAGCGTGACGTCGACCGCGGCGCCGGGAGCGTGCTTGCGGGCGTTGGTGAGCCCCTCCTGCACGATCCGGTACGCCGTCAGGTCGAGCCCGGCCGGCAGGCGCACGGGCTCGCCCTCGGCCTCGAATCGGATCGCGTGCCCGCTGCGGCGCGCCTCCTCGATCAGCTCGGGGAGCGTCGCCAGCCCGGGCTGGGGTGCGAGGCGCTCGCGGCCGCTGGCGCACAGCACGCCGAGCAGGCGGCGCAGCTCGCCGAGCGCCTCGCGACCGGAGGTCTCGATCGTCTCGAGCGTGTCCGCGGTGCGCTGCTGGCCGGGCTCGAGCAGCCGCCGCTCGGCGCTGGCCTGGACGACCATCAGGCTGACGGCGTGGGCGATCACGTCGTGCAGCTCCCGCGCGATCCTCGCCCGCTCCTCGAGCGCCGCTCCCGCGATCTCCCGCTCGCGATCGCGCTCGAGCCTGGCCGAGCGATCGCGCAACAGCTCGACGAGCACCTGGCGGTCGCGCAGCCCGCGCCCGAAGCCGATCGCCGCCAGCCACCAGACCAGCACCGGCAGCGCGTTGCCGACGGTCGAGCCACCGACGACGAGCACGATCGCGGTGGCGATCACGACGAGCGCGAACACGGCGGCCCCGGCGCGCAGCGCTCGCCGGTCGGCGTGGCGGCCGAGCGCGAAGCACGCAACCACCCCCGCGGCGAACGGCTCGAACGGCGGCTGCTGCGACCCGTGGTAGAAGATCCCGATCCACACGCCCTGCGCGACGAACACGCCGGCGAGCGCGAGCGCGGGATGCGCGCGGCGGATCAGCAGCGGCACGCAGGTGGCGACCAGGAACGCCGCGTTGACCCCCCGCGCGCCGCGGTAGCCCGACTGGTGGTAGTCGGCCAGCATCTGCGCCCCGCCGATCGCGAGCAGCGCGACGGTGGGAGCGACGTCGAGCGCTCGACGACGCAGCGCGATGGACATGTGCACACGCTAACCGCGGCGGTTGGCGATTGCCTCCACCTGGAGGCCGATCCGGCGCGCCGGGATCTCCCCCGCCGGGGGGGGAGCCGAGCTCCCTCCGCTGCCCGATGCGGCAGGCCCGTCCGCCACCTAGCTTGACCAGCGTCACATCAGCGTCAAACGAAAGCGAGCAGCCATGCTCAGCGCCCCCGTCACACTCGGGATCGTGGCCGTCGCCGCCATTGCGGCCGGAGCCGCGACGAGCTTCTTCGAGCTGATCGTCCTCGGTCTCATCGCCGCGGTCGCCGCGGTGGTCATCGGGATCCGGCGCGCGAGCGCGCGTTAAGGGGCGATCGTGGGCCTTCCCATCGGCATCTCCGCGGCCACCGCCGTGGCAGCGGTCGCCGCCGGGGCGACGGGCCTCGACTGCCAGCCGGAGATCATCGGGCATCGCATCGTCGGGCCGTTGGCTCTCCCCTTGACGCGCCCGAGTACGCCTCGGCCTGGCGGACTTCCTCGTCCGGCGCCAGGGCTGTCGAGCAGGGCGGTGGCGGCGGTGAACGTGGCCACATCGCCTCGCCCGTGCAGAGCCACTATGGAGTGCACTCGACCGACCGCGTGCACTGTCCCAGAGGGGACTGGCTTGGAACCAGAAGCACGAAAGGCCCGCAGAAGCGGACCTTTCAGTGGGCGATACTGGGCTCGAACCAGTGACCTCCGCCTTGTCGAGGCGGCGCTCTCCCAGCTGAGCTAATCGCCCGGGAGGACGCGTAGCCTAGCAACCGGATCCCGGCCCAGCCGGAAGCCGGGCTAAGATCACTCGCCCACCCACCCGGCGCCGTGGCGGAGTGGCTACGCAGCGGCCTGCAAAGCCGTGTACACCGGTTCGATTCCGGTCGGCGCCTCTAGCGGTTTGTCGGGGTTGTTTCGAGCGCTCGCTCGCTGTGCCCCGAATCGATAGCCCGCGATCGCCGCCGTGATCGCCCACGCACTGCCACGGCGTAACCGTACGGTTCACAGTCGCGCCCACAGCACCTGTCCGATGATCACGCCCATCGCGGCGAGCGCGAGCACCGCCACAGCGGACGAGAGGCGCCGCAGCCGCAGCGACATCACGAGCGCGCAGACGATCGCCAGCACCGCGACGGAGGCCAGCAGCCAGCTGCTGGCCTGCACGGCGCCCAGTCCCACATCGCCCTGGAACTGACCGTCCACGCACCCCGGCTCGTCGCCGTCGAAGCACGCCAGGCCATCCCAGTCCATGACGGACAGGGCGCCGAAGGCCAGGACCAACAGGAGATACAAGCCGGACGCCGCGGCGACGAGCACAGCCACGAAGCGCGCCCATGCCAGTCGAACGTCCGGCGGCGGCGTTCCGCCCAGGCCGCCCGGGACGTGTCGCGCCATCAGCGCGACGGGCAGCGGATCAGCTTCTTCTGATCCGGCGCGCGGCAGCCGTCCGTGCGCAGCGGCACCTTGCCGCGCCGGATCACGATTCGCGTGACCTTCGTGTAGTAGCCGGGCTTGGAGACCGTGACGGTGAGCGTCGTGCCCGCCCGCAGCGCACGCTCGAACGCCCGCACGTGGACGAGCGACGCGGCCTGGGCGACCGCGCGCCGCGGGCAGTGGGCGCCGGCGCAGGTGACCGCGATCCGCGCGCCCTTCGGGGCGCGGACGGTGAGCCGGGACAGGAAGGCACCGCGCTCGGTGAGGCGGCCGGCGACGCGGACGATCGGATGCGGCCGCAGCAGCTTCAGCTTGGCCGGGACAGTCGGAACCAGCACGGGCGCGGCGAGCTCCGCGGGGCTCGGCTGGACGACCGGCTCCCGGGTCACCTCGACGACGGGCTCGACCGGCGGCTCGGGGGTGACCTCGGGCGTGGGCGTTGCTGAGGCGACGGGGTCCACCGGCGGCGTGGGCATGGGCGTCGGGGTCCGGGTGGGCGGACGCGTCGGCGTGGGGGTGGGCGTACGCGTCGGGGTCGGCGTCGGCGTCGCCGCCGCGCCCACGACCCCCGTCGCACTCGAGAGCGCCGAGTCCCAGTCGAACCCGTGGACGGCGTACAGCTTCACCCGCAGCCGCTTGCCCTGGTCCACCTTCGCCACCGTGTACGTCGTCGACGTTGCCCCGTCGATCGACGCGCAGTTCGACGTCCCGCCGTCCGCGCAGCGCATCCAGACGCGCGACGTCCACGTGCCCGGAGGCCCGCTCCACGACCCGTTCGAGACCGTCAGCTTCGCGCCGACGACCGGCGTCCCGCTGATCGTCCCAGCCGAGCTGACGTTCACGCCCGCCGCGGCGCGCGCGGGCGCCGCACCAACCAGAGCGAGCACCAAGCCGGCCAGCACGATCCTCAAGAGCGCCTCCATGCACCGCACATCATCTGCTTGAACCGGCCGCACCGCAACTCGGCCGATCGTCCACCGCTCAGCTGACGATCAGCTTCCCCCGCATCCCGGCCTTGGCGTGCGACCCGACCGGGCAGGAGAAGGTGTAGGTCCCCTTCTTGAGCGTCGCGGTGACCGTCGACGTCCCGCCCTTGCCGACCGTCTTGCCCTTCCCCTGGCCCTGGATGGCGATCGCGTGCGGCAGGTTCGACGGGTTCGCCATCCGCAGCGTGACCTTGCCGGCCTTGGCCCGGATCGTCGCCCGGCTGAACTTCAGCTGCGACTTGTCGGCCGACAGCTTGTAGGTCGCCAGCGGCGCCGCGACCGCGGTCCCGGCCACCGCGAGCGTCACCGTCGCGGCCGTCGCCACGAGCGTGTTCCTGCGCACGAGCATCCCTCCCGTTCGGTTTCCGGGGTCTACGCAACGCCCCCGACCGAGGTTCAGAGTACGTTCCCGGAATGCAGATCCTCGTCACCGGTGCGCGCGGGAAGGTCGGGGCGGCCACGGTCCACGACCTCGTCGCGGCGGGCCACCACGTCACGGGCTGCGATCTCGCCCCGCCCGTGTACGAGATCTCCGACCGCGGGGCGCGCTACTTCCAGGCCGACCTCAACGACCCGGGCGACGCGTTCGCCGTCGTGCGCGGGCAGGACGTCGTGATCCACTGCGCGGCGCTCCCGGAGCCGACGCGCAACGCCCCGCACAAGGTCTTCTCGAACAACGTGATGGCGACGTTCAACCTGGCCGAGGCGTGCGTGCGGGTCGGCGTGGACCGGATCGTCAACGTCTCCAGCGAGACCGTCGCCGGGATGGCGTTCGCCGAGCGGCCGTTCGCCGCCCGTTACGCGCCGATCGACGAGGCGCTGGAGAACCGCCCGCAGGACCCGTACGCGCTCGCGAAGGTCTTCGGCGAGCAGCTGATGGACGCCGCGGTCGCGCGCTCGGACCTGCGCGCGATCTCGATCCGCCCGTCCTGGGTCCAGTGGGAGGGCAACTACGAGCGCAGCCTCGGCCCCCGGCTGCGCGACCCGTTCAGCGGCGAGCCGAGCGCCAGCTTCTGGTCCTACGTGGACGTCTACGACCTCGCGCACGCGCTGCGGCTCGCGGCCGAGAGCTCGCTCAAGGGGCACCACGCGCTGTACGTCGCCGCGCCGGACAACGGCACGGGGCGGCCGCTGCGCGAGCTGATCGAGCACCACTTCGGCGCCGAGGTCGTCGTCGGCGAGCTCGAGCGCGAGGACGCGGCCGGCATCACGAGCGCTCGCGCGCGAGAGCTGATCGGCTACCACCCCACGCGCTCCTGGCGCGACTACCTGGCCCCGGACGGCACGCTGCTCGACGCCGCGCGGGAGCGGCTCGTGCACGGCCAGACCGGCGTCCAGCTCGGCCGGGGAGCGCTGTCGTAATGGACGACGTCCTCTTCGGCATCATCGCCATCCTCGCCGGCGCGGTGTTCTGCCTGCGCGGCTACCTCGCGTTCCGGATCGTGATCCCGCTCTGGGGTGCGTTCGTCGGGTTCGGCGTCGGCGCCGGCATCGTCGCCTCCGCGACCGGCGACGGATTCCTGCAGACCGGGCTCGCGTGGGTGGTCGGGATCGCCGTCGCGCTCGCGTTCGGGCTGCTGGCGTACCTCTTCTACAACGTCGCGGTGATCGTCGCGATGGGGTCGATCGGCTTCACGCTCGGGACGACGCTGATGCTCGCGTTCGGCGTTTCCTGGAGCTGGCTGATCGTGCTCGCGGGCGTCGCCGTCGGCGTGCTGCTGGCGTGGGCGGCGATCGTCGCCGACCTACCGATGGCGCTGCTGGTCGTGCTGAGCGCGCTCGGCGGCTCGAGCGCGATCGTGGCCGGCCTGATGGTGCTCTTCGGCACGCTCGACACGCGCCAGCTGGACAACGAGGCGGTCGTCGCCGCGAAGGTCAACGGCTGGTGGTGGCTGCTCTACGCCGGGCTCGCGGTGGTCGGCGTGATCGTGCAGGCGCGCTCGGCGGAGC
>DATMGH010000203.1:0-68680 GCA_035555675.1 Solirubrobacter sp. | reverse complement strand
CTCGAGCCCGGCCGCGAAGTCGTCTTCAACACGCTCCTGCTCGACCGCCACCTGTGGGAGCTGCACGTCTCGCATGACGCGCTGCTGTTCGGCGCGCGGCGCGCCGGCGCGCCGCTGGCGGGGCTGACCGTGTCCGCGGGGCTCCCGGACGTCGAGGAGGCGATCGCGCTGCTCGACCGGCTCGCCGCCGACGGCATGCGCGTGAACGCGTTCAAGCCCGGGACGGCCGAGCAGGTCCGCCAGCTGCTGGCGATCGCGGACGCCGCGCCGCACCACACGATCGCCGCCCACATCGAGGGCGGGCGGGCCGGCGGGCATCACTCCTGGGAGGACCTCGAAGAGCTCCTGCTGGAGACCTACCACGAGCTGCGCCGGCGGCCGAACGTGCTCGTCTGCGCGGGCGGTGGGATCGGCACGCCGGAGCGCGCGGCGGACCTGCTCGACGGATCCTGGGCGCTGGCGCACGGCGCGCTGCGGATGCCGGTGGACGCGGTGCTGGTCGGCACCGCCGCGATGGCGTGCCTGGAGGCCGCCGCGTCGCCGGCGGTCAAGGCCGCGCTGGTCGCGGCGGGCGGCGCTGACGGATGGGTGCCGCGGCGGGGCGCCGAGGGCGGCGTGACGTCCGCGCGGTCGAACCTCAACGCCGACATCCACCTGCTCGACAACGCGGCCGCGCGGGCCGGGCACCTGCTCGAGTCCGTCGCGGGCGATCCGGAGGCGGTGGCCGCGCGGCGGGACGAGATCGTCGCGGCGCTGGCGCGTACCGCGAAGCCCTACTTCGGCGACGTCGAGACGATGACGTACCTCGAAGTGCTGCGGCGCTTCACCGAGCGCTGCGCGATCGGCCGCCACCGCCGCTACGACGACGGCGCCTGGGGGCACGCGTCGTGGCGCGCGCGGGCGGTCGCCCTGTACGAGCGGTTCGCGGCGCGGCTGGCGCCGGTCGAGTCGGGACCGGTCGCGTACTCGGCGTCCCTGGACGACCCGCGCGCGGCGCTGGTGGCGTTCTTCGTGGCGTTCCCGGAGGCGGCGACCACGCTGCTGCACCCCGCCGACGCCCAGTTCTTCCTCGAGGTCTGCGACCGCGGCGGCAAGCCGGTCCCCTTCGTCCCCGTGCTCGACGGGGAGGTCCGGCGCTGGTACATGGCCGACGGGCTCTGGCAGGCGCAGGACGACCGCTACGGCTGGGACGAGGTCTTCGTCATCCCGGGGCCAGAGGCGGTCGCGGGAATCACCTGGGCGGACGAGCCGGTGGCCTCGCTGCTCGCGCGCTTCGAGGCCACGGCGATCGCGCGGGTCGGCGGCGACGCGGAGACGCGCGCGGTCCATCCGGCGGGCGCGGTCACCCGGCGTGAGCGACTCGCCGATCCCGGCCCCGCGCCGGACCCGCTGGGCGCGCTCACGCACGGCACCGGGCCGGTGGCGGCGCTCTGCGCCGCGCAGTGCGTCGTCGGCGAGGACGGCCGCACGCGCCCGAACCCGCTCTGGCGCCTCGTCGTCCCCGGCGACACGATCACCGAGCACGGCGGCGTCGTCACGGTCCGCCCGGCTTCGGCGACCGTCGAGTCGATCACGCTGCGCGCCGAGGGCGAAGACGCGGTCCTGACGGTCGACACCGCGACCGCCGACCCGCTGGTCCTGCGCTACCGGCCGCTGGCGACGCCCGGGGACGCGCCCCCTCACGCCGTGGCGGAGCTCGGCGGCGACGCTGCCCGCGCGGCGTTCGCCACCGGCGCGCTCGCCGCGGAGCATCCGCCCGTCGTCGACGATCCGGTTCAGGGCGTGCGCACGCCGTGGACGTGCTCGGCGGAGCTCCCGCGCGCCTACCGCGCTGCGACGGGCGCCGCGCACGACGGCGTCCCGCTCGACCTCGCGCTCACGCTGGCCTGGCCCGCGCTCACCGCGCTGCTGGCGTACCCGGAGCTGGCGGCCCGGCTGGCGGAGCTGGTCCACACCGAGCACGCCGTGCGGCCGGGGGAGGCGTGGCCTCCGCGGCTGGGCGAGGCGGGGGAGGCCGAGGCGCGGCTGGTCGAGCTGACCGACCCGGACGGCGCGCCGACCCGCCTGCGCTGCCGCGCGCTCCTCACCTCGCCGCGCGGCGCGATCGCGGAGGTCGAGGCCGAGCTCGCGCTGCTCGGCGACGGACCGGCGCTGCGCGAGGTGCGCGCCGAAGCGGGCGCTCCGGCGCCGCCCGCGCCGCTCCCGCGGCAGCCGCGGCCCGCGAAGACGCTCGCCACCGCCGAGGACATGGCGCCGAGCTCGATGGCGGCGTTCGCCCGCGTCGGCGGCGATCGCAACCCGCTGCACCGGTCCGTGCTCGCGGCGCGGATGGCCGGCCTGCCGCGCCCGATCGCGCACGGCGCCTGGACCGCGGCGCGGGCGTCCGCGTTCGTCGTCGACACCCTCTGCGGCGGCGACGCGACGCTGCTCCGCGACTGGCGCGTGACGTTCCTCGCGCCCGTCCCGCTCGGCGCCACGCTGGACTTCGACGCGACCCGGATCGCCGTGACCGGCGGGCGCCGCGTCGTCCAGGTGCGCGTCCGCCACGGCGAGACCGACGTCGCGCTCGGCGAAGCCGTGATCGACCCGCTGTCGACCGCGCTCGTCTTCCCCGGCCAGGGCATCCAGCACCAGGGGATGGGCGCGGACGGGCGCGCCCGCTCGCGCGCCGCGCGCGCCGTCTGGGAACGCGCCGACGCCCATACCCGCGCGCAGCTCGGCTTCTCACTGCTGGAGGTCGTCGACCGCAACCCGCGCGAGCTGCGGCTCGCCGACGGGCGCGTCGTCCGCCATCCGGACGGCGTCCTGTTCCGCACCGAGCTCACCCAGCCGGCGCTCTTGGCGCTCGCGGCCGCGCAGCTGGCCGAGCTGCGCGCCGAGGGGGCGCTCGGGGACGCGTTCGTGGCCGCCGGCCACAGCGCGGGCGAGTTCGCCGCGCTGCACGCGCTCGGCGCGCTGTCGCTGGAGGACGCGCTGACGCTCGTGCACCGGCGCGGCGAGGCGATGCAGGCGCACGTCCCGCGCGCCGCCGACGGCACGTCGCCCTACCGGCTGGCGGTGGTCGATCCGGCCGGCGCGGACATCGAGGCGCTGGTGGACGGCGTCGAGATCGTCAACCACAACGCGCCCGGCCGCCAGTACGCGGTCGCGGGAACCGCCGACGCGATCGGGGCGCTCGAAGCGCGGCTCGGGCGCCGGACCGTCCGCGTGCTGCCCGGGATCGACGTGCCGTTCCACTCGTCGGTGCTGCGCGGCGCGGTCGACGAGCTGCGGGCGCACCTGCGCGGCCTCGAGATCGACGCGGCGCGGCTGGTCGGCCGCTGGGTGCCGAACGTCACCGGCCGCCCGTTCGCGGCCGGGGACGACGCGGTCGAGCTGCTGGCCGAGCAGCTCGCGTCGCCCGTGCGCTGGATCGACGTGCAGCGGGCGCTCGGAGCGCGGCGCGTGATCGAGGTCTCGCCGGCGCGAGCGAGCGTCCTCACCGGCCTGGCGCGGCTCACCCTCGACGGCGTCGAGCTGCTGCACAGCGAGCTGGACCGCGACACCGTGTTTGACCGTGAGGTCGAGGCTGAGGTCGAGCCGGAGCGAGCGGAGGTGTCCGCCCCGGTGGCGGTGCCCACCGGGGCGGACACGTCCGCTCGCCTGGAGGATGTGCGGCTCGACGCGGGGGACGCGCTGCGGCTCGTGCTCGCGCTGCAGGCGCGCGTGCGGCTCGACCAGCTCGACCCCGGGGAGACGCTCGACGAGCTCTTCCAGGGCGTCTCGTCGCGCCGCAACCAGGTGCTGATCGACCTCGGCCGCGAGTTCGGGCTGTCCGGCGCCGAAGGCGTCCAGCGGCACACGATCGGCGAGCTGGTGGCGACGCTGCGCGAGCGCGGCGCGGCGTACACGTACCCGGGCGCGTACCTGCGCGAGGCGGTCGCGGCCGGGCTGTCGCGCGCGGGCGTGACGCGGGCGGAGGCGGCGCGGCTCGCGCTGCCGTCCGGGCTGACCGAGCACGTCCTGGCGCGCGTGGCGCTGGACACGCGTCCCGGGCCGTCGGCGCGCGGCGGCGAGCTGGCGCGGCTGCGGCCGGGCGCGCACGTGCTCGAACGCGCGGTGGAGCTGACCGCGGCCGATCTCGGCGTGCCGCTGGCGTCCGCCGCGCCGGTGGACGCGGCGCCGGCACCGGCGGTCGTGGAGCCGGAGCCGTTCGACCCGGGCAAGCCGCTCACGGCGCCCGACCCCGAGACCACCCGCCTCGCGATCCTGGACGCCGAGCTGGGGGCGGAGCGGGCGCGGGAAGTCGCGCCGCGCTTCGACGCCCGCCGCCACGTCCGCTTCACCTCGGCGTGGGCGAGCGCGCGCTGGGACCTCGTGACCGCGTACCACGACGCCGCGGCCGGCCGGGTGACGCCCGCGGAGCTGTCCGAGATCGCCGATCGCCTGGTGGCGCACGCGGGCGAGCCGGCGGTGGGGGCGACGGCGGCGTTCCTGGCGGCACGCGCCGAGGCCCGCGGCCTGCCGGACGTGTCGGCGCCGCTGGCGCGCATCGCGGGGGCGGCGGGCGCGACCGCGGCGGCGGGCGGGACCGCGGCGGCGGGCGGGACCGCGGCGGCCGGCGAGGCCGCTGCGCCGGCGGCGCCGCCCGGCACCGCGTCGCGCCGCCCCGCGCCGCCGCGCTGGCCCGCGCTGCCGCTCCGGCCCACCCGGCCGGGGACGCCTGACCCCGACGACGCGCGGCCGCGCGACATCGTCGCCGGCCTCGCGTCCGGCGACCCGGACGCGCCCGTCACCGCGCCCCCCGCCGCCGCGCCCGCGCTGGCCGAAGCGCTCGACGCCGCGCTCAGGACGTCGCCCGACCTGCGTCACGAGACCGCGCTCGTCACCGGCGCCTCGCCGGGCTCGATCGGCGCGGCGCTCGTCCGGCGCCTGCTGCGCGGCGGCGCGACCGTCGTCGTCGGCACCTCGACCGACACGCGCGAGCGGCGGCGCTTCTACCGCGACCTCTACCGCACCTCGGCCGGCCCCGGCGCACAGCTCCACGTCGTCCCCGCGAACCTCGCGAGCTTCGCCGACATCGACGCGCTGGCCGACTGGCTCAAGCACCCCGGCGGCGGCCGCCAGGGCCGCGACGACCTGCGCCTGGACCCGTTCACGCCCACGCTGCTCGCCCCGTTCGCCGCGATCCCGACGCTCGGCGACGCCACCGAGGCCGGCGCGGCCTTCGAGCCCGCGATCCGGCTCCAGCTGCTCGGCGTCCAGCGCCTGATCGGCCAGCTCGCCCCGACCACGGTCCTGCTGCCGCTCTCCCCGAACCACGGCGCGTTCGGCGGCGACGGCCCGTACGGCGAGACCAAGGCCGCGCTCGAAGTGCTCCTGAACCGCGCCCGCACCGAGCCCTGGGGCGAGCACACGAGCATCATCGCGCCCCGCATCGGCTGGGTCCGCGGCACCAACCTGATGGGCGCCAACGACGCGATCGCCCCACTCGTCGAGGAACGCCTGGGCGTGCGCACGTTCGACCCCGACGAGGTCGGCTGGCTGCTGACCGCGCTGCTCGCCCTGCGCGGCCACGCCCCGCTCGAGGTCGACGCCTCCGGCGGCCTGAACCAGCACCCGAACCTGCGCGCCGCGCTCCGGCCGCTGATCGCCGAGCTGCCCACCGCACCCGCGCCCCCGCCGGCCGCTCCCGCCGCCCTCGAAGCGCTCCCGAGCCCCGGCACCGACCAGGCCCCGCGCGACTTCCCCACCCACCGCCACGACCTCCGCCCCGAGGACCTCGTCGTGATCGCCGGCACCGGCGAGCTCGGCCCCGGCGGCACGGGCGCCACCCGGTTCGCGCTCGAGCTGGGCGAGCACGACTCCCCCGGCGTGGTCGCCGAGCTGGCCTGGCTGACCGGCCTCGTCCGCTACGAGGTCGAGCGCTACCGCGGGCGCTGGATCGACGCGCAGACCAACGAGGAGGTCCCCGAAGCGCGCCTCGCCCAGCGCTACGCGGACGCCGTCGCGGCCCGCATCGGCGTCCGCGCGCTGGAGTCCGACGGCACGATCGACGCCCACGGGCAGACCGTGCTCGCCCCGGTGACGCTGCAGAGCGACCTGACGTTCGAGGTCGAGACCGAGGAGGAGGCCCGCGCGTACCCGCCCGAGCACGTGCGCAAGCTCAAGTCCGGCTGGCGTGTGACGCAGCCCGCGGGCACCCAGATCCGCGTCCCGCGCGCCGTCCCGCACACCCGGCGCGTCGCCGGCCAGCTGCCCACAGGGCTCGACCTCGCCCGCTTCGGCGTCCCCGCCGACCTGATCGCGACCGCGGACCGGATGGCGCTCGTCAACCTCGCCTGCACGGTCGACGCGTTCACCGACGCCGGCCTCACCCCGGAGGAGCTGCTCGGCCACGTCCACCCGGCGCAGGTCGCCAACACCCAGGGCGCCGGGATGGGCGGGATGGCGTCCCTGCGCCGGCTGCTCCTCGACCACCTGCTGGCCGAGCCGCGCCAGAACGACCGCGTGCAGGAGTCCCTCGGCAACGTCGTCGCCGCCCACGCCGTGCAGACCTACGTCGGCTCCTACGGTCCGATGATCCACCCGGTCGGCGCGTGCGCGACCGCCGCCGTCTCGCTCGAGGTCGCCTACGACAAGATCCGCTCCGGCGGCGCGCTGGCCGTGCTCGCCGGCGGCTTCGATGACCTCACGCCGGAGGGCATGACCGGGTTCGCCGACATGGGCGCGACCGCGAGCAGCGACGACCTCGACGCCATGGGCCTGGAGCCGGGCGAGGCGTCGCGCGCCAACGACGTGCGCCGCGCCGGGTTCGTGGAAGCCCAGGGCGGGGGAGCGCAGCTGGTCGTGCGCGGCGACGTCGCGCTCGCGCTCGGCCTGCCGGTGCGCGGCGTGCTCGCGTACGCGGGGAGCTTCGCGGACGGTCTGCAGACGTCGATCCCGGCGCCGGGCATGGGCGCGCTGGCCGCGGCGCGGCCGCTCGCGGACGCGCTGGAGCGTCACGGCCTGACGGCGGACGACCTCGGCGTGGTCTCCAAGCACGACACGTCCACCGAGCTCAACGACCCGGGCGAGGCCGACCTGCACGAGCGCCTCCAGACCGCGCTCGGCCGCACGCCCGGCAATCCACTGCTGGTCGTCTCGCAGAAGTCCGTCACCGGCCACGCCAAGGGCGGCGCCGCCGCCTGGCAGCTCGACGGCGTCCTGCGCATGCTCGAGACCGGCGTCGTGCCCGGCAACCGCAACCTGGAGTCGGTCGACCCGCTGGAGCGCGGCGGCGTCCACCTCGCGCTCGGCGACTGCCCGATCCGCCTGTCGGAGCCCCTGCGCGCGGCGCTCGTCACCTCGCTCGGGTTCGGCCACGTCTCCGCCGTGCTGGCGCTCGCGGACGCCGGCGTCTTCCTGGCCGCGGTCCCGGAGGCGGAGCGAGCGGACTACCTGCGCCGCGCCGGCGCCCGCCGCGCGGAAGGCGCCCGCCGCCGCCTCGCCGCGCGCCACGGCCACCCGCCCGCCGTGCGCCGCCCCAAGCCGCAGCGAGCCCGCGACGAGGAAGCCTCGACCTTGCTCGAGCAACCCTCAACTCTCCGAAAGGGGTCTGACCCCTTTAAGAGGGTGGTTGAGGGTTGATCGGGGTCGATTTGGTCGACGTGCCGGGGTTTGCGGCGCAGCTCGAGGACGCCGCGAGCGGGTTCGTGGACGGCACGTTCACCGCCGGCGAGCAGCGCGCGGCGAAGGGTGATCCGCGGCGGCTCGCGGCCCGGTTCGCGGCCAAGGAGGCGTTCGTGAAGGCCTGGTCGAGCGCGCGCCGCGGGCAGCCGCCGCGGCTCGCGCACGTCGACCTGCGCGAGATCGAGGTGGTCGACGACGGGTACGGCCGTCCCGGCCTGAAGCTGCACGGTGAGGTGCAGGCTGCGGCCGGCTACCTGCATGTGCACCTGAGCCTGAGCCACGACGGCCCGGCCGCGATCGCGTTCGTGACGATCGAGCCGTAGCCAAAACGCGCCTAGCCCCAGGCGCGCTTGGGCTCGTCAGCTCGGAAGCGCCACAGCGCGACGAGCGCGAACAGCACGGCGAAGCCGAGCAGCACCGCCACCGGCCCGAGCACGTCGCTCACGCCGCCGCCGTCGAGGATCGCGGAACGGTAGCCCCGCATCGCCCAGTACACGGGGGAGATCGGCGCGAGCGGCTCGATCCAGTCCGGCAGCAGCTCGACCGGCACGAACCCGCCGCCGAGGCCGCCGAGCACCATCGCGCCCAGGTTCGTGACCGCGTTGACCTGCTGGATCGTCGCCAGGGCGGCCGCGGCGGCCAGCCCGCCCACCAGCACCAGCGCGCCGAACGCGACGGCGACCAGCCCGACCGCCAGCCACGACCCGGCGACCCGCAGGTCCAGGAAGAGCGCCCCGAACCCGAACAGCACCACGTGCTGCAGTGCCAGCAGCCCCGCCGGCACCGCCAGCTTGCCGAGCAGCAGCGCCCGCCCGGACACGCCCGCCGCCCGCAGCCGCGGCCACGTGCGCCAGCCGTGCTCGCGAAAGACCGCGAAGCCGACCAGCGCGATCGCGAACGACGCGAACACGCACGCCATCCCGGGCACGGTCTGCGCCGACCCCGAGGCGCCGACGTACCCCTGCGCCCACAGCGTCAGCCCCATCGCGTCGCTGAGCAGCGTCATCAGCACGACCGGCATCCCGACCAGCACCGCGGCGGGGACGGGATCGTGGCGGAGCAGGCGCAGCTCGGTGCGGACGAGCGTCACGCGCGCCGCCGCCCGGTCAGCTCCAGGTACGCGGCCTCCAGCGACGGCCGGATGACCTCCGCGCGCACGACGCCGCCCGGCAGGCCGTCCAGCGACGTCCCCGGCCGCCGCTCCACGCGCCCGTCGCCGAACGTCAGCTCGAGCGTCCCCGCCGCGCGCGCCGACAGCGACGCGACCGTGCCGGCCGCGATCACGCGCCCCGCCTCCAGGACCGCGACGCCCGCGCCGAGCGCCTCGACCTCCGGCAGGTAGTGCGTCGTGTAGAGCACCGCGGCGCCGTCGTGAGCCAGCCCGCGCACGGCGTCCAGGATCGCGGCGCGCGTCGAGGCGTCCGCGCCCGCGGTCGGCTCGTCCAGCAGCACCACCCGCGGCGAATGCACCAGCGCGATCGCCGCGTGCAGCCGCCGCTGCTCGCCGCCGCTCAGCCGCCCGGCGACCCGGTCGGCCAGGGCGGAGAGCACGAACGGCTCCAGCAGCCGGTCGACCCACCGCCGCGGCACCCCGTGGACGTCCGCGAACGCCCACAGGTTCTCGCGCACCGTCAGCGACGGATAGATCCCGATCTCCTGGAACGCGACGCCGACGGGACCGGAGACGCGCACCGTCCCAGCGTCCGGCGCCAGCAGCCCGCACGCGATGCCGACCAGCGTCGACTTCCCGGCCCCGTTGGGTCCGAGCAGCGCGACGATCGACCCGGACGGGACCGACAGCGACACCCCGTCGAGCGCGACCCGCGGGCCGTAGCGCTTGACGACATCCTCGAGTACGAGACCGCCTGTCGAGGCCTGAAACCCGCGGTCCAGGCTCCGCCGCCGCTGGTCAGGCCCAAACACGCCGCCGCCGCCCGGCCAGCCGTTCGAAGTCCGCCCGTTCGCAGACCATGAACGCCGCGCGCTTGTCCGGCAGGTCGATCTCGCCCGCACGCCGGAACCCGAGGAACGCCAGCAGCGACAGGAACTGATGGTTGTTCACGTCCGGCTCGCCGACGATCCGCAGCACGCCCGGTCGCTTGAACAAGAAGCGGACGACCGCGCGCCCGATCGCGACCGAGTAGCGGCCCAGGTGCTCCTCGTCCCCGATCAGCACGTGCGCCCCGATGTCGCCGGGCAGCACGGGCGCGTGCGCGCCGAGCACGTCGCGCGCCGGGTCGTAGACCTCGATGTAGCCCACCGGCAGGTCGTCGACGAACCCGAGCAGCGGCGAGCGCGCCGGGTCCTCGGTCTGGCGCACCAGGTAGTCGCGGATCCAGTCCAGCGGCCAGTCCATCGCCCAGAACGGGACGACGTGCGGCTTGTGCATCCACTCGCGCAGCAGCTCGGCGTCGTGCTCGGGGAGGGCCGGGCGCGCCCACAGCCGGCGGTCGAGCGCCGGCTCGTGCTCGACGTGGACGGCCAGCTCCGGCAGGACGTTCACGCCGGCGTCAGCGGGTTGTCGATCCACCCGACCGCGGCCGCCACCGGCCGCGACGCGGCGTCCGCGTAGCCGCGCTCGAGCATCCGCACGCGGTTCAGGCACAGCTTCACGAACGCCGGCGCGTCGAGGTCGAAGAGCGCGAAGCGGTCCGCCAGCTCCGGGAACCGCTCCTGATAGCCCGCCACCACGCGCTCGGCCGCGGCCCAGAACGCCTGCTCCGGGTAGCCGAGGCGCTCGAGCAGCAGCTCGGAGAGATACCGGTGCACGCATACCAGCAACCCGCCCTGGATCCACTGCACGAGGATCGCCGCCTCGACCCCGTCGCCGAGCGCCGCGCGCACGTCCGCCGGCATGTCGGCCAGCTCCGGCAGCGGGTCGCTGGACACCATCATGTCGTCGACGAAGTCCTTGACCGCGAGCCGCGCGGGCGCGTCGTCGCGCAGCACCAGCAGGCAGTTCTGCCCGTGCGGGGAGAACGCGGCGCCGAAGCGGTAGAGCACGTGCAGCAGCGGCGGCAGCGTGACCTCGTGCAGCCGCGCGACCCACTCGCCGACCGACAGCCCCGAGCGCTCGATCAGCGGCTCGACGAAGCCCACGCCGTCCGGGTCGCGGTGCAGCAGCGCGGCCAGCGAGATCGCCCGCTCGCCGGGACGCAGGTACCCCTCGACGGACTCGCGCCAGATCGCGCCCAGCAGCTCGGTGTGCTGGTAGGGGACGTCCTCGACCAGCTCGAACGCCCGGTGCGCCACGCTCACGCTCGCGACCTCGCCGGGCAGGATCAGGTCGCCCAGGAAGGGGTCGCCGGAGACCCGCGAGCGCAGCCACGCGCTCAGCGCGGGCGCGGCCAGCGTGCGCTCGCGCGGCAGCCCGCGGTACACGGACGTGTTGAGGATCGACAGCGCGAGCTTGACGTGGTGGCGCGCCGGGTCGTCGGCGTCGGCGAGCGTCCGCAGCGACTGCTGCGGCAGCCAGCGCCCGGGATACGCGCCGGCCAGCCGGATCCGCCCGCGCGCGACGTCGCCCGCGTACAGCGGCCGGATCCGGTGCTCCCACTGCCAGGGATGCACCGGGATCACGCGCGAGACCGCGGCACCGCGCCAGTCCGCGCCCTCGACCTCCAGCGCCAGCAGCGGCACCGGCCGCCGCGCCTCGGGCGCGAACCGCTCGGCGTCCGCCGCCGAGAACCCGACGCGCCCCTTGGACGCCACGATCCACGGGTGCCCGCGCAGCTCGCCCTCGAGCTCGACCGCCGGCAGGTCGATCAGCTCCGTCGCCGGCCGGCCGTGCGTCAGCTGGTGCACGTCGGAGAGCAGCGTCATCGAGAGCTCGCCGATCAGCCCCGCCGTGGTCGCCGGGTCGACCCCCAGGGCGGGCGCGCCGATCGCGACGATCTCGACCGCGTCCGGCAGCGGGACCTCGACGCCGTCGCGCGTCGCCCGCAGCGACGCCGGGTCCACCCGCGCGTGCCCCAGCGCCCGCCGCACGGCCGTGTAGTGCAGCGTCAACGCGCCGAGCGACAGCGACCACTCCGGACCTTCGACCGGCCGCAGCAGCTCCTCGAACTCGAGCTCGGTCAGGAGCTTGGCGATCAGCTCCCGGTTCGCCCGCTCCCACATCACACGGGTACCGGCACGCCGAACGACTGGAACACGTTGCGCGAGCGAACGGGGTAGACCTCGCGCCCGCAGAGCGCGTTCGCGATCACCGCCGAGCGGTGCGCGCCGAGCCCGAGGTCCGGCGTCCCGACGCCGTGCGTGTGCAGCTCCGCGTTCTGCACGAACAGCGTCGACGGCGAGCCGTCCGCCAGCCGCAGCCGGTAGTCGAGCTCGACCACCGGCCGCCCGGACGCGTCGAGCGCCAGCAGCGAGCGGTCGATCGGCAGCGGCGCCGGCTCGTAGCCGGTGGCCAGGATCGTCAGGTCCGCCTCGTGCGTGAACGCGACGTCCTGGTCGAGCTGGTGCAGGTGCAGCCGCCGGCCCTCGACGCCGCGCAGCTCGCAGCGCGCGGCGTAGCGCACGTCCGGCTCCTCGCCGCCCGCGCTGCGCCGGTAGAGCTGGTCGTAGATGCGCTCGCTGGTCTCGGCCGAGAGGCCCTTGTAGAGCAGCGACTGCCCGGCGCGCAGCGCGTCCCGGCGCTCCTCGGGCAGCGCGTGGAAGTACGCCGTGTACTCGGGCGAGAAGTGCTCGAGGCCGAGCTTGGAGTACTCCATCGGCAGAAAGCCCGAGCTGCGCGTGAACCAGTCGATCCGCCCGGACGCGTGCTCGAGCAGGTCGGCGAAGATCTCGGCCGCGCTCTGCCCGGACCCGATCACCGCGACCGACGCGGCGCGCAGCGCGTCCTCGCGCAGCGCGAGGTAGTCGGCCGAATGGGGGAGGCCGGCCGCGCACGCCGGCGCCCACGGGACGCAGCCGACGCCGAGGACGACGTTTCGCGCCCGGTGCGTCGCGCCGTTCGCGCGCACCGTCCAGCCGCCGTCGCACGGCTCGATCGCCTCGACCCGGTGCGAGAAGCGCGTGGAGCCCAGCCGCCCGGCGACCCAGCGGCAGTACGCCTCGTACTCCGCGCGCAGGACCTGGAAGCGCTCGCGGAAGTAGAACCGGTACAGGCGCTCGTGCGCGTGCAGGTAGTTCAGGAACGAGTGCGGGCTGGTCGGGTCCGCGAGCGTCACCAGGTCGGCCAGGAACGGCACCTGGATCTCGGCGCCGGGCAGCATCAGCCCCGGGTGCCACGCGAACTCCGGCTTGTCGTCGAAGAAGACCGCGTCGAGCTCGGTGCCCTCCAGCAGGGCCGCCAGGCTCAGGTTGAACGGGCCGATGCCGACCCCGATCACGTCGTTCATTCCCACACCACCAGGGCCGCGCGTTTGTCCGGGAGCTCGAGGGTCGCGCGCACCTCGCCGCCGAGCGCGCGGCAGAACGCCAGCATGCGCGCGTTGCGGACGTCCGGCTCGCAGACCACGCGGTGGCCCGCGAAGCGCTCCAGCACGACGCGCAGCAGCGCGCGCGGGACGCCGGTGCCGACCCAGTCCGCGCCCACCAGCAGGTGAAAGCCGCGGTCGCCGGGCCGCGCGTCGTAGTGCGCCGCCAGCGGGTCATCCGCGACCGCGTAGGTCTCGACGTAGGCGAACGGGACGCCGTCCACGGTCGCGACCCAGGGCTCGACGTGCGGCGGCGGCGCGTGGCCGGAGCCCCACCACTCGGCCACGTGCGGCTCGGCCAGCCAGCCCGCCAGCGCGCCGGCGTGCCGCTCCGCGGGCACCAGCTCGATCGGCGGGCGCAGCGGGTTCGGCAGCTTCACGTAGACCGACTGCTCGGCGATGTCGCCCACCAGCTCGTCCATGTCGTTGATGCGCGTGCGCAGGTTCGCCTTGCAGGGCCACAGGTCGTCGTCCAGCAGGCGGTCGAGCAGCGTGTGCGGGTAGCGGCCGCCGGCGGCCCGCTCGCGCTCGAGCACCGTCCGCAGGTCGGCGAGCAGCACCCGCTCGTCGATCCGGTCGCGCAGCGCGTCGATCACGCCGAGCGCGTTGTTGACGAACGGGTAGTAGACGAGCCGCTCGTCGGCCAGCGCCTCCGGGAAGATCGACTCGCTGGTCTCGCCGAGGCCGGGGATGATCCGCGTCAGGTCCGCATGCGCCGCCTCGCGGTGGAAGTAGCCCTGGCTGTCGCGCACGACGCAGCGCTCGGGCAGCCCGTCGCGCAGCTCCAGCAGCGTGTTCTGCTGGTGCGGCTCGAAGCACAGGCCGAGATCGAGGTAGAGGCGGATCAGCGAGACGACGGTCACGTCGAGGTAGCGGGCGAACCAGGCCCGCGGGTCGCGCGCCAGCGCCGAGGCGCGCGAGCGGCCGCCGAACGGGTGGTCCTGGCAGAGCACGGTGACCGCGCTGACGTCGGTGAGCGCCGGCCAGCGGTTCTCGCGGAAGAGCACGGAGAACCCGTCCTCGCCGGGGACCGAGAGGTACGCGGGGTCGTGCAGGATCGTGAAGTGCGGGGCGATCCGCCGCGCGGCCTCCCCGACCGCGGTCTGCGCGAGCCGCTGGGCCTCGACCGCGCGCCGCAGCTCCTTCGGCAGCGTCACCCGCATCGAGTTGGTCACGCGCGCGTGCAGCGAGAACTTGAGCATGTACGGCCAGCGCGCGCGGTACACGGTGCGCACCGACGTGGTGGGCGTGACCGGCGCGCCGTCGGGGCCGAGGTCGACCACGTCGCCGGACGCGAACAGGGGCGCGGCGGCCCGGGCCAGGTACCCGGCCTCCCACGGGTGGGCGGGGAGCAGGACCCGCCCGCGCGGGGCCGGGCGGCCGCGCAGCCGCGCGGCGAGCTCCGGCGCCGGCGTCCCGGTCGCGCTGTCGTGGGCGACGAGGTCGGCGTTGACCGACAGCCAGTGCAGCTGGAAGCGGGGCCGCAGCTCGGGCGTGTAGCGCCCCAGGCGGCCGCTGAGGCCCTTCGGCGTCGGGTGCAGCGGATGGCCGAGCAGCAGCGCCTGCTCGGTCTCCTCGAACGTGAGCGGCTCGGCGCTCCAGAGGCGCTCGACGTCGTCGGCGCGCGCTTCGAGCACGGTTGCGACGGACGCCAGGCTCGCGCGCACGCGCTCGAGCAGCGGGGCCGGATCGGCGGCCGGGTCCAGCGCGCGGGCGAGCCGTTCCGCCAGCGAGGCCACGTCGAGCGGGCGGCCGTCCTCGCAGGCCGGGCCGCGGAAGCGGTGGTGGAAGAACGCGGAGCGGTGCGCCAGCTCGGCCCGGAGGGCGCCGATCACCAGCGTGTCGCCGTCGAACGCGTGAGCGCCGCCCTCTCGCAGGTAGCAGTTGAGGAGCGTCGTGTGCGCGGCCAGCGAGGCGGCGTCGAGCGCGGGGCGGTCAGCGACGTAAAGCACCGCCGCCGATCTTAGTAAAGGGACCTTTACTTCGTACGCGGCGCCCGGCGCACGAAGAGCCCGCGCGCCGCGCGATCGGCGATGAACTGCTCGTCGCCGCCGATTTCGATCTTGAAGTGGCCGGCCGCCGGCTGGATGTCGCGGACCTCGACCTTGGCGCCCGGCGTGAGGCCCTCGGCCTCGAACCAGGACAGCAGCCCGCCGTCCTGCTCGGCCTGGCGGACGATCTCGCCTGCGTCGCCCTTCGCCAGGTCGGCGAGCGACACCAGCTCGCGGCTCTCCTCGCGCTCCTGCGCGGGCGCGACCGGCCAGCCGTGCGGGCAGCGCTCGGGGTAGCCGAGCTTCGCGTGCAGGCGCTCGACCATGTCGTCGGTGAACGCGCCGCCGATCCGGTTCGCGTGGTCGTGCGCCTCGGCCGCGTCGTAGCCGAGGAAGTCGACCAGGAAGCGCTCGACGATCCGGTTGCGCCGGATCACCCGCTCCGCACGCGCGGTGCCGGCGGGCGTGAGGACGAGCTCGCGGCCGCCGCCCTTCTCGAGCAGGCCTTCGGCCGCCAGCCGCTTGAGCATCTCGCCGACGGCGGTGCGCGAGACCCCGAGCGCGTCCGCGACGCGCGCCGCGATCACGGCCGGCGGCCTGGCGGGCTCATAGACGCCGATCGGGGAGACGAGCAGATGGATCGCCTCGAGGTAGTCGTCGACTGAGTGTCCATGCGGCTTGCTCATCGCTTGAAAGCATAGTGCTCGGATTCTGACTGCACCGTTCCTGGCACGGATTGTTAGGGTGACTTGACATGCGCTGGATCACGTTAACCCTCCTTGCCCTCCTGCTGCCGGTGTCGCCGGCGTTCGCCGGGACGGCGACCACGCCCAACGTCTGCCAGTACAGCGTCTATCGCGGGTACTGGTTCGACCACGCCATCGACCTCTCCGGAACCGCGTCGCCGGCCTCCGCGGCGCCCGGCTCCGGCGTCACGCTGACGGGCGCCGCGGCGCACGCGCGGCTGCCCGACTGGGTGGCCGAGTACGCGACGAACCTCGGCATCTTCAAGGCGGGTGACAACGCGGTGCCCGCGAAGGTGTGGCTGGCGCTGGCGGGCGACGGGTCGGCGCAGGGCGTGCAGGTGGTCTCGGCCGAGACGGTCGCGCACACGGTGGTCACGGTCGGGGCGGACGGCGCGTACCAGTCGTCGACGCCGTTCGACGTGACGCTCCCGCTGCCGGACACGGCCTGGACCGCCCCGGGCGCCGACGGCACGCTGACCTGGCGCCAGGCGCCGGCCGGCAGCCTGCCGGCCGTGCAGGCGGGGGCCGCGACGGTCACGCCGCGCGGCAGCGTCCTCATCCTCGCGCAGCTCGGCAACGGGCTCAGCACGACGATCGACTGTCTGCCGGGCACCGAGGCGCCCGGCCGGACGGCCTACAACGCGCTCGCCGCGCCGCCGTTCGAGTCGATCCCGGTGCAGGCGGGCGCCACGGCGCTCCCGGCGCCGGCGGTCAGGACGCCGCTGGTCAAGCTGCGCACGACGAAGCTCAAGCGGACCGGCAAGCGGGTCGCGGTGGCGGTCGCGTGCGCCGCGGCGGCGTGCAAGGGCAAGGTGACGCTGCGGTGGTCGGGCGGCGCGGCCGCGCGGACGGCGTCGTACTCGCTGGCCGCGGGCGCGCGCAAGACGCTGCGGCTGACGCTGTCCGCGAAGGCGCGCAGGACGCTCAAGCGCAAGTCCGTGCTGGTGCAGGTGAAGATCACGGTCGCCGGCGGCAAGACCGTGACCAAGAAGCTGAGGCTGAAGTGAGGGCCCTGGTCGGCGCGCTGTGCGCGCTGCTGCTCGTCCCCGCGGCCGCGTCCGCGGCGCCCAAGCGCGTGGTCGCGATCGAGTGGGACACGGTCGAGAACCTGCACATGCTCGGCCTGGCGCCGGTCGGCGCGGCGGACATGAAGGGCTACGACACGTGGGTCGCCGCGCCGCGGCCGAAGGGCATGAAGGATGTCGGGTCGCGCCAGTCGCCGTCGCTGGAGCGGATCGCGGCGCTGCGCCCGGACCTGATCGTCGTGCCCGACTACCGCTCGGCCAAGAACCTGGCGCAGCTGAAGAAGATCGCGCCGGTGCTGGTCACGCATCCGTACCCCGGGTCCGGCTCGCAGCTCGACGCGATGGTCAGGGACTTCCGGCGGCTCGCGTCGGCGGTCGGGCGGCGCGCCCGCGGCGAGCGCGTGCTGCGGGACCTGTCGAACACGCTGGCGCGCGACCGGGCGAAGCTCAAGCGCGCGGGACGGGCGGGCGCGGCGGTCGCGATCTCGACGCCCGGCGGGACCACGAGCGCGCCCGCGCTGCGCATGTTCACGGTGAACTCGGCCGCGGCGGACGTCGTGCGCCGGCTCGGCCTCAAGGACGGCTGGACGGGCTCGGCCCGGTACGGCTTCGCCACGGTCGGCCTCGAGGCGCTGTCGCGCGTGCGCGGGTGGCTGGCGTTCATCTACCCGCCGCAGTTCGCGCGCCAGATCTCGGGGATCACGAAGCAGTCGGCGTACAAGCGGCTGCCGGTCGTGCGCGCGAACCACGTGCGGACGCTGGGCGGCACGACGTGGCTGTTCGGCGGCCCGCGCTCGACGATGCTGCTCGCGGACCGGCTGACGGCGGCGTTGACGTGACCCGCGGGGCGTCGCCCGGCCGCGCCGCGCGGCGCTCGGCGCCGCCGCCCGCCGCCGCGCGGCGCTCGGTGTCGCCCGCCGCCGCTCGGCGCTCGGCGCCACCGGCCGCCGCCGCGGCGCTCTGCCCGCCCGCGCGATGACGCGGCGCGTCGGGGCGTTCGCCGCCGCGGGCCTCGCGCTCGCGCTGCTCGCGGCGCTCGCGGACGTCCTGCAGGGCCAGGGCGACGTCGACGTCTGGCTGGCGATCTTCCACCGCGGCGCGCTCGACGACGCGCTCTTCTTCGACATCCGCCTGCCGCGCGCCGCGGCGGGCGTGATCGCCGGCGGCGCGCTGGCCGCCGCCGCGGTCGTGCTGCAGGCGCTCACGCGCAACCCGCTGGCCGAGCCGGCGACGCTCGGCCTCACCGCCGGCGGCGCGCTCGCGGTCACGCTGGTCGCCGCGTTCGCGTCGCTCGCGCCCGGCGCGCCGACGATCGCGGTGGCGTTCGCCGGCGTCGCCGCGGGCACGGCCCTGATCGGCGCGATGGCGGCGGCGGGCGGCGGCGGGCTGCGGCTGATCCTGGCCGGCATGGCGGTCGGGCTGGCGCTGGCGGCCGCGACCGGGGCGGTGCGCCTCGCGCGCGAGACCGAGACCAGCGGCCTCTTCCTATGGGGCGCCGGCTCGCTGCTGCAGACCGGCTGGGGCCCCGTGCGCGCGGCCGCGCTGATCGCCGCGCCCGCGGCCCTGGCCGTGCTGGCCCTCTCGCGCGCGCTGGACGTCGCCGCGCTGGGGGAGGAGGCCGCGCGCGGGCTCGGCCTGCGCTCGCGGCTCACGCAGGTGGCGGGCGTCGTGCTGGCCGCGGTCCTGACCGCCGTCGCGGTCGGCCTCTGCGGGCCGATCGCGTTCGTCGGCATCCTTGCCTGCGGGCTGGCCCGCGCCGCGCGCCCGCGCGGCCACGCGGAGCTGCTCGCGGTCGCGATCCCGTGGGGCGGCGCGCTGCTGCTGGCCGCCGACGTCGCGGGGCGCGCGCTCACCGGGCTGGACACGGAGACGCCCGCGGGCGTCGTCTGCGCGCTGATCGGCGCGCCGGTGCTGATCGTGGTCGCGCGCGGGCTGCGCGGGGACGCGGGCCCGGCGGTCGACCGGGCGGCGAGCTCCGCCCGCTGGCGCCCGCGCGCCGCGCTCGTCGCGGCGCTGCTGCTTCCGGTCGCGGTCGTCGGGTCGCTCTGCCTGGGCGAGATCCGGATCGGCCCGGGGGAGGTGGTGCGCTCGATCGCCGGCGCCGGCTCCCCGCTGGGCGAGATCGCGCTCGACTCGCGCGCGCCGCGGCTGTGCGTGGCGCTGCTCGGCGGCGCGTGCCTGGCCGCCTCGGGCACGGTGCTGCAGGCGGCGGTGCGCAACCCGTTCGCGGGGCCGGAGCTGGCCGGCGTCGTCGGCGGCGCGTCCGTCGGCGCATTCGTCGTCCTCCTCGCGTTCCCGGCGGCGCCGACGCTAGTGCTGCCGTTCGCGGCGTTCGCCGGCGCGCTGGCCGCGATGGGGATCGTGCTGGCGCTGGCCGGCGGCGGGTCGACGGCACGGCTCGCGCTGACCGGGCTCGCGGTCACCGCCGCGTGCGCGGCGGTGACGATGCTGATGCTGCTCAACGCGCAGCCGGCGGCGGCGACCGCGATCACGTGGCTGGCCGGGTCGACCTACGCGACCGGCTGGGGCGACCTACGGCTGCTCGCGGTCCCCGCCGCCGTGCTGCTGCCGGCCGCCCTGCTGGCCGTGCGCCGGCTGGACGTGCTGATGCTCGACGACGACCTCAGCCGCGCGCTCGGCCTGCGCGTCTCCGCCGCCCGCGCCGGCCTGCTCGCCGTGGGCGCCGCGCTGGGCGCCGCCGCGGTCGCGGTCTGCGGGGCGATCGCGTTCGTCGGCCTGCTCGCGCCGCACCTCGCGCGGCTGCTGGCGGGCGGCAACCACCGGCGCTCGCTCCCGCTGGCGATGGCGCTCGGCGCGCTGCTGCTCGGGCTGGCCGATACCGTCGGGCGGACCGTGCTCGCCCCGACCGAGATCCCGTCCGGCCTCGTCGTGTCGATGATCGGCGCGCCCTACCTGGCGGTGATCCTGTGGCGGAGCCGGACCGCATGAGCGAGCCTGACCAGCGCCGCGGGGTCCAGACCGCAGGTTTCAGGCATCGTGAGTCGGAGGTCGCCCGATCGGCCCTGCGCGCCGCGCACCTCACCGTCGGCTACGGCGAGCGGGCCGTGCTGCACGGCGTCGACGTCCCGCTGCCCGCCGGGCGGATCACCGCGATCGTGGGCGCCAACGCGTCCGGCAAGTCGACGTTGCTGCGCGCGTTCGCGCGGCTGTTGAAGCCGAGCGCGGGCGCGGTGCTGCTGGACGGCGCGGAGATCGCGGCGCTCCCCACGCGCGAGGTCGCGCGCCGGCTCGGGTTCCTGCCGCAGTCGCCGGCGCCGCCCGAGGGGCTGACGGTCGCCGACCTGGTGGCGCGCGGGCGCTTCCCGCATCAGCGGCTCGGCCGGCGCGCCAGCGCCGAGGACCGCGAGCGCATCGAGTGGGCGATCCAGGCGACCGCGATCGCGGACCTGCGCGACCGGCCGCTGGACCGGCTGTCCGGCGGCCAGCGCCAGCGGGTGTGGATCGCGATGGCGCTGGCGCAGGACACCGAGACGCTGCTGCTGGACGAGCCGACGACCTACCTCGACCTCGCGCACCAGCTCGAGGTCCTCGACCTGCTCGCGGACCTCAACGCGCAGGGCCGGACGATCGGCCTGGTGCTGCACGACCTCAACCACGCCTGCCGTTACGCGCACCACCTGGTCGCGATCCGGGACGGCCGGGTCGCGGCCGCCGGCCCGCCGGCGGAGATCGTCGACGAGGCGCTGGTCGAGCGCGTCTTCGGGCTGCGCGCCCGCGTCCTCCCGGATCCGGTCACCGGAACGCCGATGTGCGTGCCGATCGGCCGCGCCGTCACGCGCACCTGAAGGCTGCGACCATACGGCGCCGATGCGCGCCACGCTCCATACGCTCAGGCTCAAAGAGACGTTTCAGATCGCCCGCGGCGCCGCCGACGAAGAGACCGTCGTCGTCGCGGAGCACACCATCGACGGCGTCGTCGCCCACGGCGAGGGCGCGCCCGTCGACTACTGGGGCGAGACGCCGCAGCTGATCCGGGAGGCCATCGAGGCCGACGGGGAGCGGCTGCTCGGCCCCGACCCGTTCGCCCGCGCCGCGATCGGCGCGCGCCTGCGCGCCTGGGACGGTCCCCAGGGCGCCAAGATGGCGCTCGACGGCCTCGTCCACGACTGGCTCGGCAAGCGGCTGCAGGTGCCGACCTGGCGAGTCCTCGGCGCCGACCGCACGACGCCGCCGACCTCGTACACGATCGGCATCGACAGCGTCGAGGGGACCGCGGACCGCACGCGCCGCGCGACCGGTTTCGAGGTGCTCAAGATCAAGGTCGGCGGCCCCGGCGACCTCGAGCGGCTGAAGGCCGTCCGCGCGAACACGTCCGCTCGCCTGCGCATCGACGGCAACGAGGGTTGGGACCTCGACACCGCGCTGGCGCTCACGCCGGAGCTGATCGAGCTCGGCGTCGAGTTCGTCGAGCAGCCGTTCCCGGCTGAGGACCTCGACGCCTACCACCGCTACCGCGAGCAGGCCCGGCGCCTCTCGGTCATGATCGACGAAGGCTGCAAGGACCTGGCCTCGGTCGCCCCGATCGCGGCCTACGCCGACGGCATCGTGATCAAGCTCTCCAAGTGCGGCGGCATCGGCGAGGCGCTGCGGATGATCGATGCGGCGCGCGCGCTGGACCTCCAGGTCATGCTGGGCTGCATGATCGAGTCCGAGCTCGGGATCGCCCAGGCCGCGCAGCTCGGCTCACTCGCCGACCACATCGACCTCGACGGCCACCTGCTGATCGCCGACCGCCCGTTCACCGGCCTGGAGCTGCACGACGGCCGCCTCGTCCTGTCCACGCGACCGGGGCTCGGCGTCGATGGCTGACCGGCTGGCGCTCTTCACCGGCGGCCAGTTCGCCGACTCGCACGCCAAGACCGCGCACGGGATCCTCCGCTACGCGCCGCGCGAGATCGTCGCCGTCGTGGACGACGTCCACGCCGGCCGCACCGCCGCGGACGTCGTCCCGTACGCCCGCCGCGACACCCCGATCGTGGCGACGGTCGGCGACGCCGCCGCGCGCGGCGCCGACGTGCTGGTGATCGGCGTCGCCCCGTTCGGCGGCGCGCTGACGGCCGAGTGGCGCGCGGCGATCCTGGAGGCGATCGGCGCCGGGATGCACGTCGAGGCCGGCCTGCACACGGTGCTCGCCGACGACCCGGAGCTGGCGCGCGCCGCGCGCGAGCGCGGCGTCGAGCTGCGCGACCTGCGCGCCGCCCCCGCCGACCTCAGCGTCCCGCCGGCGCCGGCCGAGCGGCCGGACGTGCGGGTCGTCCACACGGTCGGCTCGGACTGCGCGATCGGCAAGATGTCGGTGACGCTGGAGCTCGACGCGGCCGCCCGCGAGCGCGGCCTGAAGTCCGCGTTCGTGGCCACCGGCCAGACCGGGATCGCGATCGCCGGCTGGGGCATCGCGGTCGACCACGTGATCTCCGACTTCGTCTCCGGCGCCGCGTCGCGGCTGCTGCACGACGGCGCGGCGCAGGCGCCGCTGCTGTTCGTGGAAGGCCAGGGCGCGCTCGGCCACCCCGCGTACTCGGGCGTCACGCTCGGCCTGCTGCACGGCTGCCTCCCGGACGCGCTGGTGCTCTGCCACCGCGCCGGCGCGACCGCGATCGACGACTACCCGGACACGCCGCTGCCGTCGCTGACGACGCTGGTGGAGCTCTACGAGGCCGCCGCCCGCGCCGTGCGTCCGGCCCGGGTGAAGGCGCTCGCGCTCAACACGCGCGGGCTCGACGAGGACGCCGCGCTGGATGCGATCGAGCGCGCGGCGCGGGAGACCGGCCTGCCCGCCACCGACCCCGTCCGCTTCGGCGCGGCAGGGATCCTCGACGCCGTGCTATGAGCGCGCGCGTCGCCGCCGATGTCCACATCGTGCTGCGCGACGGGTCCACCGCGCGGGTCCGCCCGGTCTCCCCGGCCGACGAGCCCGCGCTGCGCACGTTCCTCGGCGGCCTGTCGGAGAACTCGCGCTGGCTGCGCTACTTCACGCTCGGCGTGAACCTGGACAAGGCGGCGGAGGCCGCGGCGCGCGGCGACCGCCCGGAGGGCTACGGGCTGGTGGTGACGACCGGGGACCGGATCGTCGCGCACGCCGTGTTCGAGCTCGAGCGGCCGGACCGGGCCGAGGTCGCGTTCGCGGTCGCGGACGAGATGCAGGGCCGCGGCGTGGCCACGGTGCTGCTGGCGCACCTCGCGCAGGTCGCGTCGGCGCGCGGCGTGAGGACGTTCACCGCCACCGTCCTGCCCGAGAACCGGCGCATGATCAGCGTGTTCCGCGAGTCCGGCTTCCCCGTGCACGTGCACGCGTCGCCGGACGGGATCGAGGTCGAGTTCCCGACCGAGCTGGGGGAGGACGCGCGCCGGCGCTTCGAGGACCGCGACCGGGTCGCCGCGGTCGCGGCGATGGAGCGCGTGCTCAAGCCGCGCTCGGTCGCGGTGATCGGCGCGTCGCGGCGGCCGGACTCGTTCGGCGGCGCGGCGTTCCGGCACGTGCTCGACAACGAGTTCCACGGCGAGCTGTACCCGGTCAACCCGAACGCGGACTTCGTCGGCAGCCGCCGCGCGGTGGCCTCGATCGCGGAGACGCCCGGGCCGGTGGACCTGGCGATCGTGGCCGTCCCCGCGCCGCTCGTGCCCGACGTCGCGCGCGAGTGCGCGCGGGCCGGGGTCGAGGCGCTGGTCGTGATCACCGCCGGCTTCGCCGAGGAGCTGTCCGAGCTGGTCGACGTCTGCCGCGCGAGCGGGATGCGGCTGGTCGGCCCGAACTCGATGGGGGTCGTCAACACCGACCCGGCGGTCTCGCTGACCGGGACGTTCGCGCGCGCCGACGTGCCCGCGGGCTCGGTCGGCTTCGTCTCCCAGAGCGGGGCGTTCGGCGGTGCGGCGATCGACGGGATGTCGCGGCGCGGGATCGGGTTGTCGGCGTTCGTCTCGCTCGGCGACAAGGCGGACATCTCGAGCAACGACGTGCTGCAGTACTGGGAGCAGGACGACGCGACGCAGGTCGTCGCGCTCTACCTGGAGTCGTTCGGCAACCCGCGCAAGTTCGGGCGCGTGGCGCGCCGCGTCGCGCGGGCCAAGCCGGTGCTGGCGGTCAAGGCGGGGCGGACGTCGGCGGGCGCGCGGGCCGCGTCCTCGCACACCGGCGCGCTGATCGCCGCCGCCGACAGCACGGTCGACGCGCTGTTCGAGAGCGCCGGGGTGCTCCGCTGCGACGGGCTCGACGACCTGCTCGACGCGGCCGCGGTCCTGGCCGAGCAGCCGATCCCGCGCGGCGGCCGCGTCGGCATCGTCGGCAACGCGCGCGGCCCGGTGGTCGTGTGCGCGGACGCGTGCGTGGACGCCGGGCTGAGCGTCGCGGCGCTGGCGTCAGAGGGTCCCGTCCAGCTGGCCGCCGGCGAGTCGCCGGCGGGGTTCCGCGCCGCGGTCGAGGCGGTCGCGGCCGATCCGGGCGCCGACGCCGTGATCGCGATCTTCGTCGAGCACATCGCGACCGGCGCGGAGGAGGTGGCGGCGGCGCTGGCCGCGGCCCGGCCCGAGCTCCCGCTGCTGGCCGTGTTCATGACGCCGGGCGAGCTGCCGCGCGTGCTGCGCGCGGGGGAGCGCAAGGTGCCGACGTTCCGCGCGCCGGAGGCGGCGGCGCGCGCGCTCGGGCGGGCCGTCGCCTACGGGCGCTTCCGCGCGGCGCCGCCGCCGGAGCCGGCGCCGCTCGACGGGGTCGACGGGGACGCCGCGGCGGGCGTGCTGGCCGGTGCGCTGGCCCGCGGCGGCGGGTGGCTGCGGCCGGACGAGGTCGAGGCGCTGCTCTCGGCGTACGGGATCGCCCTGGTCGAGCAGCGGCGCGTGGCGTCGCCCGCGGCGGCGGCGAAGGCGGCGGCGGAGCTGGGTGGCGCGATCGCGCTCAAGGGCGTGGCGCCGGGCGTGGTCCACAAGGCGCGGGCGGGCGCCGTGCGGCTCGGGCTCGCGGGGCCGACCGCGGTCCGGCGCGCGGCGGTCGACGTCACCCGGGAGCTCGCGGGCGCGGGCACGCCGGTGGAGGAGCTGCTCGTGCAGCGGATGGCGGGGCCCGGCGTCGAGATGCTGGTCGGCGTGCTGGCGGACGAGCGGTTCGGCCCCGTAGTCGCGTGCGGCGCGGGCGGCGGGACGGCCGAGGTGCTCGAGGACGTCGCGGTGCGGCTGGCGCCGCTGGCGCTGCCGGAGGCGGAGGCGATGATCGGCTCGCTGCGCTCGCTGGCGCTGCTGGAGCGCGCGCAGGCGGACGTCGGCGCGCTGGCCGAGATCGCGGTGCGCGTGGGCGCGCTGGCCGACGCCCACCCGGCGATCGCGGAGCTCGACCTCAACCCGGTGATGGTCGGTCCCTCCGGCGCCGCCGTGGTCGACGCGCGCGTGCGCGTGGTGCCGCCGGCCGTGCAGCCGGTCTTCCCCGCCGTGGGCCGTTAGCGCGGGGCGAGCCGCGTCGCCGCGGCCTTCCACGTCGCGGTCACGCGCGTGCCCGGGGCGAGCCCGAGCGCGCGCACGGACGCGACCGTCACCTCGGCCACCAGCGGCTGCCCGGCGAGCAGCCCGACGCGTGCCCGCCCGCCGATCTCGGTGATCGAGACCACCTCGGCGGCGAGGTGGTTCTGCGCCGAGGACGGTGCGCTGCCGGGCTCGAGCACGATCTCCCACGGGTAGAGGCTCGCGCCGACGGGGCCGCTGAGCGTGTCCGTGGAGACGATCGTCCCGCCGCCGTCGAGCGCCACCGCCGTCAGCCCGTCGGGGCCGGGCGCCGCGACGCCGGTGAGCACGACCGCGCCCGTGAAGTCCGCGACGAACGCGGAGGCGGGCCGCGCCGAGAGCTCCGCCGGCGGGCCGAGCTGGACGATCCGGCCGCCGTCGAGCACGCCGACGCGGTCGCCGAGCGCCGCCGCCTCGTCGAACGCGTGCGTGACCAGCAGCGTGGGCACGCCCGTCTCGTGCAGCACCGCGGTCAGCTCGCGCGCCGCGGCCGCGCGCGTACGCGGGTCCAGCGCGGACAGCGGCTCGTCCAGCAGCAGGACCGCGGGGTCGCGCGCCAGGGCGCGGGCGACCGCGACCCGCTGACGCTCCCCGCCCGACAGCTCGCCGGGGCGGTGGTCCGCCCGGTCGGCGAGCCCGAACCGCTCCAGCAGCGCCAGCGCGCGCTGCCGCCGGTCGCGCGCGCGGATCCCGTACGCCACGTTGCGCCACGCGCTCATGCGCGGGAACAGGGCGTAGTCCTGGAACACGTAGCCGCAGCGGCGGCGCTCCGGCGGCAGGTCGACGCCGCGTTCGACGTCGAGCCACGTGGCGTCGCAGACGACCTGCCCGCGCTCCGGGCGGAACAGCCCGGCGATCGTCTGCAGCACGGTGGTCTTGCCGGCGCCCGACGGGCCGGCCAGCGCGACGCACTCGCCGTCCGCGACGGTCAGCGCGACGTCGAGCGACGCGCGCGTGGCCTGCAGCTCAACCCGCAGCACGGAACGCCAGCTTGACGGACAGCAGCAGCGCCGCGGACACGCAGACCAGCACCGCGGACAGGCCGAGCGCGCCGGTGAAGTCGGTCGCGAAGCGCTCGTAGATCGCCAGCGGCACGGTCTGGGTCACACCCTGGAACGAGCCCGCGAACATGAGCGTCGCGCCGAACTCGCCCAGCGCGCGGCCCCACGCGAGCGCGAGCCCGGCGGTCAGGCCCGGCAGCGCCGAGGGGATCGCGACCCGGGCGAGCGTGCGCGCCTCGCCCGCGCCGAGCGTCCGCGACGCGTCCAGCCACGAGCGGTCCAGCGCCGCGAACGCGGACTGCGCCTGGCGCAGGTAGAACGGCGCGGCGACGAACGTCAGCGCCACCACGACCGCGGCGGTCGAGAGCGTGAACGACACACCGAGCGGCGCGAGCAGCCCGCGCGGGCCGACCGCGGCCAGCAGCCCGATCCCCGCCACCGCCGGCGGCAGCACCAGCGGCAGCTCCACCAGCGTGATCAGCAGCTCGCGCCCGCGGAACGCCCGCGTGGCCAGCAGCCACGACGCGGGCGTGCCGACCAGGAGGATCAGGGCGATCGCGGCCACGCTCGTCTGCAGCGAGAGCTTGAGCGCGTCGGTCGCGGCCGGGTCGTCGAGCGACGCGATCAGCTCGCGCGGCCCGACGTCGACGAAGATCGCCACCACCGGCAGGACCAGGAACGTCAGCGCGAGCGTGAGCGCCGCGACGAGCAGGACCGTGAACCACGGCCTGCCGCCGCTCACGTCGCGGGCGGCGGCAGGAACCCGGCGCGGTCGAGCGCGTCGCGGCCCGCGCCGTCGAGGAGCCCGTCGACGAACTGCTGGGCCTGCTCGGGGTGCTTCGCGCCCTTGACCACGGCGACACCGTACGCCACCTGCGGCTTGAGGTCCGCGGGCAGCGAGATCGCCTTGAGCTTCCCGCCGGTCGCTTCGACGTCGGTGCGGTAGACGAACCCGGCGTCGACCGCACCCTGCACGACCTTGCCGACCACGCCGGCCACGTCGGGCTCGTTGGAGCGGACGTTGGCGAGCAGCGCCTGGCGCTCGTCCGCCGGCAGCCCGGCGAGCACCTTGCGCGTGTAGGAGCCGACCGGGACCGACTTCGAGCCCATCGCGATCGTGGTGCCCGGCTTGGCGAGGTCGTCGAGGCCGCTGATCGAGCTGCCGGCCGGCACCGCGAGCACGAGCTCGTTGGCCGCGAAGGTGACCGGCTTCTCGACCAATCCTTCGCTGTAGAGCGCGTCCGGCAGCGTGGTGTTGGCCGAGGCGAACACGTCCGGCTTGACGCCCTGGCGGATCTGGGCGGCGAGCTCGTCGGAGCCCGCGAACGAGGCGCGCACGGTCGCGGGCGCGAACGCGCTCCCGTACTCGGTGAAGGCCTTCTTGAGCGACGCCGCGGCCGAGACGGTCAGCGGCGGCTTGGACGAAGAGGCGGAATCGTTGTCGGACCCACAACCGGCGAGGACCAGCGCGAGGCCGGCCAGAAGGGCGGCGATGCGGCGCATCACCCCACCGTAGCTCAGGCAGTGCCTAGGCAGCCGCGGGGGCGGTGACCGCCTGCGGCGACGGCCCGCCGGTGCGCGGAATCGCCAGCGCGGCGAGCATCGCGAGCGCCGCGGCGATCGCCGCGACCACGAACGCGTCCGTGTACGCCGCCTCGGCAGGGATCGGCGTCCCGCTGATCGTCTTCGCGGTCAGCAGGCTGGCGACCAGCTGCGCGCCCAGCGCGCCGCCGAGCGAGCGCATGATCGTGTTGATCCCGGTCGCGACGCCGACCTCCTCGCGCGGGACCGACTCGACCACCAGGTTCGCCATCGACGCGAACGAGAAGCCGATGCCGATGCCGAGCAGCCCGCCGCCGATGCAGATCTGCCATTCGGTGCCGTGCGCGAGCGCGTAGAAGATGAACGCCAGCGAGCCGACGCCGGTGCCGATCACCAGCGGCAGCCGCGACGAGAAGCGGGTCGCGAGCCGCCCGGCCCACGGCCCGGCGACCAGCATCACCAGCGTGCTCGGCAGCATCAGCAGGCCGGCGCCGGTGACCGACGCGCCGAACCCGTAGCCGACGCGCTCCGGCGTCTGGGCCAGCAGCGGGATCAGCAGGAAGGACGCGAACATCGAGAACCCGACCAGGACCGCAGTGATGTTCGTCATCAGCACCGGGCGGCGGCGCAGGACGCGCATGTCCACCAGCGGCTGGTCGACCTTCGTCTCCACCCAGACCCAGAGCGCGCCGACCGCGAGCCCGCCGAGCGTGAACGCGAGCACGCGCGGCGAGCCCCAGCCCCAGGCGTTCGTCTTGCTGAGCCCGTACAGCAGCGACGCGAGCGCGACCGAGAGCAGCGCCGCGCCGAGCCAGTCCACGCGCGAGTCCGGCCGCGTCTGCTCGCGCGGGACGTAGCGGTGGATCGCGAACGCGGCCGGCAGCGCCATCAGCCCGAGCCAGAACAGCCAGGACGCGTCGAGCGCTTCGACGATCAGGCCCGCGAGCACCAGCCCGACGCCGCCGCCGATGCCGAACGTCGCGCTGATCCCGCCGATCGCGGTCGCGACGCGCTCCGGTGGGAACGTCTCGCGGATGATCCCGAACGCGAGCGGGAAGATCCCGCCGCCGACGCCCTGGATCACGCGCCCGATCACGAGCACCGCGAGCGACGGCGCGAGCGCGCAGACCACGCTCCCGAACGCGAACACCAGCAGCACCACGGTCAGCACCCGCCCGCGGCCGAACAGGTCGCCGAGCTTGCCGACGATCGGCGTCGCGACCGACGCGGCGAGCAGGTACCCGGTCAGGATCCAGGCGGCCGACGCCGCGTCGGCGCCGAACTCGCGCTGGATCTCCGGGAGCGCGGGGGAGACGACCGTCTGCGAGAGCGCGAACGCCATCCCCGCGAGCAGCAATGAGGAGAAGACGACCCGAGTGTGATCCGTGCGCGACATCGCGCACGGATCTTATGAGGATGCGGACCCTGCGGTCCGAAATCTATTCCACGCGTTCCACGTAACGCAGCGTCACGTGCCCGCAGACGATCGTGTCGCCGTCGTGCAGCTCCGCCTCGCTGACCCGGGCCCCGTTGACGTGCAGGCCGTTGCGGCTGCGGTCATCGAGGATCACGGTCTTCTCGCCGCGTTGCGTGATCAGCGCGTGCCGGCGCGACACCGACGCGTCGTCGAGCACGATCTCCGACGCCGGGCTGCGTCCGATCCGCATCAGCGGCGCGTTGAGCGCCATCAGCACGACGTCGCCGCCGTCCTCGACCGCGAGGTAGCGTCCGGCGGCCAGCCGGGGCATCGTCATCGACGCTCTGCGCCGCTCCCGATCCGGGATCTTCGGCAGCGTGCCGGTTTCCTGCGTGGGCGCTTCGGACTGCGGGGGCGCTTCGGTCTGCTGCTGGAGTCGAGGGTCGGCGACGGCCACGGGCAACCTCCGGGACGGCGTGGTCAGTGCCTTGCGCTCGGCATTGTCGTTAAGAAGTGCAAGCGCGAGGTAAAGATCTGCGTAACGTCGGTACCCGGACCAGCCGCTCTCCAGCCCCCTCGCCACGGCACGCTATCCTTCGCGGCCGCAGCAAGCGGCTGTGGTGAAATTGGTATACACGCAGGCTTCAGGTGCCTGTGGGCTTTACGCCCGTGGAGGTTCGAGTCCTCTCAGCCGCACTCCCGACGCCCGTTGCTAGTCTGGGCGCCGGTTGATTCCTGCCGCTATCGTCTAGGGGACTAGGACGCCGCCCTCTCACGGCGGAAACCGGGGTTCGAATCCCCGTAGCGGTACTTGACGAAACCCGCTTGCCCGGCGGGTTTCGTCGTTCTCGGGGGCCGATGTGCGCCACTGGATGCGCCAGTCAGGGGAGCGCTCGCCCCTCTTGTACGAATTCGCGATCCCGCGGCAGGGCAGCCGGGAGAACCCGCCACGCGACGGTACTCCGCGGTCAACAACTCATCCGGTCGAATCGCTTCGCCCCGCGTCCGGCCGTCGCGGAAGCCGGATGCTCTGAGCTGCGTTCTCGGTTGTCGTGTGGTAAAGCCTCACCGGGCACCGGCCTTCGCGTCGAGATACGCGTCGAAGGCGTCCAGTGCTTCGTCCAGCCCGCCTGGCATCAGGTGACCGTACACGTCGAACGTGACCTGGATCGACGCGTGTCCCATGACCTTCTGGATCGTCTTCGCGTTCGCGCCCGAGGCGATCAGCCCGCTCGCGCAGGTGTGCCGCGACTCGTGCAGGCCGATCGGCTCCAGCAGCTCGACCGACTGCGGGTCTTGGCCGGTGTCCGCTGCCGCCTTCAGCGCCTTCTCGTTGCTGGCCTCCCACGCCGCCAGCGCGCGCCGCCGGACCGTCGCCGGGTAGAACGGCTCGTTCCCGCTCAAGCCGAAGACAAGCGCGTCCCCGTCCCGGCCCGTACGCAGCTTGTGCGCCGCCAGCTCGCGCGCCAGCGGCTTCACGATCGGCACCGGACGTCGAGCCGCCTCGCTCTTACCGTCCTGCTCGCCCTCCTCGTCATCCCAGCCACGCTCGACGTTGATGCGTCGTCCGGGCAGATCGACGTCGTCCCAACGCAACGCGCGCAGCTCCCCGCGGCGCAGCCCGGCGTACATCGCCGTCGCGTACAACGCCCGCTCAGCGTCCGGCAGCGCCGCCAGCAGCCTCACCGCCTCCGTTGGCGACGCAATCCGATCCCGCCGCCCGTCCGGCCGGCGCAACTCGAGCCCTTCCGTCGGATCGACCGCGACCAGATCCCGCTTCACGGCGCGATCGAAGATCTTCCGGACCGGGTCGAGCGTGTTCTGCACTGTCGACGCGGCCAGCCCCGCTCCGGTCAGCTTGTCCGCCAGGTCCTGCACGTCGGCCCGCGTGACGTCCGAAAGCTTCATGTCGCCGAGCTTCGGCAGTACCCGCAACCGCAACGCCCGCCGGTACCCGCGCAGTGTCGCCGGCTTGTATCGCTTCCCCGAACGCGTCGGGATCTCGCCCTTCTCGGCGCCCTCCAAGAACGCGTCCGCCGCCTGCCGCAGCGTCGTCGACACCGGCCCGCGCAGCTTACCCCGGTTCGCCGCCGCCAACGCATCCGCCCGCCACGCCTTCGCGGCAGCCAGCGACTTGAACGTCTTGCGCAGCTTCCGATTCTCCCGCTTCAGGAAGACCCAGGCCTCGTACGACGGCTCGCAGTTGCAACGGCCAGCGGAGTGCACTCGGCACGACCGCGAATGGCGGACGCGGATCCCTTCGTACGAACGCGACCGCGTAGGGTTCGACTTGCTCATGAGGCTCTACTCCTCTTGGGCCATGCCCCGGGCGGCTGCAACCGCGCCGGGGCGCTTTCGTTGTTCGAGCCGACGGTACAGCGCCCGCGACGAGATGTCGAACCGGGGAGTGACGGCCGCGCGTGACAGACCTGGAGTCCCAGAGCGCGCGCGGCGGGTCCCATCCGCGAGGGGGTGCCCGGGTCGGGGCTGGGCCGACACCGCCCTGTCGGGTCGCGTCGCGAGCGCTCGCACCCGACCCGGTCGGCGTTGCCCAGCTGGCGCGCACATGGCGCGCACCCGTTGATTTGCAGCGGTTTTCTGCGTGTGCGGGGTAGCTGTCCCTGTGTCATCGCCGCTCGAGCACCTTCTCCCCGCTCTCGTCGAGCCAACGTTGAAGCTCGGCGACCGCGACCAGCTTCTTGCGGCCGCGCCGTACGACGCGCAACTCGGGCTCGACATGCGCTCGCCAGAAGTCCCATCCGCAGCCGAGGGCCGCACACGCTTCCTCGATGGTCAGCGCGAGCCGCGGGACGGCCGCGACGTCGATCGTGTGGGCGCTCACGGGCGCCTCCCGTCGGTACGCCGCCAGAGCGGGACGCCGTCGGCGCGGATCGTGCGCTCGACCAGCTCGCGGCGCTGTAGACGGTCCAGCACCCGCTGCGTCTTCCGCTGGCTCCAGCCGGTGGCCTCGCGGATGCGGCTGGCCTCGACCCACTCGCGTCCGAGGACGAAGCCGGTCATCGGGCCGCCCCTTGCGCGCGCTTCAGGTTCGCTGCCCTCGTCGCTGCGAGGTCGTGACGCTGCGGCTCGGCGCTCGACGCGGCGGCGATGCGTGCGCCGAGCCGTTCGCGGGCCGCGAGTCGCTTGCAGCGCGGCCCGCAGTACACGGCGTCACGGCGGCGGCCGGTGATCTCGGAGCCGCAATGTGCGCACGAAGTCGCAGCGCGCTCGATCAGGATGCCGTGTCGGCGTCGGCTTGCCTCGCGCCGACAGCGAGCGCCACACGTGTGCGCGTCGCCGCGCATGTGGTCGATCGACCGGCCGCACACCGCGCACGATCGCGCTGTCGTCTCGGTCATCGCGACCGCCCTCCGCGTCCCGCCCGCTTGCCGACGGTGCTCTGCCGCCGCCGATCGGGGTCGTTCGGGGACGGCCTGGTGCCGTTCGCCGCCTCGAAGGCGAGCTGGCTACTCCGCGAGTGTGCGGCGATCCACTCGGCCAGCTGCTCCGCGTCGCAGCGCTCGCCGCAGTAGAAGGGGTTCAACCAGTCCGGGCGGTTGGCGTAGTCGACCCCGCAGCGCAGGCACGTCCAGGTCCGACTCATCGGTCGGCCTCGGTGTCGAGCGGGAGTTCGGGTGCGCCGGGTACGTCCGGGATGTCGGGACGCGGGACGCGGGACGCGGGCTCGGGGTGCGTCCCGACCGGGGAAGACTTCGTCTTCTTCCCCCCGGCCGGACGCACCTCCTCCGCGAGTGCCGGAAACGGGTGCGTCCCAAGTGCGTCCCGGTCGCTGGGACGCACTTCCCAGCCGCGGCCGGGCTTGTGGATCAGGTTGGCGTCCGCGAGCGCTACGCGGGCTCTGCGGATCTCGGTCGCGCGGCCCTCGACCTTCTTTTCGATCGTGTTCTGCGAGACAGGGCCGTCGGCGCGGATGAAGTCCAGGACCCGGTCATGGAGATCGTCGCGGGCCTCGACCGTTTCGAGCTGGAGCGAGATCACGCATGAGTCACTGGCTGGCTCGAGCCGGAGAGGGATCGGCTCGAACTCGGCGGCGTCCTTCATGTCCTCGCAGGCGAGCGTCAGCTTCGGGCCACGGTCGTCGCGCTCGACCCTCGCCATGAGGTCGGCGGCCCCGCGCAGCGCGCTCGAGCCGCGGTGACTGTCGCCGGCCTTGCCCGCGTGGTGTACGACGAGGATGGCCTGCCCTGCGCGCAGGAGGTCGAGTGCGGCGATGAACTCGCCGACATCGCGGGCGGCGTTCTCGTCGCCGCCGGGCATCGTGCGCGCCATCGTGTCAACCACGATCAGCCGCGGCGCTTCGGGCAGCGTGGCGATCGTGCTCCGCGCGCGCTCGATCTGCTCGCGGTTGCGAAGATCGACCGCCTCGGGCAGCCACCGGATCCAAAGATCGTCGTCCGTCGGCTTGTCGTGCGTGTCGTGCCAGGCGCGAGCTCGCGCCTTCAGGCCGCCGACGCCCTCCGCGGCGATGTAGAGCACCCAGCCGCGCTGGACGGCTCGCCCGAGCCATGATCGCCCGCTGGCGATCGACATCGCCCAGTCGATCGCGATGAACGATTTGCCGCTCTTGGGCGCGCCGTAGAGGACCGAGAGCCCGTTGCCGGGCAGGAGTCCGTCGATCAGCCACGGCGGGTCCGGCATCCGCAGCAGGTCGGAGTACCCGAACACGGTGAACGGCGTCGGGGCGTGCTCGCTCATCGCCGACCACCACCCTCGAGCCGCAGCTCGTAACGAGTGACACGCGATCGTCTGCTCGCGCCGCTGCGATGAACGGCGAGGAGACCGTCGGCCTCCAAGCGGTCGATCAGCCGAACGACGGTCACGCGCCGCTCGCCGAGCCGCATCGCAAGCTCGCCGATCGTCGGGTTCGGGCAGCCCGCGTCGGCATGCGCTGCGATCAAGGCGAGCACCTTCAGCCGCCGGGCGTCGCCAACCCGCGGCGCCAGCCGGACGGCCTGCTCGAAGAGCGGCCCGCGCACCGGCCGCGAGCGCTGCTGCGTCTCGTTCATCGCCGACCCCGCGAGCGAGGTGGCGTGAACAGCCGCCGGCGCGCTACGTCATGCGCCGGCGGCTCAGGTCGTGCAGGGCCGTCGTCAGGCCCGGCACGCGACGCCCGGACGCGCGACCGCGCGCCGGCCCGAGGCCCGTGCGAAGCACGGGCGCGGCGGCGCGGGAGCTTCGAAACGTGCGCCGGGTCGCGTCGCACGGCGCCGATCGTGCCGGCGCGCCGACGGCGAGCCATGATCCTCAGAGCTTCGCGAGCGTTCCGGTTACCGTCCTTCGCGGCGAACCGCGTCACCATCGCGTACGAGGCATCTCGCCGGCACCGGCTCGCCCTGGCGCGCACGTCGGCCTCTCGGTTCAGGCGCCCGACCGCAGCTGCTCGTACGTCAGCCTCACGCGACTCCTCGGTCGTGAGAACGGCGCCTCGGAGAAGCGTCTCCTCGTCGTAGAAGCCGCCTTCCGACGCGCCGCGGAACGCCGCGGCGGCGCCGACCACGTCGCCTCGCTGTACGAGCTCACGAACGACTGCGATGCCGTCGCTCGGGTGGGCTCGCTGCAACTGCCGAATCAGGACGACCGAACGCCGCCTCAGGCGACGTTCCTTCGCTGATCTGCACACCCGATACTCCTTTCCGCGCGCCGCGACTGCGGCACTGGTTCACGAACTACTGGTGCAGAGTTTCGCGCCTACCCTCGGACAGAAAGGTGCGGAACGTCGAACGGCCCCGCTGTGGGGCCGCTCGAAGAGTTCGTGAAGGCCGGGTATCGGAACCGGCTCACCGAGTATGACGGGCGGCGCGGTCGCACCGCTATCGCTTCTGGATCATTCAGGACCGCATCCCGCTGTGGCCTGGACGATCGTTCACTTGCCCGGCGTGCGCGGCGGCAGGTAGCGTAGCTCGGCACGAATCCCGAGCGATCAAGGAAGACGCGTATGGTGACCACTCGCGAGTCGGACCCGCCTGCGGATTCTCCGCTAGCAGACGTAGACCGCCGCGCGATCTCGTCCGCGGCGACCACGGTCCTCGCCCTCTCGGCAGTCGTGGCGGTGACCCTCGCTGGCGTCGCCGTGCACGAGCTCCAGTACGCGAGCGGCCATCCGTTCGCGTACGGGCCAGCGAAGGTGATCGCGCTCACCGCCGGCGCGGGAGCTGTCCTCGCGGTCGCCGTCGGTGTGCTCGCACGAGCGCTGCTGAGGGCCGTTCGATGAGCGGTGCCTGGCGGATGCGCCGCGCCGTGGCCGTCCCGGCGCTCGTACTCGGCGGTCTCATCGTTGTCGCCACGAACCTGGCGGCGCTCGCCGCGGGTCTCTACTACGAGTGGACTGGCCTGAAGATGATTCTGGACGGCGACGTGATCGAGGGCGTCGTCGTGATGGGCTTCGTCGCGATGGTCGCGGCCAGCGTCGTCGGCCTCCTTGCGCTTCCCGGCGCCGGCCTCCTGCGGCTCGGAGAAGTGATATGGACTGACAGGCCGTCACGACCGCCTGCAAGCATGTCGGCGAAAGTCCCCGTCGACTCGGCGGCGCACGGATCGCAGGCGGACGCCGCCACGCGCATCGATGAGGACGAGAACGCAGGCACCTCGACCAGCCCGAAACGCGGCCCATGGCTGCAGTGGGGAAGATGGGTCGCGCTGGGCCTCTGCCTGCTCGCCGGGGCCGCCGGCGGATGGGACCCTGAGAACTGGGTCGACACTCCGGCGTTCGGGCCGGTCAGCGGAGTCGTCAGCACCTTCGCCGTGATTTACCTGTACGGCCTCGTGGCGTGGGTCGTGATCCGCTGGATCTTCAGGCGCCGATCCTGGAACTACCTCCGCGCCACGTACTCGCCGCTTGTGCTCAGCCTCGTCTTTCTCGGCGTACTCGGCATGCCCGCCCTGCGCCATCGCGACCGGACGACCTCGCCATCCGCGCACGAGCTCGAGCGGGCCACGGACACAGCGATCGCCTCCTCACCGGACCCGGTCGGCATGAAGCTCGCTGGCCAGAGCGACCAGCTATCCGACCGCGACGCTCGCCTGCTCGACCAGCATGGCTCGCTCGGCAACCGATTCAGCACCACCGTCACCCGCGTGATCGACGACTACGGCGATACAAAGATCGGATACAGCGAATGGATCGCGAGCTCGAAGCAGCGCCTACGGAACGCCGACCGGGCACTCAGCGCCATGCGCAACCGCACCGCCGACATCACTGATAGCGACGTCCAAGTCCAGCTCCGCCGCCTCGACAAAGCCCGGACAGGAATTCACACGGCCCTCAGCCGACTGCTCGGCGTCGTCCGAGACGGCCAAGCCGACTCCGAGCCCCGGATACAACGTCTCGTCGACCGCCGCGTCGCCGCCTACCAGCGCGTGACCCGCGATCTGCGAACCCTGATGGAGCCGTACCTCAGCGATGAGCAGAAAGAACAGCTCGGGCGACCGCAACAGGGAGGTGGCAGCTGACATGGCACGCTGCTTCTGCGGCTGCGGACACACGGTCCGGTTCCGCATACGCGCGGTCAACAAGCGCGGCTCCATCATCGACGGTGACGTTGCGAGCGTCCGTACGCTCCTCGCCCGCGACCTGAGCTCGCCAAACGCGGAAGTGCTCGTCCACGACGGCGACCTGCTGCTCGCCGAGCTGGCCGACGCCGTGCACACCGGCATCGACCCCGGACCAAGACTCCAATGAGAGACACGAGGTTTCATGCGGTTCGCCCAGCAGAACTTCGGGCCCGCCGCGCTCGGTTCGGCCATCAGACGATCAGGGCCTCACAGACGACGCGAAGCGATCGCCGCCCTCACGTCCGGCGAGTGGGACCCGTTCGAGGGCGCCGAGATCCCACGCTGACACGCCGCAGGGGGACGCGCTGGCCGGCCAGGTCGCCGGCGGTCGCAGGGTCAGGCCAGCTCGCCAACCAGTACGACCTCGCAGTCGGTTGCGTCACGCAATGCAGCGCCGGCCAAGCCCGCACGCGCACGAAAGCAGCAACGAGCGCGTGAGGGTGAACCGGTCCGCGCCCGGTTTCGCGCTTTCGTCGCATGTCGGGCGTCCTGGCGCGTCTCGGTGGCGTGGTTCGGCGTTGCGTATTACGCGCGGATCGCCTTGGCTCGGGGCGAGCGTATTACGCGCCGCGAGGTGCTGCACGTCCTGATGCGTCGCGCGGGGTGGAACGCGGGAAGCGATCGGCTGATCGCCGCCAGTGGTAGCCCGCGGTCAGTGGCGCTCGCCTCGGGGGTTGCCGCGGAGTGGGGCCGTCAGCTCTGGCCGATCGAGCGCCGACCGACGAGGAACCCGATCGCCAGCAGCGCCGCGGCGTCGGTGGCGTCTTGGCGTGAGTCGTCGTCGATCTCGTCTGGGTCGACCGGCTCGGTCGGGTTGGTGCGGCCGCCGTTGAGCAGCATGGCCTCGATCGCTTCGGCCGTCTCCGCGAAGTGGAAGCCGTCGAGGCGGGCGAGGGCGGCAAGGATCGGTGTGTCGCCGCCGCAGTCCTCGACCGTGGCGATGAGGGCCTCGAACTGCCCGGCGATGTCGTCGGCGGTCATGCGGCGTGCCGTTCTGCCGCCTTGAGCAGCGCTGCTACGGCCGGGTCAGGCGCCGTGGTGGTCGGCTCTTGGGGTTCGGCGGGCTTTGGTGTCTTCGGCTGTGGCGGGAGTGCCCGGCGTGCCGCGACGAGTGCGTCGGCGGTGCGTTTGATCGCGACGGGGTCGGCGTCGTCGGCGAGCTGGTTGGCGGCGCGCAGGGCTTGGCCTACGAGTTGGAGCGCGGCCCGGTCGATGGCGCCGTGGGCGCGGTCAGGGGCGGAGACGGCGAAGGCGTCGCGCCCGTTGGCGACGATCGTCTTGGCGCTCGAATATGGGATCGTGAACGGGCTGACATCGCCGAGCGTGCCGGCCTTTGCGCGGCGGACCGCTTCGGCGATCGAGAGGCCGTTGATGACGACCGCTTGGAGGAGCGCTTCACGCTGCGGCTCCGGGTAGTGGCGCTGGCCAGCCATTCGCCAAGTGTGGGGTCGCTGCCGGACGTCTGGCGAGGGCTGGGCGTGATCGCGACGAGCGGCCACGGCACCGGTCTGCTGTAGGCGCTTAGTTGGCCAGCATGCGTCGCAGAACACGTGTGCGAAGCCATCCGGGTACGCATCTGCACGGTTTCTTGACCCGAGCTGAGGGTTCACCCCGCCCCGGGCTGTCTGGGCCGTAGATCGCCCGGAAGTGGTGGGCACGACTCGTGTCGTGCCCACCGACCGGCGGTCAGTCGATGCGTTCTAGAAGCCAGGCGCCGCGATCGACCAGCCGCTCGAGCGTCGTCACGAGGAGCCGGCGAGGCCAGGACGGCCGGCAGGTCTCTGGGAACAGCTCGTCGTGCCAGACGGCCAGGTCGCTGGACTCGTACTCGTCCGCGATCCGATGCACGAGGTCGAGCTCGGCCTCGGTCAGCTCGGCCAGCGAGTAGGTGACCAGCCCGTCCTCGAAGTCCACGAAGATGAAGCCACCTGAGATGTGCGCGGTGATCCGTTCGCGCATGATCTCGCCGCGCTCGCCGTCGGCGAGATGGCACACGGGGACGAGCGCGCCACCCGCGTTGGGCGCGTGGGCGCAGTCGCAGCCGCGGCGACTCGGGGCGTGCGGACGGCCGATGAGGGTTCGGTCGATGGTGGCTGCGGTCATCGGGGTGTCTCCCACTCGTCGGAGAGCGCTCGTGCGCGGTCGAGGTACACGTCACCGGTCGCCTCGAGGTGTTCGGCCAGCGAAGTCGATCCGGCTGCGTTGTGCACATCGCGGCGCCGGTAGCAGGCCGTGGCCGCGGCGAGCAGGCGGCATCGGCGTGCGTCGATCATCGCGGGCATCGGGTGGTCTTGGAACTCGTCGACGGCCTCCAGGGCCTCGCGGACGTCGTCGGTGGTGTGCCACTGCTCGGCGAGTTGGCCTTCGATGACGTAGCGGCCGCAGAGCGGGCTCGACGTGACCGTGACGGTGCAGTGGCTGAACCGGTAGCGCTCGCCGGACCGCAGCGCAGTGAGGGCGGCGGCCAGCCGATCGGTGTCGCTCATGGTCACGCTCCGGTGCGGTCGTGGACGAAGCGCGGAAACCCGCCGGGCCAGTAGTGGCAGTCGAGCGCTGTCCGGATGTTGCGCTCCGACATGGCGGCGACGCGGTCGACGTCCAACACGGTCGAGTTCACCAACCATTCGCGCGCCGCCTGCAACAGCTCCGGTGCGCGCATGGCCACCAACAGGCGCTGGTACTCCTCGTGCGGGATCGGCGGTCGGTAGTTCGGGTTCAGCTTCGCGTGACCGGCTCGCCGCTCGAGCATCGCCAGGACGTGCGGATCCGTCAGATCCTCCCGGATCAGCACCTTGATCGGGACTTCGCGCCGGCGCCTGTGCGTCCCGGTGTAGCCGAACGCGGCGCCCGCGGGGATCAACGACGGGCACATGTAGCCCGCCAGATTGGGTCGCGAGAGCGGCTGGCGCCGTCCGCCGGTGTCGAGCGCGACGTGGACGTTGGCCAGCTCGGCCAACGGAACTTCGACGACTCGCGGATCGTCTTGGTCACGAGCGACGGGAACCATCCCGTCGGGGGATGCGTCACCGGCGAGCGTGCCGGTAGCGTGCGTACTGGCCATGGAGCCCTATCTCCTTGGTCCGGGCCCGGGTCGCCGCGGAGGTGCAACTCCGCTGTGGCGCCGGGCCACTTTGTCTATGTCGGCGCGCATCGTACGCCCAACCGCACGCAGCTGTCCAGTCCGGTCGCCGCGACACGAACTTGTCGCAGCGTGCGAAACGGCGCGTTGCGTCGCTGGTCCGCGCGACGTAGTCTCGCTTCGGAGGCGCAATGAGGTCCCAACCCACCGCGATACACCTAGACAGCCGGCGTGGCGACCCGGCAGAACAGGAAGGGTTTGGATGTCCAGCAGTACCTCATGCGCCGCGTTCGCCCGCGGCCTCAGCTCGCTGGCGCTGACGCGTCAGCGCCCCGTCAGGACCAACCCGACCGCAGCGGCGTCGCCGCGCACACGAGCGAGGACGTCGTGACCGACTTCTTCTTCATACCGTCACGCCGCGAATCGCCCATCACGCGCATCAACCCGTCCGGGACCAAGGTGTACGTCGCTCGATGGACCGACCGGACCGGCAAGCGCCGGATCGGGTGGCGGCCGGATATCCGCGGGACCTACCCGCTCCGTCGCCTGGCGCAGGCGGCGATCGACGCGTGTTACGAGCGCGAACGGCGAACCCCGACCAACCCGCGCACGGTCGGTGAGTACGCGGCGACATGGACCGAGCGCCGGCCACGGGCACGGGTCACGAACCGCACCAACGAGTGCCGGCTGCGCGCTGTTCTCGACGTCCGGATCGAGGGCTTGCCGCTGCGCGACTGGCCGCTCTACCAGCTTCGCCGCCGACACGCCGTGCAGCTCACTGCGCACCTGCTCACCGAGCAACGGCGCGCCCGGACCGGCGTCATCAACATCATCGGCACGCTCTCGGCGATGACCGAGGACGCCATCGAAGACGACGTCCTCCTGGCCAATCCATTCAAGGGCGTGAAGGTCCGAACGAACGATCCGCGGATCGAGAAGGCGCCGCGCCGAATCCGGGTCTGGTCCTGGGCACAGATGTACGAGTTCGCCCAAGCGTGCGCGTCGGCCGACACCGGCGGCCCACAGCTGAACGCGTGGCGGCGCGTTCACGCGGAGCCGATGGTGCGCGTGCTGGCCGACTGCGGACTGCGGGCGGGCGAGCTGCTGGCGCTGTACTCGACGGACCTCAACGTGAAGGACGGGACGCTCAGCATCGCCTGGACGGTGTCGCTCGGCGAGATGCTTTCAGGCACGAAGAACGACCACGGCGAGATGGACGCCGGTCGTGTCGTGCCGGTCCCCGGCGCCCTCATGGACCAGCTGCAGTTGCTGCTGTCGACGCGACCGGCCGCGTTGGTGCCCGCCGACGACGATCGCTCCAAGCGACTACGCCCAGACGCGCTGCTGTTCCCGTCGCCACGCGGCAAGCTCTGGGGTTACGCGAACTGGTGGGTACAGGTGTGGAAGCCGGGCCGCGAGGCGTCGGGCCTGGACATCCGGCCGCATGAGATGCGGCACTCGTACATCACGCTGCTTCGCGCTGCCGGTGTCAACGACGCCGACCTCGCCGCGATCGCCGGTCACCGCGTGGAGACGATGCTCTCACGCTATGCGCACTCGCTCGGCCGCTCGTTCGACCACGTGCGCGGTGCGGTCGGCCGAGGCGAACCGACTCGCATAGGCCCTCGGGAAGGCGGCGGCGACAGCGCACGGCGATTGCTCGGCGGTCCTGGTCTGGCATAGGTTGCACCGGACCCGCCGTCGCGACCACGGAGACGAAGATGAAGGCGCGCCTGAAGCGTTGGCTCTCACCCCGCCGTTGGCTCCGCGGACTTCGCGTTCTCGCGGTCGCGATCGGCGTCGCCGGCGCCGTCCTCGCGACGTGGGTCGTGCTCGACAAGGACCGCTGGTTCCCCGAGCTGGCCGAGACTTCCTCTCGCGTCGACGTTCTGGAGTCGCGGATCGACGATCTCGAGGCCCAGGTGACGGAGCTGCAAGGTCAACTCGGCGACGAGGACACCAGCGCGCTCAGCAGCAGGATCGCCGACCTCGAAGGCGCCCGCGATGAGCACGGCGAACGCCTCGACGACATCGAAGGTCGCGCCGACGACATCGAGTCCGACACCTCAGACCTCGACAGTCGCGTCAACTCACTCGAACCTCGCGTAGACGACATCGCGCGCCAAGCGGCAGACACCTGCTCGGAGTTGCAACTCGCGACCGATTACGAAACGAGCTGCTGACCTTGGCCCCGCAGCGGACGCTATTCGACGACCTCGAGCGTGACGACGTGACGCCGGCGACGCGTCGCGAGAGCAGCTTCGACTTCCTCAACCGAGCAGACGGCGTCGTCTGGCAGCACATCCGCGCGACGCTCGATGAGTGGTACGCCGCCTATCCCGACGACGACGAGGACCTGCGTCGGCGTTTCAGAAAGCCCGCTCCGGATCAGCACTACGCGGCCTGGTGGGAGCTCTACCTGCACCGTGTGTTCTCCAGCCTCAGGTTCACGATCGCGGTGCACCCGACGCTTGTGCACACAGGCAAACGACTGGACTTCGAGCTGACCCGTGGGCCGGACCATCTCTACGTCGAGGCGCTGACCGTCTTCTCCGGCATCGAAGCGAGCGGACGGCACGAAGCTCGCGAGGCCGAGGTTCTCGACGCGATCGACGCAATCCCGAACTCAGATTTCTACGTGCTCGTCGAGTTCGTCCGAGTCGGCGCGTCGAGCCCGCGCAAGAAGGCCATCACGCAGACGATCGCCGCGTGGCTGGCATCGATCGATCCCGACCACATCGCGGCAAGCTCGTACGAGACGCTGCCGCAGACCACGATCGTCGAGGCCGACTGGGAACTCGAGATCCGCGCGGTAGCTGTGTCCCCCGAGCATCGGGGTGCGCGCGATCACCGCCTCGTCGGGTCAGGAGGCATCACCGCGGGTTCGGCCAACGACCGCGAGCGGCTCGGAGCGGCGCTGTGCCGGAAGAGCAAGCGGTACGGATCTCTCGATGCGCCGCTGGTGCTCGCGGTGCTGTCGATCTCTCCGACCGTTCGTGAGGACGACATCGGCGCCTTGCTGTTCGGCAGTCGCGCGTTGCAGGTCGATGCACAGCGCCGAGCACAACTCGTGCGGCACCAGGATGGTCTCTGGCTCCGAAAGAGGCCTGCATCGACGAACATCGCGGCGCTCCTCGTGGGGATCAACCTCGTCCCGCACACATGCGCCCGAACGTGGCCGCGCCTCTGGCATCACCCATGGGCCGCTCGTCCGCTCGATTCCGAGCTTCCATTTCCGACGACGCGCGTCGTTGATCACGAGATCCGGTTTGACGAGGAAACCAGTACGGCGGCGCACACAGTGCTCGGCCTGTCGGCCGAGTGGCCAGGACCCGAACGACCGTTTCCTCGGCGCTGACCTCGACACGGCAGGATGCGCCGGCGTCGTTGACGGCGGTCGCTTCAGCGTGATCGACCGCCTCGCGGCGGCCGATAGTTCAACAGGCTCCTAGGGGATCACGTCGAGCGCGCGAGTGATCTCGTCGTCGAGATCACCGGTGTCGAGCGCCGTTGCGGCGGCGTCAAGCGCAGCGTCGATCTCGTCTGGTGACGGCGGCGATGCGGCCGGCACGGGTTGCATCGCGCCCTTGACGCCGGAGACGGGCCGCAACGGGTCGAGGATGCGCCGCGCCGCGCCGCCCTGAACGCGAGTCCCGGGCTTGACCTTCGGAGACCAGACCGTCGAGTTGTCGAACGGCGTCGAGCCGCCCTCGCGGACCTGTCGCAGACGGCTGACACCGGGCACGAAGGCTTCGAGCAGGCTGTTGAACGCCATGCTCGCGCGGACCGCGATCCCGACGCCGCCGTCTGGACTGCGGTCTCCCGGCGCGAGGTTCGCGCGGTGGCCTGAGAAGTTCAGTCCCAGGCCAGCGAGCGCCGCCGACTTGAACTGCGGGAACAGCGGGTCGACGAGCGCCCATAGCTGTTCGTCGCCGCCGCCGAGCACGGAACCGAACGCGCCGAACGGCGTGTACCGGCCGTACGGGAGGACCGTGCCGTCGTCGGTGACGATCTCGCCCCGAAGATCACCGGGCGGCAGCGTCTGGTGGCTGGCATCGAAGTCGGCCTGGAGGTTCGCCGCGACGTTCGCCATCAGGCCCGTCTTGATCGGGTGCTTGGCGGGAAGCGTCCAGAACACCCAGCGAGCCGAGTTCAAGTACCAAGGCAGAAATGGTGCGGTCGACTGGATGAAGCGGCGCATCTGCGGGGAGAACCGTGAGTACTGGCCCAGGGTCTCGTCGATGTACCGGGCGGCGTCGTGGACGTTCTTCGACTGCGTGTAGCCGCGCGCGATGTCCTGCAGCGCCTTCACCTGGGCCCTGGTCGCCTTCGCCCAAGACCCGGTCATCTCCTGCATCTCGCGCTTGGCGTGCTTGCCGAGCGCCGCGATCTGCGACGTCGATTCGATCCACCGGTTGAAGGCGAACACGCCATCGGTGAAGTGCTTGGCGGCTTGCCCGAGCTGCTTGACCACGGGAAGCTGGCCGGCGACGCTGACCGCCCTGGCCGGCGTCTGAAACGCGGTCCCTTCGAAATGCTCGGCGACGCGCTTGACCGTCAAGCCGCGGTTGCCGTACAGCAGCCCGCCGGTCAGGGCGGCGCGGACACGGATCGCCTGCTCGCGATCCAGCTTCTCGATCTCCTTGAGCAGGTTGCGGCCGATCCGGTAGCTGTTCGGGCCGGCGCCGACCGCGCCCAACCGGACGATCGCCTCGACCGTGTTGCCCATCAGCCACTTCGCGCTGAACGGCAGGACCGTGCGGCGGAACACGTCGGACGCGATGTTGCCGGCGCGGCCGAGACCCGAGGACACCTGCTGCTGCGCCTTGAGCTGGTTGGCGATCTGCTCCGGGATCAGCACGACGTTCCGAGCCGTCCGGTCACCGGGCGCGGGCTCCTTGAGGCGTTCCGCGAACTCGCTCTCGATCATGCGCGCGAGCTCGGGCATATCGGCGGCGCCCTGCCGCTCGGCGATCCGTTCGAGTCGGGCGCGGTCGTAGCTGCCCGGCACCGCGCGGTACGGGACGAGCTTCGCGCCGCGCTCACTGGCGTTCTCGGCGATCTTCTCGGCCTGCTCCCAGGTCATCATGCGGCCGCCGGGTCCCTTGATCGCGATCGAGTGCACGATCTGGTCGTGCTCGGCGATCCGGCTCACGACACCGCGAGTGCGGACGCGGTGCTCGACGAGCGCCTGGTAGGAGCGGTCGTCGGCGCCCTTCTCGAACGCGGCGCCCGTGCGCTTCTTCGACGCGTCGAGGTTCTTACGGCCCGCGAACGCGGTCTGGTAGTAGGCCCTGGCGCCGCGGGCCTTCGTGTGATGCGGCAGGTACGCGACGTCCGCGCCGACGGCCTGGCGGACCTGCTCGTTGGAGAGTCGCTGGCCACCGACGTTCAGGCTCCGGATGCCGCCGACCTGCGCAGCCTGCCGTTCGCGTCGCGCCGCGTCGAACTCGGCGCGAGCGCGCGGCACCGTCTGCAAGGCCGGCTTGTCCCGGGCGGCGCGCGCGGCCAGCACCTGACGCTCGGCGCGCTTGACCGTCGCCTTCGAGGTCAGGACCCGCTGCCCCTCGCGCGGCCCCCGGGAGACCGTGTGCGTGAGCGGCTTCTCGTGCAGCACACGCGCACGAGCGGCCAACGCCGACCCGGCTGACCGCTGCGCGCTCGACGCGGCGTCGAGCATCGACCGGGCCTCGCCCGGTGAGAGCTTGACCTCGTCACCGCCAAGCCGGACCGTGACGGGCTTGCCGGTCGCCTCCGCCTCGCGAGTCGCGGCCCGCAGCGTCTCCTTGCGGACCTTCAGCTGCCCGTGCTCGCGTTCGAGCTTCGTGTACGTCTCGTCGCGGCGCAAGTACTGGCGGCGCTTCTCCGCCAGGTTGCGCTGAGCGCGAGCGTTCGCCCGAGCGTACGTGACCCGCGCCCGCCGCTGCTGGGTCTGAGCGGAACGCAGCGCCCGCCCAGCGGCCACTTCCCGGCCCCTGGCCGCCCGGAACGGCGCGTCCGAGTACTCCGCCCCCAGGTGCGCCTGCGCGGCCGGGAACAACTTCGCCCGCTCCGCTCGCTCGGGCGTGATCGCCCCGAGGTCCGCGGCGCGCTGCTCGAGCCGGTTGACGGCCGCCACGTTCTCGCGGCCCGACCGGACCAGCTCGTCGAGGTTACGCATCGCCACTGGGCTGTCCAGCACGCGCCGGATCGCTCCGGCTGTCGCTCGGTTCTGCTTGCGCTGCGCCGCCGTCGAGAACTCGCCCGCCGCGTGCACCCGGTCCAGCCGCGCCAGCTCCTTGCGCAAGTCCGCGACGACGTGCCCGGGCCGCACGATGCCCTGCACCACATTCGGGACCACGTCAGCGAGCGGGCTGCGACGGGCCTTCGCATCCATCGCCGCACGAACCGGAGCCGTCACCGCGTTCACCGCCCGGGAGCCCGTCACGATCCGCTGACCGCCGCGACCAACCATCGGCCGCGCCGCCCGCGCCTGGATCGCCTCGTCCTGGCGCAACGCCCGTGAGGTCGCCGCGGCCGTGTCGGACTCGAAGTCCGCGCGCCGCCTGAGCCGATGATCGCGCAGCACCGTCCGGCCAGCGCCGCCGCGACGCCGCTCAGCGAACACCTGGAATGCCTTCGTGATCACGTCCGGCGAGTAGTGCTGGCGATCCGCAACCCGCGAGCCCGTACCGCCCGCCAAGTCCACGTCCGCGCGCTTCGTCGACGCGGCACGCCGAGCAGTCCCGCCGAGCGCCCCGGACCGCATCGCCGCGCCCGCGCCGCGACCGACGAGACCCTTGCCACCGCGCAGCTCGAGCATCGCGTACACCGGATGCTCGCGGACGTAGTCCTCCAGCTCGTCCCACTTGCCCTGGGCGGCGAAACCATAAACGCCCTGCGTGAACCCCTTCGCGAGCGCCTTCGCGCGCTCCGTGTCCCCGCCCGCCGCCTCCTTCGCCGCCGCGGCGACCTCGTAGGCGAGCTGCGGCCCCATGATCGGCAGGTGCGCGGTGTCGGACAGGCCGGCGCGGAAGAACTTCCCCTCCGGGGTGCTGGCGGATGCGGCGAGCCCGGGCGCGGCCTTCTCCGCGAGGTTCTTGATGCCCTGGCTGGCCGCGGTCAGGTTCACCGACGCGACCACCGGCCCAACACCGATCCTGGCGCGCCGCGGCTGCGGGCCCGGCCGGGCGGGACCAGACCGCTGCGGCGCGCGCAGCTTCGCGTCCTCGCGCTGCCAGTGGGCGACGGACCGGCGCACGTCGGCGTACTTCGGGTCCGTGCGGATCTGCCGGTACAGCTGCTGCTGGCGGGCCTGCCCTTCCGCGCCGCGCGCCGGACCGACCGCTCGACGGACGCTCTGGACGATCTGTGTTTTCGCGGCCTGCACCTGCCGCGGGGTCGGGTTGTGGATGATCGGCGGCGCCGCGATCGGCGCCCTGGGCAGCCGCCGTTGCGCGCGGTCCGTCTTTTCCTGCGCCTGCTGGCGTTGCTGCGTGAACGGGCGCTCCGCGACCGGGCGCGTGAACGACGACGCCCGCTTCGGCTTCGCGGCCGGCGGTCGCGGCACGGAAGTCGTGTCCGCGCCGCGACCAGCGGCACCGTACCGGCGGCGACGCACCACCTGCCGGTTCGCGTTCGCGTCGATCGCGGGCATGGCCCTACCCGATCGTCTGCGGCTGGACCGAACCGGGAGCGAAGACGCCAGTCGGGGTCGGCTGTGGGCGCTGCGGGCGAGGAGTCCCGCGTTTCGTGTTCAGCCGCAACGCGCCGACGATCCCGTTCCCGTACGCCTTGTGCAGGAGCCTGACGGTGGCAGGAGACACGTGGCCGTCGTACGCAAGGTCCAACGCAGCCTGAAGCAGCGGCTGGTCCTTCGCGAACGACGGGACCTCGCTCTTGGCGCCGGTAGTGACCTGGGTGCCCGTCTTCGGGTCGAGCTTCGGCTTGCCGGTCACCGGGTCGTAGACCTTCTCGCCCTTCGTTCCCTTGCGCCCGCGCAGGAGCGACTGGCCCGCGGCCTTGCGGCCGATGCCGTGCTCCCACTGCGCCTGAACGAGCGAACGGATCTGGCTGAACGTGCCGGCAGCTGCCTTGATCGTCGCGGGCGACGCCGCCTTGACCTTCCCCGCCGTCTTCGACCGCGCCGGCAGCGGCGCCCCCGTGTCCGGGTTCAACCCGGCGCCGATCAGCGCGTTCCGCTCGCTCTGGCCGCGCTGCTCAAGCGCCTGGTCGGCGTCGAACTGCTGCTTGCGGGCCGCCGCGTTGATCTCCGACCGGCGCGACCGGTCCTGCCCGATCAGCTCATCCAGCAGCCCGGACTCGTACAAGCCGCGCTCCGTCGCCATCGCGACCTTCTGCTGGTTGAGCTTGCCGACGTCCGACCGGTAGTCGTCAGCGAGCTTGCCCTGGATGAACCGCTGCCCCTGTTCCGCGCCGAGCCGCTGCATCTGCAAGTCCGTCGACGCGCGCGCCTGGGACCCCATCAGCCGGACACCCTCGGGCGTTCCCGCGAGCGACTGGAGAACGTTCGGCGACAAGCCCGCGTCCGTGTAGCCCTGCTGGAGTTGCGCGGGCGCGCGCTGCAACGACCCGAGCAGAGACCGGTACGCGGACTCCTGCGCCAACGACTGCTGCGCGTACCGGCGGGTCGTGTCGTCGAAGATCGACGACAGTGCGCTCTCCTGCGCGCCGTACCGGAGCGCGCCCTGCGTGCGGGCCTGCCCGACGAACGGGTCGAAGCGCTTCGGGAACCCCTTGGACTTGGTGGCGGCCACGGTCAGAGTGTGCCGGTCACGGTGGACGTGAAACGAGACATCCCTCTCGCGACCGTCATGAAATTGTCAACGGTCGCCCCGGTCACTCTCTTTGGAAGCCGCGCGACCGGAACGCTCACACGGTCTCGACGAGTCGCCCGCTCGCGAGCACCCCGAGCAGCAGCGCCGCCACCGAGCCGTCGATCCATTCCTCGGTCGGCGCTCCCGGCTCAACCCAACCCGGGACTCCATAGCTCTCACAACGCGGCGATCGGGCAGCGCAGCACGACCAGAACATCTCCAACGCGGCCAAGTCCACGCCCGCCCTGGCACACGCACCGACTCGGCCGTGCTCTTGGATCATCGCGTTCGCGTCGAGCAGCGCGATGCGTAGACGGCGTTGCGTCATCGACGTCGCGTCGACCTCGGCCACCCGCAGGCCGGCGACCAGCCCGACGATCAGCCACACGAACTGCGAGAACCGGCGCTCCTCATAGGGCGCCGGCCCGATCAACCCCTCGATCGTGGCGACGACCACAGACTCGTCGAGCCCGAGACGGCCGAGCGTGGCGACGTACTCGTCGGTGTCGTCGAACAACGTGGCCGCGTCGCCCAACACGGCATCGATCGGCAGCGGAGACGACGACATACGCCCCGAGTATCGGAGGATCAGCGGCGGCAAGGACCGCGTTCGTGGACGAGAAGGGGCATCCAGGGCGCCTGCTCGCATCACGGCGGTGTATCCGGCGGCACCGGCTCGGCCTCCGGGGAGCTACGTGCCGCGCTCAGCCGGAGGCGGCACCGTTCACGTCGAGGGCTACCACCGCAAGGACGGCACCTACGTGCACCCCCTACACGCGACGCGCGCCCCGCTCCTACTGCTGAGTACCCGGCGAACTGGCGCGCCGTGCTGCTGTGCCCGGAACGCCGCAGGGGCGTCTGACTCCCGGCTCGTCGGCAGCGAAGACCTCGATCGCCACCGGCGCCAGTTGCGCGCCAGACGCGCGCCAGCTGGTCGCCGAATCGACCGGAACGAACCGGAGCCAGCCGGAGCATCGACACGCCGCGAATCCTCGCCACGACGCCGTTCTCGGCCCTGCGCCGTCGATCACGCCCCGCCGCGAGCGCGCTTCGAATCCCCGTAGCGGTACTGATAAAACCCTGCAAATGCAGGGTTTTTTCGTTCCTGATGGCGCCGAGTGCGCTGGCGGTGTGGACGTTCTGGATCGTGCGCGATAGCCAGGGCCTGCGCGGTCGGTGGTGGCGGTCGGCGTGGGCAACCCGTACGGTTCGGCCTCATGCGCGCCGGCCGGTCGCCACGAGCCGCTGTGACCCTCGGCGCACTCGTCGTACGCCGGCTCGGCCGTCGCAAGCGCGCGACCGCGGTCGTGGCCGCCGGCGCCGCGCTCGCGGCGTTCGCGTTGCTCGGCGTGCACGTCGCTGCGGAGGCGGCGCGGGACGCCGCGCTGCACGACGGCGTTGCGGCCGCTCAGCCCGCGCAGCGGGGCGCGCGTCTCGGTGTTCGAGACGTGGGCGGGCGGGAACGACCTCGTCCAGTCGGGCGCGTCCGGCGATCGCACGGCGCGCATCCGCGCGCGCTACCGGGAGCGCATCGACCCGCGGATCTCGCGCGCTCTCCCGCGCACCGGCTTCGGCGAGCGCGTGGTCCGCAGCGTCGTGGTCTCGCCGCCCACGGGTGCCGACGGGACGGAGGTGCGCCTGGTCGCGGTCGACGACGCGCCCGCCTGGGTGCGCATCGACGCGGGCCGGCTGCCGCGCGGGTCGTGCGTGCCCGCACACTGCGAGGCCGTCTACCTCGGTGGCGGGCAAGAGACGACCGCCGGCGCGGGCGTCGCTCTGGACGTCGTCGGCCGGGGCCGGATCGATCCGGCCCCGGCGGGGCGCATCCCGCCGGCGAACGTGACCGACATCGGCGCCGGTGCCGCGTTCTACCTCGTCTCCGGCGTCCGCGAGCTGGCCGAGCTGGAGCCGCTCGTCAAGAGCTCGCGGACCTACGCGTGGTTCCGCGAGCTGGCGCCCACCGCCGTGCATCCCTGGAACGAGCAGGCGGTGATCGACGGTGTCAACGCGGCGCGTAACCGGCTGACCGGCGCACCCGGGGTGACCGTGCGCGGGCCCGAGGCGCTGATCGGGTCGCTGCGCCAGCGCGGCCGCTCGACCTCGGCACTGCTGCTGCTGATCGTGGGGCAGACCGCGGGCTTGCTGATCTGCTTCGCCGCCTTCGCCGCGGGGCAGCGCCGCCGCGACGTCGGCGGCGAGCTGGAGCGCCTGCGCGACGTCGGGGCGACGCGACCGCAGCTGCTCGGGTTCGTCGGGTTCGAGGTCGCCGCTGTGGCGCTCGCCGGGGTCGTGGTCGCGGTCGCGGCGCTGGTCGCGCTCTCGCTCGTTCTCGGCGCGGGCGGCCCGCTGCGCCACGCGCTGCTATCGGCGGGCGGGCTGGAACTGACCGCCGCCGCGTTCGCCGCCGCGACCGTGGCCCAGCTGGCGGCACTGCGCGAGCGGACGACGCGACGCGCGCGGGTGACGCTGGAAGCCGGCGTCGGGCTGCTGCTGGCGGTCGTCGCGTGGCAGACGCTGGCGCGCGGCGGGCTCGACGCCAGGGAGCTGGCGGACCGCTCGGGGCTCGATCCGGCGATCCTCGTCCTGCCCACGCTCGTGTGCGTCGGCGGAGCGCTGGTCGCGCTGCGGATCCTGCCGTTGCTGCTGCACCTGCTGGAGCGCGCGACGCGCCGGTCGGGCGCGGGCCTGCGCCTGTACGCGCTGGGGCTCGCGCGCGACGCCGGCACGGCCAGCGCAGCGGTGGCGGTCGTCACGCTTTGCGCGGCCGGCAGCCTGTTCGCGCTCGCGTACCGCCACGACCTCGCGGTCGGGGCGGGCGAGCAGGCCGCGTTCGCGACCGGTGCCGACCTGCGCGTGCGTGAGCGTTCCGCGCGGACGGAGCCGGACGTGCTGCCGTTCGCGCGCTACGGCGCGCTCGCCGGCCAGGCGACGGCGGCGCCGGTCATTCGCCTGGACGCCAGCGAGGTCACCGCGGCGGGACAGGCCGCAGGGCGGGTCGCGCTGGTCGGCCTGCCCTCGTCGTGGGTGGCGACGCTCCCCGGCTGGCGCGAGGACTTCTCCTCGCTGACGGCGAGCGCCGCCGCCGTCGCGCTCGGTCCGCCGGCGCCGCTCGCGCTGCGGGGCCCGCGGCTGCCGGAGGACGTGACGCGGCTCTCGCTGCCCATCGAGTTGACCGGCGGCGGCGCGACGGTCACGCTGGCCGTGCAGGGGTCCGACGGCCGTCTGCTGACCCTCAAGCTGGTGAGCACGCGGACGGCCGGGCGCTTCGACGCCGAGATTGCGGTCCCGCGCGAGGCCCGGGGCGGCCGCGTCGTCGGGGTACGGACGACGCTGCAGCAGGGCGGCTCGTTCACGAGTGACGTCGGCAGCACGGTCCTCGGCACGCTGCGCGCCGGCGGCCGGCCGATCACGGACTTCGCCGGCTGGGGGCCGACCGACCAGGTGCACATCGGCTACAGCGCCGGCGGCCAGGCCCGCGTCACGCGCCGCGGCGGGCGCGCGGTGCTCAGCTACCCGACCTTCAGCGCCAAGCCGACGTACGCGCTGGGCGCCGCGCAGCCGCACGCGGCCGACCCGCTGCCGGCGCTCGTCGATCCCGCGCTCGCCCGGTCGGCGGTCGACGGCGTGGTGACGGTCGGCGTCGTGGGCGGCCAGCAGGTCCGGCTGAAGCCGATCGGCACCGCTTCGCGGTTCCCGACGATCCCCGTGGGAACCACGTTCGCGGTGGTCGACGCCGGGCGGCTGTTCACGACCGTCAACGCGGCCGAGCCGGGCGCGGCGCTGCCGAGCGAGGCGTGGCTGCAACTGCGCCCGGGGGCGTCGCCCGGCGCTGTGGCCGAGCGGCTGCGCCGGCCGCCGTTCCGGCTCGCCGCGGTCGTGGACCGCGCGCAGCGCGCGCAGGCGCTGCGCGACGACGCCCTCGCGCGCGTGACAAGGGGCGCGCTCGTCGCCACCGCAGGGATCGCCATCGCGCTCGCGGTGCTCGCGCTGGTCCTGTCCGTGCTGGCCACGCTGCGCGACGACGAGGGCGAGCTCGCCGAGCTCGAGGTGCTGGGGATCGAGCCGCGCCGGCTGCGGCGCCTGATCTACGCGCGGACGGCGACGGTCGCGGTCGTCGGCGCGGTCCTGTCGGTCGTCACCGCGTACGCGCTCGTGCACCTCGTAGTCGCGATCGTGCGCGTGGGGGCGGAGGGCCGGACGCCGGTGCCGGCGCTACGCGCCGCCATGGCCTGGCCGGCGGTCTCGCTGATCCTGGTGCTCGCCGCGGTGGCCGCGGCGGCCGCCGTCGTCGCTGCGGCGGCGCACGCGCTGCGCGGTGATCGACTGGGGCGGCTGCATGGCTGACGCGATCCGCGCGCACCGGCTGTTCGCCGCGCATCCCGCGCCCGGCGGGACGGTCGTGGCGCTGCAGAGCCTCAGCCTCACGGTCCAAGCGGGCGAGTTGCTGGCGGTGATCGGGCCGAGCGGCTCCGGCAAGAGCACGTTCCTGCGCTGCCTCGCGGGCCGCCTGCGGCCGCTCTCCGGAGAGCTGGAGGTCTTCGGCGCGGCGCTGCACGAGCTGCGCGACCGCGAGCTCGCCGCCTACCGCGCCGCGACGGTGGCCTTCGTGCAGCAGCACTACGCCCGCAGCCTCTCACCCGACCTGAAGGCGTGGGAGATGATCGCCCTGCGCCCGAGGGTCCTCGGCTGGCCGCGTCGCCGTGCCCGCGCACGCGCTCTCGAGCTGCTCGAGCACGTCGGGCTCGGCGAGCGCGCGGACGCGCGGCGGACCGAGCTGTCCGGCGGGGAGCAGCAGCGGGTGGCATTGTGCGCCGCGCTGTCCGCACGACCGCGGCTGCTGCTCGCCGACGAGGTGACCGGGGAGCTCGACGACGAGGCCGGGACGCGCGTGCTCGCGGCGCTGCGCGAGCTCGCCGCCGCCGAGGGCACCACCGTGGTCCTCGTCACGCACGACCCCAAGGCGGCGCGCGTCGCCGATCGCACGGTCACCGTCCGCGACGGCCGGGTCACCGCCGAGCTGCGGCGCGGCGCGGCGGATCGGCGCGTGGTGATGATCGACGATGGCGGCGTGCTGCGGATCGATCCGGACGATCTCGCGGCCGCCGGCCTCGAAGGCGAGGCCGGGCTCGGCGTCACCGACGGTGCGGTGGTGCTGCGCCGGCTCGGCCCGCGCCGGCCCGCGCGCCCCCGGGTCCGCCGCGACGGCGTGGTGCGGGTCGTGCCCGTCCTGGAGCCGGTCGCGCGGGCGCGGGGGCTCGTCCGGCGCTTCGAGTCGCGCCGGCGTCCGGCGCTGGACGGCGTCTCGCTCGACCTGCTCCCGAACCGGCTGCACGTCCTCTCCGGCCCGTCCGGCTGCGGCAAGACGACGCTCATCCACCTGATCGGCGGGCTCGACCGACCCGACGCGGGGACACTCGAGGTGCTCGGTCACGCCGTCGACGGGATGACCCGCGCGCAGCTCGCGGCCTGGCGCTGCGAGCACGTCGCGATCGTGCCCCAGACGACGGCGCTGGTGCCGTTCCTCGGTGCGCTCGAGAACGTCGAGCTGGCGCTGACGGTGCGCGGCGTCGAGGCGCAGGAGGCGCGGGCGCGCAGCCACGAGGCGCTGGAGCGCATCGGTCTGGCCGACGCCGCGCGCCGCCCGGCCGGCGACCTGTCCGCCGGCCAGCGTCAGCGCGTCGCGGTGGCGCGTGCGGTCGCCGCCCGGCCCCCGCTCCTGCTCGCCGACGAGCCGACGGCCAACCTGGACGAGAAGGGCTCGGTGATGGTCGCCGACCTGCTCGCCGAGTTGGCGCACGAGCACGGCGTGGCGATCCTCTGCTCGACGCACGACGAGAGCGTCGGGCGCCGGGCCGACGCCGTGATCCGGCTGCGCAACGGCCGCCTCGACGACGCCGCGGCCGGCGACGGGTTCAACCAGCAGCCCGCCTAGGGCGCCGGCGCGAGGCCGGCGCCCTGAGCGATGCTCGGTCTACGGGGTCGTGGTCGACAAGGTGAACGTCAGCGTCTTGGCGTAGGTGCCGGTGCGCAGCGCGTCGCCGGCGCTGATGTGCTGGCCGAACGTGACGTTGACGAGGTCGTTGGAGACCGGGCCGTCCCAGGTCTTCAACAGCGTCGGCGCGGCCGAGCCGCCGACGTCGGCGAGGGCCCCGCCGCTCGCGCTGACCTGCAGCGGGCTCGGCAGCGAGAACGACCCGTTGACGAGGTGGCCGGTCGCGGTCGACGACGGGTCGGCGACCGACAGGGCGGCGTCACCCGCGCTGGAGATGACGTTCGCGCTGGTGGACGCCGTGTAGTCGCTGGCGACGCCCGGGGTGAACGCGCCGAACGACGCCGGCGCGCCGAGCGACAGCGCGAGCGTGGCCGGCACCGTGCCGCCCACCGAGCCCTGCGTGCAGAGCGAGACGTTGTCGGTCTGGCCCTTGTCGATCGTGATGTGGTTGGTCTCCAGCACCGTGCCGTCGGGGGCGGTGCAGGTGACGGTGTAGCTCTCGTTGACGAAGCCGTTCGGGCCGGTGTGCTCGCCGTCGGCGTAGTACGCCGACTGCGGGCGGATCGACGGGTTGACGTCCCACGTGAACTGGCCGCTGGCCGGCACCGTCATCGAGGACTCCAGGTGCGTCGGCACCGGGATCGGCGCCGTGGTGGTGGCCGGCGTCGTGTCCTGCTTGACCGGCGCGGTGTAGAGCGTGAAGTCCTTCGTGAGCTTCAGCGTCGCGCCCGGCGCGGCGGTGCCGCTGATGACCGAGTGGCCGGCGGGCAGCGACGCGTACACGAGCACCGTCCACCAGGCGTCACGGACGGGGTGACCGTCGAACGTCGCCGTCTGCGCCGCGGTCGACGTCGGCCCGGCGTGGCCGGTGAAGTCGGCGGTGGTGCAGTTGAGGTAGTCCGGCAGCGCCTGCGGGCAGCCGGCCACCGGGCCGATCAGCTCCTGCGTGAAGCCGAAGCCGCGCGTGGCGTAGTAGGACCAGTCGTTCGTCTCGCCGCTGGTCTCGTAGTCGTGGGCGGAGTCGCGCGTGTTCGTGTAGCCGTTGTTGGTCGCGGCCAGCATCGCCAGGGCGAGCGCCCGGTAGCCCGTGTTGACCTCCGGCGTGTCACCCGCGTTGAGGTCGAACGGCGGGTAGAAGATCGCGCGCTCGTTCGTGTGCGCCGTGATCAGCGCGGTCACCTGGTGATGGGCGATGATGTCCATCGTGTTCTTGACCTCGGGCTCGGAGCCCGGGCCGGAGCCGCGCTGCGCGAAGCTCACGCCGATGTTCGAGCCCCAGCCGAGCGGATAGTTGCGGTTCAGGTCGACGCCCTGCGACCTCGAGGTCGGGCAGGTCAGCGGCGGCGTGAGCGGCGTCGCGGAGTCGCAGTTCGCGCGCCGCGGCGGCGTCTGCGCGTAGCCGTCGGGGTTCACCAGCGGCACGTCGATCACGCGCACGTGGTCGAGCAGCGCCTTGACCTTCGGGTTGGCCTTGGCCTGGTTCACGATGTCGATCGCGAACTCCATGCTGTCCTCCGCGGCCGCGGATTCGTTGCCGTGGATCGCGCCCTGGAGGTAGAAGACGGGCTTGCCGTCGTTGGCGGTGACGTTGTTCGTGATCTCCACGTAGTGGACGTCACGGCCTTCGATCGACTTGTACGGCGCCAGCTTGTACGAGACCAGCGACGGGTTGGCCGCCGCGAGCGCCTGCATGTCGCTGTTGTAGTCGTCGTAGGAGCGGTAGACCTGGCGGTTGTCCGGCATCGCCGTCAACGGCGGCAAGCCGAGGTCGTGAAACGCCGCGACCGCGTTGTCGACGACCGTGTCCGCGGAGGCCACCGCCGGCAGACAGGCACTCATCGCCGCACCGGCGGCGACGGCAACCAACAGCTTCTTCATCCCTAGACCCACTTCCCTGAGGCGTTGATGACTCCCCTCCGAGTCACGACGGCCCGGCCCGCCGGACCGTATTGGCCGCGGGGCAGGTGGGCAAACCGTGAAACCCGGACGAGAGCGGACGCGCCGCGCCGCAGTCTGTTCAATTCGTGTACATGCTGTTGCGTGTTATGTACGCGAGGCGTATCTTTCCCGCGTCCGACCAACTTTCTTCTGAGGAGGTCCTCATGGGGACGGGGAAGGGGAGGAGCGCATGAGACATGCGCGCAGAGCGGTGGCGATGGTGCTGCTCACCGCCGGGATCGGTGCGGGGGTGCCGGGGGTCGCGAGCGCGGCGTCGAGAGCAGACCTGGACGCGCTGTCCCAGAAGGTCGACCGGGTGGAGTCACTGCGCGAGGTCAAGGACCTCGATCGCCGCTTCGCCCAGCTGGCGCAGTTCGGCGAGTTCAAGAAGATGGCGGCGCTGTTCGCGGCCAACGGCACCCTGCAATGGGGCGACGAGACCGCGTCCGGCCGCAAAGCGATCCAGAGCTGGCTGACCACCGACGCCGGAGCGATGAACGGCATCGCTCCCGGCTCGATGAACTTCATGATCATCGACAACCCGTCGGTCAACCTGTCGGCCGACGGCCGCACCGCGCAGGGCCGCTGGAACGGCCTGCGGTTCATGGGCGACGGCAGCGGCGCCACGCGCATCGCCGGCGGCATCTACGAGAACGACTACGTGCTCGAGGACGGCGCCTGGAAGTTCGCGACCATGCACTACCACCGGCAGTTCGACGGCGACTACGCGCACGGCTGGCGCAACGCCGACAACGCGCTGCTGCCGGTCGTCCCGTATCACTTCACGCCGGACTCGGTGGGGGTTCCGGTCCCGGCCGCATCGGTCCCGGCGCCTCGGACCAACCAGCGGGCCGAGGACCTGGCCGGCCGCATCCAGGCCCTCAACGACGAGGACGACGTGCGCAACCTGCAGCACAGCTACGGCGCCTACGTCGACCGGCGGATGTGGAGTGACGTCGCCGACCTGTTCGCCGCCAACGGCACGCTCACGATCGCCGGGGTGGGGACCTTCCAGGGCGCCGCCGGCGTCCGGCAGGCCATGGAGCAGACCATGGGCTCCGAGGGGCTGACCCAGAGCATCCTCAACCAGCACCCGATCTGGGACACGATCGTGGACGTCAAGCCCGGCGGGAAGAAGGCGATCGCGCGCGGGATGGAATTCGCGATGCTCACGAGTCCCGACCTCGCGGCGTCGTGGTCGTTCTCGGTCTTCCGCAACACGTTCGTCAAGCAGGACGGCGTGTGGAAGCTCAAGGACGCCGACATCACGCCGCTGATCACGGCCAGCTGGGCCGACGGCTGGGGCAACGGCGGCACCGGGCCGCGCGTGCACTACGACCCGCCCGCGTTCCTTAACGGCGCCCGCGCGTCGCAGCCGGCCGCCACCGCGCCGAGCCTGCCCGACCTGACCCGCCGGCTCGCCCGCTCGCAGGCGTGGGACGGCGTCGAGAACGTCAACAACTCCTACGGCTACTTCTTCGACGACCTCGACTGCGCGAAGATGAGCCAGATCCATGCGCAGAACGGCTTCAAGGAGTCGCCGTTCCAGGGCTTCTTCCGGACGCCCGCCCGCATCGCCGAGGCGTGCTTCGTGGCGTGGGGCCGGACCCAGCCGGAGCTGCGCTCCAGCCTCTCCTACCACTGGCAGCCGTCGCCGGTGATCCTCGTCTCGCACGACGGCCGCTCGGCGCGCAGTCGCGCTCCGCTCTTCCAGCCGGGCACGTCGAGGAACCTCGGGCGCGGGATCTCCGGGGCGATCTACATCAACCAGTTCATCCTCGAGAACGGCGTCTGGAAGACGTGGGACACCACGATCGACGAGCACACGTACTCGTCGAGCTTGACGCGCGCCTGGTCGGCGGCCGTTCCGCGCGACCCGAGCCTGCCGCCGCCGCCTCCGAGCGGGAACATCGCCAAGTACCCGCCGGACCTGCTGCTGCGCGACATGAACGAGCGCGAGATGGGGTTCGCGGGCGGGACGCTCCCGTACCTGGTGTGGCCGGACATCCTTCCGATGTACTTCAACTATCGGAACCTGGTGTCTGGCCGGGCGCCGCAGTTCTACCAGCCCGATTGCACCCCCTGCGGCGTGGTGCCCAGCTGGAGCATGCTCCACAACGGCTACCAGCTGCCGCCGAACGGGCCGCAGAGCGACGGGGTGGAGGTCTTCCCCGAATGACGTGACGGGTGGCCCCTCTCGACGCCGCGGTCGGGAGGGGCGCCCCGCGCTGGCGTCAGTAGCATGGACGGCCAGCCGAGACGACCGGCGAGGACCGTTCTGACGCAACCCCGACGACAGGAAGTGGGACGTGGGTAGCCCTACGGATCCGAGCCCGAAGCCGCCTGCCGCGTCCGACCCGGATCGCGTGCCGATCCAGTCGATCGAGCGCGCAGCCAACATCCTGGCGCTGCTCGACCAGCACACCCGCAGGCTGACGCCGACGCTGGTCGCCGAGCGCTTGGGATTGAACCGGATCACCGCGCACCGCTACCTGCAGTCGCTGCAGCGCGCCGGGCTGCTGAGCACGTCGTTCGGGCCCGGGCCGCTGGTCGATCAGCTCTCCGCGCTGGTGTCGGTGCGCCAGCAGATCCTCAGCGTGGCGCCGCCGATCATGCGCCAGCTCGCGGACGTGACCGGCCTGACGACCGTGCTGAGCTTCCTGGGGCGCGCGGGCGCGGTCGTGACGCTGGTCGAGGAGGCCAGCCGGGGCACGATCGTGCTGACCGTCCGGATCGGCACGGCGCTCGAGCTCAAGGCGGCCCAGACCCGCGTGCTGCTCGCCTTCGAGACCGATCCGAAGGTGGTGGCCCGCGCGCACGCCTCGCTCAGCGCCGCCGAGCTCGCCGAGGAGCGCGAAGTCCTCGCGCGCGTGCGCGAGGACGGGATCGCGTGGGCCGACCTGCACCGCGAGGGGCTGTCCTCGGCGGCCGTGCCGGTCTTCGCGGGCTCGGGCGTTGCGGCCGCGATGGCCCTGCTCGGGACGACCGCGATGCTGAGCCCGACCGCCAAGTCGAGTGAGCGCATCGACGCCCTCAAGCAGGCGGCGGAGAACCTCGGCGTGGTGGTCACGAACGAGGACGCGCCGTCGGGGCCGGAGTCGCGCCGCCCGGCGCTGGCCGGGCAGACGCGCTGACGTGCGGCGAGGCGCCCCGCCGCAGCGGGGCGCCTGCTCGATCGGGGACTAGCGGCGGCGCGCGCTGACCTTCAGCGTGCGCGTCCTGCTCGTCCCGGACTTGACCTTCACGACGACCTTGGGCGCGCGCTTCAGGCGCTTGGCCGAGCGCAGGCGGAGCTTCACCTTGCCCTTGCCCGACTTGGTCACGGCCTTCTTGCTCGACGCGAGCCGGGCCGTGCCGGTGAGCCGGGCCGCGGCGGACGCCTGGACCGCGGTGATCGTGCACGTGATCGAGCGGCCGTCGGAGGACAACTCGCAGGTGACGCGGACGTTCGGGGCATCGCCCTTGTCGCCCTTGTCGCCCTTGTCGCCCTTCGGGCCGGCGGGACCCACGGCGCCGGCCGGGCCGGTCGCGCCGGCGGGACCCGCGGGACCCGCCGGACCCGCCGGACCTGCGGGGCCGGCCGGACCGGCCGGACCGGGAGGCCCGGCGGGCGTCGACGACCCGCCGCCGTCACCGTCGTCGTCGCCGTCGCCGCCCGCGGCGGGCGAGGACGCGTCACCCGGGAAGACGCCGATGCCGTCGACGTTCGGCCCGTTCGGCGGCGGCTGGTAGCCGTAGTGCACCATGCTCCAGCTCGGCTTGACCCCGCACGGCGTGCAGTCCGGCTGGTAGTTCGCCGGCACCCGTCCGCTGACCAGGTTGCGGTAGTTGAACCACATCGGGACGATGTCCGGCCACGCGACGAACGTGCCCGTGCCGCCCTGGAAGCCGGCCTCGCGCTCGTTCATGTCGGTCAGCAGCAGATCGGGCGGGAACGTCTCGATGCTCGAGCTCGGCGGTGGCGGCGGCGCGTTCGGGTCGCGCGGCGCGACGCCCGCCCAGCCCTTGGCCCAGCCGTTCGACTGCCAGTAGAACTCGTCGATCGTGATGTCCCAGGCGCGCCAGATGCCGTTCTCCAGCACGTACTGGTTGATGTACATGCCGCCGGCGAAGCCGCCGCCCGGGTTCCTCGAGGTGCCGAACGAGAACAGCCGCGCCCGCACCTGCGACGAGCGGCCGTCGTGCGAGACCAGGATCACCGGCTGCGGGTTCCAGTGGATGGCGACGGAGCTGCGCATCGTCGGCGGGGTGCCGTAGCGGCCGCCGACTTCGGCGATCCGGTCGCCGCCCACGTAGAAGCCGATGAACGGCGACTCCTTGAAGCCGTGCTGGGCCACGGTCGCGCCGATCTTCACGAAATCGAGGTCGTTGATGTAGGTCGAGTACGAGTTCGCGAGGTTCTCGGTGCCGTCATAGGCCTGTGAGCGCGCGAGCTTGCGCGTCAGCGTCGCCGTCGACGGCGCCTCGGTGGAGGGCAGCGTCACCCGCGTCATCGAGAGGAACTTCGGCGGGTCGTAGTGCACCTTCGGCCCGGTGCCGCCGTTGGCCCAGCCGTCGGCGTAGCTCGCCGTGATCAGCGGCGTGATGTTGAGCGCCTTGAGCTTCCACAGCCCGTCCTGCTTGACGAACGTGTTGCGGACGACCGAGAACGACCAGGACGCCTGCTTGGTGACCGGATCCTCGAGCAGGCCCAGCTCGATCCCGCGGGCGATCGCCTGCTTGCCGCCGGCCTTGACCTCGACCGTCATGTCCCACGTCAGGTGCTCGTTGAGCGTGCTCTGGACCAGTCCTTCCGGACCCATCGTCTGCTCCATCGCCTGCCGGACGCCGTTCGCGCCCTGGAAGGTGCCGACGCCGGCGATCGTGACCGTCGGGTTGGGCGCGAACAGGTCCACGACGTCGCTCCACATCCGCCGGTCGACGTAGTAGCCGTAGCTGTGCTGCAGGTTGCGGACGTCGTCCTCGTCGTTGAGGGACTGGATCCGCGCGGCGAGGTCCTCGGGGCGCTGGTTGGTGCGCGGCGCGGGGACCGATGGCGTGGGGATCGGGATCCCCACCGAGTCCGGCGTGAAGTGGTACGGCACGATCGGCAGCAGCGCGCCGCCGGCGTTGCTCCACCCGTGGGCGTAGTCGCCTTCGAACTGCTTGTTGTAGTGCAGCTTGGCGATCTTCCAGCTGCCGTCCTCGAGCACGTAGTCGTTCTCGTAGATGCCGCCGTCGATGCGCGTGTGGCCGTTGCCGTCGCCCATGAAGCGGATGCCGTCGAAGCGGCCCTGCGCGGTGTGGCCGTCGGCCGACAGGTTGACGATCGGGTTGTCGATGATCGTCGTGTTCATCGAGCCGGGGGCGATGCCGTTCATCGCTCCGGCGTCGGTGGTCAGCCAGCTCTGGATCGCCTTGCGACCGCTGACGGTCTCGTCGCCCCATTGCAGGGTGCCGTTGGCGGCGAACAGCGCCGCCATCTTGTTGAACTCGCCGAACTGCGCGAGCTGGGCGTAGGTGCGCTGTACGGCTTTGACGTCGCGCACCGATTCGACCCGGTCGACCTTCTGAGACAGGGCGTCGAGCTCTGCCCTGGACGCTGCGCCGGCTCCCGCCGGCAGACCCGCGCCGATGCCACCTGCCAGAAGCAGCGTGGTCGCCAGTGTGGCGCCACGCCGCATGCACTCCACCTTCCTCGCCCTCATCGGACCTCCTCACAGAAAGTTGGATGGACGGTCGGAAACATACGCCGAGTGTTCGTATTACGCAACATGATGTACACGAAATGAACGCAGCGTCAGGCCGGGACGGCGATGTACTTGGTCTCGAGGAACTCGAGGATCCCCTCGCTGGCGCCCTCGCGGCCGAGGCCGCTCTGCTTGACGCCGCCGAACGGCGCGGCCGGATCGCTCACGACACCGCGGTTGACGGCGACCATGCCCGCCTCGAGCCGGCCGGCCACCGCCAGCGCCGCGCGCTCCTCGCCGAACACGTACGCCATCAGCCCGTGCTCGGTGTCGTTCGCCATCCGGACGGCGTCGTCGACATCGTCGAACCGGATCACGGCGGTCACCGGCCCGAAGATCTCCGTCGTCGTGATCGCCGAGCCGTGCTCGACGCCGGTGAGCAGCGTCGCGTCGTAGAACGCGCCCCGCGGGGAGACGGTGCCGCCGCGCACGAGCGTCGCGCCGTCGGCCACCGCGGCGTCCACGAGCGCCGCCACCTTGTCGCGCTCGGCGACGGACACGAGCGCACCGAGCGTGTGGTCGCGGACCAGCCCTGGGCCGGTCGCGAAGCCTGACAGCGCCGCGTCCATCCGCTCGACGAACGCCGCGTGCAGCGCGCTGTGCACGTAGAACCGGTTGGCGGCCGTGCAGGCCGCGCCGCCGTTGCGCATCTTGGCCACCAGCGCGCCTTCGACGGTCACGTCGAGATCGGCGCCCGGCAGGACGATCGCGGGAGCGTTGCCGCCGAGCTCCATCGACGCGCTCACGATCGAGTCGGCGCACGCGTGCAGGAGCGCCCGGCCTACCTCGGTCGAGCCCGTGAACGACAGCTTGCGGACCTCCGGCCGGTCGAGCATCCGCTGGACGAGCGCGCCCACCGGGCGCGGGGTGACGAGGTTGACGACACCGGCGGGAACGCCGACCCGGCGCAGCGCCTCGACGAGATACGCGGCGGTCAGCGGCGTCTCGCTCGCGGGCTTGAGGATCGTCGTGCAGCCGGCCGCCAGCGCCGGAGCGAGCTTGCGCGCCGCCATCGCCGCGGGGAAGTTCCACGGCGTGATCAGCACCGATACGCCGATCGGCTGGTGGTCGACGACGATCCGCTTGTCGCCGGCGGGGGACAGGCGGTAGTCGCCCCGGACGCGGACCGCCTCCTCGGCGAACCAGCGGAAGAACTCCTTCGCGTAGCTGGCTTCGCCGACGGCGTCCGCCCACGCCTTGCCGTTCTCGCGCACGATCAGCTCGGCGACCGCCTCGACCTCGTCGGTCAGGAGCTCGTACGCGGCACGCAGCAGCTCGCTGCGCTCGCGCGGTGCGGTCGCGGCCCACCCGGACTGGGCGGCGGCGGCCGCGTCGACGGCGTCGTCGCAGTCGCGTGCGGTCGCGATCGCGAAGCGCGCGATCGTGGACCCGTCGGCGGGATCGGTGACGTCGAAGCGGCCGCCGTCCGCTCCCGGGCGCCAGGCGCCGGCGATGAACAGGTCCGCGTTCATGCCGGGCTCCGGACGCCGGCGTGGCTGCGCTCGAGCAGCTCGAGCAGCAGCTCCCGCGTCGGCTCGACGGGCGCGATCGCGAGCAGGCGCCCCAGCTGCAGCGCGAGGTCGGCGATCCGCGGCAGCTGGTCGCGGCCGACGCCGATCTCGGCCAGCGTCGCCGGTACGCCGAGCTCGCGGTTGAGCTCGACGACCCTGGCGATCGTCCGTTCGGCCGAGGCCTCGTCCGGCACGATCCCCTCGATGGCGGCACCGAGGTCCGCGATCCGCGCGGCCACCTCGGGCTCGCCGCGGATGGCGTCGAGCGCGTAGGGGAGCAGCAGGCCGGTGCCGAGGCCGTGCGGCGTCTTGGTGAGCGCGCCGATCGGGTACTGGAGCGCGTGGCACAGGTGCGTCCCGGTCGAGCCGAACGCGATCCCGGCGAGCAGCGCGCCGAGCGCGACCTCCCGGCGGGCGACGCGGTCGTCCGGCTCGTGCACGGCGACGGCCAGCCACGGACCGAGCCGGCGTGCGGCGTCGAGCGCGACCGGCCCGGCGAGCACGTTGCGGCCGATGAAGACCGGTAGCGGCCCGGACCAGTCGAGGTCGAGCGACCGAGCGGTGTAGGCCTCGGCGGCGTGCACGAGCGCGTCGATGCCGGAGCAGGCCGTGACGCCGGCCGGGGCGCCGAGCGTCAGCTCGGGGTCGACGACCGCCGCGGCCGCCACCAGGAAGGGGCTGGAGATCCCGACCTTGAGCTCACGGTCCGGGTCCGACACGACCGCCACGGGGGTCACTTCGGAGCCGGTCCCGGCGGTCGTGGGGACGGCGATCACCGGCACGACCGGGCCGGGGACCAGGTTCTCGCCGTAGTACCGGCGCAGCGGCCCGCCGTGGCTGACGAGCAGCGCGATCAGCTTGGCGGCGTCGAGCGTGCTGCCGCCGCCGACGGCCAGGATCACCTCGGCGTCGAGTGCGCGGGCGACGGCGGCGCCGGCGTCCAGCGTGTCGACCGGAAGCTCCGGCGTGACGTCGGCGTGCACGCGGACCGTCAGGCCGGCCGCGGTGAGCGCGTCGATCACGCCGATGACCAGCGGCGTCCGCGCGAGGAACGGGTCGACGACGGCGAGCACGCGCGTGCCGTGCACGGCGACGATCTCGGGGAGCTGGCCACGGGTCCCGTAGCCGAAGTGCACCCGTGCGGGGAGCCGCACGGTGCCGGCGATGTCAGGCAAGGAAGCCTCCGTCGACCGGGAGCACCGTGCCGCTGATGTGGCTGGCGCGGTCGCTCAGGAGAAAGGACACGGCGGCGCCGACCTCCGCGCCGGTGCCCAGCTTGCGCAGCGGCGTGGCGGCGAGCCGCCGCTCCACCGCCCCGGGATTGTTGCGCCGCAGCTGCGCGAGCATCGCCGTCTCGACCGGGCCGGGAGCGATCGCGTTCACCCGGATGCCGAGCGGGCCGAAGTCGTGCGCCGCGGTGCGGGTCAGCCCGATCACGGCGTGCTTGGCGGCCTGGTAGACGCCGAACCCGGAGCTCCCGCGCAGGCCGCCGATGCTGCTCGTGTTCACGATCGAGCCGAACCCCTGGCGCTCCATGACCCGCACCTGCTCGCGCAGGCACAGCCAGGTGCCCTTGAGGTTGACGGCCATCAGGCGGTCGAAGTCCGCCTCGGGAACGTGGTCGAGGCGCCCGCCGTGCGTCATGGCCGCGAAGTTGACCGCGCCGTCGAGCCGGCCGAACCGCGCGACGGCGGCGTCGACGAACGCCGCGACGTCACCGGCCTGGGACACGTCACCGGTCGTGTACGCGGCGTCGCGCCCGGCGGCGGTGAGCTCCTCGGCGAGCTCGCGCAGCGGCGTCTCGCTGCGGGCGACGAGCATCAGCGCGGCCTCGTCGGCGGCCAGCACGCGGGCGGCTTCGGCTCCGATCCCCGCACTCGCGCCGACCACCAGGACGACTTTCCCGTCGAGCATGACCTCTCTCCTCCGCTGTTGACACGACCGACACCGTAATGCCATGCTGTGCGCATGGCAACTTGACTGTGCGCAGAGCGCACAGTCACCAAGGGAGAGAGATGGCGTATCTGGCTGACGATCCGCGCTCGGCGCTGCGGTCCTCGACCGCTGCCTCGAGCGGGCGGGACGGACCCGTCGCACCCTGCGAGGTCGCGACCTTCTATGAGCGCGAGCCGGACCTGGACAACGGCGACGGATCGCGCGCCTGGTCGGTGCGGGGGCAGAACTTCACGCTGCTGCTGGACGCCGTCGACGGCGCGCGCACGCTGACCCGCGACGGCCAGCCGGACGAGTGGGCGCTGCTGCTTCCGGACCCCGGTCTGCGTGCCGCGGTGCGCTGGAACGGCGGCGAGGTGGACGTACCCGGCCGCAGCCTGACGTTCATTCCCGCCGGAGACGGCGAGGTGCGCCTGCAGGGCGCCGGCCGCGCCGTGCGGCTGTTCACCGCGGTCGCACGAGACCTCGCCGAGCGGGCGTACAACGCCGCGTCCTACGCCCGGGCGCACGCGGACATCCCGCCGTTCGCGCCGTGGCCCGACGCTCCCGAGGCCCGGGTGCGCAGCTACGGCCTGGACGTGGAGCCGGAGCCCGGGCGGTTCGGGCGCATCTTCCGCTGCTCGACGCTGATGGTGAACGTCCTCGAGCCCAACGACGGCCCACGCGACCCCACGAAGCTGTCGCCGCACGCGCACGACGACTTCGAGCAGTGCTCGCTGGCGCTCGAGGGCGAGTACGTGCACCACCTGCGCTGGCCGTGGACGCCGGACCGGACCACCTGGCGCTCCGACGAGCACCTGCGCGTCGGCAGCCCGTCGGTGACGGTCATCCCGGCGCGGGCCGTGCACACCAGCGAGCCCGTCGCGGCGGGACGCAACCAGCTCGTGGACATCTTCTGCCCGCCGCGTACCGACTTCTCGGACATGCCCGGGTGGGTGCTGAACGCCGACGACTACCCGCTGCGGCCGCGGGACTGAGTAACCCGTTCAATTGGGGGAGAGAGACCATGGTTGAAAAGATCGGCGCTCGTCGCGCCGTCGTCGTCACCGCGCTGGCCGCGCTGCTCGCAGCCGCCGGCTGCGGGTCATCGGAATCAGGCGGCGCCTCGAGCGGCTCCGCCAAGGCGTCCGGGTCCAGCGCCAGTCCGCTGTCGATCGGCATGGCGATCGGCCAGACCGGCTACCTCGCCGCCGTGGACACGCCGTTCGGACAGGGCGTCGAGCTCGCCGTGGACGAGCTGAACCAGTCAGGTGGACTGCTGGGGCAGAAGATCAAGATCACGAAAGTCGACATGGCGTCCAACGCCGCGCAGGCCACGACGTTGACCAACCGGTTGATCAACCAGGACCGGGTCGGCGTGCTGGTGGTCGGCTACACCTCGGCCGCGACGGCGGCGATCGCGCCGATCGCCGCCGGCCGCAAGGTCCCGATCGTCGCGGCGTCGGTGCCGCCGGAGGATCCGACCTGGGTGATCTCGACGCTGCAGCCGGTCACCAAGACCGACGCGGTCGCCGTCGACTACCTCGCCGACAAGCTCAAGGTCTCCAAGATCGCCGTGCTGTACTCGCAGACGCCGTACGGCCAGACGGCGGCCAAGGCGATGAAGGAGGTCGCGGGCAAGGGCGGGCTGCAGGTGGTCTCGTCTCTGGGCGTCGACACGGGCGCGACGGACCTCAGCCCGCAGCTGTCGAAAGCCAAGTCGGCCGGCGCGGAGGCCGTGGTCGACGTGCTCACCGGCCCGGTGCACATCGTGGAGGCCAAGAGCGCCGCGACGCTCGGGCTGAAGATCCCGCTCGTGATGGGCACCGACGACCTCAACACGTTCAAGAAGGCGACCGACGCCTACCCCGAGACGTACTTCACCGCGATCGGCGTGCAGCAGTACCCGAACAACCTCGACCCCGAGATCAAGGCGGCGGACGAGAAGTTCCTCGACGTGTTCAAGGCGAAGTACGGCGACGGCGTGTCCAACGTGGCCGACGCCGCGCGCGGGTGGGACGCGATGATGATCCTGGCCGAGGCCGTGAAGGCGTCCAAGGCGACGACGGGCGAGGCGCTGCGAGCCGCGCTGGAAGCCGTCACGCACACCGGGACGTCCAGCCGGTACGCCTACTCCGCGAGCGACCACTCCGGGCAGCTCTCGACCCCGAACCCGCTCGCGATCATGCGGTTCCAGGGCGCCGACGCGCAGATCGTGTACCAGCCGGAGGCCGGTTGAGCCCGTTGTCCGCCATGTCTGCATCGCGGTCCTCCGAGCAGACCGGCGCGAGCCGGCCGCCGGCCGCGCTGGAGGTCGAGTCGCTCACGGTGCGCTACGGCCGCGTGCACGCGCTGACCGACCTGAGCTTCGCCGCGGCGCCGGGTGAGCTGGTCCTGATCCTCGGCACCAACGGCGCGGGCAAGTCGAGCGCGGTCAACGCGACCGCCGGCCTGGTCGCGCCGTTCGCCGGGCGGATCCGAGTCGGCGGGCGCGACGTGACCCGGCAGCCGGCCCACCGGCGCGTGCGGTCGGGCGTGTCGCTGGTCCCCGAAGGGCGCGGGCCGCTGCCGGGGATCAGCGTGCGCGACAACCTGGAGCTCGGCTACCGCGCCCGCCCGCGCGGGAAGCGGAGCGAGCCCTACGAGGACGCGGTGGAGCGGATCTTCGCGCTGTTCCCGATCCTCGAGCAGCGCCTCAAGCAGGACTGCGGCACGCTCAGCGGCGGCGAGATGCAGATGCTGGCGATCGGCCGGGCGCTGCTGGCCGACCCGGCGGTGCTGCTGCTCGACGAGCCGTCGCTGGGGCTCGCGCCG
>DATMGH010000202.1:0-45239 GCA_035555675.1 Solirubrobacter sp. | reverse complement strand
CTCCGGCCGTGAGCTGACCGCGAACGACCCGCCCGGCCTCAGGTTCACCCCGCTCGCTCAGAGCGCGATCTGCCTGGTCACCAACCCCGCGAACCCGCTGCCGAACCTCACCCGCGCGGAGATCCAGGATCTCGTCGCCGGCCGCCTGACCGACTGGTCGCAGGTGCCCGGCGCCGCGCTCACCGGCCCGATCACGCCGGTCGCGTTCGACCTCACGTCGGCGGCCCGCTCCGTCTTCCTGAATACGTTCGTCGACCCGGCGACGCCGCTCGCGTACGCGCCGCGCACGTTCAGCGCCTCCGGGCAGGTCCGCGACTTCGTCGCGGCCACCCCCAGCGCGTGGGGCTACGTGGACCTCGAGTTCGCCCGCTCGCTGCACGCCGCGAGCTACGAGGGCACCCCGTGCACCCGCAGGACGGTCGTCTCGCACGCCTATCCGGCCCGTCGCACGCTCGGGTTCGTGACCCGCGGCAAGCCGCGCGGCGAGCTCGCCCGCTTCCTGCGCTGGATCAAGCGCGACGCGACCGCCAAGCGCGTGATCGCGACCCGGTACATCGTCCCCTGACGGCTACGCTCATGGGCCGCATGGCCGCGCCGCCCACCGAGCACGAGATCCTCGACGTCAACCGCCGCTACCACGACGTGGCGGCCGACGCCTACGACGCCAAGTGGGGCATCTCGTTCGGCGAGATCGGCCAGACGCAGGTGCTCGGCAAGCTGACCAAGCTGCTCGGTCCGCACCCCGGCCCGTACGCGCGCGCCCTCGAGATCGGCGCCGGCACCGGCTACTTCTCGCTCAACCTCCTGCAGGCGGGCGTGCTCGGCGAGGCGACGTGCACGGACATTAGCCCCGGCATGCTGGAGACGCTCGAGCGCAACGCGGAGCACCTCGGTCTCGACGTCGAGACCGCGGCCTGCGACGCCGCCCAGCTGCCGTTCGACGACGAGACGTTCGACCTCGTGCTCGGCCACGCCGTCCTGCACCACCTGCCGGACCTCGACGCGAGCTTCGCCGAGTTCGCCCGCGTGCTCAAGCCGGGCGGGGTGCTGTTCTTCGCGGGCGAGCCGAGCCGTTCCGGCGATCGCCTCGCGCGCGTCCCCAAGCACGCCGCGACGACGCTCGCGCCGCTGTGGCGCAAGGCGGTCAAGGCGCGGCCTGCGCCCCCCAGCGACGATCAGGAGCACGCGCTGGAAGCCGTCGTGGACGTGCACGCGTTCGTCCCCGCGGACATCGAGGCCCACGCCGCGCGCGCCGGCTTCGAGGACGTGACCGTCCGCGGCGAGGAGCTGCTGGCGAACTGGTTCGGCTGGTTCAACCGCACGCTGGAGGCGACCGCCGAGCCCGCGGACGTCCCGGGCCCGTGGATCCGCTACGCGTACCACGGCTACGTCGCGCTCCAGCGCGTCGACCGCGCGCTGCTGGAGCCGCACCTGCCGCCCCGGATCTTCTACAACCTCATGCTCACGGCCCGTAAACCGGGTGAGCCAGCCGCCTGAGCATCCTCCGAGCCCCGTCGACCTGCTGCGCGACAAGCGCGCGATCGTCGACACGGGTCTCGGGCCGGTCGCGTTCGTCGCCGTCTACGCGATCTGGGGCCTGAACACGGCGATCGTGGTCGCGCTCGCGATCTCGGTCGTGCTGATGGTCGAGCGGCTGGTGCGCGGCAAGTCGGTCGTGAACGCGCTCGGCGGCGTGTTCGGCACCGCGATCGCGGCGTTCATCGCGCACAAGACCGGCAAGGCCGAGACGTTCTTCGTCCCGCGCATGCTGATCCAGCTCGGCTACGGGCTGGTGTTCGCCGGCTCGGTGATCGTGCGGCGCCCGCTGACCGGCTTCATCATCGCCGCCCTGTACCGGGCCGACCCGGGCTGGTGGAAGCTCCCGGCGGTCAAGCGCGCGATGTCGGAGCTGACGCTCGCCTGGGCCGGGCTGTTCCTGCTGCGCGCCGCGGTCTACGCCTACCTGATCTACCTCGGCAAGCCGGGCGGGCTGGCGGCCGCGTCGCTCGGCCTCGGCTGGCCGGCGTTCGGCCTGCTGATGTTCGTCAGCTACCGCTACGTGCCGCGCCGGCTCGAGCAGCTCGGCGCGCCTGACCCGCGAGCGCTCCCGCCCGCAGCTTGAGCGTCCGGTAGGCGTACGTCCAGTCGCCCTGCGCGCGCTGGCGCCGCGTCCCGCGCGCCGGCCGGATCAGGGTCGACGGCCGCACCCGCACGTCCAGGCCGTCGCCCGCGAGCACGTCGAGCGCGCGCTCGGCGATCCACACCTGACCGAACGCGGTCGGGTGCACGTGGTCGGCCATCACCAGGTTGCGCGCACCGAAGCCGCGCAGGTCCAGGACCAGCGGCGACCGGAGGATCACCGCGTTGGCCTGCTCGACCGCGAGACCGGCGCGCGGCCGCCCGAGGTCGCGCGGGATCGTCACCGCCAGCACGCGCTCGCAGCGCGCGGCCAGGAACGCCAGCGCGGCCGCGTGGTCGGCCGCGAACGCTTCCGCGTCCCAGTCGGCCGCGCGCACGTCGTTGACGCCGATGTACAGGCAGCCGAGGTCGTAGCGCGCGTCCGGCCGCGCCGTGCGCGCGCGGAACGCCGGAATCTGCGAAGCGACCACGTCGCGCGCCCGCGCGCCGTCGACCGCGTAGGTGGTGAACGGCAGCCCGAGCCCGCGCGCCACCCACAGGGCCCAGGACTGCAGCGCGACGCCCCACTGGAGCTCGCCGCCGCCGTTGGTGATCGAGTCGCCGAAGGCGAGGACGCCGAGCGGCGTCACACGCGGAAGCGCTTCGCGGTGCCCTTGGTGCCCGCGATCGTCGCCGTCACGCGGTAGGAGACCACGACGCCCTTGCGGCCGCGCACGGTCAGGCTGCGGCCGCGCGCGTTCGCGGTCAGCGACTTCGACGTCACCCGCCGCCAGACCCAGCGCCCGCGGACCTTCACGCGCTTCTCGACCTTGACCGCGACCTTCGCCCGGCGCGACAGCTTGACCGTCACCTTCGCCGTCTTGCGCTTCTTGGAGACCTTCACGCCGAGCGAGATCTTGTTCGGGGACGGCACGACCACGGGCGGCGACGGGGGCGCGGGAGGCGGCGTGGGCGTCGGCCACGGCGGCGTGTAGGTCCGCAGCGGGCAGCCGTCCACCGTCAGCGCGTACTCGTTCGGGCAGCGGTCATCGAGCGCGCCCCGGCCGTCGCCGTCGGGATCGGGGCCGCGCGGCGTCGGGTCGCAGGCGTCGCCGATCCCGTCGTGGTCGGCGTCGGCCTGGTCCGGGTTGGCGACGTACGGGCAGTTGTCGTCCGGGTCGCGGATACCGTCGCCGTCGCTGTCCGGGCAGCCGTTGAACAGGTCCGACCCGGGCTGGGTCGGGCACGCGTCCTCGGCGTCCTCGATCCCGTCGTGGTCCTGGTCGCAGGACGTCCACACCTTGCCGGCCGGGCCGCCCGGCGGGAGCCTGGCGCCGAGCGGCCGGGCCGCGTTGAGCCGCAGGATCGGCCGCACGTTCCCCGGGGCGACCTGGATCCCCACCTTCTCGTCGGCGCCCCACTCGAGCAGGTCGACCACGTCGGCGACCTGGCGGTCCGCGTCGTCGGCGAACAGCAGCGCGGCGGCCCCCGCGACCATCGGTGCCGCCATCGAGGTCCCGGTCGAGTACGCGTGGCCGCCGGCGCCCGCGGTCGACCAGATCGACACGCCGGGCGCGTACAGGTCGACCGAGTGCACGCCGACGTTGCCCCAGCACACCGGCGCGTCCTGCCTGTCGGTCGCCCCGACGCAGACCAGGTTGTCGACGTCCGTGCTGCACGGGTAGACCGGCAGGTGGTCGTTGTCGTTGCCCTCGTTGCCGGCGGCGACGACGAACAGCGTGTTGGGGTGGTTGCGCATCAGCGTGGAGAACTGCGAGTCGACCGAGTCCTTCTGGGCCTGCGGCAGCCACGGGTCGGTCCCGAAGGAGCCGACCACCACGCGCACGTCCGGCTGGGAAGCCGCGTACTCGAAGGCGTCGATGATCCAGTTGAGCTTGCCGACGCCGCAGTTGTCGATCGCGCGCACGGGCAGGACCTTCGCGTCCGGCGCGACGCCGTAGTTGCGGTCGCCGTCGCCCGGCACCTCGGCGCTGTTGCCCGCGACCACGCCGGCGACCATCGTGCCGTGGTCATCGCTGAGGAGCGACGGCCCGGGGACGGCGCAGCCGTCCCCCTTGACGAAGTCCTCCGCCCCGGGCGCGATGTTGCTCCCGAGCTCGGGGTGGTCGACGTTGATCGTCTTGTCCACCACCGCCACGGTGACCCCGGCGCCCGTGGAGAACGCCCAGGCCTCCGGCGCGTCGATGTCCGCGTCGTTGCCGTTCTCCAGCCACCACTGCCTGACGTTGACCGCCATCGCGGACGCGTCGGAGGCGGCGCGCAGCTCGACGTCCGGCGCCGCGGAGCGGACGTTCGGGTCGGCGGCCAGCGCCGCCAGCGCGGCGTGCTCGCGCCCGTCCGGGACCGACACGACCTCCATGTCCGGCGCCGCCATCATGCGCTCGAGCTTGACCCCGGCGTCCGTCCGCACGTCGGCGCGCTCGCGCGCGTTGAGCCCCGGCTCGCGCGCGACCACGATGTCGGCCGCGGCGGCCGCCGCCGGCAGCACCGCACCGATCGCGCAGATCAGCGCGAAGGTGCAGGCGAGGGCGGACCGGGTACTCGTCACCCTCGTATGATCGGCGATGCCGTGAGTGCCGTGGGTGAACACATTGGACAAGAGCATTGGCCTGAATTGACAACGGCCGCGGTCGGGACATGGAGCGGCGGTCGCTTCATGCACTTCGGTGAGCCCCTCGACGACGAACGGCTCGCTGCCCTGCTGCGCCCCGATGAGAGTATCGCGACCGTCATCACCGCGGACACCTATGGCGCGGGCGCGGCCGACGAGCTGCTCGGGCGCGCTCTCGCCGGTCTTCCCCGCTCCGCCTTCACCATCGCCGGCGCCATCGGCCACGATTTCTACACCGGGCGACGCGAAGGTGCCAAGGGATATCCCCGCTTCACTGATCCGCGGCTGCGCGGTGAGGATGGCTATAGCGACTACGTGCGGATGGCGACCGAGCGCAGCCTGGAGCGCTGCGGGGTGGATGCCTTCGACCTGCTGCTGCTGCACAACCCGGACCGGATCGGGTACACGAGCGAGGCGGTCTGGGACGCGCTGGAGGCGGTCCGCGACGCCGGGCTGACGCGGATGCTGGGCGTCGCGCCCGGGCCCGCCAACGGCTTCACGCTCGACGTGATCGGCTGCCTGGAGCGCTTCGGCGACCGGATCGACTGGGCGATGGTGATCCTCAACCCGCTCGAGCCGTGGCCGGGCGAGCTGGTGATGGACGCCGCCGAGCGCCACGGCGTGAAGCTGATCACGCGCGTGGTCGACTACGGCGGGCTGTTCCACGACGACGTGCTCGCCGGCCACGCGTTTCCGCGCTACGACCACCGCGGGTTCCGCCCGGAGGGCTGGGTCGAGCGCGGGCGCGCCAAGCTGGACGCGATGCGGCCGATCGCCGAGCGCCACGGGCTCACGCCGCTGCAGCTCGCCTGCCACTGGAACCTCGCCCACGGCCCGGTGCACTGCGTCGCGCCGACCCTGATCGCCGAGCCGGACGGCGTGAAGCCGATCGAGGCCAAGCGCGCCGAGCTGGCCGCGGTGCGGGCGCCGAGCGTGCTCAGCGCGGCCGAGGTGGACGAGATCCGCGCGATCGGCGACAACACCGGCACGATGGCGCTCAAGGGCGCCGCACGCGACTTCGAAGGCGAGCCGCGCGCCGACCAGTGGCCGCTGACGGACGAGCTGGCCGCGGTCGCCGCCCGCTGGGGCATCACGCTGACCTGATGGCTTAAGCGGATCCGTTCCGCGCCGATGACGTGGGTGTGAAGATCCGCCTCCACGTCATTGGTGCCCTCGCGTTCGCTCTCGGCATGCTCGCGCTGCCGACGTTCGCGCTCCCCCACAAGCCCGCCGACCTCCTCACGCACCGCGACACGCGGTCGCAGCTGCAAGACGTCAACCTGGCCGAGGTGGTGCAGACCGCGCAGGCCCAGGGCGACGGCGCGGACGGGCTGCCGACGCGGTGGTGCGGCAACGAGACCGCGGGCGACAACCCGCCGGTGACGCCCGCGAGCAAGGCGCAGTTCAAGGTCGTCTACGCGTACGCCGCCGACCGCGCGAACCGCTTCGCCGGCTGGAAGGACGCGCTGCAGGCCAACGTGGCGGTCGTGCAGCGGTTCCTCTCGGCCCAGGACGGCGGGACGAAGGCGCTGCGCTTCGACATGGGCACCGCCTGCGGGCCGCTGTACGTGGACATCCAGAGCGTCCAGCTCCCCGGCGCGCGCTCCAGCTACGCGGACAACTTCGGCGCGATCTCCTCCGCCGTGCAGCGGGCGCTCGGCGCCGCCGGGGGCCCGCGCAACGTGATCGTGCTGGCCGACGGCCTGTCGGGCTCCTCGACCGAGTATGGGCTCGGCGAGACCGTCATGGGCTCCAGCGGCGAGCGGTCCGGCGCCCAGAACGTGCACAACCGCGGCGGCCTGACCGCGATCCTCTTCAGCCGCGACGGCGCCGCCGCGCCGGGTGCCGCCAAGTGGGGCTGGTGGCCGGAGGGCTTCCTGCACGAGATGACGCACAACCTCGGCGCCGTGCAGTGGGGCGCGCCGCACTCGACGCAGCCGCGCGGCGGGTCCTCCCCGCAGTACGGCCACTGCTGGCAGGGCGCGGACGTCATGTGCTACCTCGAGGACGCGGGCGCCGCGCACGGGATGCAGATGGACTGCGCCGGCCTGCCGGGCGCGATCCCGCAGAACTACGACTGCGGTCGCGACGACTACTTCAACCCGGCGCCGGCGCCCGGCACCTACCTGGCGACGCACTGGAACACGTACGACTCGGCGTTCCTGGCGCCGTGCGGCGAGATCGCGCCGGCCTGCGGCGGCGGGACCCTGTGGGTGCCCGAGCCGCCCGCGGCGGCGAGCCCGCCGACGGTCGGCGGCAGCGCGCGCCGCGGCACGACGCTGACCGCCCGCGTGGGCGTGTGGACGAACGCGCCGACCGGCTACGCGTACCAGTGGCAGCGCCAGGTCCGCTCGGCCTGGGAGGACATCGAGGGCGCGACCGCCGCGACGTACAAGACCGGCGGCGAGGACATCGGGCGCCGCCTGCGCGTCACGGTCGTGGCGTCCAACGAGGACGGCAGCGCGGGCGCCGCGTCGCCGATGACCGCACCGATCGGTGCCTCCGGCATCAACCGGGCGACGTCGTCCACGCGCAAGAAGGGCAAGGGCTCAGCCAAGGCCAAGGCGAGCAAGAAGTCCAAGCAGAAGGCCAAGGCGCGCGCGAAGCGATCCAAGAAGACTCGCCGGTAGGCCACAATGCAGACATGGCCGAGTCCCTGCGCGGCAAGCTGATCCTCGCGTCGCCCGTCCTGCGGGACCCGAACTTCGTCCGCACCGTCGTCCTGATCGCCGAGCACACCGAGGAGGGCGCGATGGGGCTGGTCCTCAACCGCCCCGCGCAGTCCACGGTCGGCGAGGCGGTGCCGGATCTGGGCTGGCTGGCCGGCGACGAGGAGCCGGTCTACGTCGGCGGGCCCGTGGCGGAGACCGCGGTGATCGTGCTCGCCGAGTTCGATCAGCCGGACCTCGCCGGCGCGATCGTCGACGGCGACCTCGGCTTCATCGGCGCCGACGCGGACGACCCGGAGCGGCTCGACGGCGCGATCCGCCGCGCGCGGGTGTTCGCCGGGCACGCCGGCTGGGGTCCCGGCCAGCTCGAGGATGAGCTGGCCGAGGAGGCGTGGATCGTCGAGCCGCCGACGCGCGAGGAGATCTTCACCGCCGAGCCGGGCGAGCTCTGGGCGGCGGTGCTGCGGCGCAAGGGGCACCGGTACGCGCTGCTGGCGACGATGCCGCCGGACCCGTCACTGAACTGAGCGCGCGATCGCGATCGCCTTCGCCTTGCCGATCTCGCCTTCGACGCGGATCAGGCGGCCGGCGCGCTCGAGCAGCAGCGTGCGGCCGGCGAGGCGCTGCTGCTCGTACGCGAAGCCGTTCCCGGTCTCGTAGGCGAAGCCGTGCGCGCCGCCGATCCAGTACGCGGGCGCGCCGTCGATCGTCAGCCGTTCCGCGTGGGTGGCCTGGGCGAGGGTCTTCTGGATGAACGGGGTGACGCGGGCGCGGAAGACCTGGACGAGGACGCGCGGCGGCCCGGCGTACAGCAGCGACGTAGCGGTCGTGCCGTCCGGGAGCGGCGTGGCGTAGACGGCGTCGGGGATGCCGAGCGCGGCGGGGAGCGGCGTGGCGGCGGTGATCGGCGCGGGCGGGCCGAGGTGCAGGTCGCGCCCGAGGCCCGGGTTCAGCGGCACCCGGCGGATCTCCACGCTCTCGAGCCCGAGCCAGCGCAGCACCGCCGACCGCGCGTCGGGTGAGGCGGCGAGCGTCGCGCCGGCGAGCGCGAGCAGCGCGGCGGCGGCGTACGCGACGAGCACGCGCCGGCGGGCGAGGCGCGGCCGCCGGCGGCGAGGCGCGGCGGCGGCCGCCGGCGGCGCGGTCTCGCCGCCCACCCGCGCGGCGGCACCCGGCACGGCCTCGCCGCCCACCCACGCGGCGCCACCCGGCCCGGTCTCGCCGCCGGCCCGCGCGGCGCCACCCGGCCCGGCCTCGCCGCCCACCCGCGTGGCGGCGTCCGGCGCCTCGCCGAGCCGCGCCAGCACCGTGGTCGCCAGGTCCGGCGTCGCCGGCCACTCGACGTCGAGCGCGCGGAGCCGGGTCTCGAGGTCGCTCACGCGAGCTCCTCCCGCAGGCGCGCGAGCGCGCGCGACGTGCGCGACTTGACCGTGCCCGGGCGCACGCCGAGGGCGCTCGCGGTCTCGGCTTCGGAGAGCTCGAGCAGGAAGCGGCAGCCGAGCACGAGCCGGTCGTCGCCGCGCAGCCGCCCCAGCGCCTCCAGCAGCGTCGCGCGCTCCGCGCCCGCCAGCGCGGCCGCCTCGGCCGAGCCCGCAAATTCGCCGCCCGGCGCCACCCGCAGCGCCAGCGCCGCCCGGCGGCCCGCCGACCGGCGCCGGTTGCGCGCCTCGTTGGCCACGATCGCCAGCAGCCAGGGCCGGAACGGCTCCCCCTCGCGGAAGCGGCCGAGCGCGCGCCACGCCTTGACGAACGCGTCCTGGGCGGCCTCCTCGGCCTCGGCGGCGTCCTGGGTGATCAGCATGGCGGTGCGAAAGGCGATGTCCGAGTGCGCGCGGACGAGCGACGCGTACGCGTCGCCGTCACCGCGGCGGGCGAGGGCGACGTACTCGCCCTCGGTCAGCGCTCGAGCCACCGCCTCCTACTACACCGGCCGTCGCCGGCCGGTTCCGCACGCCTATGGGAGGCGGGATATTTCAGTCTCTCAGGCGGTAGCCCGCGCCGCGCACGGTCTCGAGCTGCGTCACGCCGAACGGCCGGTCGATCTTGTCGCGCAGGTAGCGCACGTACACGTCGACGATGTTCGAGCGGTTCTCGTAGTCGTAGTCCCACGCGTGCTCGAGCAGCTGGTAGCGCGACAGCACCTCGCCCGGGTGCCGCATGAACGTCTCCAGCAGCTGGAACTCCTTGGCCGACAGGTTGACCTCGGTGTCCCCGCGCCAGACGCGCCGGCCGGCGGGGTCCAGCCGCAGCGTCCCGACCTCGAGCACCGCCGGCCGCTCGACCGGGCCCCGGCGGGCGAGCGCGCGCAGGCGCGCCAGCAGCTCGGCGAAGGAGAACGGCTTGGCCAGGTAGTCGTCGGCGCCGCCGTCGAGGCCGGCGACCCGGTCCTCCACGGTGTCCCGCGCGGTGAGCATGATCACCGGCGACCAGATGCCTTCCTCGCGCAGACGACGACACGTCTCGAAGCCGTCGATGCCCGGGAGCATCACGTCCAACACGATGGCGTCGTAACCGGTGGACCCGGCCATCCAGAGGGCGTCCTCGCCCTTGATCGCCACGTCCGCCGCCAGGCCCTCCGAGCGCAGACCACGCCGGATCAGGCTTGCCATCTTGATCTCGTCCTCGACCACCAACACGCGCATGAACGACTCCTCAGAGTAAGGGTGAGGGCATCGTGACGCCAGCCCATGAGGCAAAGATGAGAAAATGAGAGCCTTCTCATGAGGAGGGCAGTGCGATCCAGACGTCCGCGCCGCCTTCGACGTTGCACGCGTGCGCGCTGCCGCCGTGCGCGCCCGCGACGGCCTCGGCGATCGCCAGCCCGAGCCCCGTCCCGCCGCGCGTGCGCGCCTCGTCCGCGCGCGTGAAGCGCTCGAACGCGCGCGGCAGGAACTGCGGTGGGAACCCGGGCCCCTCGTCGCGCACGTGCAGCTCGATCGCGCCGTTAACCGTGCGCGCGCTCAGCTCGACCGTCCCGTCGCCGTAGGTGAGCGCGTTGTCGACCAGGTTCGCCAGCGCCTGCTCGACGCGCGCCGGGTCGGCGGAGAACGTGACGCCGGGCGACGGGTCGGCCTGCAGCGGCCGTCCCTCCGCCCGCGCGCGCGTCTGGAAGCGGCCGGCGACGCGCGCGAGCACGTCACCCGCCTCCAGCGGCTCCCGCCGGACCGGCAGCGGGTGGGTGGGATCCATTGAGCGCGCGATCACCAGCAGGTCCTCGGCCAGCCGCGAGAGCCGCTCGGCCTCCTCGGCCGCCGAGCGCAGCGCGTCCTCGAGCTCCTCGCGCGTGTGCGTGCCGCGCAGCGCCAGCTCGAGCTCCGTGCGCAGGATCGCCAGCGGCGTCCGCAGCTCGTGCGACGCGTCCGAGACGAACGCCCGCTCGCGTTTGAAGGACACCGCCAGGCGGGCCAGCATCTCGTTCAGCGTGCGCCCGAGCCGCCCGATCTCGTCGTTGGAGGGCGGGACCGGAAGCCGCTCGCTGGTCCCCGCCGCGGTCACCGCCGCCGCGTGCCGGCGCATCCGCTCGACCGGCCGCAGCGCCGCGGCGGCGAGCACGTACCCCACGAGGGACGCGATCAGCAGCGCGATCGGCCCGCCGATCGCAAGCAGCGCGTGCAGCGCGCCGAGCGCGCGCTCGCGCTGGGCCAGCGGCTCGCCGACGACCACGACCGCGGTGCCGCCGTCGACCGGCCGCGCCAGCAGCCGCACGGCGGACCCGTCGCGCGCCCGGGTCTCGGTGATCACGTCCCGGTGCAGCGCCTTCGCGAGGTTCTTCGGCCCGAGCAGCGAGCGCTGCCCCGCGCCCGCGGTGGTGTCGCCGACGCGGCCGTCCGGCTTGAGCACCTGCGCGAACGGCTCGCCGGTGCTCTCGAGCCGGCCGGCGCCGCCCCGGCCGGAGACCACGGCCGCCGCGTCGCCCGCACGCGCGGCCAGGCCGTCGTCGATCGTGTTGTCGAGGTTCGCGGCCACCAGCAGGCTGAGCGCGATGCCCGCGCCGGCCAGCAGGATCGCCATCACGCCCGTGAACGCGAGCGTGAGCTTGATGCGCAGCGACAGCCGCGCCATCACGCCACCCAGCGTCCGGCGCTGTCGGCCCACTTGAGCGCGGCCAGGTACGCCTCGGCCAGCTCGGTCGAGTCCGCGTCCGCGGGGATGTGGCCCTGCTCGTAGCGCAACACGGTGGCCAGCACCTCGCCCAGCGGGCCTTCGCGGCGCAGCAGCGCGGCCGCGATCTCGTCGGAGAACGGAAGCGTTTCGAGCACCTGTTCCATGCTGGCGTCCAGCAGGGCATCCGCGACCGAGAACAGGCCGACGGTGAACAGCCGCTCCTGCTCGTCCTCGCTCGCGCCGGCACCGAGCAGCTCGGCCATGCGCCCGCGCAGCAGCGCCAGCGCGACCAGCTGGTCGGGCGCCTCGGCGACGCCGGACAGCGCCACCACGGTCGCCCAGCGGCGCACGGCGCGCGGGCCGAGCAGGGTCAGCGCCTCGCGCACCGTCTCGATCTCGCGCGGGAGCGCGAAGAACGCCGAGTTGACGTGGCGCAGCAGCGCGATCGAGAGCCCGACGTCGGCGCCGATGATCCGCTCGAGCTCCTCGAAGGAGGCGTCGGACGCGGTCAGCTCCGCGAGCGCGCGCAGCGACGCGCCGGCGCCGCCGCGGCCGCTCGGGCGCGCGAAGAACTCGCCCAGGAAGAGCGCGAAGCCGAGCACCTGGCAGCGCTTGAGCTCGTCCGCGTCGGCGACGCCGGTCGCGACCAGCTCGAGGCCGCGCTCGGCCGGGCCGGCGATCAGCGCGCTCAGCTCATCGTCCCGGCGGCCCGCGACCGCGACCTTCACGTAGGCGCAGTGCTCGAGCGCCGGGCCGAGGCCGTCGAGCGCGAGCGTGAAGCCCGCGCGTCGCAGCGCCGCCGCGTGCTCGGGCGCCGTGTCGGCGGCGAGCTGGAGCACGACGCGCGCGGGGTCGACGTCCGGCGCCTCGGCGGTCGCGATCCACACCGGGCGCCCACCGCCCAGCTCGAGCAGGTCGGCCGGCGGGAGGTCGCCGGCGACCTCGTAGGCGACGACGTCGCGGCGGCCGTCGACCACCGGCCGGCGCACGACCGCGACCGGGGCGGGCTCGGCACCGACGTCGCGGTCGATGCCCTGCCAGCCGCCGCCCCGGCGGGCGCCGCTGCGCGAGTCCAGCGTCCGCCACGTCCCGTCCGCGTGGCGGCGGCGCAGCACGCCGTTCCAGCCGAACGGCCGGTCGCCGGCGTGCGTCAGCTCGCTCAGCGGACGGCCGATGAGCGGCTGGTCGCCGAGCAGCGCGGCGCCCGCCGAGAACGTCAGCACGCCCTGCGCGTCGCACGCCCAGATCCAGTCGTCGGCGCCGCCGAGGAGCGCGTTGAGGTCGTCGAGCTCGGCGCGGCGCTCGGCCAGCCGCGCACGCAGGTCCTCGCGCTCCGCGTGCGTGCGCTCGGCCTCGGCTTCAAGCGCGCGGATGCGCTGGGTGCGGGCGCCGAGCAGCCAGGCCGCGACGGCGACCACCAGCACCAGCAGGAGGATCAACACCACGGTCACGGGCGCACTTTAGGGGTCCGGCCAGTCGGCAGCGGATACATTCACCGCCATCGACGTGCGCTCCCGCATCTACGTCACCGGGCACCGGAACCCGGATACGGACTCGATCGCCTCCGCCGTGGGCTACGCGGAGCTGATGGGGCGCGTCGACGTCCACAACGAATACGTGCCCGTCCGGCTGGGCGAGCTGAACACGCAGACGCGCTGGGTGCTCGAGCGCTCGGGCGCGCGCGAGCCGGACTTCCTGCCGCACGTGATGCTGCGCGTGAGCGACGTGATGCGCTCGCGGTTCCCGCAGGCGGCCGGCGGCGAGCCGATCCGCGAAGTCGGCCGGTTGATGGCGCGCGAGGACCTCGACCTCGTCCCGGTCGTCGACGAGGGCGGAGCCCTGGAGGGCGTGATGACCGAGCGCGCGCTCGCCCGCCGCTACATCCGCGAGTCGCGCGAGCCGTCGCAGCTCGACGCGCCGACGCGCGTGGGCGCGATCGCCCAGGTGCTGCAGGGCGAGCTGGTCAGCGGCGGCGCGGACGCCGAGGTGACCGGGCAGATCTGGTGCATGGCGATGGCGATCGGATCGCTGCCGAGCGAGATCGGGCCGGGGGACGTCGCCGTCGTCGGCGACCGCGAGGACGCGCAGCAGGCGGCGATCGAACTCGGCGTCGGCCTGCTGGTGTGCTCCAACGGCACGCGGCCGACCACCGCGAACCTCGACCTGGCGGCCGCGCGCGGCGTCCCGGTGGTCAGCTCCCCGCTCGACAGCTACGTGACCGCGCGCATGATCACGCTGTCGGCGCCGTGCCGGGCGCTGCTGGAGACCGACCCCTTGACCGCGCGGCCCGACGACCTGCTGGCCGAAGTCGCCGACGAGGTCAAGGAGGTGCACTACCGCGCGGCGGTGGCGGTCGACTCGCGACGGCACCCGATCGGGCTGGTGACGCGCACCGACCTGCTGAGCCCGCGGCCGCGGCGCGTGCTGCTGGTCGACCACGCCGAGCAGGCGCAGAGCGTCCCGGGCGTCGAGCAGGCCGAGATCGTCGAGATCCTTGACCACCACCACATCGGCTCGATCGAGACCAAGATCCCGGTGCGGGCGACGTTCGACCCCGTGGGCTCGACCGCGACGCTCGTGATCGAGCGCTTCCGGATGAACGGGATGGAGCCGAGCCGCTCCACCGCGATCCTGCTGCTGTGCGCGATCCTGAGCGACACGGTGATCCTGAACTCGCCGACCGCGACCGAGCGCGACCGGGCCGCGGTCGAGTACCTGGAGCGCGTGCTCGCGCTCGACGGCCTGTCGCTCGGGCGCGAGATGTTCGAGGCGACGTCGGACCTCGAGGGCGTGAGCGCGGACGCGATCGTCGCGCGCGACGCCAAGGAGTACGAGACCGGCGGCGGGCACACGATCGCGATCGCCCAGGTGGAGACGGTCGGTCAGGGGCTCGGCGAGCGCCACGACGAGCTGCTGGCGGCGATCCGCGCCGCGCGCGAGAAGCGCGGCTACGCGCTGTACGCGTTGATGGTGACCGACATCCTGGCCAAGGACACCGACCTCTACGTGTCCGGGGAAGTGGCGCCGCTGGAGGCCGCGTTCGGGACGGAGGCGCACGACGGCGTGATCGCGCTGCCCGGCGTGATGAGCCGCAAGAAGCAGGTCGCACCGAACGTTCTGGCGGCCCTGTCGAACGGGTAGGGTCGTCTCATGGCCCTCCTCAAGAAGAAGCAGCAGCCCAAGCGGCTCGCGAAGCGGGCACGCAAGTCCACCGGCAAGGCGGTCGCGAAGGTCGACACGTCGTCGCCGCTCGTCAAGCGGCTCCCGATCGTGCTCGGCGCGGTGGCCGCGGCGTTCGCGGCGTTCAAGTTCGCCCGCTCGCGCGGCGGCGACCCGCACCCGGCGACCTAGCGGTCGCGCAGCGCGCGGACGCGCCGGTACTCCGCGATCTCGGGCGGGGGGCCGGCGCGGTCCGGGCGCGCCAGCGGGCGCGGGGTGAGCGCGCGTTCGCCGCCCGCAGCGACGCGCAGCGCGCGCCGGCCCGGACGCGAGGTCACGACCTCCTGCAGCGCCGTCCCCCGGAACAGCAGCGCGACGCCGTCGTCGGCCGCGTAGCCGTCCGGCAGCGCGCCGGAGGCCACCGCGGCGCGGTAGACCGGCAGCCGCGCCGGCTCGCCGTCCATGTGCACGGACAGCGAGCCGGGCAGGAACCCGAGGCCGGGCGCCGGGGCGGGCGCGCCCAGCGAGCTCGTCAGCCCCCACTCGAACCAGCACATCGCGCCCGCGCTCAGCCCGGCCAGGACGACGCCCGCCTGCCAGCACTCACGCAGGATCGCGTCGAGCCCGAGCGCGCGCCAGACCGCGAGCAGCCCGAGCATGGAGCCGCCGCCGACGTAGATCGCGTCCTGCGCGAGCAGCGTCTCGCGCAGCGGCACCGGGCGCGAGCCGAGCCGGAACAGCGAGATGTGCCGCGGCTCGCAGGCCCGCGCCCCGAACGTCGCGTGGAACTGGCGGATCTGCGCCTCGCCGTCGCCCGACGCGGTCGGCAGCAGGCAGATCCGCGGCACCCTGGCCTCCGCGAGCGTCAGGATGAAGTCGTCGAGCGCCGGGTTGTCCGGCTCCATCGTGAACCCGCCCCCGCCCATGGCGAGGACCGTGGGCTCACGCCGCGGCAAGCGCGATCTGCGGCCGCTCGCCGAGATACGTCGCCTCCAGCGGGCGCTCGACGACCGCGCCGCCGGCCGCGTCCACGCGGTACGCGCGTGCGTCCGGCCGCGACAGCACCACCCGCTCCAGCTCGGTGCCTACGAAGTGCAGCGCCGCGCCGTCACAGGCCGCGTAGCCGCCGGGCAGCGCGCCGCTCAGCAGCGCCGCGTGGTACGCCGGACGCCGCTGCGGCTCCTCCTCGTAGTGCACCGCGTTGGAGTGCGGGAGCAGGCCCAATCCGCGGTAGGGCCGCGCGTCGTGGTGGTAGGCCGTCAGCCCCGCCGCAAACCAGCACAGCGAGCCCGCGGACACGCCGACCAGGATCACGCCCGCTCGCCACGCGGCGCGCAGATCCTCGTCGATCCCGTGCGCGCGCCAGACGCCCAGCAGCGACAGGATCGAGCCGCCGCCGACGTAGATCAGGTCCTGCTTGAGCAGGTGCTCGCGCACCCGGCCCGGGCCGCGGTCGCGCCGGAACAGCGACACGTGCGACGGCTCGCACGCGTCGCTCGAGAAGTGCCGGTAGAAGCGGACGACGTAGTGATCGGCGTCACCCGACGCCGACGGCAGGAAGCACACCCGCGGCTTCTTGCGCCGGCACAGCGACAGCGCGTAGTCGTCGAGCAGCGGGTTGCCGGGCTCCATGCTGAACCCGCCTCCGCCGTAGGCGACGATCTGTGGCCGTCCGCGTGCCATGGCGCCGACTGTACGGCCGATCCGGCGGGCTGTGCCGGGACCGCGCGTCCAATTCGCGGCGACCGCCGGTCGAGCGGACGGCGTCCCATCGCCGCACGGTCGAACCGGGACCGGCGCGGCTTCGACCGCCGGTCGATGGCGGCGGCGCGGCGCGGTCGACAGACTCCGGACAGGAGAAGGGGGTGCTGCACACCGCCGGCGGAGCACTTCCCGGCCGGGCCTGGACAACCCGGCCGGGAACCGCCGCGGGGCCGCCGGTGTAACTCGGGCATGTGGAAGCCTGCTGCCGCGCTCGCCGCCGTCGCCGCCCTGCTGCTCGCCGCGCCCGCCGCCCACGCCGGCGGGTGGGCCACGGTCGGGCTGAGCTCGACGCCCACGGCGCGGACCTGGACGGTCGACCTCACCGTCCTCCAGCACGGCCGCACGCCGATGAAGAACATCGAGCCCGCGGTGCTCGTCGGCGACCGCCGCTTCCCCGCCGCGCCGACCGGCCGGCCCGGCGTGTACCGGGCGCACGTCGTGTTCCCGTCCGACGGGCGCTGGACCTACCGGATCGAGGACGGGTTCACGCGCGTGCACACGTACCCGCCGGCGCAGATCGGCGCACCGGCGGCCGCCGCCGGCCGGAGCGGGCCGGACCTGCGCCTGCTGCTCCCCGGCGCCGCGCTCCTGCTGGCCGCCGCGGCGCTGATCGCGATCCGGCGCCCGCAACCGCAGGCGGCATGAGAGCCACCACCCTCGCCGCCGGCGGCCTCGCCTGCGCGGGGGCGGCGATGACGATCGCCGCCTTCGCCGGCGACGCCCCGCCACCCCCGCCGGCGCCGCACCGCGACCGCGGCGCCGAGGTGTTCGCCGAGCAGGGCTGCGGCGGCTGTCACGCCTTCAAGCCCGCGAACGCCGACTCGGTCATGGCGCCCGACCTCGTGCGGGCGCTGCGCGGCCGCACGCGGGACTACGTGCTCGAGTCGATCGTGCTGCCGGACGCGCAGGTCGCCCAGGGCTGGAGCCCGGGCATGATGCCGGGCGACTTCGGGCACCGGATCGCGCCCGACGACCTGCAGGCGCTCGCCACGTTCCTGCTGCGCGGCGCGCGGTAGCTCAGCCGCCGAGCAGCAGCGCCCGGCCGGCCGCGATCTCCTGGTCGTCGACGCGGTGGTCCAGGCCGCGGAAGACCTCCAGCGTGACCGCCGCGCCCTGCGCGGCCAGCGCGTCCGCCGTCTCGTGCACGCGCCAGACCGGCACCCAGTCGTCCGGGTCCGAGGTCCCGAGGTACGCGGGTGTACCGTCGAAGGCGCCGTGCTCCGGCGCCGCGGTCCCGCGCGGCCCGATGAACCCGCCGGTGAACAGCAGCAGCCCGGCGTAGCGCGCCGGGTGCCGGAGCGCGTACTCCGCCGCCAGGCACGCGCCCTGGGAGAACCCGCCGAGCACGAGCCGGGCCGGCTCGATCGCCACCGCCAGCGACGCCACGGTCGCCAGGGCGTCGCTCAGCGCCGGCTCGTTCTCCTCCACCGGCGCCAAGAACGACAGCGGGTACCAGGTGTTGCCGGGCGCGGCCGGCGCGAGGAAGCAGACGTCCGGGACGTCCATCCGCTCGGCCAGCGCCAGCACGTCGTCGGGGTCCCGCCCGCGTCCGTGCAACAGCACGCACACCAGGCGGGCCGCCTCGACTGCCGGTCCCCGCTGCGCGATCACACCCGGCAGCTAATCACGCGCCGCGGCTGTCCGCCGCCAGCGCCGCGAGCACCTCGGACGAGTAGTGGTCCGACGCCCGCGCGAACGCGACCCGCTCCTGCACGTGCGCGCCGAAGCGCTTCTTCTCCAGCGTCGCGCCCATCCCGAGCAGGACGCGCTTGGAGCCGTGCTCGCGGGCGCGCCGCAGCGCGTGGCGCAGCATCTGCCGGTAGAGGCCGTGCGAGCCGACGTAGCGGTAGTCGAGCCCGATCACCATCGGCGCGTAGTGGCGGGCGCCGACGAACAGCGCGCCGAACGCCACCGCCTCGCCGGTCTCGCGCAGCGTCAGCACCATCAGCTCCCACGCCTCGTGGGACAGCATCTCGCGCAGGAAGCCCTTCGGCAGCGGGAACACGTTCAGGTCGCGCCCGCGCGCCTGCACCGCGCGGTAGAGCGCGTAGAAGTGGTCGAGCTCGGCGTCGCTCACCGCACGCCCGCCGCGGCGCAGGAACTCGACGTCGTACGCCTCGTCGAACGGGAGCACCCAGCGCCGCTGGTGCCAGCGCTGCTTGGACGACAGCCGCGCCATCCAGGCCTCGTCGCCGCCGTCGACGGGCTCGTAGACCAGCGACGAGGGCAGCGAGGTGCGCACGAAGCCGCGCGAGCGGATCGCCTCGGCCAGCTCGACGTCGGCCGCGTGCAGGTCGCGCAGCACGAGCGTCGCCTCGCCGGCCTGCTCGGCGACCGCCGCCAGCAGCAGGTCCAGCGCGCCGCGCCAGTCCGCGTTGCGGTCGAGGTACAGGTGGTCGCCCTCGGTCAGCAGCGAGCCCATCGCGAAATGGCGCGACGTCAGGTAGTACGGGTCCTCGGCGCGGCGCTGCTCGACGCGCTCGGAGACCTCGGCCGACGAGAGCATGTCGTCCTTCCACAGCGCCTCGGTGAAGAACGTGGCCAGGACGGGCCGGCCGGCGCGGTCACGGACGAGGTAGTAGTGGAAGTCCCACGTGTCCTCGGGCCGCTCGCCCGGGCCGCCGAACGCGCGCTCCAGGAACCGCAGGCCGTCGACCGTGAACGTGCCGCGCTCGCCCAGCAGCGCGTCCCACTCGGCGGCGTTCAGCGCGTCCGAGGACCGGTGGTGCTCGAGCCGCAGCGCCGGCCCACCGGCCACCTTCTCGTGGCGCCGGCGCGCCGCCTCGCCGCCGCGCTCGAGCGCCGCCGGCACGTGCCGGGCGAGCGACTCCACCAGCGCGCGCACGTCGTCGAGCGTGTGGTGCAGCGTCAGCGTCACGCGCACGCCGGAGTGCTTCATCGGCACGGCGGGGAACATGCCGATGTTCACGTAGTGGCCGTCGGCCATCACGTGCCGGATCACGTCGTGCGTGACCGCGGGGAGGCCGAGCGGGACGTAGCGGATCGGCGTCCGCTCGCGCGCGGCGAGCGGGATCAGGAACTCGTCCGCGAGGTCGGTGAACAGGTCGACGCGCTCGCGCAGCGCCGCCTGCAGCCGCGGCAGCTCGTCGGACAGGTGGATCTTCGCGGACGCGATCGCGGCGCCCAGCAGCGGCGGCTGGATCGGGCCGGAGAAGATCATCGGGCCGCCCGCGGTCCGCACGCGGCGGTAGGACTCGGCGTCCGGGAGCACGATCGCGCCGCCCGCGGCGGCGAAGGACTTGTTCAGCGAGCAGGCGGCGACCACGCGCGGGTGCCCGCCGAGCACGTCGAGCGCCGGGCCGCGCCCGTGCTCGCCCGCCCAGCCGACGCCGTGCGAGTCGTCGACGTAGAGGTGCAACTGCTCGTGGCGGTCGAGCAGGTCGCGCAGCGCCGCGAACGGCGCCAGGTCGGCGAACATCGAGTAGACGCCGTCGGCCATGTACCAGACCTTCTGGTGCGTCTTGCCGACGCGCTCGATCATCGCCTCCAGCCGCTCCATGTGGTTGTGGCGGATCAGCTCGATGTCGGTGCCGATCACGCGCAGCTGGTTGGCGGCCATCTGTACGCTGGCGTGGACCTGATGGTCGAGCAGCACCGCGTCGCGCGCGCCGACGATCACCGGCAGCGTCGCCAGATGGCCGAGCGTCGTCGTCGGCGTGACCAGCACGTGGCCGCCGAACAGCTCGTTCAGCAGCGCCTCCAGCTCGGCGTACTGCGGCGACTGCAGGTACCCGCGCGAGGAGGAGAACTGGGTGCCGAAGCGCGTGACCGCGTCGATCGTCGCGTCACGCAGGCGCGGGTCGAGCTCCAGGCCGAGATAGCTGCACGAACCGAAGTTCACGTGCGGCCGTCCGCCCAGCGTGATCAGCCGCCCGCCCAGGGCGTCGTCTTCCGGTTGGAGCTGCAACAGCCCCTGGTTGACCGCTTCGGTCAGCGCTTCATCAGTGATCGCCAGGCGCTCTTCAGCAGTCGGCACGTCATTCCCCCGAGGATCGTCGTTCACCCATCCCTCGGCAATTCGACGCCAGGACTCAAGCGCCGCCCCTCAAGCCGGAGCGAGATCGTCCGAATTCACTGGGCAGTGTCCGTCAAGTTCCCGCAGACGCCAGTCGCGCGGTTCCGCCTGCTGTTCCTCGCGCTCGCCCTCCTCGGGGCACTCGCGGCCGCCGCCGTGGCGTTGACGAGCGCGAGCTCGGCGCTGGAACGCGTCGCCGGCGCGGTGCTCTCGCTCGGCCTCGGGGCGTACTGGGCGCACGGCTGGCGCCGCGGGCGCTTCCCGCTCTACGCCGAGCCGTTCGAGGCGCTCGCCGTCTACGGGATCATGGCCGTGACGCCGGGGAACCCGATCCTGCCGCTGCTCGGGCTCTGCTTCCGCAGCCTGTACGGCGGGCCGATCCTGGCGTTCTCCCGCTACGGCCTGTGGATGGCCGCGCTGTTCGTCGCCCACGCGGACCTCGGCGACACCCAGATGGAGGGCGACATCTCGCGCGCGCTCGGCAGCGCGCTCGCCCCGGTGCTCGGGCAGGGGCTGCTGATCGCGCTGCGCACCTCGGAGATCGTCCAGCGGCGGCTCACCTCGATCGTCCAGAACTCGACCGACGTCGTCACGATCGTCGGCGCCGACCTGCGGATCCGCTGGCAGGCGGCCTCGATCCGGGGCGTGCTGGCGCAGGACCCGGAGCTGCTGGTCGGCACGCGGCTGCACGACCTCGTGCACCCGGACGACCGCGTCGCGCTCGACGGCTACTTCGCCGAGGCCAAGGACCGGCCCAACCACGCGCGCAACCTGACGCTGCGGCTCGCGCACGGCGACGGCGGCTACCGGCACTTCGACGTGGTCGCGGCCAACCGGCTGCACGACCCCGCGGTCGGCGGCTACGTGCTCAACATGCGTGACGCGACCGACCGGCGCGAGCTGGAGTCCGAGCTGCGCTCGCTGGCCGCCCAGCGCGAGCACGACGCGACGCACGACCCGCTGACCGGGCTCGCGAACCGCCGCCGGCTGTTCGCGTCGCTCGACGGGGCGACGAGCGCGGCCCGCTCGGCGAAGACCAAGCTGGCGCTGCTGCTGATCGACCTCGACCACTTCAAGGAGCTCAACGACACGCTCGGGCACCAGGCGGGCGACCGGCTGCTGCAGGAGATCGGGCCGCGGCTGGAGGCCGCGATCCCCGGCGCCGAGCTGGTCGCGCGCGTGGGCGGCGACGAGTTCGCGGTGCTGATGCCGCCGGGCACGACCGTCGGCGAGGCCGAGGTCGCCGCCGCCGCGCTCGGGCGGGCGATCGAGGACCCGTTCCGCTTCCAGGGCATGACGCTGCTGGTGCGGGCCAGCGTCGGCATCGCGATGTTCCCCGAGCACGGGCGCGACGTCGAGACGCTGATGCAGCGCGCGGACATCGCCATGTACTCGGCCAAGGCCAGCGGCGTCGGCTGCGAGGTCTACAGCGCGTCGCGCGACGGGCACTCGCGCGCGCGGCTGGCGCTGATCGGCGAGCTGCCGGACGCGATCGAGTCCGGCCAGGTGATCGTCCACTACCAGCCGAAGTTCGATCTGGTGACGGGCGCGCTCGCGGGCGCCGAGGCGCTCGCGCGCTGGGAGCACCCGCAGTTCGGCCTGCTCGGGCCGGGCGCGTTCCTGCCGCTGGCCGAGCAGACGGGGCTGATGCGGCCGCTGACGCTGCGCGTGCTCGACGACGCGCTGGGGCAGTGCGCGCGCTGGCGCGACGACGGGCTCACGCTGCCGGTCGCGGTCAACCTGGGCGCGCCGAACCTGCTCGACCTCGGGTTGCCCGGCGACGTCGAGGCGCTGCTGGTCAAGTGGGACCTGGACCCGGCGCTGCTGACGCTCGAGATCACCGAGACGATCGTCGCCGCCGACCCCGTGCGGGTCGTCGAGATCATGCAGCGGCTGCGCGCGCTCGGGGTCCTGCTCTCGCTCGACGACTTCGGCACGGGCTCGTCCTCGCTGGCCTACCTGCGCGAGCTGCCCGTGCAGGAGCTCAAGATCGACAAGTCCTTCATCCTCGGCATCGACGCCGACCGCGAGGCGGCCACGATCGTGGAGACGATCGTCGAGCTGGCGCACAATCTGGGGCTGCGGGCGGTCGGCGAGGGCGTCGAGACCGAGGAGGCGCACCAGCTGCTGACCGCGTCCGGCTGCGACCTCGGCCAGGGGTTCCTGATGGGGCGGCCGATGCCGGCCGCGGAAGTGCGCGCGCTCGCCCGGCCTACGCGCCTGGCTGCGTGACCATCAGAAAGACGGCCACGACGATCAGCAGGCCGGCGGCGACGCCCATCGCGCCTTCGCGCTGCGCCTGCTGGCGGTACTCGTCCGTCAGGCCGCCGGCGGACAGCTCCTGCTCGGCGCGGGCGGAGAGCTTGCGGTCGGTCGGGATGAAGTAGGCGCCCTGGAGCGCGCCCAGCGCGATCGCGATCGCGAACGTCGCGCCGATCCACGGCTCGTCCATCCGGTCCGCGTCGATGCCCTGGTAGAGCCCGGTGACGATCAGGACGAGCAGCGCCGGGGACGCCAGCTTGCGGGTGACCTCGAGGCTCAGCTGGTGCACGAACGGCAGGTAGCGGTCCCCCAGCCGGATCGCCAGCGGGAAGCCGACCGCGAGCGCGAACGACGCGCCCAGGCCGACGACGGCGGCGGCGATGTGGACGAACAGCGAGAGCGTGTATAGGTTGAACGTCGCGAGCACGTGGTCGTGGACCTTAGTGGTCGAGCAGGACGGCTGCGGTGTGCGGAAGCTCGGCCGGCTCGTCGATCAGGCGGTCGGCGCCGGCGGCCTGGAGCTCGGCGCGGGTGCCGATGCCCCAGGTGACGCCGATCGAGGGCAGGTCGTGCGCGGTGGCCGCGATGACGTCGAACTCGCGGTCGCCCACCATGACGGCGCGCCGCGTGCCCAGCTCGTGCAGCGCGCGGCCGAGCGTCGCGGTCTTGGGCTCGGCGTGGTGGTCGAGGTCGGGGCCGGCGATCACGTCGAAGTGGCGCGCGAGCCCGAGCGCTTCCAGCAGCGGCTCGGCGAACGCCTTGGGCTTGGAGGTGGCGACCGCGAGGCGGTGCGGGTGGAGCTGGGCGAGCATCTCGGGGATTCCCGGCGAGACCGTGGTCTCGGTCAGCGAGGCGGTGGCGTAGCGCTCCCGGTAGGCCGCGATGCAGGCGGCGACGATCGGGGCGTCCGGGGGCGTGCCGAGCACGGCGCCGAACGCGAGCGGGAACGGCGGGCCGATCGCGGGCAGGAGGTCCTGGTCGCTGCGGTCGGGCAGCCCGAGCTTGCTGAAGGCGTACCGGACGCAGGACAAGAAGACCGCGCGTGAGTCGACCAGCACGCCGTCGAGATCGAAGATCACCGTCATCGCCGTGGATCCTGGCAGCCCGCCCCAGGATCCTCTCAGGGTTCTCTGGGACGGCTCTCGGCCGGCGAGCCGAGGCTGGGGACATGTCACCTCGTCTCGCCGCCATCCGGCGGACGCGCCGCCGGATCGCCGCCGCCGTGGCCGCCACGTTCGTGCTCGCCTGGGGCGTGGTCGCGTTCGACGGCTCCAAGGGCACGACCACGGCCAGCGTCACGCCGCTGTCGGCGAGCCCGTCCTCCTCGGGCACGTCCTCCTCGGGCACGTCCTCCTCGTCCTCGGATCCGGGCTCGTCCTCGTCCGGCTCGTCCTCGTCGTCGGCGACCGGGCCGCTCACCACCCGCCAGTCGTGACCGAGCACGTCTTCTGGATCACGAGCCGCGCGGCGGGCATCACCGCGCTGCTGGCGGCGAGCGCCGCGGTCGCGGCCGGGCTGCTCGTGCACCGGCGGCGCGGGCTGCGCGCGGTGCACGAGGCGCTGTCGCTGGCGACGCTGATCGCGCTGGCCGTGCACGCGCTGTCGCTGCTCGGCGACGGGTACCTGCGACCGTCGCTGGCCGACGTGACGGTCCCGTTCGTCTCCGGCTACCACCGGCTGTGGATGACCACCGGCATCGTCGCCGGCTGGCTGCTGGTCCTGCTCGGGCTCTCCTACTACGTGCGCACGCGGATCGGCGTCGCGCGGTGGCGCAGGCTCCACCGCTACACCGCGGTCGCGTGGGTGCTCGGCATCGTGCACGCGCTGGCGATGGGCACCGACGCGAGCGCGCTCTGGTTCATCGTCGCGGCCAGCCTCGCCGTCATCCCGGGCGCGGCGCTCCTGACGCGCCGCTGGGTGGTGACGACGTGAGCGCCGCCGCGCCCCGCCACGCCGCTGCGCCCGGCCGCGCCGCGCCCGGCCCCGCCGCCGCGCCCCGCCACGCCACCACGCCCCGCCACGCCACCGCGCTCGACCCGCCGGGGCCCTTCGCCTGCTTCGGCGGCTGGTGCTCGGTGGCGGCCGCGCCCGCCGCCGCCCTCGCCGCGCGCCTGCAGCTCGAGCAGTGGCACGCGCAGTTCACGCGCTTCTCGGCCGCAAGCGAGCTCTCGCGCCTGAACGCCGACCCGCGCGCCGCCGTGCCGGTCAGCCCCACGCTGGCGCGCCTCGCCGCCGCCGTGCACGAGGCTGCGACCGCCACCGGCGGGCTGGTCGACGCGACGCTGCTGGGCGAGATCGAGGCCGCCGGCTACACGCGCACGCTCGGCCCGCCACTCCCGCTCGACCGCGCGCTCGCCCTCGCTCCACCACCGACCCCCGCGGCCCCGCACCCAGCGGCTCGCTGGCGCGCCCTCACCGTCGCCCACCCCCAGAGGGGTCAGACCCCTCAACCTGCGCTCAACACAAAACGCCCTGCTCAGCGGGAGATCGGCGTGTTGAGGGGTCTGACCCCTGGTGGTGGGGGGACAGAGCAGGGTGGGTTCGTGGTCGTGCGGCCGTCCGGCCTGGGCATCGACGGCGGCGGGCTGGCGAAGGGGCTGTTCGCGGACCTGCTCGCCGAGCGGCTGCGCCCGCCGTTCGCGATCGACTGCTGCGGCGACCTGCGCTTTGCGGGACCGCCGCGCCGCGTCGCCGTCGCGGACCCGTTCGGCGGCCCGCCGCGGCACGCGTTCGAGCTGACCGCCGCGGGCGTGGCGACGTCCGGCATCGGGCAGCGCAGCTGGCTCGACGCGCGCGGAGCGCCCGCGCATCACCTGCTCGACCCGTCGACCGGACGGCCCGCGTTCACCGGCGTCGTCCAGGCCACCGCGATCGCGCCGACCGCGCTCGAAGCCGAATGGCGCGCCAAGGCCGCCGTCCTGAGCGGGCCCGGCGGCGCCGCCGCCTGGCTGCGCCCGCACGGCGGCCTGGTGGTCCTCGACGACCGCACCCACTTCGTCATCGAACCCCGAAGGAGAGCCACCCGATGAGACGACAGCGAGCCTTCCGGCGCGTCGCGACGTTCACCAGCATCGCCGCGCTCGCCGGCACCGGCGCCGCGCTCGCCGGCTGCGGCAGCGATTCCGACGCGGCCGCCCCGGCCGGCACCAGCCAGCAACCCAGCGGCCAGCCGCCCACCGACGGGCAATCGCCGCCGAGCGGCAGCGACGGCCAGCCACCGGCCGGCGGTCCTGGCGCTGACATGGCCGCCCAACTCGCGAAGGAGCTCGGCATCAGCGAGGAGAAAGTCCAAGCTGCGCTGGAGAAGATCCGTCCGCAAGGCGGCCCTCCGACCGGCGGCGGCGGTCAGGTGCCGCCCGCCGGCGCCGATGGCGGTGACGGGCAGACGCCGTCCACCGCCAGCGGCACCACCACGTCCTGACAGGCAGCGCGCCCGACTCGCGCCGGCGGTGATCCGCCGGCGCGGGGGCGCGCCGTGCTCCCACGAGGGGTAGAACCCCCGGCATGACCAAGCCACTGGACGGAACGGTCGCGCTCGTCACCGGCGCGAGCAGCGGCATCGGCGAAGCGACCGCCCGCGCCCTCGCGGCGCAGGGCGCCACCGTCGCCCTCGCCGCCCGCCGCAAGGACCGGCTCGACGCGCTCGCCACCGAGCTCCACGGCCTCGCCATCGAGACCGACGTGACCGACCGCGAGCAGGCGATCGCCGCGGTCGAGCGCACCGCCGCCGAGCTCGGCCGCCTCGACACCGTGATCAACAACGCGGGCGTGATGCTGCTCGGCCCGATCGTGGACGCGCCGGTCGAGGAGTGGGACCGGATGATCCGGCTCAACGTGCAGGGCCTGCTGTACGTCGCCCACGCCGCGCTCCCGCACCTCATCCGGGCCGCCGAGCGCGACCCGCGCCGCGTCGCCGACCTCGTCAACGTCAGCTCGGTCGCGGGCCGGCGCGTGGGCGCCGGCGGCGGCATCTACCAGGCCACCAAGCACGCCGTCGGCGTGTTCAGCGAGGCCCTGCGCCAGGAGGTGACCGCCCGCCACGTGCGCTCGTCGCTCGTCGAGCCAGGCGCCACCGAGTCCGAGCTCGCGACGCACGTGCGCGAGGAGGTCCGCGCCAACCTCAGCCCGGTGGACGCCAAGCTCGCGGCCGAGGACATCGCCGACGCGATCGTCTACATCGTCACCCGCCCCCGCCACGTCGCGATCAACGAGATCCTGGTGCGCCCGACCGAGCAGGTGCGCTAAGGGATCCCGTCGACCGCCAGCCGCTGGTTCGCGTACCGCGGGTCGCCGGTGACGTCCACGCCCAGCCAGGCGGGCGCGGCGAACGCGCCCGCGGCGGCCTCGTCGGGGAACTCCACCTCGCCGGTCAGCAGCCCGGCGAGGTCGCCCTCGTAGACGTCGACCTCGGCCGCCAGCCCCTCCTGCACCGGCACGAGGTGGCGCGTCTTGACCACCCGCCGCCCCGCGGTCAGCGGCCACAGCCGCGCGAACTCCTCCAGCCCCAGGGAGAACTCGACCTCGCCGCGCACCAGCCCGCGTCCCGTCTTGACCGTCATCAGCAGCTGCGTGCCGATCCGCCGCAGCCGCACCTCGGCCCCGGCCGGGTCGATCGCCAGGTAGCCCTGCTCGATCCGCCGCCCCGCGTCGAGCGACGCGGGCAGCGAGGACAGCACGAACTTGCGCTCGACCTCCACGCCGCTCAGACCGCGATCGCCAGCCGGACGGTGGTGCCCTCGCCGCGCGCGGACGCCAGGGAGAACCGCGCGCCGACCGCCGCCGCCCGGTCGGCCAGGCACTCGAGCCCGCCGCCCGGCTTGACGGCCGCCCCGCCGATCCCGTCGTCGCTCACCTCGACCACGAGGTGGTCGACCCGGTCGGCGACCCGCAGCGTCACCTCGGTCGCGTGGGCGTGCCGCACGGCGTTCGCGAGCGCCTCGACCACGGCCAGGTACGCGGTCGTCTCCAGCACCGCCGGGTAGCGCCGGCCGGGCAGCTCGCGCAGGCGGACCGGCAGCCCGGCGCGCGCGGCCAGCACCTGCAGCGCCGCCGCCAGCCCGCGTTCGGACAGCACGGCGGGATGCAGCCCGCGTGCGAGCTCGCCCAGCTCCGCGCTCGCCGCCATCGCGTCCGTCAGCACGTCGGTCAGCAGCGCTTCCTCCTCGGAGCCCGGGACCGCGCGCCCGCGCGCCACCCGCAGCTTCAGCGCGAGCGCGACCACGTGCTGGTGCGCGCCCTCGTGCAGGGAGCGCTCGAGCCGCCGCCGCGCCTCGTCGCCGGACTCGACGAGCCGCGCGCGCGACGCGGCCAGCTCGGTCCGCCCGTCCGCGTTCACCAGCGCCTGCGCCAGCAGCCCCGCGATCCCCACCAGCCGGTGCTCGCACCCGGGCGGCAGCTGCTCCTCCTCGGTGGCGGACGCGATCAGCGCGCCCCACGCCTCGCCGTCGTGCAGCACCGGCGCCGCGACGCTCGCCCTCAGGCCGATCGAGCGCATCAGGTTCGCCACGTCGGACCCGGCACCGCCGCCCGTGTACGCCTGCCGCGTCGGCGACAGCGTGCTGCGCGCCATCCCGAGCGCGCTGGTCACGCGGTCGAAGTCGAGCTCGGCGTTGACCGGCAGGCCGCGCACGCCGCCCATGCGGTGCACGCCCACGATCACCGCCCGCTCACCGCCGATGAAGCGGATGACGCCGCCCGCGTCGACGCCGAGCAGCCGCGCGACCTCCTCCGACGCGGTGGCGAAGAGCGTGTCCAGCGGCTCGTCGCGCGCCACGAGCATGGCGATGCGCAGCAGCGCGGCCTGCTCCTGCACGGCGTGGATGTCGTCGACACCCCGGACCAACATCGGGGAAGTGTCCCACTCACGGACGCCGAGCGATACCCAGGATGTACGTCAATCTGGGTTCGACCGCGACCGTGCGGAAGCCGAAGCGCTCGCAGCGCTCGATCACGAAGCCCGCGGCCGCGATCGCCGCGCCCGTGTCGCGCGCGAGGTGGCAACCGGCCGCGACGCGCGGCCAGAACCCGGTGCGGTCGGCGAGCTGCAGCACTGCCCGCAGCGGCTGCCGGTCCGAGAGCACGTGCTCGTAGAAGCGCAGCTCGCCGCCGGGGCGGATCGCCCGCCGCAGCTCGGCCAGCGCGCGTGCCTGGTCGGGGACGCTGCACAGCACGAGGCTGCAGACGCCGGCGTCGAACTCGCCGTCGGCGCCCGGCAGCGCGTCCGCCACGCCGTCGAGGACCGTCACCGGCACCGGCGCACCGCGCGCCGCGTCGCGGGCGGCCCCGCGCAGCGTGGGGTCCGGCTCGATCGCCAGGACCGCCGTGACCGCGTCCGGGTAGTGGGCGAAGTTGCGCCCGTTGCCGGCGCCGACCTCGATCACGCGTCCGGCCAGCCCGGCGAGCAGCCGCTGCCGGTGCCCGGCCGCACCGCGCGCGTCGGCGCGCGCCGCGACCGCCGGGTACGCGCGCGAGAACCCCGACATCAGAGTCCCGGCGGGTGGCGGGCGACGAACCCCGCGGTGCTGCGCATCGAGCTCGACCAGCGCGTCCCGCCGCCCGACAGCGCGCTGGTGTCGTAGCGGCGCCCGTCGACGACCATGAACGCGTGGCCGGCGTTCGCGTAGATCGTGATCCGGCGGCCCGGGCCGGCGTCGCCCCAGCTCATGAACCCGGTCGAGTCCAGCGAGCCGCTCAGCAGCCCCGCGGCGGCGAGCGCGTAGCTGATCGAGCCCGAGCAGTCATACCCGCCGGACGTGCCGCCGTGGCCGCCGCCCCAGACGTACGGCGTGGTGGCGATCTGGTTGGCCGCGGCGACCACGCGCGCGACCACGTCGCCGCCCGCGCCCGGCTGGACCTTCGGCGCGCCGGAGCTGGCCGTGGCCGCCGCCAGCGCGCGCCGCGCGGCCGCGGCGCGGCGGCGCTCGATCGCGGCGATCCGCCCGCGCACGCTCGCCAGCTGCGCGGCGGCGCCGTCGCGCTTGCGCAGCTGCGCCTGCTCGCGCTGCAGCAGCGCGGTGCGGATCGCGTCCGCGCGGTCGGCGGCGTCCTCGGCGTCGCGCGCCAGCGAGCTGTACGTGGCACGCAGCTCGCCCAGCTCGAGCGTCATCCCCTTCACCTTGACCCGCGCGTCGCGCGTGTCCCCGAGCACGGACGCGTTGCGGCGCGCGACGCGGCGCAGGAACTCGAAGCGCTCGACCAGGTCGCCGAAGCCGTCGGCGTTCATCACGACCGTGACGAACGTCGGCTCGCCGTCCATGTAGCTGCGCCGCAGGTTCTCGGCCAGCGTCTTCTCCGCCTCGGCCTGCTTGTGCTCGAGCCGGGTCAGTCGCACGCGCGTGGCGACCAGCTTCTTCTGCGTGTCGTCGAGCTGCTGGCGGCGGTGGCGCGCGCGGACGTCGAGCGTCGCCAGCCGGCGCTCCGCGTCGGCCAGGCCCTCGCGCGTGTCGGCGATCTTCGCCTCCTCGGCGGCGACCGCGGCGCGCAGTCTCGCCGCCGCGTCGCGCAGGGACTGCTGCCCGTGCGCGGGCTGGCTGCCGGCGAGCAGCGCGACCAGCACCGCGAGCGGCAGGATGCGACGAAGCGACCTCATTCGGGGGGTCGACCCTAGTTCCTCCCCGCCGCGGATCCTGCAAACGATCGTGCAGCGGGGTGTGGCCAACCCCCGCTCATGCGGCGGTCACCCCACGCCGGGACGCCTGCCAGCCCGGTCCCGCGCGGCGGCCGGCGGCGGGATGCTTCAGGTGCAATGACCGTGATCGTTCCCAGCCGCCGCCGCCCCGTGTCGCACGCGTTCACGACCCCGGTCGTGCGCGAGATCGTGCGCCCGCTCAGCGGACGTTGAACGTCTGCTCGAGCGTCGTGTCCGACGTGTCCCCGGCGTAGACCTCGATGACGCCCGGCTCGACCACGAACTTCCCGCGGTTGTCGTAGAAGCCGACGTCGCTCGCGTCCAGCGTCCAGGTCACGGTCGTCTTCTGGCCCGGCCGCAGCGTCACGCGCTGGAAGCCGCGCAGGCGGCGGACCGGCTGCGAGATCGACGCGACCGGGTCGTGGATGTAGAGCTGCGCGACGTCGTCGCCCGCGACCGTGCCCGTGTTGGTGACGTCGACCGCGGCCCGGACCGACCCGCGGGCGGACATCGAGCCTGAGCTCAACCGCAGGTTGTCGACCTTGAACGTCGTGTAGCTGAGCCCGTAGCCGAACGGGTACAGCGGCGCGCACGACGGGATGTCCCGGTGGCGCGAGTTGTACTTCGACGTCGCGTCGCACGGGCGTCCGGTCGGCTCGTGGTCGTAGGAGATCGGCACCTGGCCGACGCTGCGCGGGAACGAGACCGGCAGCTTGCCGCCGGGGTTCACCGTCCCGAACAGCACGTCCGCGACCCCGTTGCCGGCTTCGACGCCGCCGAACCAGGCTTCGAGGATCGCCGGGGACGCGTCGGCCACGCGGCCGAGCGTCAGCGGCCGCGAGTTGAACAGCACGACCGCGAACGGCTTCCCGGTCGCCTTGACCGCGTCGATGATGTCCTGCTGGCGGCCGGGCAGGTCGAGGCTCGACCGCGACTCGGCCTCGCCGCCCATCTCGCGCGTCTCGCCGACCGCGACCACGACCTGGTCGGCGGCGTTGGCGGCCGCGGTCACCGCCGCGGTGTCGACGCTCGCGCACTCGCCCGCGGGATCGTCGAGGTCGTTGTGGCTCATGGTGCACCCGGCGGTGAACGTCGTCGCGCTGCTCTGGGCCTTCAGGCCGGCGTAGAGCGAGACCGCGTCGGCGTCGTCGCCGCGGCCCCACCACGGACCGAGCATGTCGTGCCCGGAGTCCCCCAGCGGACCGATCACCGCGGTCGCCTTGGCGGCGGAGAACGGCAGCACCGGCCCGTCGTTCTTGAGCAGGACGACCGAGCGGGACGCCGCGCTGCGCGCCGCCGCGCGGTTCTCGGGCAGCAGCATCTTGCCCGGCGCGGCGGCGACGTCCACGTACGGGTGCTCGAACAGCCCGGCCCGGAACTTCACGCGCAGGATCCGCCGCACCGCGTCGTCGATGCGCCGGAGCGACACGCGCCGGCTGCTGACCAGCTGCGGGCCGGCGTCGCGGTAGTTGGTCGAGACCATCTCGGAGTCCGTCCCGGCGTTGAGCGCCAGCGCCGCGGCGTCCGCACCGTCGGCGGCCACGCCGTGGTTGATCAGCTCCTGCACCGCCGTGTAGTCGCTCTCCACGAAGCCGTCGAAGCCCCACTCGCCCTTGAGGATCTCCGTCTCCGTGTGCGGGTTCGCGCAGCCGGGCACGCCGCTGATCGCGTTGAACGAGCACATCACGGTGTCCGCCCCGGCGTCGATCGCGGCCTTGAACGGCGGCAGGTAGACGTTGCGCAGCCGCGTCTCGGACATGTCGGTCGTGTTGTAGTCGCGGCCGCTCTCCGGCTGCCCGTAGGCGGCGAAGTGCTTGACGGAGGTGACGACCTTGTCCGGCGCCGAGTAGTCCCGGCCCTGGGCGCCCTGCACGCGCGCGGCGGCCAGCACGCCATTGAGGTACGGGTCCTCGCCGCCGCCCTCGACGATGCGGCCCCAGCGCGGCTCGTGCGACACGTCGACCATCGGGCTGTAGATCTGCTTGATGCCGACCGCGGCCGACTCGAACGCGCCGATCCGGTGGTCGGTCGCGGCCACGCCCGGGTCGAAGCTCGACGCGGTCGCCAGCGGCGTCGGGAACACGGTCCGGAACCCGTGGATCGTGTCGAACGCGAACAGGATCGGGATGTGCAGGCGCGAGTGCTCGACCGCGTCGTGCTGGTAGGCGTCGATGAGCGCCGGGTCGGTCTCGCTGAAGACGCCGCCGACGCCCTGGCGGGCCTGGCTCGGGTCCTCCTTCATCTGGCCGTCCGAGAGCAGCGTGAGCTGCTGGAGCTTCTCCTGCAGCGTCATCCGGCGCAGCAGGTCGTCGACCCGGCGCTCGACGTTGCGGTCACCGCGGCGCACACCGAGCGCGGCCTCGTCGTCCGAGCCGCCGGCGGCCATCACGCCGCCCGCACCGATCGCGGCCGCCGACGCGAACGCGACGGCGAGCGCGGACACCCGACCCCTGCGAGACATGCTGTCCTCCCTGTCCGACGTCCGCTCGATGCCCGGATGGCCGGCGGCGCAAACGCCCGAGCGCCTGCCAGGCTTGAAGGCTCGTGGAGGTCCCTGAGCTCTTGAAGTCGATCCTGACGCGGCTCGAGCCGCCGTACACGGTGCGCTGGATCGCGCTGTACCTGGCGCTGCGGCTCGCGGCGTGGGCGATCGCGCTCGCGCTCATGGTCTGGAGCGGGCTCAGCCACGCCGACGCCGCGCTCGCGCTCTACGGCCCGCTCAGCACCGCCGCGCTCGCGATCTCGCCGAAGCTGCGGCGCTCGCCGTCGGCCTGGATCATCGACAACGCGGTCACGCTCGCGCTCGTCCTGGAGTCCGGCGACTGGCGCAGCCCGTACTACATGCTGTGGCTGGCCGCGCTCGCGCTGCCCGCCGCCTACATGCCGCTGCGCTACGCGGTCTGGCTGGCGATCGGCGCGCCGGTCGCGTTCCTGGTCGTGGCCGTCCTGGGCGGGCCGTCGCCCGGGCACCTGCAGGTCAACTCGACCGAGACGCTCGCGATCCACCTGTCGCTGCCGGTCCTGCTGGTCGCGGCGCTGGCGTACGTGCGCGACACGCTGCGGCGGCTCACGCGCGTGCGCGAGCAGCGCGAGCGGCTGGCGATCGAGGCCGAGCGGCGGCGGATCGCGTGGGAGCTGCACGACTCCGCCAAGCAGCGGCTGCACGCGGCGCACCTGCTCGTGTCCTCGCTCGCGGGACGCGTCGGCGAGCCGCTGGAGCGGATCGTCGCGCGCGCGACGGTCGAGCTCGAGTCCGCCGCCTCGGACATGGACACGAGCCTGGCCGAGCTGCGCTCGCCGCTGGAGGGCCGGCGGCTGGAGGACGCGCTGCGCCAGCGCGCGTTCGAGCTCGCGCCGGACGGGCGGCCCGCGATCTCGGTCACGGGGCGCGCGCCGGCGCTGCCGCCGCTGATCGCCGCCCACGTGTACCGGATCGGCTCCGAAGCGATCACGAACGCGCTGCGTCATGCCGATGCAGACACCATCGACGTGCGCATCCACACCGACGGCACGCGCCTGCGCGTGCGGATCGCCGACGACGGCCGCGGCCTGCCCGACGAGCTGCGGCCGGGCGCGAACGGCATGTTCGCGATGCAGAGCCGCGCCGCCTCGATCGGCGCCAGCCTGACTTTCGAGCCCGCCGCGGAGGGCCGCGGCACCGCTATCGACCTGCACGTCCCCCTCGACTCGAACGGAGATTCCGCATGATCCGCGTCGTCGTCATCGATGATCACCCCGCCCTGCGCGCCGGCCTGCACACCGTGCTCGACGCCGAGCCCGGCATCGTGTTCGCGGGCGAGAGCGACGGCGACGAGGAGAGCGTCTGGCCGCTGCTGAACCGCACGCAGCCGGACCTCGCGCTGCTCGACTACCACCTGCCGCACGGCGACGGGCTGCAGCTCTGCTACCGCATCAAGCAGCGTGTGCCCGCGCCCAAGGTGATCGTGTTCAGCGCGTACGCGGGGCCGGCGCTGACGCTTCCGGCCGCGCTGGCGAAGGCGGACGGGCTGCTGGACAAGGGCGTTCCGGCGCGGGACCTGTTCGAGGCGATCCGGCTCGTCAACCGCGGCGACCGGCTGCTCACGGCCCCGTCCCGGACCGTGCTCGAGGACGCCGAGCACCGGCTCGACGCGGAGGACCTGCCGCTGCTCGGGATGCTGCTGGACGGCAGCAGCGAGCGCGAGATCGCGAGCGTGCTGCGGCGCGAGCCGAAGGACATCCAGTACGCGGTGCAGCGCATCCTCAGCCGGCTGCGGCTGGACGTGCCCGCAAATCGGAGCTAATGGTCGTTCCTGAGGAGGGTGTTCATCCGGGCCGGATGAAGTCGCGCACGATCGCGCCGTGGGCGCGCCGGGTCGGTTGGATCGCTCGTTCGTTCTCGACGGTCCGGGCATCCTGACTCAAGAAGCTCGGCCGCATCGACGGCGGCGTACGTCCCCATCCCCATCGACGACGCCACCCGCGTGGCCGGCGGCGAAGTGCTCAGCGACGAGAAGGCCAGCCGCGCGATCGGCGTTCTCGGCCGCGTGGAGTTGGCGCGTTCGGAGGGGTGTTCCGAGAAAGCTCACACAGTGTGAGTTTTCTCGAAACACCCCCACCCCGCCGCGCCAGCTGCCCAGGCTCTTGACGTCGAAGTGGACGCCCGGATGAACAACCTGCTCAGGAACGACAGCGAGCGCGAATATCGGCACAGACGTTCCCTGGGCGGTCGCCGGTGCGCGGCGAGCACGCCGCCTCAGCCAGGAGGACCTCGCGGCGCAGCTCACGCTGGATCGCACGTATCTCGCAAAGCTGGAGGCGGGTGCGCCGTCGCTACGTGGAGCGCGCCCTCCGCGCGCTGCGGCGGATGGGCGCGACGGTCACCGTGACGCTCCCCGACGACGATGCCGCGCAGGACTAAGCGACTCGGCGTCTGGTTCGAAGACGCGCTCGACGCCCTGGACGCCGGCGTCATCGCGCCCTCCGGGCCGGTCGCCGACCTGATGCGCGGCCAGGCCAGGATGATGCGCGGCGCCGCCTGACCGCGCAGGGTTGTGGTCTGACCACCGTCCTCCGGGGGTACGCTGGAATCAATCGCGAGCTGAGGAGACTCACATGGGCGGTATTTCGCTGGGCGGCATCCTCGTGATCGTCGGGATCGTCCTGATGATCGTCTGGAGCTTCTGGATCGGTCTGATCATCGCGCTGATCGGGTTGGTCGCGTTCGGGGGGTTCGCTCGGGGCCGGTGGTACTGAACGCCTGAGGCCGAGCCGGCCAGGCTATAGTTGCACCATCAACTATGCCTGATCTCGCGTTCGGCCTCGACAACTTCGGCGACGTCCCGGAAGACGATTCCGGTGCGTTGCTGTCCCACGCCGCGGCGATCCGCCAGGTCGTCGAGGAGGCCGTCCTCGCGGATCGGCTCGGCGTCGACGTGATCGCGCTCGGCGAGCACCACCGTCCCGAGTACTCGATCTCCTCCCCGGAGACCGTGCTCGCCGCGATCGCCTCACGCACGTCGCGGATCCGGCTCGCCTCCGGCGTGACCGTCCTCAGCTCGGACGACCCGGTGCGCGTCTTCGAGCGCTTCGCGACCGTCGACGCCGTGTCGAACGGCCGCGCGGAAGTGATCCTCGGCCGCGGCTCGTTCACGGAGTCGTTCCCGCTCTTCGGCTACGACCTCGCCGACTACGAGGTGCTGTTTGAGGAGAAGCTCGACCTGTTCGTGAAGCTGCTCGACGAGCAGCCCGTGACCTGGAGCGGCACGACCCGCCCGGCGCTCGAGCAGGCGGACGTGTACCCGAAGACGGAGTCCGGGCGCCTGCCCACGTGGGTCGGCGTCGGCGGGTCGCCGCAGTCGGTGATCCGCACGGCCCGCTACGGCCTCCCACTGATCCTCGCGATCATCGGCGGCGCGCCCGAGCGCTTCGCGCCCTACGTCGAGCTCTACCGCCGCGCGGCCGAGCAGTTCGGCACGACCGCGCACCCGGTCGCCGTGCACTCCCCCGGCTTCATCGCCGACACCGACGCCGAAGCGATCGACGTCTACTACCCGCGCTACAAGGTGCAGCGCGACCGGATCGGCGCGACGCGCGGCTGGCCACCGCTGCGCCGCCACGAGTTCGACGCGGAAGTCGCGCACGGGTCCCTGTACGTCGGCTCGCCGGAGACCGTCGCGCGCAAGCTCGCGAAGACCATCGAGGCGCTCGACGTCGGGCGCTTCGACCTGATCTACAGCATGGGCTCGCAGCCGGCGTCCGCCCGTCTGCGCTGCGTCGAGCTCTACGGCACGCAGGTGATCCCGATGGTGCGCGAGCGGCTCGCGCCGGCGGCGCGATGACGCTCGGGATCCTCGGCGCCGGCAAGCTCGGCACCGTGCTCGCCCGGCTGGCCGTGCAGGCCGGCTACGACGTGCTGATCGCGGGCTCCGGCGACCCGGCGCGGATCGCGCTGATCGTCGAGGTCCTGGCGCCGGGCGCGCAGGCGGTGGACGCGGCCGAGGCCGCGGCGCGCGCCGACGTGGTCGTGCTGGCGCTGCCGCTCGGCAAGCACCGGCAGGTGCCCGCGGAGGCGCTGCGCGGCAAGCTCGTGATCGACGCCATGAACTACTGGGAGGAGGTCGACGGCGTCCGCGACGACCTGACCGACCCCCGGACGTCCTCGAGCGAGACCGTCCAGGCGTCCCTCCCGGGCGCGCGGGTGGTCAAGGCGCTCAACCACATGGGCTACCACGACCTGGAGGAGGGCGCGGACGCGTCCGACCGCAAGGCGATCGCGATCGCGGGCGACGAGCCCGAGGACGTCGCCGCCGTCGCCGCCCTGGTCGACGCGCTCGGCTTCGACCCGGTCGTGGCGGGCACGCTCGCCGACGGCGTACAGCTGGAGCCGGGCAGCCCGGTCTTCGGCGCGAACGCCTCCGCGGACGAGCTGCGCGAGCTGATCGACGGCTTCGCCGCCTCGCACCGCGGGCGCGAGGTCGCGGCCGCGCGCGCTTAGAACGACGTGAAGTTCGGCTATCCGCCTTGACCGGGGCGGACGCGGCGGCGACGCTGGAGACGTTCGATGGCCCGCCGCAGCCTCAGCCCCGAGCGGACGACGGCGACGATCCCCGTCGACGTGATGCGCACCGCGGCGCTGCGGATCGTCGTCTCGCCGCTGACGACGCTGCTGCTCCTCTGCGCGTCCAGCGTCGGCGACGGCGCCGACGTGCCCGCCTGGCTGCGCCGCCGGATCCTCTCGCGCCTGCGCGCGACCGACGTCGAGGCGCTGCTGCCGATCCGCCCGGGCGCCGCCACTGAGCTGCCCGACTTCGCGGCGGGCGCCGTCGAGCCCGGGCAGCACCGGCTGCGCGACGAGCTCGACCGCGTCCTCCAGCAGGCCGACGCGGGCGAGCGGCAGCTGGCCGGCATCGCGACCAAGCCCGAGAACGCGGTCTGGGTCGAGGCCACCGCGGACCCGAAGCGCTGGACGCACGCCTACATCGCCGCGCTCGTCCGGGCGTGGCCCGCGGTCGAGCCCGTCTGGCGTTCGCTGACCGCGACGCTGCACCGCGAGGTGCAGCGTGCGGCCGTGGCGGCGGCGTTCGGCGCGCAGACCGAGCTGCTCACCGGCATCTGGCCGGGCTGCCGGGTGGACGGCGGGCGGTTCGCGTTCGACGTGCGCGCCGGGCACTGGCCCGCGGAGCCCAGGCTGCGCGACGGCACGCTGATCCTCACCCCGATGCTGGGCCTGCAGCCGCGCCGGCTCGTCGGCGGCGTGGTCGACAACCGCCCGCGCGAGCTGCGCGACCTCACGTACGCGATCACGCTCGACGGCCGGGAGCGCTCGGCGGCGGACGTCGACTCGCTGGCGGCGCTCGTCGGCGAGCCGCGCAGCCGGATCCTGCGCTCGCTGACGCTCCCGCGCGACATGACCGCGGTCGCCGAGGTCCTGCAGTCCGTCCCCAGCAGCGCGAGCCGGCACGTCAGCGCGCTCGAGCGCGCCGGGCTGGTGGAGCGCCGGGCGGACGGTCGCCACGTGCGGGCTCGGCTGACCGCTCGCGGCGAGGCGCTGTTGCGCCTCTACCGCTGACGCTTGCCGATCGCGCGAAGCGTCCTGGCCGCGCGGCGCACCCGCACTTAAGGTCGGATGAGCCTTGTCCTTCCTCATGAGAGGAGACCCGCCTTGAAGCTCGTTCGACTCATCGCCGTCCTCGTCGCCACCATCGCCGCGGCCACCGTCGTCGCCTCGCCCGCGTCCGCCCGGACGCGCGCGGAGGCCCGCGCCGTCTGCCCCGACAACAGCCTGTGCGTCTTCGAGCACGACTACTGGAACGGCAAGTGGGTGTCGTCGCGCTCGCGGATCAACAACCTCGAGTTCTTCGGCTTCAACGACAAGACCACGAGCTACCTGAACGACAGCGGCAGCCGGTTCTGCCTGTACGAGCACAAGATCACCGGCTTCACCAGCCTCGGCTTCCGGATCACCGTCAACCCGTGGGCGTCCACGACCAACGTCGGGCCGCGCTACAACGACCAGATCACGTCGATCCTGCGCTCGGACGACCCGTTCCAGTGCTAGCGCGGCGCGTGCGCCGGTGGCGCTCGCGGGCCCTGCGCCGGCTTCGCCCACCGCCGCGCAGGCCGACCAGGAGAGCTACTTTGGTTCGGAGTTGATTAGGGCGCACGCTCAGCGACGGCTCGGAGCAGGGACATAAGCCGCCCGTACGCTCCCCGACGCGTCGCCGTGGTTGGGTCGGGGGTCTCCGGCCTGGTGGCGGCCCACGTCGCCGCGCGCTCGGCGGAGGTCACGCTCTACGAGGCCGACGCCCGTCTCGGTGGCCACGCCGACACCCATCGGGTGCGCGAGACCCTCCCCGGCGGCGTCATCCGCGAGCACGCGATCGATACCGGGTTCATCGTGCACAACCCGGACACCTACCCGGTCCTGCTGCGCCTCTTCGACGAGCTCGGGGTGGCCACGCAGCCGTCGGAGATGTCGATGTCGATCTCCGACGAGGCCACCGGCCTGGAGTGGGCCGGGGCGCGCGGCCTGGCCGGGCTGTTCCCCAGCGTACGCACGGCCCTGACGCCGCGCTATCTGGCGATGCTCACCGAGATCCCCCGGTTTCACCGGCGCGCCTGGCGGCTGGTCGAGCGGCCCGGCGCCGACGCGAATCAGACGCTGCGGGAGTTCCTGCACCGCGGCCGGTTCTCGCGCTACTTCGTGCGGCACTTCATGGAGCCGCTGGTGGCGGCGGTGTGGTCGTGCGAGCCCACGGCGTCCCTCGACTACCCGGCCCGCTACCTGTTCACGTTCCTGCAGCACCACGGGATGCTCGGCATCTTCGGCTCGCCGCGGTGGTACACGGTCGCCGGCGGCTCCCACGACTACGTCCGGCGCGTCGTCGCCGGTGTGGACCACGTCCGCAGCGGCACCAAGGTCACCTCCGTCCGCGAGACGCCGGACGGCGTCGACGTCATCGACGGCACCGGCCGGGTCGCCCGCTTCGACGCCGTGGTGGTCGCCACCCATCCCGACCAGGCGCTGGCGCTGCTCGACGCGCCGAGCCGGGCCCAGCGGGAGGTGCTGGGCCAGATGCCGTATTCGACGAACGTCGCGCTGCTGCACACCGACGCCTCGCTGCTGCCGCGCGCCGCGCGGGCCCGGGCGTCGTGGAACTTCCGGCGCCTCGCCGGAGCCACCGGCGAGACGACCGTGACCTACGACCTCACCCGGCTGCAGCGGCTCGACACCGCGACCCGCTACCTCGTCACCCTCGGCGGCGAGGGCGTCGTCGACCCGGCCCTGGTGATCGACCGCATGGCGTACGCGCACCCCCGCTACGACCCCGCCTCGGTCTCCGCGCAGCGCCGTCTCCCCGAGATCGGCACCGACCGGATCGCCTTCGCCGGCGCCTACCACGGCTGGGGCTTCCACGAGGACGGCGCTCGCTCGGGGCTCGCCGCCGCCGAGCGCGTGGGCCTGACCTGGCCGGAGCCCGGCGTCGTGTGGCCGGCTCGCTACGCCGTCGAGATCTCCCACCTTCGACGGCAGCCCGTGCGGCGCGCGTTCACCCACCGCTCGCACACCTGGGTGGTCGACCTCGACGAGCTGCCCGACCACGGCCTGCTCGGCCGGTTCGAGGCGCGCGACCACCTCGGCGACCCCGGCCGCTCCCTGCGCGAGAACGTCGTGGCGTTCCTGGCGCAGCACGACGTCGAGATCGGCCGCGGACGCGTCCTGCTCGCCGCCAACCCGCGCGCGTTCGGCTTCTGCTTCAACCCGATCAGCGTCTTCTGGTGCCATGACGAAGCGGGTCGTCTCGCCGCGACCGTGGTCGAGGTCCACAACACCTACGGCGACCGGCACGCCTACCTGCTGCACCCGGACGCTCAGGGCCGCGCCCACGTCGACAAGCGGATGTACGTCTCGCCGTTTCACGGGACCGACGGCCGCTACGACCTGGTCGTCCCGCCGCCCGGGGACCGGATCGACCTGTCGGTCACGCTCACCACCGACGACGGCGCGCGGTTCAGCGCCCGGCTCGCGGGACGGCGCAGCGACGTCTCGGTCTGGCGCACCGCACCGACCACCCTGCGCGGCTGGACGTTGATCCACGGACACGGCATCTGGCTGTGGCTGCGACGGCGACGCCGGATGCCCGTCCGGCCCCGGCCCGCCCACCATCAGGAGGGCGTGTCGTGACCGCCGCCGACCGGCTGGGCGAGGCGCTGAAGCCCTTCGCGGGCGGCGCGCTGCCGGTGCGGCTGCGCGCCTGGGACGGCTCGGAGACCGGGCCGGCCGACGGTACCGTGCCCCTGGTCACGGTCTCCTCGCCCGCGGCCCTGCGCCGGCTCCTCTGGCGCCCCGGAGAGCTGGGCGCCGCGCAGGCCTACGTCACCGGCGAGCTCGACGTGCCCGAGCAGGAGGGCTGGACGCTCCAGTCCGCGCTGGCGCACGCGTTCGCGGTGGCTCGCGACCGGCGGCGGCTTCGGGCCTCGGCGGTGGCGGGCGCCGTGCGCACGGCGTTCGCGCTCGGCGTGGTCGGTCCGCCGCCGGCCGCGCCGGCGTCGCAGGCGCGCGTGCGCGGCCGACGGCACACCCGCCGGCGTGACCGCAGCGCCGTCAGCTTCCACTACGACCTGTCCAACGCGTTCTACGAGCTGATCCTCGATCCCACGATGGCGTACTCGTGCGGCGTCCACGCCTCCGCCGAGCAGCCGCTGCAGGCGGCGCAGGAGGCGAAGCTCTCGCTGGTCTGCCGCAAGCTCGGCCTCGAGCCGGGCGCGCGGCTGCTCGACGTCGGCTGCGGCTGGGGCGCGCTGGCCCTGCACGCGGCCCAGCACTTCGGCGCGCGGGTCACCGGCGTCACGATCGCGGCCGAGCAGCAGCGGTTCGTCGAGGCGCGGGCGCGCGAGCGCGGGCTTGACGATCTGGTCGAGGTGCGGCTGCAGGACTACCGCGACGTTCCCGAGCGCGACCACTTCGACGCGGTCGGCTCGATCGAGATGGGCGAGCACGTCGGCCAGGCGAACTACGCCGTCTACGCCGAGGTGCTGCGGCGCAGCGTGCGGCCGGGCGGCCGCGTGCTGGTGCAGCAGATGTCGCGCGCCGGACGGTGGCCGGGCGGCGGCCCGTTCATCGAGTCGTTCATCGCGCCCGACATGCACATGCGCCCGGTGGGCGAGACCGTCGCGCTGCTGGAGGCTTCGGGGCTCGAGGCGTGCGACGTCCAGTCCCTCCGGGAGCACTATCCGCTCACGATCGCGGGCTGGCAGCGGCGCTTCGACGAGCACCGCGCCCGGCTGGTCGAGCTGGTGGGCGAGGAGGTGGTGCGGGTCTGGCAGCTCTACCTCGCCGGCGGGGCCCTCGCCTTCCGGGACGGGCGCATGGGCGTCGACCAGATCCTGCTGGTGCGGACGGCGACGCCGTGAGCGCCGTGATCGTGCTGGCGGCGGGTGCGCTCACGGTGGCGTTCGCCATGGGCGCCGCGGCGCTGCGGGCCCGCCAGCTCGACCGGGTCGCCGTCGTCGACGTCGCCTGGGGCACGGGCTTCGTGCTGGTCGCGCTGGTGGCCGCGGGGCTGGGCCAGGCGCTCGGCGAGGGGACGACCTGGCGCCGCTGGCTGGTGGTCGCGATGGTCGCGGCGTGGGGGCTGCGCCTGGCCTGGCACATCCGCAGGCGGGCGATCGGGGAGCACGCCGGCGCCGAGGACCCGCGCTACGCCGCGATGCTCGGCGGCTCGCTCTCGGAGGTCGGGTTCGGCACCGTCGTCCGCCGGGTGTTCCTCGTGCAGGGCGTGGCGCAGTGGTTCGTCGCGGCGCCGGTGATGGTCGGCGCGGTGCTCACGGCGTCGTGGTGGCCGGCGGTGATCGCCGGCGGGCTGGTGTGGACGGTCGGGTGGCTGTTCGAGGTCGTGGGCGACCGGCAGCTCGCGGCCTACAAGGCGCAGCCGCGCGAGCGGCGCCCCCAGGTGCTCGACACCGGCCTGTGGCGCTACACCCGGCATCCGAACTACTTCGGCGACGCCGCCGTGTGGTGGGGGATCTGGCTGGTGGCCGGGCTGGGTTCGGGCTGGGTGGCGGCGCTGGCGACCGTCGCGTGCCCGGCGGCGATGACCGTCTTCCTCGTGCAGGTGACCGGAGCGCGGCTGCTGGAGCAGACGATGATGGAGCGCCCCGGCTACCCGGAGTACGCCGCGCGCACCTCGATGTTCTTCCCGCTGCCGCCGAAGGCCGCCGCCGACGCGTGACCGACGACCCTTCGGTCATCCGCGCGGGTGTTAGCGTCCAACGTCTGCCGCGGCCTGAGGAACATCTCGCTCCAGAGCGCCCGTTGAAGGAGGGAGAGGCCGAGCGCCTCGCTGAACGCATGGCGGCGTTCGCCACCGCGAGCCGGCTCAAGCTCCTGTACGCGCTGATCGGCGGGGAGCTCAGCGTCGACGATCTGGCGGCGCGAGCTGGCCTCACCGCCAACGCGGTGTCACAGCAACTGCGCGTCCTCCGCCATCTGCGACTGGTCGCCGGCCGTCGGGACGGTCGCCGCATCCTGTACCGGCTCCACGACGAGCACCTCGCGCACCTGCTGGGCGAGATTCGCCATCAGCTCGAGCACGCCGAGCAGGGCTGGAGCGAGCCGCCGAGCCGAACCGCTCGAAGCCGCACGCTCGGGTAACGGTCCACGAGATCCTCACATCTGAATGTGTAGACACATGTTAGTCTGATGTGTCGTGGAGTTGTTGCCGGAAGCGCTCCGCGATGCCTGACGTCGCCAGCCAGCACCGCCATGGGCGTGGGCATGCGCATAGCCATGGACCGATCGATCCGTCGATCGTTCGCTCGCGCGAGGGTCTGCGCGCCGTCGGCTTGAGCCTGCTCATCCTGCTCGCCACCGCGCTCGCGCAGATCGTCGTGTTCATCAGCGTCGGCAGCGTCGCCCTGTTCGCCGATCTCGTCCACAACGCCGGCGACGCGTTGACCGCGCTTCCCCTCGGCGTTGCCTTTGCGCTGCGCTCAGCCCGCGCCGAGAAGGGCGCGGGCTACTTCGTCGTCGCGACGATCTTCGTCAGCGCCTGTGTCGCGACGCTCGGGGCGGTCGACCGCCTGATCAACCCGCAGGGACTCGAGCACCTGCTCGCGCTCGGGCTTGCGGGCGCCGTCGGCTTCGCCGGCAACGAGCTCGCCGCGGTGGTGCGGCTGCGCGCCGGCAAGCGGCTCGACAGCCCCGCGCTGGTCGCCGACGGCTATCACGCCCGCACCGACGGCCTGGTGAGTCTCGGCGTCGTCGCCAGCGCGGTGCTCGTCGGCCTTGGGCTCGACCTTGCCGATCCCGTCATCGGCCTCGTGATCGCGGTGGTGATCCTGCGAGTCACCTGGCAGTCGTGGCACACGGTGCGCGCCGCCCCCTCTCCGTGAACGCCGGGACGCGACCAGATCGTCGACGAGTCGTTCCCGCCGCCGCGGCAGCCGAGGCCCGCGACTGGGTCGCCGGCCGATCGCTTCAGTAGCTGAACACGGTCGCCGGCTCGTCCCCGATCCAGTCGAGCATCGGCGTGGCTCCGCCGAGCCTCGCGTGCGCGACCATGGCGGCTTGGTCGAGACCGCGGGCGTCGAAGCAGATCGGGCACGCGATCAGCTCGCCGCCGCCCTCCGCGTACTGCCCGGACAGACGCTCCAGCGGTGGGCAGCCGTCGCAGGCGACGCCCTCGGCGTGGCCCGGCAAGGCGAGGCGCACGGCGTCCTTGGTGAGGAACATCGCCGCGGCGTCCCCTCTGGCGAGGGCGGCGGTGCCGACCAGGAACGCGATCGTGACCCGCTCGGGATCCTCGAGCCCGGTGGCCAGGTTGATCAGAACCTTCTTTGCCATCGGACGCTACGGACGTGCCGGCTCGGGATCGGCCCGCACGACGACCGTGTCGGCGACCGGGATCACCTCGTCGACCGGGAGCCCGGACCGCGACGCGTGCTCGCGGATCGCCTCCGGGCTCGACGCCTCGTAGATGCAGACGGTGCCGAACGTGCCGCCGCCCTCGTCCAGCACGTAGCTGCGAATCCAGCGGACGTCGCCGGCCATCTCCTCGTCGCCGACCTGCGTCGACCGCACGGCGGCCGCCTCCAGCTCGGCCCCGGACCGCCAACCGCCCCGCCTCAGGATCGTGTAGAGCTCCATCGCTTGCTCCTAGTGGTTGATCGAACTGGAGCCACCGTAAGCGCCGGCGTGCGACCCGCCATCGGGAACATTCCCCATCCCCCGCGGAGGTCCGGCACGGCTAGATGGTTGATGCGTAATCGGTAGGCGCTGGGTTGAGGGCGCCGAAGGGAGGCGTTGCTTGCAGCAACGTCGACCTGGAGGTCTCTGTGCTCGCCGCCCTCGACGCCCTCGTGATCGCACTCTACGTGCAGATCGAT
>DATMGH010000201.1:0-36031 GCA_035555675.1 Solirubrobacter sp. | reverse complement strand
CGAGCGCGGCGGGCGCCTGGGCGCTGGCGCTGGTCCACGGCGGACCGGCGGTGGCGAGCATCGCGCTGGCGGGGGTCATCGGCCTGTTCGCGCCGCCCGTCGGGCCGTTCGCGCGCGCGAGCTACGGGAGCGCGCTGCGCGAGCGCGAGCCGCTGCTGCAGCGCACCTACGCGCTCGACTCGGCGGGGGAGGAAGCGGTCGTGATCGTCGCGCCGCTGCTGGTGGCGCTGCTCGCGGGCCTGGCGTCCGCGCGGGTCGGGCTCGCGGTCGCGGGCGCGGCGCTGCTCGCGGGTACGGCGCTGGCGTCCCGGACGCGGCTCGCCGCGGGCCGGCGGGACGCTCGGGCGGCGGGCGTCCGGGCGCCGCTGCCCGCGGCGTTGTGGCTGCTCTACGGCGCGCTGGGCGCGACCGCGGCGGCGCTGGGCGCGATCGACATCGCGGTCCCGGCGGTCGCGCGCCGGGAGGGCGATCAGAGCGCGGCCGGCGTGCTGCTCGCCGCGATGGCGGTCGCGACGGTCGCGGGCAGCCTGCTGACCGGGCGCATCCGCTGGCGCGGCGCGGCGGCGTGGCGAGTGGCGGCGCTGACCGCGGCGTTCGCCGGCGGCGTGGCGCTGACCGCGACGGCGACGTCCGAGCTCGTCCGGCTCGGTGCGGCGCTGCTGCTGCCGGGCGCCGCCCTCGGTGCGCTGCTGGCGACCGCGTACGTGCTGGCCGACCGGCTGGCGCCTGCCGGCGCGGGCACGCGCGGGTTCGCGTGGCTGGTCACGGCCAACAACGGCGGGCTGGCGCTGGGCGCCGCGGTCGCGGGTGGGATCGTCGAGCGCTCGGGTCCCGCCGCGGGGCTCTGGCTGGGGGCCGCGTGCGCGCTGGCCGCGGTCGGGCCGGCGGCCGCTGCGGCGGTGATGTCCGCACGCGTACCCGCGCGCCCGCCGGTCAGCGCGGCGTCTTGAGTAAGTTCCGTTTCACCGGCCATCAGGGGATCGCGACAGAGGGGGGTGTCATGAGCCACTGGAAGATGTGAGCCGCGGCGCGCTGTCGCGTAACGGACATGGACTCAACCTCCGGTAGGGGCGCACTGCTCCGCCTGTGTATACGCTTGCCGTGAACGTGGCGATGCTCTCTTCGCGGCAACGAGCCTGGCTCGCACTCCAGTGCACGGCGATCGTGGCGCTGGTGCCTGCGCTGATCTGGCTGGCGCCCGCTTCGCGCTGGGATCAGCCCGGGCTGCTCGCGGTCCTGCTCGCGCTCGCCGTGATCGCGGACTTCAACGAGGTGCCGCTGCCCGGCGGCCTGCGGTTCGACGCCGGGTTACCGCTCGCGCTGATCACGCTCGCCTGTCTCGGGCCGCTGCCCGCGATCCTCGTCGACCTGCTGCCGATCGCCGTCGGCGGCCTCGTCCGCCGCGAGCCGATCCTGCGCGCCGGGAACCTCGGCAACGTCGCCGTCTACGGCTGGGAGGCCGTGGCCGCCTCCTCGCTGCTCGCCGCCGTGGGCGCCTCGGGTCTGGGGCTCGACGCCCTGCCCTGGCTGCTGGCGGCCGGGCTCGTGATGATCGTCGTCAACTTCTGGGCCGGTCCCGCGATCTTCCTGCCCGTCTACCACGGCGTGCCGATGGCCGCCGTGCGGCGGATGTTCTTCGAGCCGCTCCCGACCGCGCTGCTGATGGTCGGCTTCGCGGCGTTCACCGTGGTGCTCGTCGGGCCGTTCGGCGTGCTCGCGCTCGCAGTGTTCGCGCTGATCGCGGTGCTGCCGCAGACGCTGCTGACCTACGCCGCGCGGACGCGGCCGGTCGGGCGGCTGGACGCCGCGACCGCGACCGTGCTCTACGCGCACGCGCTGGCGCTGCACCTCGGGCTGGACCGGCGGGAGCGCCGCCACCTCGGGCGAGTAGCGCGGCTGGCGTTCGCTCGGCGCGAGGAGGCTGGGGACCCGATCGCCTACGCGCACCAGACGCTGCGCGACCCGAGCCGCGCCAGCTGGGAAGCCGGCCACGTCGGCGAGTGGTGGAACGGCGGTGGCGGGCCCGCGGGGCTGCGCGGCGCGGTGACGCCGGTGACGTCGCGGATCGTCGCGGTGGCGGACACCTGGAGCGCGCTGACCGCTTCCGGCGGGCCGCAGCTCAGCCACGCGGAGGCGCTGGTCGAGCTCGACAACGCCACCGGCTCGCGCTTCGACCCGGACGTCGTCGCGGCGGCGCACGCGGTCGTCGCCGAGGAGCGGGTGAGCGCGCACGAGCCGGCCCCCGAGCCGCGCCTGCACACCCTGCGCCTGCCCGCGCCGCTGCGGCGGGTCATGGCCGCCGCCTGACGCGCGCCCGAGTCGCCGCCTCTTCCCGGCCGGCGCGCCTCTTCCCGCCGTTCGCCTCACCCCGCCCGCGCGTCGCGTCCCGGCCGCGCGCCTCCCCCGCTCACGCGTCTTGCCCCGCTCACGCGTCTTGCCCCGGCCGGGCGTCTTGCCCCGCCGCGCGCGCCTCGCCCCGCCGCGCGCGCCTCGCCCCGCCGCGCGAGTGGTCGATTTCTGGCGGTGGGCGCCGGAACGTGACCGTTCGCCGTGTCAGCGGGCCCGCTGGACGATCGCGTCCACCTCGCTCGCGGCGCGGTCCCAGGTGAACTCGCGGGCGCGTTGCAGGCCGAGCGCGCGGAGGCGGGCGCGTTCGGCGGGGTCGGCGACGAGCGTCGTGAGGGCCTCGCGCAGCGCGTCCGGCTCCGGCGGGACGAGGCGCGCGGCGCCGCCGGCGGTGTCCGGCAGCGCGGTCGTGTCCGCCGCGACGACCGGGGTCCCGCTCGCCATCGCCTCGAGCACGGGCAGGCCGAAGCCTTCGTAGACCGAGGGCAGGACGAACGCCTCCGCGCCCGCGTACAGCGCGGGCAGATCGTCGTCCGGCACGTGGCCGAGCAGCGTCAGCCCGGTCAGGCCGGCCTCGGCCGCGAACTGCGGACGGTGGCCGCCGGCGACGAGCAGGTCGACGCCGAGCTCGCGCAGCGCCGCCGCCGCCGGCCCGAGCGCCGCGAGGTTCTTGCGCGCCGTGTGCGAGGCGACGCAGAGGACGTAGGGCCGCGCGGGCCGTGGCGCGCGGGAGGCAGTGGGCGCGCCGGAGCGCGCGCGGTCGTCGCCGGCGGGCGGCGGCGGCGCGCCCACCCGATCATCGCCAGCGGGCGGCGGCGGCGCGCCCACCCGATCATCGCCGCCGGGCGGCGGCGCCCCCGGTCGCGCGCCGTGCGCGTCCGGGCGAAACCGGGCGTCGACGCCGCCGTACACGATGTCGGCCTCGACGCCGAGCAACCCCTCGAGCTCGCGGGCGGAGAACGGTGAGACCGTGATCACGCGCCGCGCGCGGCGGGCGATCAGCGGCAGCAGCCGCCGCTGCCAGGCCGCGTAGAGCGGCGAGTACCACTCCGGGTGCCGCAGCGGAGCGGCGTCGTGCAGGATCACGACGACGTTGCGGGCCGCGACCGGCGCCAGGTTCGCCGGGCACAGAAGGACGTCGTGGCGCGCCGAGCGCAGCGGGAGCACGACCTGCTCCCAGGCGTGGCCGGCGCGGTGCGAGAACGCGGGGCGCGGCGCCAGCACGGCGTACGGCAGCCGCGCGCAGAGCTCCCGCGCCCACCGCTCCACGCCCCCGAGCTCGGGCCGGACCGCCGCCCGCCCGTCGATCGCCACGCCCGCCATGGGAGGGGACGCTAGAGCGCCCGCAGCGCCGGTGCGCTTTGATTGATCTCGCACATGAAACGCTCGATTCTTCGCCGCCGCCCGGATGAGACGTTCCGGCCGTCCGAGATCACGCCGCCCGAGCCGCCGCCCGGCGCGCGCGTCCGGCTGCGCGTGCTCGCCCGCGAGGACCGCGCGGAGTTCCTGGCGCTGGCCCGCGAGAGCCGGGAGCTGCACCGGCCCTGGACGTACCCGCCCGAGCGCGCGGACCAGTTCGACGAGCTGTTCAACCGCTCGCGCCGCGAGGACTTCGTCTGCCTGCTGGCCGTCGAGCTCGAGTCCGACGCGATCGTCGGCGTGTTCACGGTCTCGCAGATCGTGCGCGGCGCGTTCCAGTCCGCGTACCTCGGGTACTACGCGCACCAGCGCTTCGCCGGTCAGCGGCTGATGCGGGAGGCGCTCGAGCAAATCCTCGACCACGCCTTCGGCGCGCTCGGGCTGCACCGGATCGAAGCGAACATCCAGCCCGGGAACGCGCCGTCGATCGCGCTGGCCCGCGGCGCGGGGTTCCGCCTCGAGGGCTTCTCCCCGCGCTACCTACTGATCGGCGGCCAGTGGCGCGACCACGAGCGCTACGCGATCACCGCGGACGAGCGAGCGGCCGCGCGCGCCGCGAACGAAGCAGCGGCCTAGGCCTCCAGCGCCGCGGACAGGTCGGCCCAGAGGTCCTCGACGTCCTCGCAGCCCACGCTCATGCGAATCAGCCCCGGCGGGATGTGCTCCTGCCCGGGATGGACGCTGCGGCGCTCCATCGTCGTCTCGACGCCCCCGAGGCTGGTGGCGTGCCAGATCACCGACGTCGCGCGGCAGGCGCGGTCGACGGTCTCCGCATCGGCCAGCTCGAAGCTCACGACCGCGCCGAACCCGGGATAGCGGACCCGCCGCACCGCCGGATGCCCCGACAGCCGCGACGCCAGCTCCGCGGCGCTCGCGCACGCCTGCCGCAGCCGCACCGGCAACGTCCGCACGCCCCGCAGCGCCAGAAAGGTCTCCAGCGCGCCCGGCGTCGCCCCGTAGAGCGACCGTGCGGCGACCAGCAGATCGCGCTGCTCCTCCGCCGCCGCGACCGCGACCCCCATCAGCAGATCCGAGTGCCCGCCGATGAACTTCGTCGCCGAGTGGACGACGATGTCCGCGCCCAGCTCCAGCGGCCGCTGCAGCAGCGGCGTGGCGAACGTGTTGTCCACGACCAGCCGCGCCCGCCGCGGCGCCGCGCAGATCGCCGCCACGTCGGCGACGTCCAGCAGCGGGTTGGTGGGCGACTCGACCCACACCAGGTCCGCTTCCTGCAGCTTGCCGATCCACCCGGGATCCGGCGACGGCAGCCGGTCGACGCGCCAGCCGTGGTCGCGCGCGCCCGCCTCGGCGATCCCCGCCACGCCCTGGTAGCAGTCGTCCGGGATCACCAGGTGCGCGCCGCTCGGCAGCTGCCCGAGCACGGCCGCGGCAGCCGCCATGCCGGACGAGAACGCGACCGCCGAGCCGCCCTCGAGCCCGCCGATCACGGTCTCGAACGCGACCCACGACTCCGTCGCCTCCGTGCGGCTGTACAGACGCTCCGTGCCGAGCACGAAGTTCGACGCCGGCACGAGCGGCGTGTTGAGAGGAGCGCCCGGGACATCGCCGGGACGGCCACCGACGATGGCCCAGGTCTCAGGTTTCATCGCGCCTCAAAATAGCCCGAGCTGTCCGTCGTCCGCAGCGAGCACCGGCTCGACCTCGACCGGAGGCGGCGCCTGCTCGGGCGCCGGCAGCGCCAGCAGCGATGGGATCCGCAGGAAGTCCGCCCGCAGCGTCGCGAGCAGCGCCGGGGTGTAGAGCGCCGCGGCCGGATGGAACAGCGGGTACAGCCGCACGACCCGCGGCCCGATCTGCCGCACCTCCTCGCGCCCGTGCAGCCGCGTGATCCCCGCCGGCTCCCCGCGCAGCAGCCGCGTCGCGAAGTTCCCCAGCGTGCAGACCACGCGCGGCTCGACCAGCTCCAGCTGGCGGAACAGGTACTCCTGGCACGCCGCGATCTCCTGCGGCAGCGGGTCCCGGTTCCCCGGCGGCCGGCACTTCAGGACGTTCGTCACGTACACGTCGCGCCGCCGCAGCCCGATCTCCCCCAGCAGCGTGTCCAGCAACTTCCCGGCCTGGCCGGCGAACGGGATCCCGGTCGCGTCCTCGTGCGCGCCGGGCGCCTCCCCGATGAACAGCAGCGAGGCGTCGACCGCGCCGGAGCCGAACACGACCGTCGTGCGCGTGCCGGCCAGCTGCGGGCAGCGCTCGCAGGCCCGCGCCTGCTCGAACACGGCCCTGAGCTCCTCGCGCCGCTCGGCTGCTCCGGCCATCACCGCCAAAATAGCCGCCGTGCGCGACGGATCCCCGACTACCATGCATCCCACAGCCGGTATCTCGATGCGAGAACTGGACCGTCAGAGCCCTCCCGAAGTGCCTGTCTGCGCCGTCGTCGGCGCGGGTCGCCTCGGCACGGTGCTGGCGGCGGCGCTGTCGACGGGCCCCGCGCTCAAGCGCGGCGAGCCGCTCCCGGAGGCCGCCGAGGTCGTCCTGCTCGCGGTCCCGGACGACGCGATCGCCCGCGTCGCCGCGACGATCCCGGCCGGCCCGCTGCTCGGCCACTGCTCGGGCGCGACCGGCCTCGACGTCTTCGGCGACCGCGAGGGCTTCTCCCTGCACCCGCTGATGTCCGTCCCGCACGGCAGCACGCCCGACGTCCTCCAGGGCGCCGGCGGCGCGTACGACGGCACCACCGAGCGCGCCCGAGCCACCGCGCAGCGACTCGCCGAGCGGCTCGGCATCGCCGCCACCCGCGTCAAGGCCGAGGACCGCGTCGCCTACCACGCCGCGGGCGCGATCGCCGCGAACTTCCTGGTCGCGCTCGAAGCGGCGGCGGAGCGCCTCGCCGCCACGGCCGGCATCAGCCGCGAGCAGCTCGCCCCGCTGGTGCTCGCGACCGTCGAGCAGTGGGCGCGGCTCGGACCGGAGCGGGCGCTGACCGGCCCGATCGCCCGCGGCGACGAGGGCACGATCGCGCGCCACCGCGCCACGGTCGCCGAGCGCACCCCGGAGCTGCTGCCGCTGTGGACCGAACTGGCCGCGCTCACCCGGGAGCTGGCGTGAGGACGATCCGGACGATCGCGGAGCTGCGCGCCTGGCTCGGCAACGGACGGGGCCGCACGGTCGGCCTGGTGCCGACCATGGGCGCGTTCCACGCCGGCCACCACGCGCTGATGCGGGCGGCCCGCGCCGAGCAGGACGCGGTCGTGGTCTCGCTGTTCGTCAACCCGACGCAGTTCAACGACTCGCACGACCTCGCCGCCTACCCGCGCACCGAGGCCAACGACGCCGCCGAGGCGGCCGAGCTGGGCGTCGACGTCCTGTTCGCCCCGCCGGTCAGCGAGATGTACCCCGACGGGTTCGCCACCACCGTCCAGGTGTCCGGCCTGACCGAGGTCTACGAGGGCGCCGAGCGCGGCCTGAGCCACTTCGCCGGGGTCTGCACCGTCGTCTGCAAGCTGTTGAACATCGTGCAGCCGGACGTCGCGTACTTCGGCCAGAAGGACGCCCAGCAGGTCGCCGTCCTCAAGCGCATGGTGCGCGACCTCGACCTGCCGCCGCGCATCGAGGTCCTGCCCACCGTCCGCGAGCCGGACGGCCTCGCGCTCTCCAGCCGCAACGTCCGCCTCTCCCCCGCCGACCGCGCCCGCGCGCTGGCGCTCAGCCGCGGGCTGCACGCCGCCGCCGCGGTGGTCGCGGCCGGCGAGCGCGACGCCGCCGCCGTCCGCGCCGCGGCGCTGGCCGAGCTGGGCGACGTCGACGCCGAGTACCTCGCGGTCGTCGACCCCGACACGTTCGCGCCCCTGCGCACGATCAGCGCCCGCACCCTGGTGGCGGTCGCGGCCCGCGTGGGCCCCGTCCGCCTGATCGACAACATCGTCCTCGAACCCGTCCCGGTGGCGACCGGCTAGCCCGGCGTCAACCACGCAAAGGAGCGAGTCATGTCCAGCCCACCCAAGGATCAGCGCAAGCGCGTCACGCTGACCAAGCTCGCGGAGATGCGGGCGCTCGGCGAGCCGATCGTGATGATCACCGCCTACGACCACCCGAGTGCGCTCGTGGTCGAGGAGGCGGGCGCCGACGTCGTCCTCGTCGGCGACTCGGCCGCCAACAACGTGCTCGGCTACCCCGACACGGTGCCGATCACGGTCGAGGAGCTGCTGATGCTCACCCGCGCCGTCCGCCGCGGCCTGAAGACGCCCCTGCTGGTCGGGGACCTCCCGTTCGGTTCGTACGAGGCCAGCGACGCCCAGGCGATCGAGACCGCGCACCGCTTCGTCAAGGAGGCGGGCTGCGACGCGGTCAAGCTCGAGGGCGGCGGCGCCTCCGCCGAGCGGGCGCGCGCGATCGTGCGCGCCGGCGTGCCGGTGATGGGCCACATCGGCCTCACGCCCCAGACGGCGACGATGCTCGGCGGCTACCGCGCCCAGGGCCGCACGGCGGCGCGCGCCAAGCAGGTCTTCGACGACGCGCTCGCGCTCCAGGAGGCCGGCTGCTTCGCGATCGTCTTCGAAGCGATCCCGGCCGAGGTCACGAACGCGATCATGCCCCACCTGGAGATCCCGGTGATCGGCATCGGCGCGGGCCCGAGCACCGACGGCCAGGTGCTCGTGCTGCACGACCTGCTGGCGATCCACGACGGGTTCCAGCCGAAGTTCGCCAAGCGCTTCGCGGCGGTCAAGGCCGAGATGCTGCGCGGGGTCGAGGCGTACGCCCACGAAGTGCGCACGCGCCAATTCCCGGCGCCGGAGAACAGCTACGGGATCGCGCCTGAGGAGCTGGATCGGTTCCGCGACTCGATCGCCGCCGAGGAGCATCACTCCCGGCGGTAACACGGGCTTCACATACACTGGCGCGCGATGAGCCGGTTGTCCCAGATCTTCGCGCCCAAGGAACGGGAGTTCTTCGACCTCTTCGAGGAGGCGGGGAACAATGCCGTTCGCGCCGCCGGTCTGCTCGAGCACATGCTCGACAAGTGGCCGGATCACGGCGAGACGTTGCGCGATGTGGTCGTCTGTGAGCAGGAGGGCGACCGCATCACGCACGACATCTTCCAGCGGCTCAATCAGACGTTCGTCACCCCGTTCGACCGCGAGGACATCATCGCGCTGGCCTCGGGCTTCGACGACATCGTCGACTACATCGAGGAGGTCGCGGACTTCCTCGGCCTGTACCGCATCGAAGCGCCGATGGAGCAGGCGCAGCGGATGGCCGCCGTCCTGCACGAGGCGACGCGCCAGATCAACGGCGCGATCCCCCGGTTGCGCACGCTGAGTGACATCCATCACTACACGGTGGAGGTCAACCGGCTCGAGAACGACGGCGACCGGTTGCTGCGCGAAGCGGTCGCTTCCCTGTTCGACTACGGGATCGACCCGATGATGGTCATCCGCTGGAAGGACATCTACGAGCGCCTCGAGGACGCCATCGATGCCACCGAGACCGCGGTGAACATCATGGAAGGCATCGTCATCAAGAACCGGTAGTGCACTCCGACGCCGTCCTCTGGATCGTCGTTGCCACGGCGATCGTCTTCGACTTCACCAACGGCTTTCACGACACGGCGAACGCGATCGCGACCTCGGTCTCGACGCGCGCGCTGTCGCCGCGTTTCGCCGTCGCCATGGCCGCGGGCCTCAACTTCGTCGGAGCATTCCTGTCGCTGGCCGTCGCCGCCACGATCGCCAAGGGCATCGTGGACGCGGCCTCGATCACGCTGCTGACCGTCTTCGCCGGCCTCGTCGGCGCGATCGCCTGGAACCTCGTGACCTGGTACTTCGGGCTGCCGTCGTCGTCCTCGCACGCCCTGATCGGCGGCATGGTCGGCGCCACGCTGGTCTCCGAAGGGTCGAGCGCGGTGCTCTGGACCGGGCTGGTGGACAAGGTCGCGATCCCGGCGCTGGTCGCCCCGGTGCTGGCGATGCTGGCCGCCGGCCTGGCGATCCTCGTCTCCTACCGGATCGTCGGCCGCCAGTCGCCGGGCGTCGTCACGCGCGGGTTCCGGCTCGGCCAGCTGGCCTCGAGCGCGCTGTTCTCGCTCTCGCACGGCACCAACGACGCGCAGAAGACGATGGGGATCATCTTCCTGGCGCTGGTCGCGAACGGGAACATGAGCGCGAGCGAGGACATCCCGACCTGGGTGATCGTGTCCTCGGCCAGCGCGATCGCGCTCGGGACCTACTTCGGCGGCTGGCGGATCATCCGCACGATGGGCTCGAAGATCATCAAGATGGACCCGGCCCAGGGGTTCGCCGCCCAGAGCGCGGGCGCGGCGGTGATCCTGTCCGCCTCGCACGTCGGCTTCCCGCTGTCGACGACGCACGTGATGTCCGGCGCGATCATGGGCGCGGGCGCGGCCAAGCGGCTGTCGGCGGTGCGCTGGGGCGTGGCCGGCAACATCGTGGTGGCCTGGATCCTGACGCTGCCGTGCTCGGCGGCGGTCGGCGCGATCACGTACGGGCTGGTGCGGATCTTCGGCGGCGGGTCGACCGGGCCGGTCGTGGTCGCGATCCTGCTGGTGATCGCGCTCGCCGCGTTCGTGATCCGGCGCGCGACCCCGGTGCCCGCGGAGTCGCCGTCGTAATGCTGGGCGAGATCTTCGAGGTCGTCTGGGTGTCGCTGCTGGCCGGGATCGGGATCACGACCGCCTACTCGTTCGCGGTGCTCGGGATGGGGCGCTCGTCGGAGGCGCGGCGGGCCGGGCACGGCGTCGCCGCCGTCGGCTACGGCCTGTTCACGCTCCTGTTTTTGATCGTGTTCGCGCTCGGCGTCCTGATCGCGCTCAAGATCATGCTCACAAAGGCCTGAGCACCTTCGCGGGCGCGCCCGCGGCGATCGAGAACGGCGGGATGTCGCTGGTGACGACGCTGTTGGCGCCGATCACGCTGCGCTCGCCGATCGTGACGCCGCTGGTGACGACGACGTTCGCGCCGCACCAGACGTTGTCGCCGATCCGGGTCGGGCCCTTGGTGGTGAAGCCCTGCCAGGGGACGGGCGTGGTGCGGTCGTCGAAGCGGTGGTTGCCGTCGGTGACGAAGCAGCCGTTGGCGAACATGCAGTGCTCGCCGATCGTGACCTCCTCGACCGCGGCGACCATCACGCCCAGGTTGAGGAAGCTGCCGCCGCCGATGCTGATGCGGCCCGGGGCGGGCGCCGTGAGCCACACGTTGGGCTCGAACAGCACGTGCTCCCCCAGGCGCAGGCGGTCCTCCAGCAGCAGCTCGAGCACGTTGCCGTGGATCGGCCAGCGGGCGAAGCTGCGCCGGCGCGCGAGCTCGTAGTGGATCCGGAGGCGGTTGTGAGGCAGCGAGTTGCGCTCGTACCAGCGCCACTTCTGCAGCCAGAGCTTGAGGTCGGCGCGGGCGGCATTTCCCATGCAGGGAAACGTAACGCTGCGCGCGGCGCTTGGATTCGCCGGCGCGAAGGGCAAGCCTGCGGGTGTCAGAACCTGCTGGGAGGCTACGTCTTGCGCCGTATCTCGCTGTTCGCCGTGTTGTTCGCCGCCATCGTCGCGGCTCCTGCCCGGGCCGCCGTGCCGCATGTGGTGCAGTCCGGCGAATCGCTGTGGTCGATCGCCGCCGCGAACAACTTGACCACCCGGACCGTCGCCGCGTTCAACGGCCTGTCCGAGAGCTCGCCGGTCGTGCTCGGAAGCACGATCATGGTGCCGAGCACCGCCGAGGGCTACGCCGCGCTGCAGAAGGCGGGCGTCACGCCCGCCACCGCCGCTTCGGCCGCGCCGCAGCCGATGGGCGGCTACACCGTGCGGCCGGGCGACACGCTCTCCGGCCTGGCCGCGGGCGCGCGCGTGTCCGTGAACGCGATCGCCGAGATGAACGGGCTCGACCCGAGCGGCGTCCTGCTCGCGGGCACGGTCATCAAGCTGCCGACCGGCGCGCCCGCGCCCGTGCGGGCCGCCGAGCCGGCGCCCGCCGCGACCGTCGTCCCCACCGCCGCGCCCGAGCCGACCGCGACCCGCGTCGGCGCCGCCGACGTGCAGAGCGTCGCCGCCGCGCACGGGGTCTCCCCTTCGCTGGCGACCGCGATCGCCTGGCAGGAGAGCGGGTTCAACAACGGGATGGTCTCGTCGGCCAACGCGCGCGGCGTGATGCAGGTGATGCCGGGCACGTGGGACTACGTGCAGCGCAACCTCGCGTCGCGGCCGCTCAATCCCGCCTCGGCGTCCGACAACGTCACCGCCGGCGTCCTGTACCTGCGGTCGCTGCTGCGCCAGACCGGCGGCAACGAGAGCGCGGCGATCGCCGCCTACTACCAGGGCCTCGGCGCGCTGCGCTCGCGCGGCATGTTCACCGACACCCAGCGCTACGTGGCCAACGTGCAGGCGCTGCGGTCGCGCTTCGGAGGCTAGAGCTAGTCCAGCCGGGCGAGCGTCCGCCGCAGCGTCGTCTCGGCCTTGGCCGAGGAGTCGGCGGGCTCGCCCACCTTCTTGATCTGCGCGAAGCCGGCGTAGACGATCGCGTTCGCCTTGCGCAGGACGATCGTCATCAGGTCGTCGTAGGTGTCGACGCCGAAGTCCTTCGGCGACTGGTGCGCCAGCTGCTGGGCGAAGCCCTTCCACCCGTCGATCTCGATCGGGCGCGTGTTGACCGCGTAGGAGCCGACGACCACCGGCGGGCCGCCGAGGACCGTGAACGCCTTCGGGCACTTGCCGGCGGCGGCCGTGACCCGCTGCATCCCGGTCGTGGCGAGCGCGTCGTTGGCGAACACCACCGCGCCCTGCTCGACGACCGGCAGCTGGCTGCGCTCCGGGTTCGGCGGGCTGACGATGATCCGCCGCGTCGGGCTGCCCGCGTCGAGCACGACGGCCGCCTCGATCAGGCCCGTCGTGTCGTCCGCGCGCTGCACGTACGGGCACGTCGGGACGCTCTCGGGCGGCGTGTAGATCACGTGCGACGCGTGCCCGGTGTCCCGGAGCTCGATCGCGCCCTTTCCGAGGTCGGCGGGCTTCACGAGCCCGGCCCGGATCGACTGCGTCGTGTACTGCTGGCCGGAGCCGCCGCCACCGCACCCCGCGAGCGCGGCAGCGACGGCGACCGTCGCCGCCAGCGCTCGCGGGGCTGAGCTCATGGCTGGTTGGTGGACAGCGTGAACGTCAGCGTCTTGGCGTACGTGCCGGTACGCAGCGCGTCAGCGGCATCGATCCGCTGCTGGAACTGCAGTGCGACGGCGTCGTTGGAGGTCGGGCCGTCGTAGCTGATGAGGTTCAGCGAGGAACCGACGTTGTTGTACGCCGTGCCGGTGTTGCCGGCGTTGCGGGCGCGAGCCTGCAGCGGCTGCGGGAGCGAGAACGCGCCGTTGACCAGGTGGCCGGTGGCGGTCGAGCTCGGATCGGCGACGCTCAGCAGCGCGTCACCGGCCGTCGAGATCACGTTCGCGGTCGTCGAGGCGCCGTAGGTGTTGGTGACGCCCGGCGTGAACGCGCCGAACGTGGCCGGAGCGCCCAGCGTCAGCGACAGCGTGGCGGGCACCGAGCCGCCGACCTCGCCGCGGGGGGTCTCAGGCGACAGCTGCGGCGCCTTCTCGCACGCGCCCCAGCAGATCGTGTCGTCCGGGTCGCCCGTGATCGCGCCGTTGAACTTGAGCACGTCGACGCCGCGGTTGTAGTCGGCGACGTAGACGAGGCCGTTGTGCCAGTACGAGGCCGACGCCGAGCCGCTGGTCACGCCGGTCCCGGCCGGGACGCGGAAGTAGCCAACCTGCTTCGGGTTCGCCGGGTCGGACATGTCGATGAAGCGCGTGCCCTGGCCGTACCAGGCCTGCGCGACGATGTTGCCGTTGGTCGTGAACCAGTGGGCGGAGCAGCTGCCGGTCGTGGCCGCGCCCTCCTGGCCCCAGACGGTCCAGTGACCGACCAGCTGCAGGCGGAACGGCTTCTGCGGCGTCGAGCGCCAGCCCTCGCCGTTGAAGCTGCCCTTGAGCGAGACGACCTTCATCTCACCCGCGACCGAGCAGGTCGTGATGTTCTCGTTGGTGACGTAGAGCAGCTCGCCCTTGTCGAAGTTGCCGACCTTCTGGGTGACGTGCTCGGCGTTGTGGTCGAAGAACGAGAAGAAATCGTTCGCCTCCGGGTTCACCGGCGGCGTCACGCCGCCCGCGTGCGGGACCGGGTCGGCCGCGGTCGCGGTGCGGTTGCGGTTCTGCACCGGGTCCCAGTGGTTGCCGCGCGTCCAGTAGCCGCGCACGCCGCCCTCGCCGGAGACCCAGGCCACGCCGTCCTCGTCGACGTCGACGCTGTGGACGTAGCTGGTCTCGCCGTCGAAGCGGTCGATGTCGATCGGCACCGGGGACGTCTTCGGGTGCTCGGGATCGCTGATGTCCGTGGCCCACACCGGGACGCCGCCGCGCGGGACGGAGTACGGCGGCTGCGGGGTCCAATCCGGGTCGTTGCCCGGGGTGCCCGTGCTGTACGGGCCGACCGTCCACAGGTACTGGCAGTCGTTGATGCAGGTGCTGGTGTGGCCCGCCGGGATCTCGTGGAACGTCACGATCCGCGGGTTCCACGGGTCCTTGACGTCGATGATGTAGACGCCGGACTTGCCGGTCGTGACGCTGCCGCCGAAGCCGCGCGGGTCACGGCTCAGGAACACGAGCTTGCGCTTCGGGTCGACGGTCATGTTCTCGCCTTCCCAGAAGCGATCCGCGGTGTCACCGGCGACGCGCAGCTGGTTGGCGGTGATCTTCGAGACGAGCGCGGGGTGCTGCGGGTCCTGCAGCGACCAGACGGCGAGGCCGCCCGTGCCGTTGGCGAACATGAAGTCCGTCTCGAGGTTCTCGTACGTGATGAAGTTCAGCGCCGAGTACCCGCTGACGCCGCGCACGTTGTCGAGGAACGTGACGTTGCCGGCCACGGCGGTCGTCGGGACGTTGTGCTCATCTGGGAGCGTCGGTCCCTGTGCGTTGGCGCCCGGCGCAGCGAGCGCCGCGACCAGCGCGCACGCGCCGGTCGCCAACCCAAGTCGCGCCATCGCGCGATCCCTTCCAAACACCTTTCCCCTCCTTCTGGCCCTCGTGCCGGTTCGGCCGCACCTGTACGAGCGCACCCCCGGCTGACTCGCCGGATTCTTTCAAATCCTTGCAAGTAATGCGAGACCGATCGATCGTTCCGGTAGTAGATGATCTGGCAACTGACGTATTTGGGGTATCGTCAGCGACATGACGACCGTTGCGACCGCACCCGATCTGGCCCTGTTGCTCTCGAAGGCTTCGCACTCCCTGCAGACCGAGCTGACGGCGCGACTCGAGCATCTCGGGCTGACGCCGCGTGCGCTGTGCGTGCTGACCAAGGCGCTCGAAGGCGGGCAGACGCAGATCCGGCTCGCCGAGCGGTGCGAGCTCGACAAGACCACGATGGTCGTCACCGTCGACGAGCTGGAGAAGGCGGGGCTCGCGACGCGGCTGCCCTCCCCCACCGACCGACGGGCGCGGATCATCGTGGTCACGGAGGCCGGGCGGGCGCTGGCCTCGGAGGGCACGGCGCTCGTCGATGGGGTGTACGCGGACGTGCTCGATTCGCTGCCCGCGGACGAGCGCGACGTGTTCGCGCGGGCCTTGACGCGGCTGGCCGAGGACCGGCTGGCCCATCCGCCCGAGTGCGTGCGGCCGGTGCGGCGGCCGCGAGGGTAGATCCTCCCCTACTGGATCGTCTTGAAATAGATCATCTGCTACGGTCGCTCAATGACCGGATATGGAGCGACGGACTCCCGCTGGCTGGCGCTGATCGTGCTGTGCGCGGGGATGCTGATGGTGGTGCTCGATCAGACGATCGTGAACGTGGCGCTGCCGGCGATCCAGGCCGATCTCGGGTTCTCCGCGGCCGGGCTGGCGTGGGTCGTGAACGCGTACCTGATCGCGTTCGGCGGCCTGCTGCTGCTCGCGGGGCGGCTGGGTGACCTGGTCGGCGGGCGCACGGTGTACTTGGCCGGGCTGGCGGTGTTCACGGGCGCGTCGCTGGTGTGCGGGCTCGCGTCGAGCCCGGCGATGCTGATCGGCGCGCGGTTCGTCCAGGGGGTCGGCGGGGCGCTCAGCTCGGCCGTGATCCTCGGGATGATCGTGACGCTGTTCCCGGCGCCCGGCGAGCGGGGGCGCGCGATCGCGGTCTTCTCGTTCGTGGCGTCGGCGGGCGCGTCGATCGGGCTGCTCTCGGGCGGCGTTCTGACGTCGATGCTGAGCTGGCACTGGGTGTTCTTCGTGAACGTGCCGATCGGGGTCGCCGCGTGGCTGCTCGCGGCGCGGTTCGTGCCGCGGAGCGCCGCGCTGGGGCTGCAGGCGGGGGCCGACGTCCCGGGCGCCGCGCTGGTCACGGCGGCGTTGATGCTGGGCGTGTACACGATCGTCGACGCGCGGTCGGTGCCGCTGGGCGCGGTCGCGGTGGCGCTGCTGGGGGCGTTCGTGTGGCGGCAGGCGGTGGTGCCGCGGCCGCTGCTGCGGCTCGGGCTGCTGCGGTCGCGCACGGTCGCGGGCGCGAACGTCGTGCAGATGATCGCGGTGTCCGGGATGCTCGGGATGTCGTTCCTGGCCGTGCAGTACCTGCAGAAGTCGCTCGGGTACGGGGCGCTGGCGACGGGGCTGGCGTTCCTGCCGCTCTCGCTCGCGATCGGGGTGCTGTCGCTGGGGTTCGCGGCGCGGCTGGGGGCGCGGTTCGGGTGGCGCGCCGTGCTGCTCCCGGCGCTGCTCGCGATCGCGGCCGGGCTCGCGCTGCTGGCGCGAGCGCCGGCGGACGGGCGGTACGTGGTCAACGTCCTCCCGGCGCTGCTGGCGATGGGCGTCGGCGCGGGGCTCGCGCTGCCCGCGCTGATGACGCTGGCGATGACCGGCGTCGCGCCCGCGGACTCCGGCCTCGCGTCCGGGCTCGTCAACACCGGGCAGCAGGTCGGCGGGGCGTTCGGGATCGCGGTCCTCGCGGCGGTCGCCGACGCGCGCGCCGGCGGGCTCACCGATCCGGCGTCGCTCACGAGCGGCTACCACGCGGCGTTCGCGGTCGCCTCCGCGCTCGTGCTCGTCGCGCTCGTCGTCGCCGCATTCGTCCTCCGCGGCCCGGCGCTCGCTCCGGCCGTCGCGGCCGAGCCGGCCGTCGCGGCGGGGTGAAGCGGGGCGAGGCGCGGGCGGCGGCGGCGCGCGGCGAGGCGCGGCGGTGCGCGGCGAGACGCGGCAGCGTGGGGCGACCACGCGACAGCGCCCGGCGACACGCGGCAGCGCCCGGCGAGGCGCGACGACACGCGCTGCGCGGTGGCGTGGCGCGCCTCTCGCAACGCAGCCGCGAGCGCGGCGAGGTGCGGCGGCGCGCGGCGCGGCAGCGCCACGCGCGACGAGGCGCACCACGCGCGGCGACACACGGCGGGCGCGGCGGCGCATTGCACGGCGGCGAGGGCGTGGCCACGCGGCGGGGCGACGCGGCGTGCCTCGCGCGGCGCGGCCGCGAGCGCCGCGGACGGCCGGCGGCGGCTTTGAACCGGCGTTCAGAGACGGCGATTACCTTCGGAATCCCCAGTTCGCTGGGAAGGAGGAGTCCCGGAGGGCGGGGTCCGCCCCGCCCTCCGCTGGCCACTGCGATCGCCCCGCGAGACGCCTCCGTGGCGTGCCGAGGAGCGAAGTAGTGGCGCATAGCGCCAGAAATCGACCACTCGGCGGGTCGAAACCCGCGCGCGCCGACGCCAAGGTGACACGGAAGCCCGTGGGCGGCGCGCGCGAGCCGCGCGGCAACACGTGGAGCAGCGCGGGCGCGTAACGTACGGCGAAGGCGCCGGCCGCGCGGCGAGGCGCCCCCACCGGCGAGCGGCACGGAACCCACGAGCAGCACGGCGGCGTCGCGCACCGAAGGCGCGGGCCGCACGCGGCGATCCGCGCGAGCGCGACGGCCGTGCGACCACCGCGGGCCGCACGGCAACGCGCGAGCCGGGCGACCACCGCGGGCCGCGCGGCAACGCGCGCGAATCAGGCCGCGGGCGCGAACCGGGCCCGCGGGTCGCACGCGACGCGCGGTGGCCGGGGTCGAACGCGCGATGGGCGGGTGCCGCGACGCGCGGTGACGAGACGCGGCCGGCGCCGCAACGCGCGGTGACGAGACGCGGGCCGGCGCCGCCACGCGCGGTGACGAGACGCGGGCCGGCGCCGCGACACGCGGTGGCGAGACGCCGGCCGACGCCGCGACACGCGGTGGCGAGACGCCGGCCGACGCCGCAGCGCACGGTGGCGAGACGCCGGCCGACGCCGCGACACGCGGTGGCGAGACGCCGGCCGACGCCGCAACGCGCGGTGACGAGACGCGGGCCGGCGACGCAACGCACGGTGGCGAGACGCGGGCCGACGACGCGACGCGCGGTGGCGAGACGCGAGCCGGCGACGCGACACGCGGTGGCGAGACGCGGGGGCGTTCGCGGCAAGCGCCGCGCGTCAGGCCGCCGCGGCGACCTTGCGGGGCGGGCGCTTGCGGGGCTTGGCGGTGGAGGCGGTGAGCTCGCGCATGTACCGGCCCGTGTAGGACTCCTCGACCTTGGCGACGTCCTCAGGGGTGCCGGTGGCCATGAGGGTGCCGCCCTCCTCGCCGCCCTCGGGGCCCATGTCGATGATGCGGTCCGCGGTCTTGATGACGTCGAGGTTGTGCTCGATCACGACGACGGTGTTGCCCGTGTCGACCAGGCGCTGGAGGACCTCGAGCAGCTTCTGGATGTCCGCGAAGTGAAGGCCGGTGGTGGGCTCGTCGAGGATGTAGAGCGTGCGGCCCGTGGCGACCTTCGCGAGCTCGGACGCGAGCTTGATGCGCTGCGCCTCACCGCCGGAGAGCGTGGTCGCGGGCTGGCCGAGCCGCATGTAGTCCAGGCCGACGTCGTGCAGCGTCTGCAGCCGCCGGCGGATCTTCGGGATGTGCGCGAAGAACTCCAGCGCCTCCTCGACCGGCATGTCGAGCACGTCCGCGATCGTCTTGCCCTTGAAGCGGATGTCCAGCGTCTCGCGGTTGTAGCGCTTGCCGTGGCACTGCTCGCAGGGAACGTAGATGTCCGGCAGGAAGTGCATCTCGATCTTGATCTGCCCGTCGCCGCGGCAGACCTCGCAGCGCCCGCCCTTGACGTTGAACGAGAAGCGCCCCGGCTTGTAGCCGCGCGCCCGCGCCTCCTGCGTCTTGGAGTACAGGTCCCGGATCTGGTCGAACAGGCCGATGTACGTCGCCGGGTTCGACCGCGGCGTCCGCCCGATCGGCGACTGGTCGACCGAGATGATCTTGTCCAGGTGCTCGAGGCCCTTCAGCCGCCGGTGCGCCCCCGGGCGCATGCGCGCGCGGTTGAGCTTGTTGGCGACCGCCTTGTAGAGGATCTCGTTGACCAGGGTCGACTTGCCCGAGCCCGAGACCCCCGTCACCGCGCAGAACACGCCGAGCGGGATCTTCACGTCGACGTTCTTGAGGTTGTGCTGCGTCGCGCCGACGATCTCGACGTACGCCGACGGCTTGCGGCGCTTCTCCGGCACCTCGATCCGCCGCGTGCCCGAGAGGAACTGGCCGGTCAGCGAGTCCGCGACCTCCATGACCTCCGCGGCCGTGCCGCGCGCGACGACGTGGCCGCCGTGCTCGCCCGCGCCCGGCCCCATGTCGACCAGGTAGTCCGCGGCGCGCATCGTTCCCTCGTCGTGCTCGACCACGAGCACGGTGTTGCCGAGGTCGCGCAGCCGCTCCAGCGTCCCGATCAGGCGCTCGTTGTCGCGCTGGTGCAGGCCGATCGACGGCTCGTCGAGGATGTAGAGCACGCCGACGAGCGACGAGCCGATCTGGGTCGCGAGCCGGATCCGCTGCGCCTCGCCGCCGGACAGCGTCGCCGACGCCCGCTCCATCGACAGGTAGCCGACGCCAACGTTGTCCAGGAACCGCAGCCGCTCGTCGATCTCGCGCAGGATCAGCCGCGCGATCGCCCGGTCCTGCGACGACAGCTCCAGCTGCTCGAGCCACTCCAGCGCGCGCCGCGCCGACAGCCGCGTGAACTCGTGGACCGCCATCCCGCCGACGGTCACCGCCCGCGACTCCGGCCGCAGCCGCGCGCCGCTGCACTCCGGGCACGGCCGCATCGACATGTACTCCTCGATCTTCTCCCGCGACCAGTCGGAGTCCGTCTCCTTGTAGCGCCGCTCCAGGTTCGGGACGATGCCCTCGAACGTGGTCATGTACGACCGCTTGCGCCCCATCCGGTTGCGGTAGGAGACGTACAGCTTGTCCCCGTTGGTGCCGTACAGGAACAGGTCCTGCTGCTCGGTCGGCAACGTCTCCCACGGCGCGTCGATGTCGACCTCGTAGCGGTCCGCGATCGCCGCCGTGATCTGCTCGTAGTAGCCGGTCGCCCCCGAGGCCCACGGCAGAATCGCCCCCTCGTTGATCGAGAGCGACGGATCCGGCACCACCAGGTCCGGGTCGATCTCCATCATCGAGCCCAGGCCGGTGCAGCGCGGGCAGGCGCCGTGCGGCGCGTTGAAGGAGAACGAGCGCGGCTCCAGCTCCGGCATCGAGATCCCGCAGTGCAGGCACGCGAAGCGTTCGCTGTACGTGAAGATCTCAGGCTCAGAGCCGTCGACCGGCACCGTCTCGACTTCCAGGATGCCGTCCGCCAGCGCCACCGCGGTCTCCACCGAGTCCGCCAGCCGCTTGCGCAGCTCCGTCCGCATCACCAGCCGGTCCACGACCACCGAGATGTCGTGCTTGTACTTCTTGTCGAGGACGATCTCCTCCTCGAGCTGGCGCAGCTCGCCGTCGATCTTCACGCGCGTGAAGCCCTCCGACCGCAGCTCCTGCAGCTGCTTGCCGTACTCGCCCTTGCGGCCGCGCACGATCGGCGCCATGACCATGAACCGCGTTCCCTCGGCGAGCCCCATGATCTGGTCGATGATCTGCTCCGCCGACTGCGCGGCGATCGGCCGCCCGCAGTTGAAGCAGTGCGGCTTGCCGATCCGCGCCCACAGCAGGCGCAGGTAGTCGTAGATCTCCGTGACCGTGCCGACCGTCGACCGCGGGTTGCGCGACGTGGTCTTCTGGTCGATCGAGATCGCCGGCGACAGGCCCTCGATCGAGTCCACGTCCGGCTTGTCCATCTGCCCCAGGAACTGGCGCGCGTACGCGCTCAGCGACTCGACGTAGCGGCGCTGGCCCTCGGCGTAGATCGTGTCGAACGCGAGCGAGGACTTGCCCGAGCCCGAGAGCCCGGTGATGACGACCAGCGCGTCACGCGGCAGCTCGACGCTGACGTCCTTGAGATTGTGTTCGCGGGCGCCCGAGACGACGATGGAGTTCTGGCGAGAGGACATAAGACCGCCTCTCAGTCTACGGACCCCCCGGACGGAAAAAGCGAACGAATGTTCGCTAACTGCGAACCGGAGCGGTCAGCAGGCCGGCATCCAGCAGCTTGCCCTCGAGGTAGTCGAGGAACGGCTCCACCCGCAGCTCCTCCCCCGTGACGCGCCGCAGCACCTCGCGTGACGTGTACTTGCGCCCGTGGCGGTGCACGTTGACCCGCAGCCACTCGCGCAGCGGCGCGAAGTCGCCCGCGGCGACGGCGGCGTCGACGTCCGGCAGCTCGGCCGTCAGCGCGTCCCACAGCTGGGCGGCCATCAGGTTGCCGATCGTGTACGTCGGGAAGTAGCCGATCATCCCCGCGCCCCAGTGGATGTCCTGCAGGACGCCCTCGACCAGCGTCGGCGTCTCCAGGCCGAGCAGGCGGTGTGTCGCCTCCTCCCAGGCGCCGGGAAGCTCGGCGACGCTCAGGCGGCCCTCGACCAGCGCCAGCTCGAGCTCGAAGCGCAGCGCGACGTGCAGGTTGTACGTCGTCTCGTCGGCCTCGATCCGGATCAGCGACAGGCGGACCTGGTTGACGTCACGGTAGAGCTGGGGCACGTCGAGCGCGTCGAACGGACCGCCGAGCCGGCGGCGGAAGATCGGCAGCGCCCACTCCCAGAACGCCCGCGAGCGCCCGACCAGGTTCTCCCACAGGCGCGACTGGGACTCGTGCAGGCCGAGGCCGGCGGCGTCGGCGAGCGTCGTCCGGTAGTGCGCCGGGTCCATCTGGGCCTCGTAGAGGCCGTGGCCGAACTCGTGCAGGCACGAGTAGACCGCCATCGCCAGGTCGTCGGCCTCCCAGCGGGTGGTCAGTCGCACGTCGGTGTGCGCCATGCTGCGCGCGAACGGGTGCACGGCGGAGTCCAGCCGCCAGTGCTCGGGGTCGTAGCCGGTGGCGAGCAGGAGCTCGTGGACGAGCCGCTGCTGACGCTCGACCGGGAAGCTGCCGGCGAAGACGCGTCCCTCCTCCCCCGCGGCCGCGGCGGCCTGGACGAGCGGGACGAGCTCCTGCTGGATGCGCCCGAACAGCGCGCTCAGCTCGCGCGTGGTGAGGCCGGGCTCGTAGTCGTCGAGCAGGACGTCGTAGGGGTGCGCGAACTCGCCGGTGCCGTCGAAGCACGCGATGTAGCGGTGCTGGAGCTCGAGCACGTGCTCGAGCGCGGGCTGGAAGCGGGCGAAGTCCTGCGCGTCGCGGGCGGTCATCCAGGCCTGCTGGGCGCGGGCGTTGGCGCTCGAGATCTCCGCGGCCAGCTCGGTCGGCACGTTGACCGCCTTGTGGTGGTCGCGGCGCAGGACGCGGTGCAGCGCGGCGTCGTCGGAATCCGGGTCGATGTCCGCCGCCCAGGGGTCGAGCGCGTCCAGGAGCTTGCCGAGCGCGGGATCGGTCAGGCGGGCGTGGATGAGCCGCTCGAGCGCCTCGAACTGGTCCGCCCGCGCGCCCGCGCCGCCCGCCGGCATCATCGTGTTCTGGTCCCAGAGCAGGAGGCCGCCGATGCTGTTGAGATCGGCGATCTCCCCCGCCCTCCGGCGCAGTTCGGCGAGCTGGGCGTTCACGGCTCGAGGCGGGCGTAGACGTCGTCGAGCAGCGGCGCCGGGTCGGCGAGCCCGAAGTGGGCGACCAGGTACGCGGCGGTCTCCTCGCGGGACGCGCCGTCGAGCGCCAGGTTGAGCGCGGCGAGGCGGGCCCCGGCGTCATCGGTGGGGGTGCCGTTGGTGGGTGCGGCGGGCTCGGTGCCGAGCGCGCCCGTCTGCGCCTGCAGCTCGGCGAGGCCGGACGTCAGGTTCTCCCCGCTGGAGCGCAGCGCGGCGAGCAGCCGTTCGAGCTCGGTCTCCAGCCGGTCGAGCTTGCCGAGCATGCCGTCGGCCGCCTCGCGTACGCGGGCGACGTGGCCGGACGCCTCGGCGCGCAGCTCGGAGGCGCCGCGCTCGGCCGCCTCGAGGATCTGCCGGACCTGCTCCGACGTGCCCGCCGACAGCGGCGGCGGAGCGCTGTGGACCCGGGCCTCGAACTCGTCGGCGACGCGGCGCAGATGCTCGTCCACCGCCGCCGGGTCGTAGCCGCGGCGCCCGGTGGGAAAGTCACGCCGCTCGATGCTCTCCCGATCCACGATCCGCCCAGGATAGGGCGCGACGGCGGTCATGGAACCCGGTGGGTGCCGTCCGGGGCGCGGACGATCAGGCCGTCCCGCTCGAGGCCCGCCAGCGCACGCTCCAGGCGCTCGCCGGCGACCGGCGGCTCGGTGCCGCCGAGCAGCGCGGCGAGGACGCGGCCGCGCGCCCAGCGGTCGGTGTCCTCGAACCGGACGGCGGGACCGCGGCGCGGGGTGACGGCGTGGCCGCCGCAGCCGGGCGCGACCGGGCACTCGCCGCACTGCGGGACGCGCGGGCGGCAGACGGTCGCGCCGAGCTCCATCATCGCCTGGTTGAACTCCGCCGCCCGGCCGGGCGGCAGCAGCTCGGCGAGCCGGGCCTCGAGGGCGGCCGGCGCGCGCTCGCCCTCGCGGCGACCCAGCACGCGGCGGACGTTGGTGTCGATCGCGGCGACCTGCCGGTCCCAGGCGAAGGACGCGACGGCGGCCGCGGTGTAGGGGCCGACACCGGGCAGCTCGGTGAGGTCCTCCGGCCAGCCGCCGGCGACGACGGCGCGGGCGGCGTTCTGGAGCGCGAGCGCCCGGCGGTTGTAGCCGAGGCCGCTCCAGTGCTCCAGGACGTCGCGCGTGGGCGCTCCGGCCAGCGAAGGCGCGTCGGGAAAGCGCGCCAGCCAGCGCTCGTAGTACGGGACGACGCGCGGCGCCTGGGTCTGCTGGAGCATCACCTCCGAGACGAGCAGCGCGTACGGGTCGCGCGTGAAGCGCCAGGGCAGCGGGCGGCGGACGCGCGCGTACCAGTCGAGCAGGGCGGCGACGTTCACGCGTGCGGGCGGATCTCGGTCTTGGCGACGAAGGGCGCGGCGCCGCCGTCCACCGGCGCGTCCAGCAGTTCCTCGCGCTCACCGTCCGGAGCGAGGAACGTGGTGCGGAGCATCAGTCCGCAGGCGCCGTCGCGGCCTCGAGCTCCCGCCGCAGGTCGCGGATCTCGTCGCGCAGCTTGGCCGCGTACTCGAACCGCAGCTCCTCGGCCGCGGCCAGCATCTCCTCCTCGAGCTCGCGCATCGTCTGCTCGAGCTCGTTCGGCGACATGTCGACGGTCTTCTCGCGCCGCCGCCGGCGCTTGGTCGGCACCTTGGAGTCGGACATCAGGAACTCCGTGATGTCCGAGATCCCCTTGACGATCGTCTCCGGCGTGATCCCGTGCTGCTCGTTGTACGCGATCTGGATCTCGCGCCGCCGCGACGTCTCCCCGATCGCCTTGCGCATCGCGTCGGTCTCCTTGTCGGCGTACATCAGCACCTTGCCGCCGACGTTGCGCGCCGCGCGCCCGATCGTCTGGATCAGCGACGTCTCCCCGCGCAGGAACCCTTCCTTGTCGGCGTCGAGGATCGCCACCAGCGACACCTCGGGCAGATCGAGCCCCTCGCGCAGCAGGTTCACGCCGACCAGTACGTCGTACTCCCCGAGCCGCAGCTGGCGGATGATCTGGATCCGCTCCAGCGTGTCGACCTCGGAGTGCAGGTAGCGGACGCGGAAGCCCATCTCCAGCAGGTAGTCCGTCAGGTCCTCGGACATCTTCTTGGTCAGCGTGGTCACGAGCACGCGCTCGTCGCGGTCCACCACCGTCCGGATCTCCGCCATCAGGTCGTCGATCTGGTTGCGCGTCTCGCGCACGTCGATCTCCGGGTCCACGATCCCGGTCGGCCGCACGATCTGCTCGACCAGCGTCTGCGAGTGCTCGCGCTCGTACAGGCCGGGCGTGGCCGAGACGAACACCATCTGCGGCGTGATCGAGAGGAACTCCTCGAACGTCTGCGGCCGGTTGTCCAGCGCGCTCGGGAGCCGGAACCCGTAGTCGACGAGCGTCGACTTGCGCGAGCGGTCGCCCTCGTACATGCCGCCGATCTGCGGCACGGTCTGGTGCGACTCGTCGATGAAGCAGACGAAGTCCTTCGGGAAGTAGTCGAGCAGGCAGTACGGCCGCGAGCCCGGCTCGCGCCCGTCCAGGATCCGCGAGTAGTTCTCGATCCCGGAGCAGAACCCGACCTCGCGCAGCATCTCCATGTCGTACTGCGTGCGCTGGCGCAGCCGGTGCGACTCGAGCAGCTTGCCCTCGGCCTCGAGCTCGGCGGTGCGCTCGTTGAGCTCGCGCCCGATCTCCTCGACCGCGCGGTCCATCGTGCCCTCGGCGACGTTGTAGTGCGTCGCCGGCCAGATCGCGACGTGCTCGATGTCGTCGCGGATGATCTCGCCGGTCAGCGGGTCGAAGTGCTGCAGCCGCTCGACCTCGTCGCCGAACAGCAGCGCCCGGAACGCCGTCTCCTCGTAGGCCGGGAAGACCTCCAGCGTGTCCCCCCGCACGCGGAACGTGCCCCGCCCCAGCGCCGTGTCGTTGCGGTTGTACTGCAGCGACACCAGCTTGCGCAGCAGCTCGTCGCGGTCCACGTCGGTGCCCTTGACGATCACCTGGCAGTTCGCGTTGTAGGTCTCCGGCGAGCCGAGCCCGAAGATGCAGGACACCGACGCGACGATGATCACGTCGCGGCGCGCGAACAGCGACGCCGTGGCGGCGTGGCGCAGCCGGTCGATCTCCTGGTTGATCGCCGAGTCCTTCTCGATGTAGAGATCCTTCGAGGGGACGTAGGCCTCGGGCTGGTAGTAGTCGTAGTACGAGACGAAGTACTCGACCGAGTTGTGCGGGAAGTACGTCCGGAACTCGTTGCAGAGCTGCGCGGCGAGCGTCTTGTTGTGGGCGATCACGAGCGCCGGGCGCTGGACGGCCTCGATCGTGGCCGCCATCGTCATCGTCTTGCCGGTGCCGGTCGCGCCGAGCAGCGTCAGCCCGCTGTCCCCGCGCTCGATGCCGCGCGCCAGCGTCTCGATCGCCTTCGGCTGGTCCGCAGCCGGCGAGTACACGGCATCGAGCTTGAACGGCGGCATGGTCGTCCAACGATAGAGGGCCGACCGGACCCTCTCCGCCGCCTTGGGCGATAGCGTGCGTATCAACACACCCGGCCTGGGTACAGGGGCAACCACGACTTGGCAATTGGCGCCGGCGGGAGGCCGGTGCGGACAACGCCAGGATGGCCCGGATGGACCGGCGAGAGCCGGACGAGGGGGAGCTCGTGTCCAAACGTCCTTTGAAAGCCGGCGCGGTGGTCGTGACCGCGGCGTTGACCCTCGGCGTCGCCGCCTGCGGCGGCTCCGAGTCCGATTCAGGCCCGCCGACGATCAAGTGGTACGTCTTCCAGGAACCGTCCGGCGCGTACAACGACGCGGTCAAGAACTGCAACGAGCAGGCGGCCGGGCAGTACCGGATCGAGCTGGTGCCGCTGCCGACCAACGCCGACCAGCAGCGCGAGCTGGTCGTCCGGCGGCTCGCCGCTGAGGACAAGGACATCGACGTCATCGGCATGGACGTGATCTGGACCGCCGAGTTCGGCGAGGCGGGCTGGATCCGCGAGTGGACGGGCGCCGACAAGGCCGAGGTGAGCCAGGGCACGCTCGCCGGGCCGCTGCGCAGCGGGACCTACAAGGACAAGCTGTACGCGGTCCCGTTCACGTCCAACGTGCAGTTCCTCTGGTACCGCAAGGACCGCGTCCCGACGCCGCCCAAGACGTGGGACGAGATGCTCCAGATGGCCGAGAAGCTCGGCAAGAACGGGACGATCGAGGTCCAGGCCGCGCGCTATGAGGGCCTGACGGTGTGGTTCAACTCGCTGCTGGCGTCGGCCGGCGGCCAGGTGATCGACGACGACGGCAACGTCAAGCTCGGCGAGCCGGCGATCAAGGCGGCGACCGTGATGCGCGACGTCGCCCGCAGCCCCGCGGCCGACCCGAACCTGTCGAACTCGATGGAGGACAACACGCGGCTGGCGTTCCAGACCGGCGGGCCGAGCTTCATGGTCAACTGGCCGTACGTCTACCCGAGCGCCAAGGCCGAGGTCCCGGACATCTTCAAGAACATGGGCGTCGCGCGCTACCCGGCGGTCGACCCGAACACGCCGAGCCGCGTGACGCTCGGCGGGATCAACCTCGGCGTCTCGACCCACAGCCGGCATCCGCGGCAGGCGATCGAGGCCGCGAAGTGCCTGCGCAGCGGTCCCAACCAGCTGATCGCGGCCCAGAAGGGCGGGCTGCCGCCGACGCTCGAGGCGCTCTACGCCGACAAGGTCATCAAGGACGCCTACCCGGGCTTCTCGGACCTGATGAAGGAGACGATCGACGACGGCGTCCCGCGCCCGAGCACCCCGGCCTATAGCGACGTGTCGCTGGCGATCCAGCGCACGCTGCACCCGCCGGCGAGCATCGACCCGCCGAAGACGATCGCGAAGATGGCCGACAAGGTGAAGGTCGTGGCCGAGGGAGGGCTGTACTGATGGCCGTCGAGACCACCGGCACGGTCGCCGCCCGCGAGCGCGACACCCCCGCCCGGCGCAAGAAGCTCAGCGGCCGGGCGCGCGAGGAGCGCCGGCTCGGCTGGCTGCTGTGCGCGCCCGCCGTGATCGCGATGCTGCTCGTGACCGGCTACCCGATCGTCTACGCGATCATCCTCTCGCTGCAGCGCTACGACCTGCGCTTCCCGGACGACCGCGAATGGGTCGGGCTGGGCAACTACATCACGGTGCTCGGGTCGAGCACCTGGTGGGAGGACTTCGGGAACACCGTGTTCCTGACGGTCGTCTCGGTCGCGATCGAGCTGGTGCTCGGCATGCTGATCGCGCTCGTGATGCACCGCGCGATCTTCGGCCGCGGGCCGGTGCGGGCGGCGATCCTGATCCCGTACGGGATCGTCACCGTGGTCAGCGCGTTCGCCTGGCGCTACGCGTTCGACTCCGGGACCGGGTTCGTGGTCAAGTGGTTCGGGCTCGACACGCCGCCGCTGACCACGCGCGGCGGCTCGTTCTTCGTGATCATCCTCACGGAGGTCTGGAAGACCACGCCCTTCATAGCCCTGCTGCTGCTGGCCGGGCTCGCGCTCGTGCCGGAGGAGCTGCAGCGGGCGGCGAAAGTGGACGGGGCGACGGCGGTCCAGCGGTTCTTCAAGATCACGCTGCCGCTGATCATGCCGTCGGTGCTGGTGGCGGTGCTGTTCCGCACGCTCGACGCGTTCCGGGTCTTCGACTCCGTGTTCGTGATGACGCGCGGCGCCAACAACACCGAGACGGTCTCGATCCTTGGTTACAACACGCTCATCAACCGGGTCAATCTCGGCCTCGGATCGGCGATCTCGATCCTGATCTTCATCTGCGTGATCCTGATCGCGGTCGCGTTCGTCAAAGGCCTGGGCACGTCGGCGTCGCCGGTCTCGGGAGGGAGGCGGTAATGCAGCACACGCGCAAAGAGGTGACGCTGTGGAGCATCGCGCTCACGGTGCTGCTGGTCTACTGCCTGATCCCGGTGATCTGGATCGTGTCGCTGTCGCTCAAGCGGCCGGAGGACATCGGCGACGGGCGCTTCTTCCCGAAGTCGATCTCGTTCAAGAACTACGACCAGGTGTTCTCCGAGGGCACGTTCACCGCGGCGCTGCGCAACTCGATCGGGATCGCGCTGCTGGCGACGATCATCTCGATCGTGCTGGCCGCGATGGCGGCCTACGCAATCACGCGGCTGGAGTTCAGCGGCAAGGCGCTGATCCTGTCGGGCGCGCTGGCGATCGCCATGTTCCCGCCGATCTCGATCGTCGGCTCGCTGTTCGACCTGTGGCGGCGGATCGGCCTGTTCGACACGTGGCTCGGCCTGATCATCCCGTACATGACGTTCACGCTGCCGCTGGCGATCTACACGCTGTCGGCGTTCTTCAGAGAGATACCTTGGGACCTCGACAAAGCGGCCCAGGTGGACCGCGCGACGCCCTGGCAGGCCTTCACCAAGGTGATGGTCCCGCTGGCGGCGCCGGGCGTGTTCACCGCCGCGATCCTGGTCTTCATCTTCGCGTGGAACGACTTCCTGTTCGCGATCGTGCTGACGTCGACGGACGCGTCGCGCACGGTGCCGGCCGCGCTGGCGTTCTTCACCGGCGGGTCGCAGTTCACCGATCCGACCGGAGCGATCGCCGCCGCGGCGGTCGTCGTGACCGTTCCGATCATCATCATGGTCCTCGTCTTCCAGCGCCGCATCGTCGCTGGGCTGACGGCGGGCGCAGTCAAGGGTTAGGGGAGCGAGATGGCCGACATCGTGTTCGACAACGTGACCAAGCGCTACCCGGACGGCTACGAGGCCGTCAAGTCGATCAGCCTCGAGATCGCCGACGGCGAGTTCATGATCCTGGTCGGGCCCTCCGGCTGCGGCAAGTCGACCGCGCTGAACATGATCGCGGGGCTCGAGGACATCACGTCCGGCGAGCTGCGGATCGGCGGCGAGGTGGTCAACGACAAGGCGCCGCGCGACCGTGACATCGCGATGGTCTTTCAGAGCTACGCGCTGTACCCGCACATGACCGTGCGGGCCAACATGGCGTTCCCGCTGACGATCGTCAAGACCCCGAAGGAGGAGGTGACGCGGCGCGTCGAGGAGGCGGCGGAGATCCTCGATCTCAAGCAGCACCTGGACCGCAAGCCGTCGCAGCTGTCGGGCGGGCAGCGCCAGCGGGTCGCGATGGGGCGCGCGATCGTGCGCAACCCGAAGGCGTTCCTGATGGACGAGCCCTTGAGCAACCTCGACGCCAAGCTGCGCGTGCAGATGCGCACGTCGGTCGCGCGGCTGCAGGACCAGCTCGGGACGACCATGGTCTACGTCACCCACGACCAGACCGAGGCGATGACGCTCGGCGACCGCGTGGCGATCATGCGCGCGGGCATGCTGCAGCAGGTGGGCACGCCGATGGAGCTCTACAACGCGCCCAACAACCTGTTCGTGGCCGGGTTCATCGGGTCGCCCTCGATGAACTTCCTGCCGGCGACGCTCGAGGGCGGGAGCGTGAAGCTGCCGATGGTCGAGGTGCAGCTGCCGCAGGCCACGCGGGAGGCGATCGGGCGGCTGCCCGAGGGCAAGCCGCTGATCGCGGGCATCCGGCCGGAGGACTTCGAGGACGCGCAGGTGGTCTCGGGCGACGGCGGCGCGACGTTCAAGACGCGCATCGACGTGCTCGAGGCGATGGGCTCGGAGTTCTACGCGCACTTCTCGATCGACGCGCCGCGCGAGGGGCTCGCGGCCAACGAGGAGCTGCGCGAGCTGCAGGAGGACGCGGGCGGCGAGACGCCCGGCGACACGTTCGACATCGTCGCGCGGCTGGACCAGACGAGCCGCGCGCGGGCGAAGGACGAGGCCACGATCTGGGTCAACACGGACAAGATCCAGCTGTTCGACCCGGAGAGCGGCCGGAACCTCGCGGCGGCGGCATGAGGCGGGCGGCGGCGCTGGTGATTGCCGTCATCGCCGGCGCCGCCGTGCTCGCGGTGGTCAGCGACTCGATCGCGTTGAAGGCCGTCGCGCTGGCGGCGTTCGGCGTCGCCTGCGTGGTCGCGGTGTCGCTGGTGTTCCTGGCCGTCGGGCGGGGCGAGGACGAGGAACGCGCCGCGGCCGGGGCGCCGCGGGAGCCGCCGCGGCCGGATCCGCACGAGGGCGAGGCCGCGCGGCGAGCGCGGTCGCGCCCGCCGCGCCGGCCCGGCTGAACCGGCGTAGTCTCTGCGGAGTGGACGTGCGCGTCGGACTGGCGGCGACGCTCGCCGCGACCCTGACGCTCGCGGCCTGCGGCGGCAGCGCCGCGCCGCCGCCGCCACGGCCCACCGCCACGCCGCGGGCCGCGCGCACCCCGCCGCCGGCGCCCCGCCGGCTCGACGTGTACGCCGCCGACCGGCCCGGCCGGCTGGCGGCCGTCGTGCGGCACGACCCGGCGCGGGTCTACGTCCCGAACTCGACGTCGAACTCCGTCTCGGTGCTGTCCCAGCGGACCGGCCGGGTCCTGTACTCGTTCCGCACCGGCGCGCTGCCCCAGCACGTCACGCCCTCGTGGGACCTCAAGACGCTGTGGGTGAGCAACGACAAGGCGAACGAGCTGACGCCGATCGACCCGCGCACCGGCCGTCCCGGCCGCCCGCTCCCCGTCGCCGACCCGTACAACCTGTACTTCACCGCCGACGGGCACCGCGCGATCGTGGTCGCCGAAGCGCTGCGCCGGCTCGACTTCCGCACGCCGCACACGATGCGGCTGCGGCATTCGCTGCACGTCCCCCAGTGCGCCGGGGTCGACCACATGGACTTCACGGCCGACGGCCGCCGCGCGCTCGTCTCGTGCGAGTTCGCCGGGCGGATGATCGTGGTCGACCTGCGGCGCGAGCGCGTCCTGCGGACGATCCCGCTCAAGCGCACCGCGATGCCGCAGGACGTCAAGCTCTCCCCCGACGGGCGCACGTTCTACGTCGCCGACATGGCGAGCAACGGCGTCTGGCTGATCGACGCGCACCGCTGGCGCGTCGTCCGCTTCCAGCCGACCGGGAAGGGCGCCCACGGCCTGTACCCGAGCCGCGACGCGCGCGAGCTGTACGTCACCAACCGCGGCGAGGGCACGATCAGCGTCCTCTCGTTCCGCACCCGGCGGCCGCTGCGCAAGTGGCGCATCCCCCGCCCCGCGTCGCCGGACATGGGCGGCGTGTCCGCCGACGGGCGGGTGCTGTGGCTGAGCGGCCGCTACAACGCCGAGGTCTACGCGATCAGCACGCGCACGGGCCGGCTGCTGCACCGCACGCCGGTCGGATCCGGCCCGCACGGCCTGTGCGTGTGGCCGCAGCCCGGCCGCTACTCGATCGGCCACACCGGCATCCTGCGGTAGCGCGTCCACCGGAGGTCGTACGCGCGAGGGCGCGCAAGATCAGCCTGCCGGCCGTTGTCCGCGACGCGCACGCCCGCCTAGCGTGCGGGCACGATGATCCAAGCCACCGAGCTGACGAAGCGCTACGGCGCGAAGACCGCCGTGGACGGGCTCTCGTTCACGGTCCGGCCGGGCGTCGTGACCGGGTTCCTCGGCCCCAACGGCGCCGGCAAGTCGACCACGATGCGGATGATCCTCGGCCTCGACACGCCGACCTCCGGCCGCCACGCGCTCGGCGAGATGCGCCGGCTGCTCGGCGTGCTGCGCGACGACGGCGAGGCGGCGCTCGCGCCGCAGCCCGGGCTGGCCGACCTCGACGCGCTGCTCGGGCAGGTGCGCGCGGCCGGCCTGCCGGTGACGTTCGAGGCCGGCGGCGAGCTGGCGCCGCTCGGTCCGGGGGCCGAGCTGACCGTCTACCGGCTCGTGCAGGAGGCGCTCACCAACACGCTCAAGCACGCCGGCCCGGACGCGCGGGCCCAGGTGCGGCTGCGCTTCGAGCCGGACGGCATCGACGTCGAGGTGACCGACGACGGCTGTGGACCGGCGCCGGTCTCCACCACCGGCCAGGGGCTGTCCGGGATGCGCGAGCGGGCGGCGGTCTACGGCGGCGCGGTCTCGGCGGGCCCGGCCGCGGACGGCGGCTGGCGCGTCCACGCCCGTCTGGCGGCGCGGTGAGCATCGCCGTCCTGCTCGCCGACGATCAGCCGCTGCTGCGGATGGGCTTCCGCATGATCCTCGACGCCCAGCCGGACATGACCGTCGCGGGCGAAGCGGCCGACGGCGCCGAAGCGGCCGAGCTGGCCGCGGCGCTGAAGCCCGACGTCGTCCTGATGGACGTGCGCATGCCCGGCACCGACGGGATCGAGGCGACCCGCCGGATCGTGGCCGCCGGCCACGACGTCCGCGTGCTGATCCTGACCACGTTCGACCTGGACGAGTACGCGTTCGCGGCCCTACGCGCGGGCGCCGGCGGCTTCCTGCTCAAGGACGCGCCGCCGGACGACCTGCTGTCCGGCATCCGCGCGGTCGCGGCCGGCGACGCCGTCGTCGCGCCCAGCGTCACCCGCCGGCTGCTGGACGCCTACGCGCACCGGCTGCCGGACGACCGCGCGCCCACGACGCGCGCGGCGCGGCTGGACCCGCTGACCGACCGCGAGCGCGAGGTGCTGCTGGCGGTCGCGCGCGGGCTCTCCAACGCGGAGATCGCCGCGCGCCTGGTCGTCTCGGAGGCGACCGTGAAGACGCACGTCGGGCGCATCCTCACCAAGCTCGGCCTGCGCGACCGGATCCAGGCGGTGATCCTGGCCTACGAGACGGGGCTGGTGCAGGCCGCGCAGCGGTAGCCGCGTTCAGAGGATCAGGCAGCTCGTGGTCGCGTGCGCGTACAGCGTGCCGCCGTCCTCCGCGAACAGGCGCCCCTCGGCGGTCGCCAGCCGGCGGCCGACGTGCACGACGTGGCTGTCGGACAGGACGCGGCCGACGCCGGTCTCGAGCGCGCGCACGTAGCGGACCTGCAGGTCGGACGTCGTGTAGCGCTGCCCGGCGTCGAGCATCGTGTGGACGGCGCAGCCCAGCGAGGAGTCCAGCAGGGTCGCGGCCACCCCGCCGTGGACGGACCCGATCGGGTTGTACATCCACTCCGCGGGCGTGAACGCGAACACGACGCGCCCGGGCTCGACGACCTCGATCTCGAAGTCGAGCAGCGAAGCGATCGGGGGCGGCGGGAGCTCGCCGGACGCCACGCGGCGCAGCGCCTCCAGGCCGGGGAGCGACGCCGCCGCGGCGGCCGTCGCGAGCGGATCCGCCCAGGTGAAGGTGCGGACGCGCCCGTCAGTGCTGGGTTGCGTCACGCAACCCAGGGTACACGATGCCGCGAGGGGCCTACGGCTCGGCGGTCCGGGCCGTCGCCGCGCGCGACGGGCGGGAGCGGCGCGCCTCCTCCGGCGTCAGCGGCAGCGTGCGGGCAAGCGCCAGGCCGAGCAGCGGCAGCGCGGCCACGATCCACATCACGGTCTCGAGCCCCGCCGCGTCCGCGACCGCACCGAGCACCGCGGCCGCGACGCCGCCGACGCCGATCGCGAAGCCCATCGTCACGCCGGACGCGATCCCGATCCGGCTCGGCAGGTACTCCTGCCCCATGATCACCGAGACGCTGAAGGACATGACGGTCACGAAGCCGATCGCGGTCAGCAGCACGCCGGCGATCAACTCGCTCGGCGCGAGCATGAACGCCAGCAGCAGCGGGATCTGCGCGACGATCGACCCGACCAGCACGGCGCGCCGGCCGACCCGGTCCACGAGCTGCCCGCCGACGAGCGTCCCGATCGCGCCCGCGACCAGCATCGCCGCCAGGAACCCGTTCGCCAGCGCTTCGCTCGCGCCGTACTCACGGATGAACCAGATCGGCGCGAACGACTGCAGGCCGAAGTAGATCCAGGAGCGCACGGAGACGACCGCGGTCAGCATGCCGAACGCGCCCAGCTCGTCCTCGGAGCGGTCGCCGGACGCCGCGCGGGCGGTGCTCGCGTGCGCGAGGTCGGCGTTGCGCGCCTTGAGCTTGGGCAGCTCGAACGCGAGGACGATCGCCACCAGCAGCGGCAGCGCGGCCACCAGCAGCGTCCCGGACAGCCCGAACGCCAGCACGGCGGGCGTGATCAGGATCGGCCCGAGCGCGAAGCCGGCGTTGCCGCCGACGCTGAACAGGCTCATCCCCGTCCCCCGCCGCGTGCCGGACGCGTAGTTCGCGTAGCGCGCGCCCTCAGGATGGAACGCGGCCACGCCGAGCCCGCCGACGCCGACCACGAGCGCGGTCAGGCCGAAGTTCGGCATCACGCCCGCGAGCCCGATGCCGACCGCCGCCAGTGCGACGCCCACCGGGATCAGCCACGCCATCGACACGCGGTCGGACACGGCGCCGAACGCCGGCTGGATGATCGACGAACCGACGGTCACGAACAGCAGCAGCGCGCCGACCGCGCCGTAGGAGTAGCCGCGCTCGGAGATCAGGAACGGGATCAGCGCGGGAACGGCGCCCTGGCACAGATCGGCGACCGCGTGCCCCGAGGCGAGCGCCGCGAGGCCGCGCCGGTCGAGATCTCGGAAAGCGGTTTCCACGACGCGCTACATGTAAGCAGCGCGGTCTACTTCAGGCCCAGCTCGGCGGCGTACTTCGCCCGGTACTCGGCGCGGGCGCGCAGGACGCGGTGCACGTAGTCGCGCGTCTCCTGGAACGGGATGTGGTCGGCGACCCGGAAGCGCTCGCCGCGCGCCGCGGCCGTCGCGCGCCACTCGTCGACCTTCCCCTCCCCCGCGTTGTAGGCCGCCAGCGTGAGGATCGTGTTGCCGCCGTACTTGTTCAGCAGGTAGCGCAGGTACCAGGTGCCGTAGGCGATGTTGATCTGCGGCGTCGACAGGTCCGCGCGCTCGAACCGCGTGCCGCCGGACTTGCTCGCGATGTAGTCCGCGGTGGACGGCATCAGCTGCATCAGGCCCTTCGCCCCCGCGTGCGAGGTCTGGTCGCGGAAGCGCGACTCGGTGTAGATGACGCCCGCGATCAACGCCGCGTCGACGTGCTTGTCCGCCGCCTGCTGGCGGATGATGTCGTCGTGGCGCAGCGGCAGCTTGAGCTCGCGCACCGCGTGGTCCGCCGGCTTGACCAGGCTCAGCACGGCCACGATCACCAGCAGCAGACCGCCGACCAGCGTCAGCCGCCGCCGCCAGACCTGCCCGCGCCGCGCACGGGCGCGCCCCCGGCTCGATCGGGCCGCGGACGATCGGCGTGCGGTCGCGGATGGAGTGCTCATGACCCTAAGCAGACAGCTTCGCAAGAACCCCCGACAGCTCCTGCTCGAGTTCGCGCAAAGTGCCGGAGTTCTCTACAGCGTAGGTCGCCCGTGCCGCTTTCTCGCCCTGCGAGAGCTGGCGCGCGGTCCGTTCGTCGAGCGCGGCGTGGCCGCGGGCCCGGGCGCGGGCCGCCCGGACGTCCTCGGCGGCGACGATCGCGATCGTCGCGTCGTAGTTGCCCTCCAGGCCCGCCTC
>DATMGH010000200.1:0-23002 GCA_035555675.1 Solirubrobacter sp. | reverse complement strand
GGCGCGTGGTCGCTGCTCGGCACCGTGAACCAGCCCACGACCGCGTTCACCGACGCGGGCCCGGTGAACGTCGCGTTCACGGACACCGGCGCCGCCGGCACCGCCGCTTCCCCGCCGGTCCTCAACGGCGCCGCCGAGCTGCCGTACGCGCAGAACCCGAACTTCCTCGCCGGCCTCGACGCCGCGGGCATCAAGAACACCGCGACCGACGCGTCCAAGGCCTATCCGGACCCGCCGACCGCCGCCGTGCCCGCCGCCACCAACTACCCGGCGGGGACGAGCTTCGAGGACGGCGACATCCGCACGATCCCGCGCTACCCGACCAACGTCTACTACAACGTCGACCGGCAGGCGCAGGAACTCGACGAGTACAACTACCTGTACAACAGCAACCGCGGGTGCAAGCCGATCGCGGGCATCACCACGTGCAACACGTCCGACGTCACGTGGCAGCAGCTGCTCGACAACGAGACCGCGGTGATGTTCCGGCACATCACGGGCAACGACCCGCGCCCGCACTACTTCCACGAGTCCAACCTGGCCGACTCCGGCGCCAGCGGCGGCGCGCCGTTCTACGCGCTGATGAACCAGGTGCTGGCGCAGTACCACCGGTACTTCACCGTCCCGCTGACGCAGCTCAGCCCGACCCAGATCGGCGACGAGCTCGCGCGCCAGCAGGCGTGGAGCGCGGCCGTCGCGGCCGGGCAGGTCAGCGCCTACGTCCAGGACGGCCAGGTGCACGTCTCGACGACCCGGTCGCTGGACGTCCCGCTGACCGGCACCACCGTGGGCGACCTCGCCGCCGGCCAGCGCTCCGGCTGGACGACCGTCTCCGGCAGCGCCGTCTTCTCCCCCGCCGACCCCGCGTCGACCGCGGCGCCGAGCATCCACTGGCAAGGGTCGAGTCTCGTGGCCGACCCGGGCACGTGGAGCGCGACCGCGCCCGTGACCTACGCGTACCAGTGGCAGCGCTGCACCGCGGCGGGCTGCACGAACATCGCGGGCGCTGACGGCCAGACGTACACGCCGGCCGTGACCGATCAGGGCGCGCAGCTGCGCGTGGCGGTGACCGCCGGCAACTGGATCTCCTCGCTCAGCCAGGCGGTCTCGGCGCCGGTCACGGTGCCGACGCCCGGAAGCGGCGGACCGCCTCCCTCCACCGGGACGCCCGGCGGCGGGACCGGCGCGAGCCCGCCGGCGGCGACGGTGCGGCTCGAGCGGCTGACGATCAGGCCGAGCCGCTTCAGGACGTCTCACGGCGCGACGATCGAGTGGAAGGCCACCGGCAGCGGGACCGTGACCGTCACGGTGACCCGGCTGGAGAGCGGGCGCCGCGTCGGCCGCGCCTGCCGCGTCCTCACGCGGGCCGACCGGCACCACGCACGCTGCACGCGCACCGTCAAGGTCGGCACGCTCAAGCTGCACGTGACCGCCGGGTCGGGCCGGACCGCGTTCCACGGGCGCGTCGCCGGCCGGGCGCTGCACACCGGTGCCTACCGGCTGTCCGCCGACCACCGCACAGCGGCGTTCACGATCGTGGCGCCGACGTCCCGGCACGCGAAGAAAGGATGACGCGCGCATGTCCCCCAAGGACCGGATCGGACTCCGCCGCCGGCGGCCAGACGCCACCCAGCCGGAGGTCCCGAGCGACCTGAACGCCGAGCTGCTGCTGCTCCGCGAGGAGAACCGCCGCTTGAAGGCCATCGACGGCCGTGCCGACCTGGTGCGGCTGGTCGACCGGACGTCGGCGTCCGACGACGCGGACGACGCGGCGTCCCTGCTGGCCGAGTGCCTGCTGGCCCGTGAGTCGCTGCTGGAGGCCTGCCGGTCGCTGCGCACGCTGTCCGCCGAGCTCGAGGCGCGCCTGCAGCGCGTTCCGATCGATGCTTGAGCGCTGCCCGCCGGCCCGCCCCCGGGTGCTGCTGACGACCGAGGGCACGTACCCGTACGAGATCGGCGGCGTCAGCTCCTGGTGCGACCTGCTCGTGCGCTCGCTGCCGGAGCTCGAGTGGCAGGTGCTGCCGATCGTCGCGCCGCACGACCGGCCGCCGCGCTACGCGGTCCCGCCGCACGCCCGCGTCCTGCCGCCGATCGAGATCTGGTCCGACCGCCGGCCGGCGCGCGGGAGACGCGGCGATCTGCGCGACCTGCCGGCCGCGCTGGTGCGTGGGCTGCTGCGCTGGGACGGCTCGCCGAGCGCGGTCGTGGACGCGTGGCTGCGGTGCCGGCGCGACCCGCGCGGCGTGCGCCGCGCGTTCCGCTCGCGCGCCGGCTGGGACGCGTACCGCGGCGCGCTGGCCGAGGTGCTGGCCGAGCGCGTGCCCGAGGCCGGGACGCCGCCGCTGCTGGACCTGGTCGAGGCGGCCGAGCTGTATCAGACGCTCTACTGGATCGCCCGGACCGCGGCGGTCCCGACGCCGGACGTCGAGGTGCTGCACGCGACCGCCGCCGGCTGGTCGGCGATCCCGGCCGCCGTGCACCGGGCGCTGCACGGGACACCGCTGGTGCTGACCGAGCACGGCGTGTTCCTGCGCGAGAGCTACCTGGCGGCGGCGCGCGGCGGCGCGTCGCCGGGCCGGCGGTTCGCCGCCACCCGGCTGGCGCGCGGGCTGACGCGCACGGCCTACGCGTGCGCCGACGTGGTCGCGCCGGTGACCAGCGCGAACGCGCACTGGGAGACCGGGCTCGGGCTGGACCCGGACAAGGTCCGCGTCATCACCAACGGCCTGCTGCAGGCGCCGGCGCCCACGCCGCCGCCCGGGACGGGGAGGATCGTGTCGGTCGGGCGGATCGACCCGCTCAAGGACGTGCACACGATGCTGCGGGCCGCGGCGGCGACGCTGCAGCTGGTGCCGGCGGCGCACTTCGCGCACTACGGCCCGGTCACGCCCGGCGAGGAGACCTACGGACGGTCGTGCGAGCTGCTGCACGAGCAGCTCGGGCTGGGCTCGCGCTTCCGCTTCATGGGCGCGACGACCGACCCGGCGGGCGTGGTCCGCGGCGCGGACGTGGTGCTGCTGACGAGCATCTCCGAAGGCCTGCCGATGGCCCTGCTGGAGGCGATGGGCGAGGCGCGGCCGATCGTCGCCACCAGCGTCGGCGGCGTGCCCGAGGTGGTGCGCGGCTGCGGGATCGTCGTGCCGCCCGCCGACGAGCGCGCGCTCGCGCTCGCGCTGGCCTCGCTGCTGCGCAACCCGGAGCGGGCCGCGCGCCTCGGGCGCCAGGGCCACGCGCGGCTGGCGCGCCGGTTCGACCAGGCCGACTGCGTGGATCGCTACCGCGACCTGCTGCGCGACGCGGCCGCCGGCCGGCTGCGCGCCCCGGCACCGCCGCGCGAGCTGCCGGTGGCGGCATGACTCGGGCAGAGCCCTCGCACGCCGTGCGAGAACTCGGGGCGGCGGCGTGAGCGCCGACGTCGTGCGCGCGCGGCTCGGCCGGCCGGCGCAGGACATGCTCGAGGCCGCGGTCGTCCTCGAGGCGTGGACCGGTGCGCCGCCGGGCCGCGCGCTGGCCGACGGGCGGCGGCTGATGTCCGGCCGCCCGGCGCTCCCCGAGGTCAGCGTCAGCGCGCCGCCCGCCGCGGCGAAGCCGCGCCGGAAGGCGCTGGAGGCGGCGGCGTTCGGCGTCGCGGTCGTCGCCGTCGCGGCGTGGGCCCGGCCGCTGCGCGACCTGATCGGCGCGAGCGGGCTGCGCGACGCGCTGCGCGTGGCGCTCCCGCTCACGCTCGCCGTGCAGTGGACGCTCAGCAGCCGCTATCTCAGCCGCCCCGGCGGCGTGGCGACGCTCGCCGCGCGGCCGGCGCTGCTGGCCGCCGGCGCGGCCGGGCTGCTCATCCCCGCGATCGCGGGGGCGGGCGCCGTCGGGGCCGTGGCCGCGCTGTTGACGCTGCTCTGGTGCGGCGGCGCGATCGCCGCCCGCCGCGGGCGCCCAATGGGCTTCGCCGCCGCGGTCGCACTGGCCACGCCGCCGCTGCTCGCCGGCGCGTCGCCGTGGCTCGTGCTGAGCGCGCTGGTGCTGGCGGTCGCCGCGCTGGCGTTCGCCGCGCCCGGCCCGCGCTGCCTGCACCCCGGGCGCTGGGACCGGGCGCTGCTCGCCGGGCTGATCGGCGCCGCGCTCGGCGTGCTGCTGGTGGGCGACGCCAGCCTGCCGTGGGTCGCCACCCCCGGCGAGGCACTGCTGCTGGCACCCTCGATCCTGGCCACGGTCTACGGCGGCGGCGCGCTGTGGCGCCTGCCGGCCGCGCTGTCCGGCGCGCTCGTCGGCGTGCGGCTGCACGAGCGCCCCGGCCGGGCGCCGACCCGCCTGTTGCTCGGCGCGCTGGGCCGGACGGTCGCGATCTCGCTGGCGCTGTCGCTGCTGTGCCGCGAGCTCGTCCCGTGGCCGTCGTCGCCCGTCGCGCGCGAGGCCGCGCTGTGCGGCTTCGCCCTGCTCGGCCTCGTCACGCTGCTGGCGAGCCTGCTCGAAGCGCTCGATCGCGGCGGCCGGGTCGTGCTCGTGCTGGGCTGCGGCGTCGCGCTCGAGCTGCTGATCCGGCCACCGTTCCCCGGAGCGGCGCTGATCGCGGGCGCCGCGACCTGCACGCTGCTGCTCATCGCCGCCGCGGTCGCCGCCGTCGCGCGCCCGGCGACCGCCGTGGCCACCCACCTATGGATCGGTTGAAGCACCGTGGCCGGTGGTGGGCGGCCGGGCTCGTCGTACTGGCGCTTGCGGTCGCGGGCACCATGAGCGCGGCCGCCGGCACCCCGCGCACGGCGTGCGGGCGCGCGCTGGTCCCCGCCTACGGGGGAGCGGACACGATCGCCGCACTCGCCGAGCAGCACGGCCGCGGGTCGATCCTGATCCTCAACCCGCAGAACGGACCCGGCGCCGCGCGCGATCCCGCCTACGCCGCCGCGGTGGCCGCCGCGCGGCGCGCCGGCTGGCGCGTGATCGGCTACGTCGCGACCGGGTACGGCACGCAGCCGGCCGCGGCCGTCGAGGCCGCCGCGCACGAGTACGCGGCCTGGTACGGCGTCGACGGGATCTTCCTCGACGAGGCGGCCCACGACGCCGCGCAGCTGCCGTACTACCGCGCCCTGCGCGCCGCCGTCCCGGGCCTGCTCGTGCTCAACCCGGGCGTCGTGCCCGACCCGGGCTACGCCGCCGTCGCCGACCTGATCGTCACCTACGAAGGCGCGCTGGACGGCGCGCCGGCGCCGGCCGCGGGCCCGCACGAGGCCCGCCTGGTGTACGCGGCGGACGAGCCCGGGGCCCTGGCCTACGTGCGCTCGCAGCCCGGCGGGCACCTGTACGTCACCGCGGGCGCGCTCCCGGACCCGTGGTCCGCGCTGCCCGCCTACCTGAGCGCCGAGCTCGCCGCCCTCTCGAGCTGCGGCGCACACCCCTAGAACCGGAGATGCACAAGATGTGCGGGATCATCGGCTACACAGGACGTCGTCGCTGCCTTCCCCTGCTCCTGGACGGGCTGTCGCGGCTCGAGTACCGGGGCTACGACTCGGCCGGCGTCGCGCTCGAGGACGGGCCCGCCGTCGTGACCGTGCGCGCCGTCGGCAACCTCGACGCGCTGCGCACGGCGCTCGGCACGGACGCGCATCCGGCGCGCACCGGGATCGGCCACACGCGCTGGGCCACGCACGGCCGCGTGTGCGAGGCGAACGCGCACCCGCTGAGCTGCGGCGCCCGGCGCGTCCACGTCGTGCTCAACGGGATCGTCGAGAACCACGTGGACCTGCGCCGGCAGCTGCGCCGGGACGGCGTCGCGTTCGCCTCCGACACGGACGCCGAGGTCGTCGCGCACCTGGTCGCGACGCACGACACGGGCGACCTGACCGCCGCGGTCCACGCCGCGCTCGCGGAGCTCGACGGGCACTTCGCGTTCGTCGTGCTCGCCGCCGACGCCCCGGGCGTGCTGGTCGGGACGCGGCGCCAGTGCCCGCTGGTGATCGGCGCGGGCGCGGGCGAGGCGTTCCTGGCGTCCGCCGTGTCCGCCTTCCTGCCCGAGACCCGCCAGGTCGTCGAGCTGGCCGACGGCGAGGTCGCGACGCTGCGGCCGGACGGGGTCAGCATCGACGGCCGCCCGCGCGCGGCCGCGGCCGTCGGCTACGCCGACGAGGTCGCCACCCGCGACGGCTACGCCACGTTCATGGAGAAGGAGATCCACGAGCAGCCGGCCGCGGTCGGGCGGACCCTGCTGGCCGCGCTCGACGCGCTCGACGAGCCGCGGCTGCGGACCGCGACGCGCCTGCGCATCGTCGCCTGCGGCACCTCCCTGCACGCCGGGCTCGCGGCTCGCCCGGTGTTCGAGCGCTGGGCCGCGCTGCCGACCGACGTCGAGGTCGCGAGCGAGTACCGCTACCGCGAGCCGCTGCCGAGCCCCGGCGAGCTCGTCCTCGGCATCAGCCAGTCGGGCGAGACGGCCGACACGCTCGCCGCGCTGCGCAGCGCCCGCGACCGCGGCGCGCGGGTGCTGGCGCTCACGAACGCCGAGAGCTCGCAGCTGGCCCGCGAGGCCGACCTGACCGTGCTCACCCGGGCCGGGCTCGAGGTCGGCGTGGCCGCGACCAAGACGTTCACGTCGCAGGTGGCGGCGCTGACCGCGCTCGCGCTGCGCGCGGCCGAGCTGCGCGGAGCGTTCGGCCGCGACGACGCCGAGCGCGTGCGGGCCGCGCTCGCGACGCTCCCGGGCCTGATCGAGGAGACGCTCGCCGGCACGCGGGCGTGGGCCGAGCGGCTCGCCGCGGAGCTGGCGGCGCAGCCGGCGTGGATGTACCTCGGCCGGCACGCCGGGCACGCCGTGGCGCTCGAGGGCGCGCTCAAGCTCAAGGAGCTGTCCTACCGCTCGGCGGACGCGTATCCGGCCGGCGAGATGAAGCACGGGCCGATCGCGCAGATCGGCGTCGGCGCGCCGGTCGTCTGCGTCGCCACCGAGTCGCCGGTGCGGGCCAAGCTGCTCTCCAACGTGGCCGAGGTGGCCGCCCGCGGCGCGCGCGTGCTCGCGGTGGCCAACGCCGAGGAGGACGGCGGCACCCTGGCCCGGGCCGAGGACGTCGCCACGGTCCCGCACACGCCCTGGGAGCTGCAGGCGCCGCTCGCCGTGATCCCGCTGCAGCTGCTCGCGCTGCGGGTCGCCGAGACGCTCGGCCTGAACGTCGATCAGCCGCGCAACCTGGCCAAGACGGTCACGGTGGAGTGATCCGCCGTCAGCGCCAGGCCCTGGGCCAGCGGCGTCCGCGCCGTCCACCCGAGCCGCTCGGCGGCTCGGGCCGGGTCCAGGCAGGAGCGGTGGACCTCGCCCGCGCGCGGCGCGGCGAACCCCGGGTCCAGGCCCAGCGCCGCGACGAGGTCGAGCAGGGACGTCTCGGTCCCCGTGCCGATGTTGCAGGGCTCGTCCGCGTCGCCGTCGGCGGCCGCGACGAACGCCTCGACGGCGTCGGCGACGTAGACGAAGTCGCGCGTCTGCTGGCCGTCGCCGAAGACCGTCACCGGCGCACCGGCGGCTGACGCTCCGCACCAGCGAGCGATCACGCCGGCCTCGCCGCGCGCGCCCTGCCGCGGCCCGTAGACGTTCGCCAGCCGCAGGGCGATCGTCGGGAGCGCGTACAGCCGCGTGTAAAGCTGCAGGTACGCCTCGGCCGCCGCCTTCGCGACGCCGTAGGGCGACTGCGGGCGCACCGGGGCGGTCTCGGGCGTCGGGACGGTCTCGGCGTCGCCGTAGATCGCGCCGCCGCTGGACGCGAGCACGACGCGCTGGACGCCCGCGTTGCGGGCGGCCTCCAGCACCATCGCCGTCCCCGCGACGTTGATCCGGGCGTCGTACGCCGGGTCCTCCACCGACCGCCGCACGTCGATCTGCGCGGCGAGGTGGTAGACGGCCTCGGCGCCGGCCATCGAGGCGGCGACGGCGAACGGGTCGCGCACGTCGCCGACGTGCAGCGCCGCGCCGGCGGCCACGTGGTCGCGCAGCCCGGTGGAGAGGTTGTCGAGCACCGTCACCTCGTCGCCGCGCGCCAGCAGGCGGTCGACGAGGTGCGAGCCGATGAACCCGGCGCCGCCCGTGACGAGCGCGCGGGTCACGACGGCACCGGGGAAGCGATCACGTGTGGCATGAGATCGATGCTCTCCGACCCGGCTGCGTGCACCCATCCACCGATCACGTGCTCCGGCGGGCGAGCCGATGACCCACGATCGAACGATGCCCGCCTCCTCCCTTCACGGTTGAAACCCGGCCGCGGGTGCGCTAAACCAGGCGGCGGTCACGGGGGTGCGTTGGCGGAACGATCCCTGAAGCCCATTGGTCATTGCCGGACTGCTTGTGGGGACGCTGAGGCGATCACCGGCGAAGTGAGCCGTTGGTAACCCAAGGGCGCGGTGGTTCGCGCCCCGAACTGGCAGGTGAGTCGTTTTGTTGCTTTCTAGGCTGTCCGCCTTCGCACGTCCGCGGCGTTGGCGATCGCAGGCATTCGTCGCGGTGCCGCTGATCGCGGGCATCGGGGGCGCGGCCGTCGCCGACGCCGCGCCCGGAACCCTGACCGTGAGCTCGAGCCGGTCGGTGACCCGCACGCTCAAGGCCGACGGGCCGTCGACGCTCTCGTTCGACGCCCGCGCGACCGTGTGCTCGGGCTCCCCCCGGCTCGTGGTCACCGTCGACGGCAAGCGGGTGCTGTCGACCGTCGTCGACGACACGTCCTGGTCGACGATCTCGGTGCCGGGCGTGGTCGCCGGCGGCAAGCACACCGTTGCCGCCCGGCTGGCGAACCCCGGCGGGTCGCGCAAGTGCCGGCGCAAGGTCACGCTGCGGCGCCTCGCGTTGACGCGGGCGGCGACGCCCACGCCGACGCCGACGGCGACCCCGTCGCCCACGCCGACCGCGACGGCGACCCCCTCGCCCACGCCGACCGCGACGGCGACGCCCTCGCCGACGCCGAGCCCGTCGCCCTCCCCCGGCACGCGCTGGATTCCCCCGAAGCGCCTCCCGTGGCAGTGGCAGCTCTCCGGCACGATCGACACGAGCGTCGCCGCCGACATGTACGACGTCGACCTGTTCGACACGCCGGCCAGCACCGTGGCCAAGCTGCACAGCCAGGGGCGGCGCGTCACGTGTTACATCGACGCCGGGTCCTACGAGCCCGGGCGGCCGGACAGCGCGAGCTTCCCCGCCGCCGTGCTCGGCAAGGGCCTGGACGGCTGGCCGGGCGAGCGCTGGCTGGACGTGCGGCAGGTGAACCAGCTGCTGCCGATCATGGAGCGGCGCATGGACCAGTGCGCGAGCAAGGGCTTCGACGCCGTCGAGGCCGACAACGTCGACGGCTACAGCAACAGCTCGGGCTTCCCGCTCACCGGCGCGCACCAGCTGGCCTACAACCGGGCGCTGGCGGCGGCCGCGCACGCCCGCGGCCTCTCGATCGCGCTCAAGAACGACCTCGACCAGGTCGCCCAGCTGCAGCCGGACTTCGACTTCGCGATCGTCGAGCAGTGCTACCAGTACAACGAGTGCGACCTGACCGCGCCGTTCACCAAGGCGGGCAAGGCCGTGCTCGTGACCGAGTACTCCGGGTCGTCGAGCTACTGCTCGCGTGCGAACGCGGCGGGGATCATGGCGATGACCAAGCACCTCTCGCTCGACGCGTGGCGCCAGCCCTGCTGGTGAGCTGAGCAACAGCGGACACCGGCCCGCCGCGACGGTGCCGATCAGGCACCGGGGACGCTCACGGCGAGCCGGACGTCCGCTGCGGGCACGCGCCGGTGACGGAAAGCCGGCGCTCGGCGAGGCGCCTCGCCGGCCGACAGAGTGACGTGGGCGGGCGCGCCCGCCCTAGTCATCTGCCCCGATGCTCTCCGGTCCGGTCGCGCGGCTCCATCAGGTGATCGCGCGGTCGCGGAGCGGACTCCCGCCTCCGGCGATCGGAGGACCGCGGCGCGGGCACGCGGACGCGAATCGTCGTCCCGGGCCCGTGCCCGCGCTCGAGCCGCAGGCTGCCGCCGACCGCGCGCACGCGCTCGTCGAGCGACGGCAGGCCGATGTGCCCGGCCCGGGGCGCGGCGTCGAGCGCTCCGTCAGGAATGCCGCGGCCGTCGTCGCTGACGACCAGCTCGGTCGATCCCTCGCCGGCGTGGACCGCCACGCGCACGTGCGCCGCTCCGGAGTGCTGGGCGGCGTTGGACAGCAGCTCGCGCGCGCTGGAGAGCAGCAGGTCGTCGTGCGGGCCGCTGGCCGCGTCGTCGACGTCCAGCTCGACGCTGAAGTGCCCGCGCCGCGCGGCGTCGTCGGCGCAGCCGCGCAGGACCGCGGCCAGTCCACCGCGCTCCAGCCCGACCGGGTGCATGGCGAAGATCTCCTCGCGCAGCTGGTGGTGGGTGGTGTCCAGCGCCGCGAGCGCCCGGTCCGCCGCGCCGGGGACGCCGCGGGCCTCGTCGACGATCTCCTGGCGCACGAACAGCAGGTTCTGGATCGCGTCGTCGTGCAGCGCCTGCGCGAGGCGGCGCCGCTCGCGCGCCTCGGCCGCCAGCCAGGCCTGGACGAGGAGCCGCCGCGCGGCGGCCATCGCGATCAGGCTGTCCTGCCGGCGGCCGACGAACGCCGAGAGCATCACCGCCGCCGCGCTGACCCACAGCAGCGAGAGCGCCTGTCCGGCGACGAGGCCCAGGTCGCTGGACAGGTCCGTGAGCGGGTGCGGCAGCACGACCGCCAGGTACGCGCCGACCGCCAGCGCCGCCCACAGGCTCGTCAACCGCGGGGACAGGCGTACCGCGGCGCCGAGCGGGAGGGCGAAGAACGCGAACCGCAGCGGGGATCGCGCCCCGCCGGACGTGTAGACGAGCGCGGCGATGAACACGAGGTCCGCCAGCGCCTGGCCCAGCGGCCACAGGGTTCGCGCGCGCGGCCTCCACGCGAGCACCAGCGCCGCGAGCGCGTAGGCGGCGAACGCGGCGATCGCCAGCGGGAACCGATCCGGGGTGAGCCGGGGTCCGCTCGTCTGCGCCTGCACCAGCATCACCCCGACCAGGACGAGGCGCAGGATCGCGATGCCGCGTGCCGCCGAGTCGGCGTCGCGCGGCTCGTCGTACGGCGCCTCGCTCGTCACTCGATCATCCCGCGCCGCATGGCCTCGGCCACGCACGCCGCGCGGTCGGAGACCCCGAGCTTCTCGTACAGGTGCCCGATGTGGGTCTTCACCGTGGCCGACGAGACGAACAGCCGCTGCCCGATCGCCGGCGCGCTGAGCCCTTCCGCCATCAGCCCCAGGACGTCCCGCTCGCGCGGTGTGAGGACCGGGCGCTCCTCGTCGACGCCGTGCGCCTGGATCGCGGCGATCAGCGCCGGCTGCAGCTCCGGCTCCAGCACCACCTCACCACGCGCGATCGCCACCAGCGCGTCGCAGACGTCCGCGCGCGACGCCCGCTTGGAGAGAAAGCCGGCGGCGCCCGCCGAGATCGCCTGGTGGACGAGCGCCCCGTCGGTCGACGCCGACAGGATCAGGATGCGCGTGGGCAGCTGATCGCGGCGGACCGCGTTGAGGACGTCCAGCCCGTCGAGGCCGGGCAGCGCCAGGTCGAGCACGGCCACGGCGGGGCTGAGCTCGCGTAGGCGGGCCAGCGCCTCGCGCCCGTCGGCCGCCTCGCCGAGCAGCTCGAGGTCGGGACGCTCGCGCACCGCGCGGGCGATGCCGTCGCGAAACAGGGGATGGTCGTCCACCACGATGACCGTCGTACGGGACTCGGTCATGTCACCGCGGTTGTAACAGTCGCGGAGGGCGCTGTCACCGCGGATCCTCCGAACGGACGGGGCGAATCATCCGCCCGGTCCTCCGATCGGAGGACCGCGGCGGCGCTTGCGCTCCACCCATATTCCGGTTAGTCTGATCGTGTTTGCGGACTTTGCGTCGCCGCGACCTCTCTCCCACCCACCCCGTCGAGAAGGAACCAGATGAGCACCACCGAGTCTGCGGCCGACAACGGCGTCAACGTCGAGGCCCTGCTGGATGCGCGCAACGCGCTCACGGACGCGCCGGAGGGGGCCGAGTTCACCTGGCGGGCGACGAACGAGTGGCTGCGCGGCACGCACAGCAAGTCGACCGTCGAGCAGTACCGCGGGCTCGGCGAGGAGCACCAGCACCGGTCGACCTTCAGCTACGAGGCCGATCATCCCGAGGTGTTCGCCGCCGAGGACCAGGGGCCGGCGCCGGTCGAGTTCGTGCTGATCGGGCTCGCCAGCTGCCTGACCGCGGGCGTCGCCGCCGTCGCGCAGAACCGCGGCATCCAGCTCCAGTCGGTCAAGGCGACGATCGAGGGCGACATGAACATCCTCGGCATCCTCGGCGGCGACCCCGAGGTCCGCAACGGGTTCAACTCGATCCGCGTCAACTTCGAGATCGACGCCGACGCGGACGCCGACGAGATCGCGGCGCTGGTCGCCCAGTCGCAGAAGCGCTCGGCCGTCTTCGACGCGATCACGAACCCGACGAACGTGTCGGTCACGATCGGCTGAGCCCGCTGTTCGTTCCAGTCGTCATCGTCGGGGCCGGTCACACCGGCCTGGCGGTCAGCCGCGTCCTGTCGGAGCGCTCGCTCGAGCACGTCGTGCTCGAGCGCGGCGACGTGGCCAACACCTGGAAGCGTGAGCGGTGGGACTCGCTGCGGCTGCTCACCCCCAATTGGCAGACGCGCCTACCGGGCCTCGGCTACGACGGCGCGGACCCGGACGGGTTCATGGGGATGCCGGAGCTGATCGCGTTCCTGGAGCGCTACGCCGAGCACATCGACGCGCCGGTGCGGACGAACACCACGGTCACGTCCGTCTCGCCCCTGCCCGAGCAGGGCTACCTGGTCGAGACCGACGACGGCGAGTGGGAGGCGGCGGCGGTCGTGCTGGCCAGCGGGCCGTACAACCGGCCGCGGGTCCCCGCCGTCGCGGCGTCGCTGCCGCCCGAGCTCGAGCAGCTCACCCCGGCCGATTACAAGCGGCCGGACCAGCTGCGCCCCGGCCGCGTGCTCGTCGTGGGCGCGTCCGCCACCGGCATTCAGCTCGCCGACGAGTTGCTGCGCTCCGGGCGCGACGTGACGGTCGCCGTCGGCGAGCACGTCCGCATGCCGCGGAGCTACCGGGGCCGCGACATCATGTGGTGGCTGGACCGGATCGGCCGGCTCGACGAGCGCTACGACGAGGTCGACGACCTGGTGCGCGCGCGCCACGTCCCGTCGCCCCAGCTGGTCGGCACGCCCGAGCGGGCGGACCTCGACCTCAACGCGCTGACGGCGCAGGGCGCAACGCTGGTCGGGCGCCTGGCGGCGGTCAACGGCGCGACCGCCTCGTTCTCCGGCTCGCTGCGCAACGTCTGCAACCTGGCCGACCTCAAGCTCAAGCGCCTGCTCGACGCGATCGACGCCTGGGAGGGCCTCGACGCCGGCCCGCGCCCCGAGCCGACCCGGGTCGACGAGAACCCGAAGGTCCTGCTCGACCTCGCGGGCTTCGACACCGTGCTCTGGGCCACCGGCTTCCGCGCCGACTACTCCTGGCTGAACGTCCCGGTCCTGGACCGCAAGGGCGAGGTCCGCCACGACGGCGGCGTCGTCCGGGACGCGCCCGGGCTCTACCGGATCGGCCTGAACTTCCTACGGCGCCGGAAGTCGAGCTTCATCCACGGCGCCGAGGACGACGCCCGCGAGCTCGTCGAGCACCTCGAGGGCCACCTTGGCGGGCTACGGCTCGAAGCGGAACAGATGACCTGATTCCAGCGCCGCCCACAGCGCACCGTCGGGGCCGAGCGCGAGGCCGTGCGGCTCGCTGGACGCGGGCAGCTCGATCTCCTCGACCTCGCCGGTGTCGCTGACGTGCGCGAGGCGGTCGCTGCCCCACAGGCTCACCCACACGCCGTCGGCCTGGGCGGCGATGACGGCGTGGGGCCGCGCCTCGCGGTCGGTGAGCGGCAGCTCCTGGACGGTGCCGTCCGGCGTGACGCGCCCGATCTGCCCGGCGATGATCTCGGTGAACCAGACGGCGTCGTGCGTCGCGGCGATGCCGACCGGGCCGGCGCCGGGCGTCGGCAGCGCGCGCACGGTCGCGTGGCCGTCGAGGTCCAGCCGGCCGACCGCGTTCGCCTGGTTGAGCGTGAACCAGAGCGCGCCGTCGGGGCCGACCGCGATCATCGACGCCAGCGCGCCGGTCGCGACCGGCAGTGCGTATTCGGACAGGCGGCCGTCGAGCTCGAGCCGGCCGATCCGGTCCGTGCCCATCGCCGTGAACCACAGCGCCCCGTCGGGCCCCGCGACGATCCCGAACGGCGCGCTGCCCTCCGGCAGCGCGAACGTCGTCGCCTCTCCGCCGGTGGTGATGCGGCCGATCCGGTCGTCCCCCGTCCGCGTGAACCAGAGCGCGCCGTCGCCGGCCGCGGTGATCAGCGACGGCCGCGAGTCCGGCGCGTCGAGCCCGAAGACCTCGACGCCGCCGTCGACCGCGACGCGCGCGATCTCGCCGCTGTGCACGAGCGTGGCCCACAGTGCGCCGTCCGGCCCCGCCGTCACGCCGTAGGGCCCGGCGCCCGTCTTCCCCACCCCCACCAGCATCGGTGGCGACTCTAGCTCAGCCCGCGAGCAGCAGCGTCGCCGCCACCGCGCCCGCCGTGAGCAGCGCGGCGACCGCCAGCTCGCGCAGGCTGCCGGTCGGGATCCGGGCCGGGCGCGGCAGCAGGTGGAAGCGCCGGCGCGTGAGCGGGGCGAGCAGCGGCACGCCCGACGGCGTACAGGCGTCGGCGGCGATGTGCGCGAGGTACCCGATCGCCAGCCCCGCGGCCAGCTCGGTCGAGAGGAGCCGGGCGAGGATGGTGACGGCGGCGCATCCGGCCAGCGAGTGCGTGAGCCCGCGGTGCCCGAGCAGGATCAGCAGCCGCAGCGGCAGCCGCGCGAGCCAGCCGAGCACGCGCAGCGGCCACGCTCGCCGCTCCCACCGCCGCGGCCGGTAGATCCGGCTGCCGGCCCGATCGGCGTCGGGCAGCAACGAGCCCAGCCACGCGCCGCCGACCAGCAGCGCCGCGCTCGTCGTCGTGGCGTCGAGCGCGGCGGCGGTGACGACGGCCAGGCCGACGCCGGCGATCTGATGAGTGGTCGCGCGCAGGGTGAGCACCCTACGAGCGCGATCGGTCGGAGGGGCAGCCCGGTGCGACCTTCCGGCATCACTCCTTGATCAGCATCTCCGGCCGGTCGGTCACGAGCAGCCAGACGGGCAGCAGCGCGACGCAGAGCACCGGCAGCAGCTCGATCTGGCCGACCGTCGTGACGGCCATCAGCAGGCTCAGCCAGCCGCTGCGCGAGATCACGAGCAGGAACCCGAGCACCGCGGCGGCGATCGCCAGCGACACCGGCACGCTGCCGTCGACGTGCGTGGCCAGCAGGCCGAGCGCGACGCCGGCGAAGACGGCCGGGAAGATCCGGCCGCCGCGGAACCCGCACGCCGCCGCGACCAGCAGCGCCGCCAGCTTCACGGCCAGGATCAGCGCGAGCTCCCCCGCCGGCTTGTGCGCGGCGACGAGCTCCTTCATCTCGTCGAGGCCCTTGAACAGCGTGAGCTGGCCGCCGAGCGCGCCGAGCACCCCGAGGACGACGCCGCCTACGGTCAGGGCGACCAGCGGGTCCCGCAGGCGGCCGAACGCCGCGTGGGCCACCGGAAAGACGAGGACGAGGACGAGGACGAGCAGCGCGGCGACCAGCGCGATCGCGGGCGCGCTCACCAGGTCCAGCCACCGCGCGCCCGGGTAGGCGGCGACGTGGACGGAGAGGATCGGCTCCCCGAACGCAGCCATGGTGAGCGACCCGGCCGCGGCGGCGACCAGCGGGGCGAAGAGCCGGTCCCACAGCGTCGGCCCGCCGGGGTCGGCGGGCGTCTCGCTCAGCAGCAGCGCCGCGCCGACCGGGGTCCCGAACATCGCGCCGATCGTCCCGGCGGCGGCGAACGCGACCCACTGCGGCACCGGCACCCGCCGGCTGAGCCGGTGCCCGATCCAGACGGCCAGCGCGACATTGATCGCGATCACCGGGTTCTCGGGACCGAGGCTCACGCCGCCGGCGAGCCCGGCGACGATCGCGAGCGCGAGGCCGGGCACGTCGCGGATCGGCAGCGGCGCGGAGACCATGCTCTGCGTCGCCGGGTCCGGCCCGCCGTGGCCGGGCACGAAGCGCACGGTCAAGCCGACGGCGACGCCGGTCAGCGTCAGCACGCCGATGATCCACGGCGCGGCGCCGCCGTCGACGTCCAGCGCGTTCGGGACCGACGTCCACAGCAGCGTCTGCAGGCGACCCGCGAGCGCGCTGACCGCGATCAGGACGAGCGCCGAGAGCACGCCGATCAGCGCCGCCGGGACGGCCAGCCGCGCCAGCGCGGCGGCTTTGCGCGGCGGCCCGGCGATCTCCGTCTCGCTCGCCACCCCGGCAGGCTCGCAACGTGGGGTGCGAGGCGGCCTCACCCGGCGGGAGTGATTCGGGGTTCACCCGCGCGGGGTGATGGGTCCTCACCCGCCCGCACGGCAGATTCCCCGGCGCCGGTGCAAGCACGGAAGGCGCACATGACCAACGCGGCGCACGCGTGTTCCTCTCGCTGAGGCGCTACCGCGGGGCGTGGCTGCGCGGCGATCTGATCGCCGGGCTGACGGTCTGGGCCGTGCTGGTGCCGGAGTCGCTCGCCTACGCGTCGATCGCCGGCGTGTCGCCCGTCGTCGGCCTGTACGCGGCGCCCGGCGCGCTGATCCTGTACGCCGCGTTCGGCAGCTCGCGCCACCTGATCACGGGCCCGATGTCGGCCAGCGCGGCGCTGTCGGCCGCCACCGTCGCCGATCTCGTTCCCACCGGGAGCGACACGTTCGTGACGATGACCGCCGCGCTGGCGGTGACGACCGGGCTCGCCGCGCTGATCGCCGGGCTGATCCGGCTCGGCTTCCTCGCGAGCTTCATCTCCGAGCCGGTGATGAAGGGGTTCATCATCGGCCTGGCGCTGACGATCATCGTCGGCCAGCTGCCGTCGCTGTTCGGGATCTCGAAGGGCAGCGGGGACTTCTTCGAGAAGGCGTGGGACCTCATCTCCCACCTCGGTGACACGCAGGGCACGACGCTCCTGGTCGGCGCGTGCTCGCTCGCGGTCGTGCTGGTGCTCAGACGCGTGGCGCCGGTGGTCCCGGGCTCGCTCGTCGCGGTCCTGCTCGGCATCGCCGCCGTCGAGCTCTTCGACCTCGACCGCCACGGCGTCGCGATCGTCGGCCACATCGACGGCGGCCTGCCCGCGTTCGGGGTCCCGGACGTGAAGCTGAGCCAGTTCGGCCAGCTGGTGTCCGGCGGCGTCGCGATCATGCTCGTCGCGTTCGCCGAGGGGCTGGGCGCGGCCAAGACGTACGCCAGCCGCAACCACTACGAGATCTCCGTGAACCGCGAGCTGATCGGCCTCGGCGCGGCCAACGTCGCCGCCGGCCTGTCGAGCGGAATGGTCGTCAACGGCAGCCTGTCCAAGACCGCGGTCAACGGCACCGCCGGCGCCCGCACCCAGCTCTCCGGCCTGATCGTCGCGGCGTTGACGCTCGTCACGCTGCTGCTGCTCACCGGGCTCTTCGAGAGCCTGCCGGAGGCGACGCTGGCCGCCGTCGTGGTCGCCGCCGTGATCGAGCTGGTCGACATCGGCGCGCTCGTGACGCTCCACGGCTACACGACCGGGCGCATCCGGACCGGGTTCGACGTCGCCGCCCGGCCGGACTTCATCGCCGCGATCGCCGCCATGGCGGGCGTGCTCGTCTTCGACACGCTGCCCGGTCTGTTCATCGGGATCTCGGTGTCGCTGCTGCTGCTGATCTACCGCGCCTCGCGCCCGTACGTCGCGACGCTCGGGCGCGAGCCCGGCACCGACCGCTTCGCCGACACCGCCCGCGACCCGGCGCTCGAGACGGTGGACGGCGTGAGCGTGCTGCGGGTCGAGGGCGGGCTGTACTTCGCCAACGCGGACGCCGTCCGCCGGCAGATCGAAGCGGCGGCCGCGACCGCCCGGGCGGTCGTGCTCGACGCGGCGAGCGTGCCGTTCGTCGACGCGACCGCGGCGCGGATGCTGATCCAGGTGTCCTCGGACCTCTCGCGCCGGGGACGGCGGTTCTTCATGGCGGCTGAGATCGGTGCGGTGCGCGAGGTGCTCAGCGAAGTGACCGAGGGCGAGACCTGGACGGTGTTCCCCACCGTCGAGGACGCCGTGGACGCCGCGACCGCGCCGCCGGCGTGAGATTCGTCGGCTACTCCACCTAATCGCCTCACGCAAATCCCATCAGGCTCTCGACACGGCCTCAGAAGCCGTGTTAGGTTTTGTTCGATAGTCCGCCGTTGTCGTCGTCCACGCCGTGCCATAGAGGGAGCTCTGTCGTGACACGCATGCATCGAACGCTCGCGCGGGCGGTGACCGCTGCGGCGGTCGCGGGCCTCGCCCTGCTACCGGCCGGGGCCTCGGCACAGGGGTTCCCGCTGTACGGCCAGGACAAGTTCCTCGGCAACGCGAACGACTTCACCACGTCGGCGTTCCCGCGCTACTTCAACCAGCTCATCCCCGAGAACGCCGGCAAGTGGGGCAGCGCGGCGGGGACGACGCGCACTGCCGCGATGCGCTGGACGCAGCTCGACCAGGCCTACAACTTCGCGAAGACCAACCACGTCCAGTTCAACTTCCACATCCTGCTGTGGGGCAACCAGCAGCCGACGTGGATGACGACGCTCCCGCCCGACGAGCAGCTGGCGGAGATCAAGAAGTGGTTCGCGGCCGTCGCGGCGCGCTACCCGGACATCGACGTGCTGCAGGTCGTCAACGAGGGCACCTGGGATCCGCCGGACGGGTCGACGCCCAAGAACGCGGGCGCGAACTTCTCCGCCAGCGGCAACTACGTCCAGGCGCTCGGCGGCTACAACGACACCGACGGCACGGGGTACGACTGGATCCTCAACGGGTTCCGCCTGGCCAAGCAGTACTTCCCCAACACGAAGCTGATGCTCAACGACGTCGCGATCACCGGCATGACCGCCGCGACGGACGAGTACCTGAAGATCATCAACCTGCTCAAGCGCGAGAACCTGATCGACGTGATCGGGCTCCAGGCGCACGCGTTCGAGTTCATCCCCGGCGTCACCAACGCCCCGTCGATCCCGGGCCACCCGTACGTGCCGGTCGACGACATGCGCGTGCACAAGGCCAACCTGGATCGCCTCGCCGCGACCGGCATCCCGATCGACGTCACCGAGCTCGACCTCGACGGCCTCCCCGTCGACGGCGTCGCCGGCGACGAGATGCAGCTGCGCTACTACCGCAACGTCGTCCCCACGTTCTGGGAGCACCCCGCCGTCCGCGGCATCACGCTCTGGGGCTGGCGGGCGCCCAACCACTGGCGCAACGCGCAGAACGCCCCGATCGCCCTCAACAACGGGACGCTCAAGCCCGCCGGTGCCTGGCTCTTCGACTACGTCAACGGGATCGCGCCGGTCATCCGGCCCGACCAGACGTTCACGATCGGCGACGGCAACGAGAACCGCGTCGGCACGGTCGTCGCCGACGACTGGGCCTCGAAGCTGAACCGCCCGGAGCTGCGCACGTTCACGTGGCGCGTCACGGGTGGAACCGGCGCGGGCATCTTCGACTTCCAGCCGGAGACCGGCGAGCTGCGCGTCGCCGATCCGCGGCGGCTGGACGAGCACACGACCTACTCGCTGAAGGTGCGCGTCAGCGACGGCTTCCACGAGAGCGCCGAGACGGACGTCACGGTCACGACCGGAGAGCTCGCGAACGTGGTCGACGGCACCGTGGGCGCGGAGGTGCCCGCGACGCTCGCGCTCACGCTCGCCGGGTCGGCGGACTTCGGCGCGTTCACGCCCGGCCTCGCGCAGGACTACGAGGCGTCCACGAGCGCGAACGTGGTCAGCACCGCGGGCGACGCGGCGCTGAGCGTGGCCGACGCGGGAGCGTCTCCCGGCCGCCTGGTCAACGGGGCCTTCTCGCTCGCGCAGCCGGTGCAGGCGGCCGTCGCTGGCGCGTTCGCGCCGGTCGGCGCGATGCCGGTCACGCTGCACGGCTACACGGGACCGGTCAGCAACGACGCGCTGACGATCCGCTTCAAGCAGGCCATCGGCGCCGGCGAGCCCCTGCGCACGGGCGCGTACGGCAAGACGTTCACGTTCACGCTGGCGACGACGACGCCGTAGCGACGGCATCGCCGGACAGAGCGGCGGGACTCGCTGACGAGGCCCGCCGCTCGCGAACGCGGGGGCTACCCGTACCGCTGGGCCCGCACGCTCGCGGTACGGTGCCTTGCGCCGTCGGCTGAGTATTTCGTTTTGCCGCCGACGGCTTGCGCGCGGTCCCGATACCGCGCAGACGGAAACGAACTCCGATGTCAGGAGGATTCGTATGCAGTTCCGCAGTACCGCGAAGAAGGCCGCCATGACCGGCGCGCTCGCCTCGCTCGCGCTCGGCGCCGGCGTCCCGGCCGCGTCCGCCGCCCAGGACGTCCGCATCGACGGCAAGTACGGCTACGTGACGTTCAAGGCGTACGGCGAGATCATCGAGGCCGCCGACATCTACAAGGACGGCTACGGCGTGCGGGCGTACCTGAAGTGGGAGGGCGGCTCCGCCCAGGTGACCAACGCCGGCAAGCTCTACCCCGTCTCGAAGAACCTCTCCATCCCCGAGGGCACCACCGTGTACCTGCGGATGTGTTACACGAACAACGGGAAGGCCTTCAAGTGCAGCGCCCCCAAGACCGGGGAGGCGTAGTGGCGACGCTCCGGATCACCTGCGCGCTGGCGCTGGGCCTGCTCGGGCTCGGCGCCGCCACGGCGCACGCCGGCCAGTCCCAGTCGATCGAGACCGAGCGCGGGTCCGTGCGCTTCGAGCACTACGGCGAGATCCTCACGGCCTACGCCGGCCCGTACGCCGGCGGCCGCGGGATCCGCGCCTACCTGGATTGGACCGACCGCGGCCGCAAGCACGCCGTCGTCACCGCCCTGCAGGGCGCCGGCGGCACCGGCACGGCGTCCAAGAACCTCAGCATCCGCGAGGGCACCACGGTGTACCTGCGGATGTGTTACACGAACCTCCAGAACGAGGACACGCGCTGCAGCAAGCGCCAGCGCGGCGTGGCGTGACGCCCGCGCCCTGCGCGATACTCCGCTTCACGTGCCCGCCATCGACCTCGACGCCGCCATCGGCACCTACTGGTCGGAGGTACGCGTCGGCGTGACGGGCGCCGACGTCGCGGCGGCCTGGAGCGCCGCGGCGCAGGCGGTGTGGAAGGACGAGGTCCACGTGGACCAGCGCGACGGAGCGACCCGGGCGAGCTTTCTCGCCAACAGCGGCCAGGCGCGGATGACGGTGTGCGAGTGCGCGCTCCTGGTCGCTCCGGCGCAGTTCCTCACCGTCGTGCTGGAGCAGGTGCTCGGCCTCAATCTCGGCTGGGCGATCCACACCCGGACGCTCGACGCGACGTGGGGCGAGGACTGGCCCAACCCGTCCTTCGGCGAGCGGGCGCTGCGCGACTGGTCGGGCGGCGCCTGACGCTTTTTCCCACGCGCCCGGTCGACGCGAATAGTGTTGGCTGGTTGATCGGCGATAAGGGGATGGGTTGATGCTCGGCACGCTGCGCCTCGCCGCGACGGTCTCACTGAGCTCCTGCTTGCTGCTGGGCTTCGCGGGCACCGCCCTGGCGTCCGACTACGACGCGGACGGCTCGTCCACGCCGGCCGACTGCAACGACTTCGACGCGGCGATCCACCCCGGCGCGATCGACAAGCCCGACATCGCCTTCGAGGACACCAACTGCGACGGCATTGACGGCGACGCCGGCAAGGCGATCTTCGTCGACGGCGGCGCGGGCCAGGACACGCGCTCCGGGACGAAGGACTTCCCGAAGAAGACGATCGCCGCCGCGATCGCCACCGCGAAGGCCGCCGGCAAGGACGTCTACGTCGCGGCCGGCACGTACCCGGAGGTGCTGACGCTCGACACCGGCGTCTCGATCTACGGCGGCTACACGCCGACCTTCTCGGCTCGCTCGACGACCGAGCCGACGAAAGTCGTCGGCGGTCCGCACGCGGCGCTGGCCGACGGCAAGACCGGGATCACCCTGCAGCTGCTGACCCTGCTCGGCGGCACGGCCACCTCGGCCGCGGGCGGCAACTCGTACGGCCTGCGCGTGGTCAACAACGCGAAGGTCGCGCTCGATCACGTGACCGCGACCGGCGGGACCGCGATCGCCGGCTCGCCCGGCAGCGTCGGCGCTTCCGGCTCGGACGGCACCGACGGCACCGTGGGCGGCGGCGGCGCGTGCGGCGGCGGTGGCGGCGCCGGCCCCGCGGGCGGCGCGGGAGCCAACAGCGGCGGTCAGGGCGGCAACGGCGGCAGCAACGGCGGCGAAGGCGTCAAGGGCGGGGACGGCGCTCCAAGCGGCTCGAGCGGGATCGGCGGCGCGCTCGGCCTCGGCAACAGCGGCAGCGGCAACGTCACCGCCAGTCCCGGCAGCCCCGGCAACCCGGGCAGCGCCGGGTCGACCGGCGGCGACGCGCCCCTGCCGGTCCTCACGCTCGATCTGGCGAAGGCCACCTGGTCCGGGGCTCCCGGCACGTTCGGCACGACCGGCGGGAACGGGACCGGTGGCGGGGGCGGCGGCGGTGGCGGCGCCGCCACCGTGACCGCGCTCTACAAGGCCGGCGGTGGCGCCGGCGGCTCCGGCGGCGGCGGCGGGGGCGGCGGCGACGGCGGCAAGCCGGGCGATGCCGGATACGGCTCGTTCGGCGTCTACGTCTACAACGCGCTCGTCGTCGCCCGCGACTCGACCCTGAGCGGCGGCGCAGGCGGCAACGGCGGCGACGGCGGCAGGGGCGGCGAGCCGGGGGCGCCCGGCAGCGGCGGCGGTGGTGGCAGCGGCGCCAGCGGCGGCGTCGGGACCGGCTGTGGCGACGGCGGGCTCTTCAACGCCAAGGGCGGCAGCGGCGGCAAGGGCGGCGACGGCGG
>DATMGH010000199.1:0-1915 GCA_035555675.1 Solirubrobacter sp. | reverse complement strand
GGCCGCGTTCGCGAGCCGCACGGCCCGCTCCGGCGGCCAGCCCTGCAGCAGACCGTAGGCCAGCGCCCCGCCGAACGCGTCGCCGGCGCCGAGCCCGCAGACGACGTCGACCGGGACCGGCGGCACCGCGAAGCGCCCGTCGCGGGTCGCGACCAGCACGCCGTCGGGCCCGCACTTCACGATCGCGAGCTCGACGCCGAGCTCCAGCAGCCGCTCGGGATCGTCGGACCCGACGGCCACCGCGACCTCCTCGCGGTTGCCGACGGCGACGGTGGCGAACCGCAGCGCCTCGCAGGCCAGCCGCGCCGCCTCCGCGCGCGAGGCCCAGAACGTCGCCCGGAAGTCGAGGTCGTGGATCGCGGGCGCGCCGTCGCGAGCGGCCAGCGCGGCCAGCGTCGCCTCGCGGCTCGGCGCCGCGCTCAGCCCGGTCCCGGTCGTCCACAGGATGCGGGCGGCCCGGATCGCGTCGAAGTTCAGCTCGTCGGCGGTCAGCGTCAGGTCGGGCGCGGTCGGCTCGCGGTAGAAGAGCAGCGGGAAGTCGTCGGGCGGGTGGATCTCGCAGAACGCGAGCGGCGTGCGCAGGCGCGGGTGGACGCCGACGAAGCGGTCCTCGACGCCGAACGCCCGCAGCGCGCGCCGGCAGTAGCGGCCGAACGGGTCGTCCCCGACCTTGGTCACCACCGCGGCCCGCGCGCCCAGCCGCGCCGCGGCGACCGCGACGTTGGTCGGCGAGCCGCCGAGCGACTTGGCGAAGGTGGAGACGTCCTCGAGCCCCACGCCGGTCTGCTCGGGGTACAGGTCGACGCCGATGCGCCCCAGGGTCAGCAGGTCGAGCGTCATATCTCCGCGACGCTCACCGGGCGTCTTTCGCGGACCGACCGCCACGCCGCCAGGCCCGCGACCAGCGGCGCGCGGGCGTCGGCCGCGCCCACGGGCGGCGCCGTGCCCGCCGCCACCGCGGCGACGAACGCCTCCCACTCGCGCACGTAGCTGGGCACGTAGCGGTCCAGGAAGAACGTGGGCAGCGGGGGCGCGCGCAGCCCGGCGGCGGTCGCGACCGTCGCGGTGTGCGCGAGCGGGTTCGCGGACGACGCCATGCCCTCGGAGCCGAACACCTCGACGCGCTGGTCGTAGCCGTAGCGGGCGCGGCGGGAGTTGTCGATCGTGGTCAGGCAGCCGTTGGCGTGCACGAGCGTCACCACGGCGGTGTCGACGTCGCCGGCGGCGGCCATCGCCGGGTCGACGCGCACGGCGGCGCGCGCGAACACCTCCACGATCTCCGCGCCGACCACGAACCGCGCCATGTCGAAGTCGTGGATCGTCATGTCCAGGAACAGGCCGCCGGAGTGGCGGACGTAGTCGAGCGAGGGTGGGTCCGGGTCGCGGCTGGAGATGCGGGCCAGGTGCGGCTCGCCGACCGTCCCGTCCGCGACGGCCGCCGCGACCGCGGCGTGGGCGGGGTCGAAGCGGCGGTTGAAGCCGATCTGGAACGGCACGTGCGCCGCGTCCACCGCCGCCAGCACGCGATCGACCGTGGCCAGGTCGAGCGACACGGGCTTCTCGCAGAAGATCGCGCGGCCGGCGCGCGCGGCGGCGACGATCAGGTCCGCGTGGGTGTCCGTCGGCGTGCAGATCGCGACGGCGTCGACCGCGGCGATCAGCGCGTCCGGCGTGGGCGCGGCGACGGCGCCGAGGCGATCGGCGACGGTGCGGGCGGAGGGCGCGTGCGCGTCGTGCACGCAGGTGAGGTCCGCCCCGGCGACCTGGCGGGCGAGCAGCTCGGCGTGCAGGCGGCCGATCCGGCCCGTGCCGAGGATCCCGACGCGCAGATTAGAGCGCTCTACCACGCTGGGGAGGATTGTTGCACGGTGTGCGGTCGGCTGTCGTTGCCGCGCGCCAACCGCTACCGTCCGAA
>DATMGH010000198.1:0-5715 GCA_035555675.1 Solirubrobacter sp. | reverse complement strand
GGACATGCGCGGCACTCTCGGTCCGGGGAGGGGACGGCGGTGGTCGCTGCGGCGGCCCGGGCGGGCCGCCGGCGATGCCGAAGATGTGGGAAAGCGCCGCCGCCGCGGCAAGGACGTCCCCGCCCGCCGCGCCACCTTGCCGCCGGGCTTCGCCGCCCGCCGGGGCCGCCGCCCGGCGTCGATCAGATGTCGAGGTCGCGGGCGAAGCGGGCGCGCTCCTGGATGAAGCGGAAGCGCGCGTCGGCGCTCGTCCCCATCAGCCGCTCGACGGCATCGGCGGTGTCGGCCGCCACCGCGTCTTCCACCTCGACGCGCAGCATCGTCCGGGTCTTGCGGTTCATCGTCGTCTCGCGCAGCTGCGCCGGCAGCATCTCGCCGAGGCCCTTGAAGCGGCCGACGTCGACCTTGCCGCGCTTGTCGAACACCTTGGCGAGCAGCCGCTCGCGCTCGGCGTCGTCGCGGGCGTAGAGCGTCTTCGTGCCCTGGGTCAGGCGGTAGAGCGGCGGCACGGCGAGGAACAGGTGGCCCTGGCGGATCAGCTCCGGCATCTCCCGCCAGAAGAAGGTGACGAGCAGCGCCGCGATGTGGGCGCCGTCGACGTCGGCGTCGGTCATGATGATGACCCGCTCGTAGCGCAGGTCGGCCTCGCGGTAGTGGCCGCGGGTGCCGCAGCCGAGCGCCGTCACTAGGTCGGTCAGTTGCTGGTTCTGGCCGAGCTTCTCGCGGCCGGCGCTGACGACGTTGAGGATCTTGCCGCGCAGCGGCAGCACCGCCTGGGTGGCGCGCTCGCGCGCCTGCTTGGCCGAGCCGCCGGCCGAATCGCCCTCGACGATGAAGATCTCGGTGCCGGCGGCGGTGCTCGTCGTGCAGTCGGCGAGCTTGCCCGGCAGCCGCAGCCGGCGGGTCGGCGCCCGCCGGGCGATCTCCTTCTCCTGGCGTCGCCGCAGCCGGTCCTCGGCCCGCTCGACCAGCCGCTCGATGATCAGCCCGGCACGCGCCGGATCGTCCACCAGCCAGTGGTCGAACGGATCGCGCAGCGCCGTCTCGACGATGCGCGCGAAGAACGGGATCGTGGCCAGCGCGAGCGGGACGATCGCGGCGGTCGTCCCGATCGTGGTGCCGACCAGTGCGCGCGTGATGGGGATCACGGCGACCAGCAGGATGATGAACGGCACCGAACGGCCGACGTTGACGACGGCGCCGATCATCCGGTTGGCCAGCGGCGCTTCGAGGATCTGCCCGCGGCCGGTGATCAGCAGCAGTACGCCGAGCGCGAGCCCGAGCGGGATCGTGACCGCCATCGCGACGCCCACCATCACGAGCGTCTCGCGCGTGGCCTGCCAGAGCAGGGGGACCCAGTCTTCGGTCATGCCGGCGTCAGCTCCTGAGAGAGTCGGGCGGCGTGGGCGGCGTCGCGGGTGACCAGCAGGGCGCGCGTGACCAGGCGACCGCCGATCCGTTCGGTCGCGCGCGCTTCGACGCGCGCGCCGTCGTCCAGCGCGGCGGCCAGGCGCTCGTCGGCGTCGGAGAGCAGGACGACGTCCACCGCGGTCTCGTCCGGGGCGACTTCGACGCGACCGAGCGAGGGCAGCAGGCCGGACGCCAGACGCGAGCCGGGCCGCGCGACGACGTCGCCCAGCGGGCCGTGCTCGACGACGCGGCCGGCGTCGAGCAGCGCGGCCGTGTCGCAGACGCGGCGCACGACGTCGAGCTCGTGCGTGATCAGCAGCACGGTCAGGCCGAGCTCGGCGTTGATCCGGCGCAGCAGGTCGAGCACGGACAGCGTGGTCTCGGCGTCGAGCGCGGACGTCGCCTCGTCGGACAGCAGCACGGCCGGCTCGGACGCCAGCGCGCGGGCGATCGCGACGCGCTGCTTCTGCCCGCCCGACAGCTGCGCCGGGTGGGAGTCCGCGCGGTCCGCGAGGCCGACCAGCTCGAGCAGCTCGTGCGCGCGGTGGCGCCGCTGCGCCCGGCTGACACCCGCGACCTCGAGCGGCAGGGCGACGTTCTCGGCGGCGGTGCGCGAGGTCAGGAGGTTGAACGCTGGAAGATCATGCCGATCCGCCGGCGGGTGGCGCGCAGCTCGGCGCCGCGCATGCGGGTCACGTCCTGGCCGTCGATCAGCACCGTGCCGGACGTCGGCTCCTCGAGCCGGTTCACGCAGCGGATCAGCGTGCTCTTGCCGGTGCCGCTGCGGCCGATCACGCCCGTGATCTCCCCCGCGGGGACGTGCAGATCGACGCCGTCGAGGGCGACGACACCGTTCGGGAAGACTTTTCGGAGCTGGCGGATCTCGATCATTCGGACCGCCAGAATAGAAACTACTTAATCCCGAGCGTATTTAGAGATATTATGGGGGGCATCATGGAACGCGTTCGCCTCTCCGCCTCCGCCGTATCAGCCGGTCCCGACGCCGACGAGCTGATCGTCGCCTTCAAGGTCTGCGACCGGATGTCCGACGTCGCGGTGTCGGTCGCCGAGTCGCCGACCGCCGTCGTGCTGACCGTCGAGGCGAGCTGGGAGCCGGTGCGCGAGGCGTCCGGCGGCTGGATCCCGCACTTCTGCCACGCGAGCGCGATCGCGCGGCTGGCCGCGCCGCTCGGCACCCGCCGGGTGCACGCGGCGGCGCCGGGGGTCTGCTAGACGCGGACGACGGTGAGGCCGCCGGCCTCCGCGATCACGTCGAAGCCGGCCTCCTGCGTGACGACCGGCAGGTCGTGGGCGAGCGCGGTCGCGGCGATCCAGAGGTCGTTGACGCCCATGCGCCGTTGCGCCTGCGCGAGCTGCACGCGCAGCAGCGCCCAGGTCGCGGCGACGTCGGTGTCGATCGGGAGCGTCTCGAGATCGCCGACCGCGGCCAGCGTGGCGATCCGGCGCGAGCGGACGGCGACGTCCGTGGCGGCGAGCACGCCGAGCTGGAGCTCGGCGACGGTGACGGTGGAGATCGCGCACTCGCCGGGAAGGGCCGCGGTGTCCAGGGGACGCCCGCTCTCGCGCGCGACGAAGACGCTCGTGTCCAGCAGCGCTCTGGAGATCACGGCAACGGACCGAGATCGTCCGTCGTCTCCCCCGCCAGCCGCTCCAGATCATCGCGCAGCCCGGGGTCGGCCTGCGCGCGCTCGAGGCGCTTGATCAATTCCGCCCGCGGCAGCCAGCGCCGGCGCGGCGGCGTGAACGGGACCAGCGCGGCGACGGGGACGCCGCGGCGGGTGATCACGATCTCCTCGCCGGCGTCGACGCGGCGCAGCAGCTCCGCGGTGTTGTTGCGCAGCTCGCGCGCGGCGACCTGGGACGACATGCGACGAACGTAGCACAGGCGTCGCACGTCGTCCCTGGAGCGGGTTCGATCAGGAGGCCGGCTTGGCCTTGATCGTCTCGTCGAAGACGAGGTTGCCCTTCTTGATCGAGTACACGCCGTAGTCGGTCAGCGACGTGTCGCCGTTGGCGTCGATCGAGTAGGTGCCGAGCACCGAGTCGCGGTTCTTGGTGTCGAACAGCGCTTTGATGATGTCCGGGCGGTCAGCGGTCTTGGATCGCTTGATCGCGTCCAGCGCGAGCTCCATGGCTTCATAGCCGTAGATCGCGTACGGGTCCGGGTTCGCCACGCCGTACTTGGCCGTGTAGGACTTGAAGAACTCGCGGCCCTGCGGCGGGTACTCGCTGGGCGAGAGCGTGGCGATCGTGACCTTGGTGCGGGCGGCGACGTTGGCCGGAATGCCGCTCGTCGGGTTCGCGAACGTCTCCTCGGCGACCCCGTCCGGGCCGTAGAGCTTGGCCTTCGGCAGCGCCGCGGCGAAGTCCTTGAACACCTGGGCGGCGTTGTTGGCCGTGATGCCCGCGAACGCCATGCAGTCGGCGCCTTCGCCCTTGGCCTTCTGCGCTAGCGAGCGGTAGTTGGCGGCGTCCTTGTCGATCGCGTCGTTGCCGACCACGGTCATGCCCTGCGCCTTGGCCGACGCCTCGATGTTGCGCGCCAGGCCCGTGCCGTAGACCTCCTGGTCGTTGGTCAGCTCGATCTTCGTGCAGCCGTCCTGCTTCATCAGCGTCGCCAGCGCGGCGCCCTGGATCGTGTCCTTCGGGACGATGCGCACGAACGTGCGCTTGCCGGTCGGGTAGTACTTGTCCGGCTCGCCCGGGGACGCGCCCGGATCGTCGGTGGTCAGGCCGACGGCCGTGTTGGACGGGCTGATCTGCGGGATCCCGGCCTCGTTGAGGATCGGGAGGCTGACCGCGGTCGCGCCCGAGTTGAACTCGCCGAGATAGACCGCGGTCGACTTGTCCTGCGCGGCCTTGCGCGCGTTGGCCGACGTCTGCTCCGGCGTCCAGCTGCCGGCCTGCGCGGTCGAGTCGTCCAGCGGGACGTACTTGACCAGGACGTCACCGGCCTTGCCGCCCGCCTCCTCGAGCGCGAGCTTGGCGCCATTGACGGTCGCCTCGGACTGGATGCGGCCGGCGCCCTGCAACGGGTAGGACGAGTAGATCGTCACCGACTTCGGTGCGGTGGTCGCGCTCTTGCTCGCGGTGCTGCTCGAGTTGTCGTTGTCGCTGCCGCAGGCGGCGACCCCCAGTGCGAGCACGGCGACGAGGCCGCCCGAGGCGGCCAGGGAACGTGGGATCATCTATGAAACCCCCTCCAGACAGGGATTTGTTCGTGGTCCCAGGGTGCTCGCTGAATCTAGGAGGGGGGTGAGCCGTTCAGGTTCAGCTCATGAGGCGGCGTCGACCACCGCCGCCAGGCCCGCGACCTGCTGCTGCAGCCCGCCGCAGACCAGCTCGCAGAGCGCGAAGATGCTGTCGTCGACGACGCGGTAGAGCGCGCTCGTGCCCGCCTTGCGGCGGCCGACGATCCCCGCCTGCAGCAGGATGCCGAGGTGCTTGGAGGCGTTCTGCTGACTGGTGCCGAGGCGCTCGGTGATCTCGGTCACCGACAGCTCGCCGTCGCGCAGCTGGTCGAGGATGCGGATCCGCATCGGGTCGCCGACGACGCGCAGACGCGTGGCGATCAGCTCGGCGAGCTCGGGCGAGATGCTGGTCAGCACGGGCACCACTCTACGACCGTTCGGTGGTCAACGGGAGCCCGAGTGTGACCCAGTCGTGGATGCCGCCGCGGTAGTAGCGCAGGCGGTCGGGTGCGTGGCCGGCGGCGAGCAGCGCGGCGACCGCCTGGGGCGTGGCGGCGCACTGCGGGCCGTTGCAGAAGAGCACGATCGGGCCGTGTGCGTCGCCGGGCAGGCGGTCGACGATCTCCTGGTGGCGAATCGCGATCGCGCCCGGGAGCGTGCCGGACGCGAGCTGGTCGGGCTGGCGCGTGTCGATCGCGAGGCCGCCGGCGCGCAGGTGGTCGAGGACCTCGAGCTCGCCGACGGTCCGCACGCCGCCGGGGAGCTCGTGGGGCTGGATCGCGCCCCAGGTCGCGTCGACGGTGAACAGACCGGGCGCGCCGGGCACCGGCGCCGGCTGGCGCTGCGGGGTTCGACGGCGAGGCAGGCGCACGAGCGCGGCGTCAGGGCGGAGCAGGTCGGTGGAGGTGGAGGTCATTCGCGGTCGTCTCAATCACTCGTTCACTTCTGTGTAGTTGTACTGTAGTGCGCATGACGATGCTTTCGCCCGCTCCGCCGCCGCCGGCCGCGGACGCCGAACCCATTCGCAGCGGTCCCGTCGGGCGCCTCGGGCGCTGGACGGCCACGCACGCCCGCACCGTGTTCGTCGCCTGGG
>DATMGH010000197.1:0-8947 GCA_035555675.1 Solirubrobacter sp. | reverse complement strand
CTCGCAGCAAGGCGCCGCGCCGAGCACCCCCCGGCCGGGCGGAGAGACCGGCGTGATCGCGCGGAGGGACGCCGCGCCGAGCGGGCGTCAGCCGCGCACCACGGCGACGGGTGCGCAAGCGCGCACCGGGGACGCCGGCGTAGTCGCGCGGAAAGACGCCGCGCCGAGCGCGCCTGCACCGCGCAGCGCCGGGGCGAGTGCGCACGGGCGCACGAACGAGACCGGCGCGGTCGCGCGGCACGACGCCGCGACGAGCACGCCCGGGCGGGACGGGGAAGCCGGCGTGATCGCGCGGAGGGACGCCGCGCCAAGCGCGCCTGCACCGCGCAACGCGGGGGCGGGTGCGCACGGGCGCAGCGGCGAGACCAGCGCGGTCGCGCGGCAAGGCGCCCGCGCGAGCACGTCCCGACGGGGCGGCGAGACCGGTGTCGTCGCACGGCACGACGCCGGTGCGGGCAGGCTCGGACCCGGCAGCGCGGACGCGGGCGGCGACAGGCGAAGCGACGCCGTCGCGCCGCCGGGGAACGTCGCGCCGCCCCAGAGCGCCGGGACGAGCGCGTTGGCGCCGCGGCCGGTCGTCAGCCGCGTCGCGCGGCCCGCGGCCGAGGCCAGGCCGCCGCGGCACCTGCAGCTCGTCAAGCCGAACGTCGCCCGCGCCGCCGCCGCCGGCGCCGCGGAGCGGCTCGCGGACGCCACCGGCGGCGCCGTCGAGCAGGGCGAGGGCGGGCTCTCGACCGTCCACTTCCCGCCCCCCGCGACGACCCCGCAGCCGTACACGATCTCCCGCGAGCTCACCGACGAGCACGTCCAGCCCGCGAACCCCGCCCCGGCCACCGCGCCCACGCCGCCCGCCAGCGCCAACGCCAACGCCACCCCCAACCCCAACCAGCCGGCCCTCGACAAAGAGGCGCTCTACGAGTACTTCCTCGACCGCTTCAAGCGCGACCTCCTCGTCGAACGCGAGCAGCTCGGCCACCTGATCATCGACAACCCGTAGCCCCACCACCCCATGCCTCCAGCCGCAGAATCGCTCCCTCCCGTCCACAACGCCAAGAACTTCCGCGTCGAGTTCCAGGGCCTGAACGTGACGCTCGGCTACTTCACGCAGATCACCGGGTTCTCGAGCCAGGTCGACGTGCTCGAGTACGCCGAAGGCGGCCAGAACGCCTTCGTCCACCGCCTCCCGGGCCGCATCAAGCAGGGCAACGTCACCCTCAGGCGCGGCGTCATCTCCAACGAGAAGACGCTCGTCGACTGGTACGAGAAGACGGTCGTGCAGGCCCAGCCGGTGACCCTCGTCGTCACCCTCAACGACTCCGAGGACAAGCCGATCCGCGTCTGGAACTTCCGCAACGCCTACCCCGTCAAGTGGACCGGCGGGGACCTCAACGCGGGCGGCACGGAGTTCCTCACGGAGTCCCTCGAAGTCGCCCACACCGGCATGACGGTGACGACATGACGCCCCCGCCGCCCCCCGCCGCGAACTTCGTCAAGGCCAAGCTGATCATCGACAGCGGCCCCACCCTGGACTGCTACTTCAACCCGACCGAGTACTCGCTCTCGAAGTCCAACGAGTGGAAGTACGAGCAGGTCACGGGCACGTCCTTCAAGGAGCCCGAGTTCACCGGCGGCCAGCCGCGCCAGATGGAGCTCAGCCTCCTCTTCGATCAGACGTTCCCCCCGTACACGATGACCGTCCGCGCCGCGACGGCGGCCCTCCTGGACGCGATGGAGGTCCCGTCCGGCCAGAGCGGCGGCGCCCCCACGGCGGTCCCGCCGTTCGTCACGTTCCAGTGGGGCGCGCTGCTGTTCAAGGGCGCGATGACCTCCCTGACCTGCTCGTACAAGCTGTTCCGCCCGGACGGGGAGCCGATCCGCGCTGACGTCAAGCTCACGCTCAAGCAGGCCGCGGCGACCGTCAAGGGCCAGAACCCGACGACCCGCGCGCAGGCCGGCTTCGGCACGCACACCGTCCGCGACGGCGACACGCTGCCCTCGATCTCCTACCGCGCCTACGGCGACGCCACCCGCTGGCGCCTGATCGCCGAGGCCAACGGCGTCGACAACCCACTGCACCTGCGCCGCGGCGCGTCGCTCGCCCTGCCGGCGCTGGAGAGCTAGATGGCGCCGGACGCAAAGGCCGAGCAGCACGTCGCCGCCGTCGACGTGCTCGTCGACGGCGCCAAGCTCGACCCGAAATGGCGCGACCTCACGCTCGAGGTCAAGATCGTGGACAGCCTGACGCTCCCGGACATGGCGCTCGTCCGCCTCAGCGACCCCATGGGCGACGCGGTCGACTCCCATCCGCTGCAGCTCGGCAAGACCCTCGAGATCAAGCTCGCGGGCAAGGGCGAGCGCGCGACGGCTTCGGTCTTCAAGGGCCAGATCGCGGCGGTCGAGCCGGAGTTCACCGCCAGCGGCTGCGTGATCTCGATTCGCGCCTACGACAAGGCCCACAAGCTCAACCGCCAGCGCACGACGCGCACGTTCCAGCAGATGTCGGCCTCCGACATGGTCCGCAAGATCGCGCAGGAGAACGGCCTCAGCGCGCAGGTCCAGAGCACCGACGTCGTCCACGAGTTCTTCCAGCAGAGCAACGAGACCGACTGGGACTTCGCGTGGCGCCTCGCGCTGATGCACGACTACGAGGTCGTGGTCACCGACTCGACGCTGCACTTCCGCCCCGCCGGCGGCGACGGGGCCACGATCGCGCTCACCTGGCAGGACACGCTGATCTCGTTCCGCCCGCGCATGAGCGGCGTCCAGCAGCCGACGACGGTCAACGTCCGCGCCTGGGACCCGAAGACCAAGCAGGTGATCAACGGCAGCGCGGCCGACGGCACGACCACATCGAGCGCGGGCGTCGAGCGCAGCCAGGTCGCCAACGACCTCGGCGGCGGGACGACCGCGGTCACCGACCGCGTCGCCACCAGCAGCGGCGAGGCCGACGCGCTCGCCACGTCCACCCTGAACCGCCTGGCGGACGGCTTCTACGAGGCCGACGGCCTCGCGTTCGGCAACCCCAGCGTCAAGGCCGGCTGCAAGGTCGAGATCAAGGGCGTCGGCCAGAAGTTCGGCGGCACGTTCACGGTCACCAGCGCCACGCACACCTACCGCGGCGCGACCGGCTACCAGACCGGCTTCCAGATCTCCGGCCGCTCCTCGCGCACGCTGCTGGAGCTGATGCGCCCGCCGAAGGAGCGCGACTGGTCCGCGTCGCTCGTGGTCGGCGTGGTGACCAACAACAACGACCCGGACCAGCTGGGTCGCGTGCGCGTGAAGTACCCGTCGCTGAGCGACAGCGAGGAGTCCGGCTGGGCGCGGATCGCCACGCCGAGCGCCGGCAACCAGCGTGGCCTGCTGATGCTCCCGCAGGTCGACGAGGAGGTCATCGTCGGCTTCGAGCACGGGGACACGCGGCGCCCGATCGTGGTCGGCTCGGTCTTCAACGGCAAGGACAAGCCGGGCACCGACCTGCTCCAGAACCGCGACGGCTCGTTTGCCCTGCTCTCGAACGAGAAGATCCACGCCCACGCCAAGAAGGACATCGAGATCTCCTCCGACCAGAACCTGGTCGTCGAGCTCACCCAGGACGAGAAGCACACGGTCAAGGGCAAGTACGCACACGAGACGACCGGCACGGGCCAGCTGAAGGCCCAGCAGTACACGATCGAGGCCGGGACCAGCATGACCGTCAAGGGCGTGTCGGTCACGGTCGAAGCGTCGGCGGCATTGACCCTCAAGGGCGCCACGGTGGACATCCAGGGCTCCGGCCCGGTGACCATCAAGGGCGCGATCATCAACATTGGTTAGAGTCGGGCCGTGACGGAGATCATCGGTTCCGGACTCGCGTTCCCGCTCCAGGTCGATCGCCGTGGCGGCATCGCGCTGGCGCGTGACGAGCAGGACATCGACCAGGCGATCCAGCTCATCCTCGGCACCGCGCCGGGCGAGCGTCCGATGCGCCCCGAGTTCGGCTGCGGCGTGCACGACTTCGTGTTCGACTCGATCGACGCCAACACGGTCGGGCGGATGGAGGACGCGATCCGCACCGCGCTCGAGCGCTGGGAGCCGCGCATCGACGTCCAGACCGTGGACTTCGACCTCGGCCACGCCGCGAGCGGCCTGCTGACGATCGACATCGGCTTCAAGGTGCGCGCGACCAACACCGAGCGCAACCTCGTCTACCCCTTCTACGTCATCCCAGCGGAGGAAACGGAGTGAGGCTCCCAGAGATCCAGCTGGACGACCGGCGCTTTCAGGATCTGGTCTCCGAGGCCCGGACGCGGATCGCGCGCGCCTGCCCGGAGTGGACCGAGCACAACGTCTCCGATCCCGGCATCACGCTGATCGAGCTGTTCGCGTGGATGACCGAGATGACGATCTACCGGCTCAACCGCGTGCCGGACAAGCTGCACGTCGCGCTGCTGGACCTGCTCGGGATCCGCCTCGACGGCCCGAGCGCCGCGACCACCAGCCTGCGCTTCCGCCTGTCCGACGCGCCGAGCGAGCCGATCGTCATCACCGGCGGCTTGACCGAGGTCGGCACGCCGCGCACCGCGCACGACGAGTCGGTGATCTTCCAGGTCGACGAGGACTTCACGATCCCCTCGATGCGCCCCGCCGCGTACGTGCTCCAGCGCCACGGCCAGGTCAAGGACGTCGGCGTGGCGGACGGCGAGGCGCGCCCGACGGGCTCCGACCAGCTCGCGTTCGGCACGCCGCCGCAGGTCGCCGACGCGCTGCACATCGGCTTCGAGGAACCGCTGGACCGGCTGATCGTGCAGATCGAGGTCGACGCGTCCCAGGCCCGCGGCGCGGGCGTGAACCCGGAGGACCCGCCGCTGCGCTGGGAGGTCTCCGGCCCGGACGGCCAGTGGCACGCGGCGACCGTGCTCGAGGACCTCACGGGCGGCTTCAACTACGGCTCCGGGACGGTCGAGCTCGAGCTGCCGCCGCGCTCGGTCGTGGCGCCGCTCGCTGGGCACCGCCTGCACTGGCTGCGCTGCCGGATCGCCGAGACGAGCGTGTCCGGCCGCAACGGCGCGACGTACTCGCACGCGCCCGAGATCTACTCGATCACGGCCGCGCCGATGGGCGCGCGGCTGCCCGCGACGCACGCCGCGCGGGTCGAGCGCGAGATCCTCGGCACGTCCGACGGGACGCCCGGCCAGGTGTTCCCGCTGCGCAACCACCCGGTGCTCAAGCTCGGCACGGGTGAGACGCTCGAGGTCCAGGACCCGGAGTCCGGCGACTGGGCGCGCTGGGAGCCGCGGCCGGACTTCGTCGGCTCGACCGAGTTCGACCGTCACTTCGTGCTCGACCTGGTCGGCGGCGAGGTGGAGCTCGGCCCCGCGATCCGCGAGACGCACGGCGGCTGGACGCAGTACGGCGCGGTCCCGCCCAAGGGCGCGGTGCTGCGCTTCACCCGCTACCGCCACGGCGGCGGGCGCGACGGGAACGTCACCGCGGGCACGGTCAGCGTGCTCAAGAGCACGATCGCGGGGATCGACACGGTCACCAACCCCGAGGCGGCGACCGGCGGCGTCGACGCGGAGATCATCACCCACGCCCGCCAGCGCGCGGCGATGGAGATCCGCTCGCGCTACCGCGCCGTGACCGCCGAGGACTTCGAGTTCCTGGCCGGCGAGGCCAGCCCGCGCGTCGCCCGCGCCGTGTGCATCCCGCCCCGCGACGGCGGCCCGGTGCCGCTGCACCTGGTCCCGCGCATCTATCCCGCCGACCGGCGGCTGGACTTCGCCGAGCTGATGCCCGACGAGGCGCTGCTGACCGAGGTCGCCGACTACCTCGACGACCGCCGGCTGATCGGCACCACGGTCGAGCTCAAGCCGTGCCGCTACCGCGGCCTGAGCGTGGTCGTGAACCTGCAGGCGCGACCGTTGGCGGACACGGCGCGCGTCGAGGAGGACGTCGCGCACGCGCTCTACACGTACCTGAACCCGCTCGTCGGCGGCAACCCCGCCGGGCCCGGGCAGGGCTGGGCGTTCGGCCGCGCGCTCAACCAGGGCGAGCTCTACGGCGTCGTGCACGCCGTCGACGGCGTCGAGTTCGTGCGCATCCTGCGCATCTACGAGACCAACCTCGAGACCGGCGAGCAGTCGGCCAAGCCGGCCGGCACGCACATCGTGCTCGAGCCCGACGAGCTGATGGCGTCCGGCCTGCACATCGTCAAGGCCACGCACCGCGAGGACTGACGTGGCCGAGCAGTACAAGGGCGACAGCGACGGCCAGAGCACCAACGGCCACGCCACCAACGGGACCGGGGCGTTCCGCGGCCCGGGCTTCGGCACGCTGATGATCCAGATGGCGTCCGGCCCGAAGCCGACGCCGGCGGTCGCGTCCACGCGCGCGTACCTGCGCAACGGGCTGCCCGCGCTCTATCAGGACGGCGACTTCGGGATGCGCTTCGTCGGCGCGCTGGAGGAGCTGCTGGACCCGATCGTGGCGGTCCTCGACGGGCTCCCTTACCACTTCGATCCGGACTTCGCCCCGCCGGACATCCTCGGCCTGCTGGCGGCCTGGCTGGGCGTCGACCTCGACGAGACGCAGGACATCCGCCACCAGCGCGAGATGGTGCGCCGGGCGGCCGAGCTCGGGCGCCGCCGCGGGACGGTGAAGGGCATGGAGCTGGCGCTGCAGCTGCACTTCCCGGAGCTGCCGCTGCGCGTCGAGGACAACGGCGGCGTGATCTGGCACGGGCGGCCCGGCCCGGCCGAGCAGCCGTCCGCGAGCTTCGTCGTCTACTGCGACACGCCGGTGGTGGAGACCGTGCAGGCGGCGATCGCGCGCTGCATCGAGCAGTACAAGCCCGTGCACAGCACCTATCGCCTGCGCGTGAAGGCGGCCAAGAAGAAGGTTGAGTCATGAGGACGTGTCAGAGCTGCGGCCAGGAGAACCCGGACGACCGGGACTTCTGCAGCTGCGGCGAGTACCTGCGCTGGGAGCCGACCGGGTTCGTGCAGGCGATCACGCCCGAGATGGCCGCCGAAGCCGCCGCGCAGGCCGCGCCGCCCGAGCCCGCTCCACCCGAGGCCGGCAACGGCCATCCCGCGCCGCCGCCTCCGCCGCCGCCCGCCCCGCCGCCGCCGACCGCTGCGTCGCTGCCCGCGATCGTCCCGCCGACGCCGCCGCCGGCCCCCGTGCAGCCGGTCGCCAAGACGCTCGTGCGCGGCGCGGTCCCGGCGCCGCCGGAGGCCACCGAGCCGGCCATGATCGTCCTGCGCCTGCCGGACGGCGAGGGCGCCAAGGGCGAGCTGCTGCACCAGGCCGTCGAGCCGGGCCAGCGCGAGCGCGTGCTGGCGCTGGTGCGCAACCAGAGCGGGATCGTCGACAACTACGACATCCGCGTCGAGGGCATCCCGGACGACTGGTGGTCGGTCTTCCCCGGCACCGTCTACCTGGTGCCGTTCGGGTCCGGCGGCACGTACGAGCAGGAGGTCGAGGTCCACCTGCACCCGCCGCGCGGCCCGGAGGCCGAGGCGCGCGTGTGGGACCTCAAGGTCGTCGCGGACTCCAAGGCGAACCGCTCGGTCGCCGCGTCCGCGCCGTTCGCGCTGCACATCCGCCCGTACGTCGAGACGGCCACGACGCTGCGCCCGCAGCGCAAGAAGGGCCGCCGCAAGGCGACGTTCGACGTGACGGTCGCCAACCGGGCGAACGCGCCGGTGCTGGTCGCGCTCGACGGCGAGGACCCGGACGGCGAGCTGCGCTTCGGCTTCAACCGCCCGCCGCAGGAGATCCCGCCGGGCGCCGCGGTCACGTCGCAGATGCAGGTGCGCCCGCCGAAGCAGATCTGGATCGGGCGCGTGGTCGAGCACCGGCTGGAGGTCAAGACCGTCACCGGCGACGAGGCGGCGGAGCGGCTCGCGGCCGAGCCGGTGAGCGCGGAAGCGCTCGCGTCCGCCCCGCCGGCGCCGCCGAAGAAGTGGTACCAGCGGCGGCCGCCGCAGGTCCCCGGCATGTACCCGCCGCGGGTCTTCAAGCCGCAGCTGTACCCGCCGGGCGTCAACGTCGGGCCGGGCGGCGTCAACGTCCGCATGCCCAAGCTGCAGAAGCCGCAGTTCCAGGCGCCGCAGATGAAGCAGCTGGACGCGAAGCAGCTCAAGCAGCTCAAGCTGCCGAGCGGCTCCTCGTCCGCGCCGAGCGGCCCGCTGCTGCCGACCCAGGGCGTCCTGCGCCAGAAGGCCTGGCTGCCCTGGTGGCTGCTCCCGGTCGTGCTCCTGCTGGCGCTGCTCGCGTTCCTGCTGTTCCGCAGCCTGCCGTCGAACGTGGTCGTGCCGAAGGTGACCGGCGCGGACTCCGCGTTCGCGGCCGAGAAGACGCTGACCACGTCCGATCTGAAGCTCGACCCGGACCGCAAGGAGCAGGTCGACGACAAGGCCGCGCCGGGCACCGTGCTCGAGCAGACGCCGGCGGCGGGCGCGAAGGTCGAGAAGGGCACGCCGGTGGCGATCCTGGTCGCGGTCAGCTCCGGCAAGGTCAACGTCCCGAAGATCGTCGGGCTGACCGCGGGCGACGCCGAGAAGGCGCTGCGGGCGAAGAACCTGACGCTCGGGCAGGCCTCGCCGCAGCCGGTCGACCCGAAGGGCAAGATCTCCTCGCAGATCCCCGCGGCGGGCGAGGTCGTCAAGGGCGGCACGCCGGTGAACATCTTCTATCCCGACCCCGCGTCCGCGGACGCCAAGAAGAAGGCGGCCAAGGACAAGAAGGGCGGCGCCGCGGCGGGCGGCGGCGCCGGTGGAGGCGGCGGCGCCGCTGCGGCCGACATCGTCGTGCCCGCGATCGACAAGGGCGAGCAGGTCGACGCGTACGCCAAGCGGGCCGCGGACCTGGGCATCGTCCCGGTCGTGGTCAAGCAGTTCGACGACTCGCCGCCGAGCACGCTGTTCGCGACCGACCCGCCGGGCGGCACCAAGGTCGCGGCCAA
>DATMGH010000196.1:0-33964 GCA_035555675.1 Solirubrobacter sp. | reverse complement strand
CGTACGTGCCGGTGCGCAGCGCGTCGTCGACGCGGACCGGCTGCTTGAAGCCGAGCGTCACGACGTCGTTGGACACCGGGCCGCTCCACGTCTCGAGCGTCCCGCCGACCGGCGCGTAGGCATGGTCACGCGCCTTCGCCTCCAGGGCCGCCGGCAGCGCGAACGCGCCGTTGACCAGGTGGCCGGTGTACACCGGGCTGGGGTCGACCACGGCGAGCGCGGCGTCGCCGGCCGTCGAGGTGACGGTGGCGGTGGTCGACGCCTCGTAGTCACGCCCGAAACCGGGCAGGAACGCGCCGAAGTCGACCGGGTCGCCGAGCTTGAGCGACAGCGTCGCGGGCACCTCGCCGCCGACCGTCGCGGCGGCCACCGCGCACGTCGCCGTGGCGGTCTTCGACGGGTCGCTCTCCGACGTCGCGGTCAGCGTCACGCGGCCGGCGCTCGCAGCGCCGGCGGCCCGCGACACGTAGACCGGGACGTCGACGCTGCCGCCGAACTCGACCGCGGCCAGCGCGTTCTTGAGCTTCGCCGTCCAGCCCGCGCCGGACGCCGCCGCGCTCAGCCGGTAGACGTCGCTGGTCAGCCACGGGTTCGCGTCCTGCGGGTGCAGGCCGGGATCGGTCGCGGCCGCCGCGCCGGAGTTGCGCAGGCCGAACGTGCACGTCGCCCACTCGCCCTCGCCGACCGGACCGCCCGGCGCGGAGCGCAGCGCGACGCCGCGCGTCTGCGGCCCCGCCCCGTCCAGCGAGCGGACGGCGACCGTGTAGTGCAGGACGCCGCGGGCGTCCTTGCGCACGTTGACGACGTAGAAGTGCAGCCGGTTCGCGGTGTCCTCCCACTCGTACTCGCTGCCGAACTCCAGGCCCGCGTTGAACGCCGCGTCGTTGAGCTGGCGCGGGTCGCCGATCGTGACCTTGGCCGGCGTGCCGTCCGGGCGCACGAAGTCGACCCGGTCGATGTCCTCCGGGTGCGCGTCGATGATCCAGACGAAGCACGAGAACGTGCCGCACGACTGGTTCTCGGCGTTCTTGACCTTCGAGATCAGGACGCCGTGCCCGGGCGCGAACGAGTCCGACCCGATCTGCTGCACGGTCTCCAGCAGGTAGTGGTTGTACTTGCCGGTGATCGACGTGCCCTGGCGGCGGACGCCGTCGCACAGCGGGTTGGTGGTGTAGTCGCAGGGCGCCGAGTTGTCGCCGGCGCTGCCGTCGAGCGTGATCCGCACGCCGGCCAGCCCGTCGCCCGGGTCGACCTCGCGCGCGGTCACGTCCGCCACCACCGGCCCGGACTGCGCGAGCCCGCCGCGGTTGAGCTGGAGCACGTGGCGCGGCTCGACGAAGCCGAGCTTGAGCTTGTTGCGCACGTTGTGCTGGGAGCCGAGCGCCGCGCCCAGCGTCGGCGGGATCAGGTAGCGCGTGTGCGGGCCGCCGGGGCCGTTGAACGTGCCGCGGCTCATCATGTCCCAGTTGCCGGTCGCCGACCGCTGCGGCGTCGTGCTGTACGGGTTGTTGTAGTTGTCGAGGATGCCGAGGTTGTGCGTCAGCTCGTGGGCGTAGGTGGACATGCCCGAGCTCTCGCCCTCGATCGAGTTCAGCGGCGGCGCGCCGGAGATCACGGCGTTCGGCCAGATGTTGGTCGTGGCCGCCCACGCCGTCCACGGCACGTAGCGCGTCGTGCCCCAGTTCGCCAGCGACGGGTCGTACTGCTTCGGACCGAACGCGTCGGTCACCGCGTCGCGCGTGAGGAAGCGCATCTCGCCGAACTCCTGCCAGGTCGAGCTCTGGTCCTGGCCGGCGGCGACGTAGAAGATGTTGTCGAACGAGTTGACGACGTCGAGGCCGACGTCAGCCACCCAGGCGTTGCGTGCGTCCGTGCGGAAGTTCTTGTTGCACGGCGTCTCCGCCGGCGTCGGGCACTCGGTCGACTTGCCGTACTGCGACTGGAAGTACTGGTACGCCCGGAACGGCATCTTGTACACGCCGAACGGGACCAGCTCGACGCCGTACTTGCCGTACGTGTCCTCCATCCAGTACCGGTTCATGGTCTGGAAGTGATTGAGCGGCTGCGGCGTGTTCAGGAAGTCGCGGTAGAACGCCGGGACCTGCGAGCGCGGGATGTCGTGCGCCTCGGCGGTCGGGTTGCCGTAGATCGTCGAGCCCTGCGGCTGCGTGATCGTGTACTCGCGGTCCGGGAAGTCGGTCATGACCAGCGCGACGCGCCACTTCTTGACCGTCGGCTGGATGGCCGGATCCGAGTAGTCCGGCCCCGGCAGCGGCTTGTAGTCGTTCCAGGTCGTGTCGTCGGCCCAGCTCGGGCTCTGCGGATCCAGCGGTGTCAGCACCGGCGTGTCCGCCAGCGCCGTCGCCGGCAGCAGCGCGAGCGCCGACACGGCGACCGCGAGCGTGGTTGACCCCCTCATGCAGCGATTCCCTCCGTCGTGAGTTGACCCCAGCGCCCATCGTCACCGCGACGGTGACGGGCGGTCAACGGGGGCAAGGTGTGGAGGTTGGTCAACACCGACGCCGTGTAGGAATCGCGCCGCCGAATCGCGGCGCGGCGCCGACTCTATTTCCTACAATCTGTCGGAGTGAAACGTGAACAACGCGTGCGGCGGGACGTACGGCCCGACTTCGAGCACGACCTGGTCGCCGTCGTGCAGCGCGAGCGCGCGCGGGTCGCCGGAGACGCGCCGGCCGCCGGCGTAGACCCGCACCGGGCCGCTGAAGCCGAGCAGCGTCCGCGCGTCCAGCGGCTGTCCCCAGACGTCGAACAGCTCGCCCAGCGTCAGGCCCTCGCGAGCCAGGGTGAAGACGCCGCCGCTGAACAGCGTCCAGGCGTCGGCGCGTCCCGGCGCGGCGACGATGAAGCCGTGCAGCGTGGTCCGCGGCGCGGCGACGCCGATGCCGCCCGGCACCACGATCACGCGTCCGCCGGCGAACAGCTCGAGGTGCACGCGCGGGCCGCCGTGGATGGCGCCGAAGCGGTGGAACGCCGCGCCGCCGGCCAACGGCCAGCGCGCCGGCGGGTGGAACTCCGGGCCGGCGCCGATCGGCGCCGGGCACGTCAGGGCGACGCAGGCGGCGGTGGCGAGAGCCGTGAGCATCGCGTCCGACGATATCCGTGGATCGCGCTGCTGCTGGTCGTGCTGGCGTGCGCCGCACCCGCCGCCGCGCGGGCGGACGGCGACCCCGCGTCGGACATCCTGGTCGGCGAGGACGTCTACTACGGCTACGGCATCGACCTGCGCTCGAAGGCCGCGGCGCAGCTGCCGGCGCTGCTGCAGGAGTCGCGCGAGCGCGGCTACGAGCTCAAGGTCGCGCTGATCAGCGACTACCGCGACCTCGGTGTGATGACGCACCTGTGGAACAACCCGGGCGAGTACGCCGCGTCGCTCGGCGCCGAGCTGCTCGAGATCTACAGCGGCCACCTGCTGATCGTGATGCCGCGCGGCTTCTCGATCTACTTCAACGGCGGCGTGCCCGGCCGCGAGCGCCGGGCGCTCTCGCGCCTGAAGCCGCCGCGGCGCACCAAGGACTTCCTGGCGGCGACGATCACGGCGGCGCGCGCGTTGGCCGCGGCCAACGGCGTCAAGCTGCGGGTGCCGGACGTCTCGCCGCCGCCGGGCGGGGTCCGGCAGGGGCCGGTGCACACGCCCCCGCCGTACGAGCCGCGGTTCGCGCCGACGGCCACCGCGACCCCGGCGCCCGCGGAGACGTCCTCGCGCGCCTGGCTGTTCCTGGCGCCGGTCGCGCTGTTCGCGGGCGTGGCCGCGGTGGCCGCCGCGCGGGCGCGCCGCCGCGGTTAGCCGAGCACGCGGCGCACGTCGCGCGCGAGCCACTCGATCCGCGCGAAGTTGCGCGCCCGCAGCAGCTCGTCGCGCACGAGCCCGCTGCTCGCGACCGCCGGCACCGAAGGGTTCGAGAGGTAGTGGCGCAGGGACTCCGGCCCGATCCCGCCGGCCGGGATGAACGCGACGTCCGGGTAGATGGTGGCCACCGCGTGCAGGAAGGCCGCGCCGCCGAGCGGCTCGGCCGGGAACACGCGCACGACGCGCACGCCCACCATCACCAGCCGCTCGATCTCGCTCGGCGTGGCCGCGCCCGGGAAGAACGGGAGCTCGAGCTCCCGGCACGCGTGCACGACCTCCATGTTGGTCACCGGCGCGCTGGCGAAGTGCGCGCCCGCACGCAGGACCTCCTCGGCCTGCTGCGGCGACTGGACGTCCCCGGCGCCGACCAGCAGGCCCTCGACCCGGCGCGCCGCGCGCACCTGGGCGGCGGTCGCGCGCGCGATCTCCAGACAGCCCAGCCCGCCGCGCACCAGCGCGTTCCCGGCCGCTTCGACCTGCTCCGCCACGTCGAACCGGCCGAGCGCGATGATCCGGGCCTGGGCGAGCCGGGCCGCGACGTGCGTATCGGCGATCTCCATCACGTGACTCATGGCCGGAATGCTCCTACATCTCCTAGGAACTGTCCAGTCGAGCGATCGTCCACACCGAATTTCTCGCCGTGCTCTTGCTTCCGACAATATGTAGGAGTACGATGGTGCCGCGATCGGGCGTCTAGACCCCGTTCCGGTCGTTGGAACCTCGCCGTGGGTCGCACGCGGATGCGGCCCACGGCACCCCCCTTTTGGCGCTAAGCGGTGAGCTGCAGCAGCGTGCCGTCGGTCCAGTCGAGCGCTTCGCGGTACGCGCGTGCGATCTCGAGCAGGCCGACGCCGGTGTCCGTGCACGCGTCGAAGTCCCCGCGCTCGTACGCGAGCACGCCCGCGAGCAGACGGCCCTCCGGGCCCTTGTGCTCGGCCAGCGCCGCGGTCGTCCGCGCGTCGAACGGCAGCTCGTCCAGCAACGCGCTCATGCGCACGCCGAGCAGCGCGTCGGCGACCGAGAACAGGCCGGCGGTGAACGCGCGGTCGGTCTCCGCGCCGGGGGCGCGCGAGGCCAGCAGCTCGCACAGGCGGGCGCGCAACAGGCCGACCTCCAGCAGATGGCCGGGCCGGTCGTGGACGCCGGCCAGCACCAGCAGCGTCGCCCAGCGGCGGACCGCGATCGAGCCGAGCGCCATCAGCGCCTGGCGGATCGAGCCGACCGAGTGGCGCCCGCTGTAGTACGCGGAGTTCGCGAGCCGGACGAGCTTGAGGCTCAGGCCGGGGTCCTCGGCGATCATGCGTTCGAGCTGCTCGAAGGACGTGGCGTCGCCGCTGGCCAGCATCGACAGGGCGCGCAGCCGGTAGGTCGGGGCCGAGGCGCCGGTGACGATCACCGGCTCGGCGAAGAAGCCGCCCTGGAACGCATGGAACCCGTGCTCGCGGCAGGCCTCGTAGGTCTCCCGCGTGCGGACGCCGTCCGCGATCAGCTCCAGCCCGTGCCGGCGGGCGACGGCGGCCGCGGCCGCGACCGTGTCCGTCTGCTCGACGTTGATCTTGACGCTGTCGGCGAAGTCCAGCAGCGCGAGCGTGTCGGCGGTGAAGCCGTGCAGCGCGATCCGGAAGCCGGCCTCGCGCGCCTCGCGCACGACCAGCAGCAGGAGATCGTCGGCGGGCTGGTCGGCGGCCAGCTCCAGCACGACCCGGGCGGGCGCGAGCGGCAGCGGGCGGACGGCGAGCAGCAGCTCGCGCGTGACCTTGACGTGGGCGGGATGGCTGCCGACCAAGCGCGGCAGGCCGATGTCGACGAGCGCGGTCGCGAGCGTGCCGGCGTGCGCCTGGCGCGAGCCGTCCCCCCGCGGGCCCAGCAGCTCGAAGGCGACGATCTGCTCGCTCTGGTCGAGGATCGGCTGGCGGGAGACGACGGCCGGAGCGGCCGCGTCCTGCGGTGCTCGGGCGAAGCGCGCGCTCTGGTGCATGCGTGTCCTATCGGCGGCACGCACGCGGAGGATGAGGGTCAGGCGCGCGCGAGCGCCACGGCGAAGTTCTGGTCGAAGACGTTGTCCGGGTCGTAGGCGGCCTTGAGCTCGCGCAGGCGCTCGAGCGTCGCGCCCGGATACGCGTCCTGCAGCCGCTCGGGCCGCGGGTCGGTGTCGAAGCTGATGTAGAGGCCGCGCATGTGCGGGTGCACGAGCTCGTCCCAGATCGCGTTCAGGCGCTGCACGCCGCGCCCGACGGCCGCGACCGAGAAGTTCTGGGTGCGGTGCGCGTAGGCCGTCGCGTCCGGCGCGACGTCGTTGACCGCGCCGCCGACCGAGCGGATCTGGAAGAACGGCGCCTCCCCGGACGCGATCAGCGCCGCGAGCGCTTCCGCGGTGGCGGCGTCGAGGTGCTCGGCCAGGCCGGAGCGGAACGCCGCCACCGCGCTGCCGACGTGCAGCCCGCCGTGGGGCGCGACGACCGCGTGGTAGGGGACGAGCTGGGCCTGCTGGTCGAGCACGGGGCCGAGGTCGAGCAGGGGGCTGAGCGCGTCGACGGCCGCGGCGGTGTCGTCGCCCGCGTAGACCGAGTACAGCTGCACGTAGCCGTTGGCGGCCATCAGGAAGCTGGTCAGCTCGCGCGGGGCGGCTTCGATCAGCTCGCCCCAGCCGGCGAGGAAGGCGGCGAGGTCGTGCGGCTGGTAGGCCAGCGTGGCGAAGACGACGTCGCCGACCGGGTACGCGTCGAGCTCGAACGCGGTGACGATGCCGAAGTTCGCTCCGGCGCCGCGTAGTCCCCACAGCAGGTCGTCGTCCGCGCGGGTGAGCGTGCCGTCCGCCAGCACGATCTCGGCGCCGGTCACGTGGTCGATCGTCAGGCCGTGCCGGCGCGCCATCAGCCCGATGCCGCCGGCCGTCGCGAGCCCGCCGACGCCGACGTCGCCCGAGTCGCCGGAGCTCATGCCGAGCCCGTGCGGCGCCAGCTCGCGCGCGACCTCGCCCCAGCGCGCGCCCGGGCCGACGCGGATGCGCGTGTCGTCGAGGACGGTGACGGCGTTGAGCTTGCGCAGGTCGATCACGATCCCGCCGTCGTTGGTCGAGCGACCGCTGATGCCGTGGCCGCCGCTGCGGATCGCCAGCGGGACGTCCTGCTCGCGGGCGTAGACGAGCGCGTCCGCGACCTGCTGCGCGTTCTCCGGGCGCAGGACGAGGCCGGGGGAGCCGGTGCGGATGTACGTGGAGCGGACCTTGCCGTACGCGCGGTCGCCGGGCTCGACCGCGTCGAGCTGGGGCGGGACCGCGTCGTAGGCGATGCTGTCGCGGCGCTGCGCGCGCACGCGCGGGCCGCGGATCGAGCCTAAGTGGGGGTCGTCGTCGCGTTCGCGGGCGACCGCCGCGCGCACGGCGGGCGCGACCTCGGTCCCGAGCACCTGGATCGTGCGCGGGTCGTCGCCGCCGACGAAGAAGCCGCTGAACCCGTGCTCGAGCACGAGCCCGGTGAGCTGCTCGACCCAGTCGTCGGGGGAGCCTTCGAGCGCCATCAGGTTCAGCAGGCGGCGGATCTCGCGCGGGTCGCGGCCGGCGGCGGCCGCCGCGTCGTCGATGCGGGCGTTGGCGGGCGCGATGGCCTCGGGCTTGAGGTAGCCGAGGGACGGCAGCCAGCCGTCGGCCTTGGCGCCGGTCAGGCACAGCATGCGCGGTTTGTAGGCGCCGACCCAGAGCTGCAGGTCGTGCGCGGGCTCCGGGCCGCGCTTGGCGCCCTGGACGTGGTGGTGCTCGCCGAGGACGCGGACGCCGCGGCGGGTGCTGACGTCCCAGATCTGGTGCATGACGTCGATCGCCTCGCTGAGGGCGTCGACGGCCTGGCCGGCGGTGAGCGCGGGCCCGCCCATGCTCTTGATCGCGTCCGGGAAGCCGCCGGCGCCGATGCCGAGCTCCAGGCGGCCGCCGGACAGCAGGTCGAGGCTGGCCGCGGCGCGCGCCAGCACGGCGGGCGGGCGGAGCTGCAGGTTGAGGACGTTCGGCGCGACCTTGAGGGTCTCGGTCTGGGCGAGGACCCAGGAGAGGAGCGTCCACGTGTCCAGGAACGCGGGCTGGTAGGGGTGGTCCTGGAAAGTCGCGAAGTCGAGCTCGGCGCGCTCGGTCAGCTGCGCGAGGGCGACGACGTCCTGCGGGCGGGCGTTCGCCGGGGTGATGAACGTTCCAAAGACGAGGTCGTGTCCGTAGTCGGCCACCCTGGGCCTCCTTTGATTCCGGGAGTGGCTTTGATTCTAGCGAGTCACTTCGGAATCAGAAGCGAGGTGCTCGCGCGCCCAGGCCGCGATCTGGTCGAACGCGGGCATCAGCGCCTGGCCGCGGGCGCTGAGCGCGTAGGAGACCGCGACGGGCGGGCCCGCGTCGACCGTCCGGACGACGAGCCCGATCCGCGTCAGCTCCGACAGCCGGTCCGAGAGCACGGAGTCCGAGATCCCGCCGATCGTGCGCGACAGCTCGCGGAACCCGGCCCGCTCACCGCTCGCCAGCGTGCCCAGCACGACGGCGTTCCAGCGCTTGCCCAGGACGCCGAACGCGCGGACCAGTGCGTCGTCGGCGCGGATGCAGGCGTCGTGGCCGAGCTTCACAGGCACAGCAAACATGCTAGCCGCTAGCGAATTCGAAGCCCTCGGGGGTCTGACCCCTTAATACGTAGGGGTCAGACCCCTCCCGTCTTTTTGGCTCTAGGCCGTTGCTGTCACCGGGGAGGGGTCAGACCCCTCAATAATTGCGCCGATGACCGCACAGGAGCTCGCCCGCCAAGCCGACGACGCCGGGCTCCGGCTCGTGCGGTTCCTCTGGTGCGGCAACGACGGCACCGTCCGCGCCAAGGCCTCCGGGCGCAGCGGGCTGGTGAGCCGGCTGGAGCGCGGGATCGGCGTGGCCGCGGGGATCCAGGCGATGAACGGGCTCGACCAGCGCCAGCCGGTAGCGGACATGGGGGCGGTCGGGCAGTACCGGCTGCGGCCGGCGTTCGACACCTTCCGGGTCCTGCCGTACGCCGAGCACACGGGCGCGGTGCTGAGCGACCTCGCGCTCCCGGACGGCGAGCCCGCACCGGTCTGCCAGCGCGGCTTCCTCAAGCGCATGGAGGCGCGGCTGGCCGAGCACGGGCTGACCCTGCGCGTCGGGTTCGAGAACGAGTTCTCGCTCGCCAAGCGCGCGCCGGACGGCGCCGCCGGGTACGAGCCGGTCGACCGCGGCCTCGGCTTCTCGACGATCTCGCTGGCGGCGTCGCACGCGTTCGCGGACGCGCTCGTCGGCGCGCTCGACAAGCAGCGCGTGCCGATCGAGCAGTACTGCGCCGAGATCGGGCACGGCCAGCAGGAGGTCTCGACCGGACCCGCGCCCGCGTTGCGCGCCGCCGACGAGCAGATCCTCCTGCGCGAGACGATCCGCGGCGTGGCGGCGAGCAAGGAGCTGGTCGCGTCGCTGGCGCCCAAGCCGTGGATCGACCAGCCGGGCAACGGGCTGCACGTCCACTTCTCGCTCTGGGAGGGCGACCGCAACCGCTTCCACGAGGCGGGCGGGTTGTCGCCGGTCGCACGCGGGTTCCTGGCCGGGGTCGTCGAGCACCTGCCCGGCCTGTGCGGGCTGACCGCGCCGAGCTTCAACTCCTACCGCCGCATCGCCCCGGGCGCGTGGGCGGGCGCTTACCGCTGCTGGGGCCCCGACAACCGCGAGGCGCCGGTGCGCGTCCCGTCGCCGTTCCTCGGCGCCGAGGAGGAGACGACCAACCTCGAGCTGAAGGCCTGCGACGCCTCCTGCAACCCGTACCTGGCGCTGGGCGGGCTGATCGCGGCGGGGCTGGACGGGCTCGAGCGCGAGCTCGAGCCGCCGGAGCCGGTCGACGTCGACCCGGGCGCGCTGAGCGAGCACGAGCGCGCGCGGCGCCGCATCGAGCCGCTGCCGGCGACCCAGGCGCAGGCGCTCGCGGCGCTGGAGCGCGACCCCGTGCTGACCGGCGCGCTGGGCGAGGTCCTGGCGCGTTCCTACGTGGCGGTCCGCCGGTCCGAGTGGGCGGCGTACTCGGCCAAGGACGCGGCGTTCGAGCAGCTCGGGCACTTCGAGAAGTACTGAGCGAGGTCATCGTCCCCTCATCCGGGACGGATACGGTCCGGCGCCTTAGGGCACCCTAACTACAGGAGGACGGTCCGGTGCTGCCCACGTTCGTCATCGGCCTGCGCGAGGGCGTCGAGGCCGCGCTCATCGTTGGGATCATCGCGACGTTCCTGCGCCAGGAAGGGCGGCGCGACGCGCTGCGGCCGATGTGGCTCGGCGTCGCGGCCGCGATCGCGATCTGCGTCGCCGTCGGGGTCGCGCTCGAGCTGCTCGACCAGGAGCTGCCGCAGCGCCAGCAGGAAGGGCTCGAGACGATCGTCGGCGTCGCCGCCGTCGGAATCGTGACGTTCATGGTCGTCTGGATGCGGCGGCACGCGCGCGACCTGTCCGGCGAGCTGCGGGCGCGGGCGGGCGACGCGCTGGCCAGCGGGTCGGTGACGGCGCTGGTGGCGATGGCGTTCTTCGCGGTCATCCGCGAGGGCCTGGAGACGGTGGTGTTCGTGCTCGCGGTCCTGCAGAGCGCGGAGGAGCCGGCGCTGGCCGGCGCGGGCGTGCTGCTCGGGCTGGCGTGCGCGGTCGCGGTCGGGGCGGCGATCTACCGCGGCGGCGTGCGGCTCAACCTGGCGCGGTTCTTCCGCGTGACCGGGGCCGTGCTGGTGCTGGTGGCCGCCGGGCTGGTGGCGAGCACGCTGCACTCCGCGCACGAAGCGGGCTGGCTGAACGTGGGCGCCGACACGGCGTTCGACCTCTCGTGGCTGGTCGTGCCCGGGACGTGGACCTCGGCGCTGCTGACCGGCATGCTCGGCTGGCAGCCGCAGCCCTCGCAGGCCGAGGTGGTCGGCTACTTCGTGTACCTGATCCCGATGGGGGCCTACGTGCTGTGGCCGGCGCGGGTGGCGCGCACGCAGGTGGCGAGCGTCGCCTGCCTGCTGCTGCTGGCGGCGATCGTGCTGGCGGGGTGCGGCGGAAGCGACCCGAGCGGCGGCGGCTCCGGGCGCACGGTCGCGGTCAAGCTGACCGACGCGGGCTGCGACCCGGCGGCGCTGAAGCTCGACGCCGGCCGGACGACCTTCGAGGTCACGAACGCGGGCACCGGCCGGGTGTCCGAGCTCGAGCTGCTCAAAGGCGCCCGGATCCTGGGTGAGAAGGAGAACCTCGTCGCCGGGCTGTCGGGCACGTTCACGCTCACGCTGCAGCCGGGCGAGTACACGCTGTCGTGCCCGGGCGGGACGTCCTCGGCGACCGGCGTGCTGACCGTCGGCGGCTCGCGGGTGGAGACGTCGGGCGACCCGCGGCTGGAGGCCGCGGTCGCCGGCTACCAGCGCTACGTGGCGGCCCAGGCGCGGACGCTGGTCGCGCGCGTGAAGCCGTTCGTGGCCGCGGTCAAGGCGGGCGACGTGGAGCAGGCCAAGACGCAGTTCGCGGCGGCGCGGGTGCCGTACGAGACGATCGAGCCGGTGGCGGAGAGCTTCGGCACGCTCGACCCGGACATCGACGCGCGCGTGAACGACGTGAAGAAGGGGCAGCGCTGGACCGGGTTCCACCGCATCGAGCAGTCGCTCTGGGAGAAGCACTCGACCGCGGGGCTCGCGCCGATCGCGGACAAGCTGCTGGCGGACTGCGAGCTGCTGGAGAAGCGCACGCGCACGCTCACCTACCAGCCGGACGAGCTGGCCAACGGGGCCAACGGGCTGCTGGACGAGGTCGCGTCCTCGAAGATCACGGGCGAAGAGGACCGCTACTCGCACACCGACCTCTCGGACTTCGAGGCGAACCTGAACGGGTCCGAGACCACGTTCGGGCTGCTGGCGCCGGCGCTGCGGGTCAAGAACAAGGCGCTGGCGGACGAGATCAGCACGCGGTTCGCCGCGGTACAGAAGGAGCTCGGGACGCTCAAGGACGGGAAGACGTACCCGAGCTACGCGACCGTCGGCGACGCGGAGCGCGAGCGGCTGAGCGCGCTGGTCAAGGAGCTGGCGACGCCGCTGGCGCGGATCGCGGACACGCTCGGCGGATGATCGCGGCGCTCGCGCTCGCGGCCGCGTTCGCGGCGCCGGCCGGGCCGCTCGGTGAGCTGCCGGCGCAGTACCAGCAGGCCGCGATCGCGCACGACGCGGGCCTGGCCGGGCGGCTGCGGGTGGAGGTGCGGCTGCTGAACGTGGTCGCGCCGTCGCCGGAGCTGGCGAAGCTGGGACGGACGCTGGACGCGACCCGCAACACCCTGCGCCCCTGGCCGCTGGCGAGTGAGGTGGCGGGGGAGACCGCCGCCGCCGCGCGGGTGGCGGGGGAGAGCGGCGGCGCGGCGAGCGGGGGCTCCCGCGCGTACGACGCCGTGCGCACGGATCTCTCCGCCGCCGTGGACCGGGAGCGCGCGGGCGACCATCGTGGTGCCGTCGCGGCCGGGCTCGAGGCGTACGCCGACAGCGCCGGCATCCGCCGCCGGCTCGACGGCGCCGGCGACCTGGACGGCGCGCTGTTCGGCGTCCTGCAGGCGCTCGACGCGCGCCGCGACCTCCCGCCCGCCGCGGACGCCGCGCGCGCCCAGCTCACGGTCGCGCAGCAGACGCTCGGGGACGTGACCGTCAGCCGCGGCACGGTCGCGACCGACGCGGCGATCGTCGTCTTCCGCGAGGGTCTCGAAGCCGTCCTCATCCTGGCCGCGCTGACCGCGTCCTTCGTCGGCGCCAAGCGCCACCTGCGCAGGCCTGTCCTGCTCGGGGGCGTCGCGGGGATCGCGGCGACGATCGTCACCTGGGGACTCGTCCAGCTGCTCGTCTCCGAGCTCGGCGCCGGCGGCCTCGAGCTGGAGGCGGTCACGGGCGTGCTCGCGATCGTCGTCCTGCTCGTGATCACGAACTGGTTCTTCCACCGCATCTACTGGAGCCAGTGGATCGCGCGGTTCAACCGGCGCCGTAAAGGCCTCGAAGGCCCCGGGTTCGTCGCGCTCGCCCTGCTCGGCCTGACGAGCGTCTACCGCGAGGGGTTCGAGACCGTCGTCTTCGTCCAGAACCTCCAGGTCAGCGCGGGCACGGCGGCGTGCGTGCTCGGCTCGGCGATCGGCCTGGCGGCGACGCTCGCGGTCGGTGCGCTGACCTTCTTCGCCCAGCGCAAGCTCCCCTACAAGAAGCTGCTGATCGCCACCGGCTTCCTGATCGCGCTCGTGCTGGCGGTCATGACCGGCACGACCGTGCACGTGATGCAGGGCCTCGGCTGGCTGCCCAGCACGCCGACGTCGTTCAGCGTCCCGCTGTGGGTCAACCGCTGGTTCGGCGTCTACGCGACGTGGCAGGGCATCGCCGCGCAGGCCGGCGCGCTGCTGGTCGTGTTCGGCTCCTACGCGCTCGCGCGCGAGGTGCAGGTGCGCGCGCCGGCCCGCCGGCGCGCCGCCGTTGCGCCTTGACCCGGCAGCCGCGCGCCGACGGCGTCGAGCCACGGCGACGACGGACCGAGGAGAATCCGGACGCATGGTCCCGCCAGATCGGATCCCACTCGCGGATGCCTGTGTGCATCGGTGGCCATGACCGACCGGCTCGGCTCGACGGCCGCACCGCGATCGTCACCGGGGCGGAGACGGCGTTGGGGCGGGCGACGGCGGCGGGGCTGGCCGCGCTCGGCGCGACCGTGCACCCCGTCGACCGGCGCGACGTGAGCCTGCTCGCCCGCGTGCGGGCGTACGCGGCGACGTGGGACGAGCGGCCGGACATCCTCGTCCACGCCGCCGCCGTCAGCCCGCCGCGACGCTTGCAGACCGCCGAGGGCCACGACCTGAGGCTGGCCATGCACGTGCTCGGCCCGCACCTGCTGACCAAGCTGCTGCGCCCGGCGGGGCGGGTGATCTGGGTCACGTCGGCGGTGCTGTACACGCAGCGGCTGCGGCTCGACGACCTCGAGCGCTCCGGTCCGGCGCGCACCCGGCGGATGCAGGTCGCGCTCGTCCGCGAGTGGGGCGAGCGCGTCGGCGGCACGGCGATCCACGCCGTCTACCCGGGCCGGCGGCGCGACGCGGGGGAGATCGTGTGGCTGGCCGCGGCCGCCAAGCCCGGCCGCAGCACGGGCCGCCTCTGGCACGGCGGCACCGTCCGCCGCGCGCACTACCTGCCGTGGACGCGCGACACCGCCGCCGAGCGCGCCGCGCTGTGGGACGCCGTCGACGCGGCTACGTCCCCACCCCGTGGCCGGTCTTGACGCCGCGCTTGCCCGCCCGCTGCTTGCGCACCGGCTTGGTCGTGGACGTGATCCGCTTGCCGCGGCCGTCGAGCGCGTCGATCCGTACGCGCTTGGCGGCGCGGCGGACGGTGACCGAGAAGACGGCGCGGCGCGCTCGCACCGTCGACCGGCGGCGCCGGTCGAGCGTCACCCGATAGCTGCGGATCGCCTGTGTCGAGCCGAGGACCGCGACCTGCAGCTGCGTGCGCTTGCGCTGCGTCGTCGCGCGCAGGACCTTGATCTGCGGCGGCTGCGTCGTGTCGTAGCCGACCGCCGTGGCGGAGGACAGCACTGCGTCCAGCGCGTCGACGTAGCCGCCCGCGACCGGCAATGACGCGCGCCCGGCGCGCTGGAGCAGCTGCGAGCGCAGGTCGGTCGCGCTGATGCTCGGGTTCGAGGCCACCATCAGCGCGGCGACGCCCGCGACCATCGGCGCCGCCATCGACGTCCCGGACTTCTGCCCGTAGCCGCCGTCGTTGGTGGTCGACAGGATCATCCCGCCGGGCGCGGCGAGCCCGACCGTCAGCCGCCCGTAGTTGGAGTAGCTGTCGAGGGTCTTGCCGGTCAGCGGGCCGGTGGCGGCGACGCTGATCAGGTTCGGCGCGGGGATCGAGGCCGGGTAGGACGGCCGCTGGTCGATGTCGCGCCCGCCGTTGCCGGCCGACACCACGACCAGGGCGTTCGCCGCGGCGGCCGCGGCGACCGCGTCGTTGAGCCGCGGATCGGGCGTGTCCCCCTGCAGCGAGGCGTTGATGACGCGGGCGCCGTTGGCGGCCGCGTAGCGGATGCCCTCGGCGACCCCGCCGGTCGTGCCCGCGCCCTGGTCGTCGAGCACGCGCACGGTCATGATCTTCGCCTTCGGCGCGACCCCGACGACGCCGCGGCCGTTGGCGGCGGCCGCGATGATCCCGGCGACGTGCGTCCCGTGCCCGTCGCCGTCGTTGAGGTTCTGGGTCCGGCTGGTCGACGTCAGGTCGACGCCGTGGACGTCGTCGACGTAGCCGTTGCCGTCGTCGTCGACGCCGTTGCCGGGGATCTCGTTGAAGTTCGTCCAGATGTTCGGGGCGAGATCCGGGTGGTCGAGCCGGGTCCCCGAGTCGACGACCGCGACGACGGTCCCGGCGCCCTGCGTGAGCTGCCAGGCGCCGGGCAGGTCGAGCACGCTGTGCTCGGAGACCGCCCACTGCTCGTCCTCGAGCGGGTCGGCGGCGGCGTGCGCCGTGCGGCCCCAGTGGCGGGCGAAGGCCGACAGCGTGCGGATGCCGGCGGCGCGCTTGATCGCGAACACGGGCCGGGCGGGAGCGCGGGCGGTGACCGTCGCGTGGCGGCCGACGGTCGCGCGGTAGCCGTCGCCGCGCAGCGCCTGCGCGTAGTAGTGGGCGAGCGCCGTGTCGCCGCCGACGGTGACGCGCGGGCCGGACGGGTCCGCGCCGCCGAGCCCGTTGCCGTCGGCCAGGTCGGCGCCGGCCGCGGCCGGCCGCTCGCCGTCCTGAACGCGCTCGTTGAGGCCGCGCAACGCGAGCGTGGTGAGCGGGCGCGAGGCGGCGGCGAGCCGCGCCCGCAGCTCGCCGGTCGCGCGCGTGGTGAACGGCGCGGGGGCGGGCTCGAGCAGGCCGCGGTCGTCGCGCAGGGCGGTGATGTCGGGCCGCGAGAGCCCGGGATCGATCGAGGAGGTCAGCACGATGTCCGCCCGGCCGTCATCGAGCGCTGACAGGCCGCCGGTGAGGAGGACCGGTCTGATGCCGTACACGCGCTCGAGCCCGAGCGCGCACGTGGGGTCGGCGGCACAGCCGGACGGCGCCGCGAGCCGCGGCGGTCCGGCCTGCGCCTCAGCGGCCGGGAGAGTGGCGAAACCGGCAGCCAGCATCCCCACGACCGCGATCCTGCTCCGCGCAGCCATGGCGGCGATGCTACGCCGCCCGCGGAGCCCGCGCGCCACTGAAACCCGCACTGGAGCGCGGTTCTGGTCCGGGTGCGGACATCCGCGCCCGGTAGCCTCCGCCCATGCGCAAGGTCTCAGTGATCGGCGCGGGCAGCGTCGGCGCGACGATCGCCTACGCCTCGCTGATTCGCGGCGCGGCGAAGACGATGGCCCTCTACGACGTCAACCGCGAGAAGGTCGACGCCGAGGTGCTCGATCTCAACCACGGGAGCCAGTTCTTCCCGACCGCCGCCGTGTACGGGTCCGACGACATCGCGGTCACCGGCGGGTCCGACGTGGTCGTCATCACCGCGGGCGCCAAGCAGAAGCCGGGGCAGACGCGGCTCGAGCTGGCGGCGGTCAACGTCGAGATGTGCAAGGCGATGCTGCCGGCGCTGGCCGAGCTGTCGCCGGACGCGCTGTTCTTGCTGGTGACCAACCCGGTCGACGTCGTCACGTACGCGGCGGTCAAGGCGTCCGGACTCGGCAGCCAGCGCGTGTTCGGCTCTGGCACCGTGCTCGACTCCGCGCGGATGCGTACGCTGGTCGCCCAGCACTGCGAGGTCGCGGTCCACAGCGTGCACGGGTTCATCATCGGCGAGCACGGGGACTCGGAGGTCGCGGCGTGGAGCCAGGCGACGATCGGCGGCGTGCCGGTCGCCGACTGGGCGGTGCCCGGGCGGGCGCGGCTGGACCCCGCGACGCTCGACCACATCGCGCACGAGGTCGTCACCGCCGCCGAGCAGATCATCCGCGGCAAGGGCGCGACCAACTACGCGGTCGGGCTCGCCGCGGCGCGGATCGTCGAGGCGGTGCTCGACGACGAGCGCGTCGTGCTCCCGGTCTGCTCGCTGATGACCGGCCAGTACGGGATCGAGGACGTGTGCCTGTCGCTGCCGTCGATCGTGGACGGGCGCGGGGTGGACGCGGTGCTGACGCCGCCGCTGAGCGACGCGGAGATCGACGCGCTGCGGCACTCGGCGGAGACGCTGCGCGCCGTCGCGCGGTCGCTCGGGCTGTGATCTGGCCGAACGCCGACAGCGGGGCGAACTCGGACCCGTGGCTGGTCGCCCACCACGACCGGATCACGGCGATGCGGCCGCGTGTGCTCGCGCTCAACTTCGTGCACGGGCTTCGCGAGGCGCGGGCGCGGGCGCAGCTGGAGGCGCTCTGCGCGGCACTGCGCGAGTCCTCGCGCTGGCACGGCTACCGCGACCCGGCCGCGCCCGCGTTCCTGGACTACACGGTGCTCGACATCGTGGATCTCAGCGCGCCGGCGGGACGCGTCGACCGCAACTCGGCCCGGTTCCCGCGGGCGGCCGACGGCGTCGGGCTCGACTACGCGGCGCTCTACGAGCCGCCGCTGTACGACGGGCTGCGCCTGGACGAGCTGGTCGAGCGCGGGCTCGTGCACGAGCTGTGGCTGCTCGCCGACCACACCGACCGCACGGCGCCGTGGGAGACGGTCGAGGTCAAGCAGGCCTACGACGCGAAGCTCCGGCCGCGCGGGTACGCCCGCTACGCCGGCAACTCGGGCGAGCACAGCGCGCCGTGGATCGGCCGCAGCCTGCGGATCCTGTTCGTCAACTTCGCCCGCGGCGTCGGCTGCGCGATGGAGAGCCTCGGCCACTCGCTCGAGCGGATGGCGACGTGCGGCGCGATTCCCTACTACGAGCGCTACTTCCGCGAGTACGCGATGCTCGACCTCGATCGCCGCGGGTTCCCGTTCGAGTCGCTGTACGTGCGCGGGGACGCGTCGCTGCCGCCCGGCTTCGTGCGCAGCGGCGGCAACGTCCACTTCATGCCCAACGGGCGCTTCGACTACGACCTCGACAACCGGCAGGCGGCGCCGTCGACGATCGAGACGTGGCGCCAGCCCGACGAGACGGTGCGCGCGTGGACGCCGGACGTGCTCGAGCCGTTTCGCGCGCTGGCCGACGACTGCATGGGCCGCTGGGTCGTCTACTGGCGCCAGAACATGCCGGGGCTCGGCAACACCGCGCTCGACGACGACGGCCGCCCGATGCGCAACTGGTGGCCGTTCCTCTTCTACTAGTTGATCATCACGGTCGGGCAGCCGGCCACGATCACGCCGCCGTGCGCCGTCTGGTCGCCCATGCGGGCCGCCGGCATGCCGCCGATCAGCACCCGGGTCGAGCCCATCGCGATCGTGTCCGGCGGGCCGACGCACGTGCACATGTCGCCGGCGCGGGCGGCGGGCAGGCCGCCGATCAGCACGGTCGGCGCGCCGGGCGGCAGGATCGGGCCGCCGACGTGCGGCTTGGGGCCGTCGAACATCGGGCACGTGTGCATGTCGGTGATGCGGGCGGCGGGCGGCATCGCTCGTGATCCTCCCGCGTGGCGGCGCCGCACGTCAAGATCCCGCGATGGACTTCGACCGCTTCGACGCGCTGACCTTCGACTGCTACGGCACGCTGATCGACTGGGAGACCGGGCTGCTGACGGCGCTGCGCGCGGTCACGTCCGCGCTCGACGACGACGCGCTGCTCGAAGCGTTCGCGCGCCACGAGGCGGCGCTGGAGGCCGGGCCGTACCTGCGCTACCGCGACGTCCTGCGCGGGTGTCTGTCCGCGCTCGGCGCTGAGCTGGGCTTCACGCCGACCGCGGAGCAGCTGGAGGCGTTCGGGGGCTCGGTCGCGGACTGGCCGGCGTTCCCGGACAGTGCGGCTGCGCTCGGGCGGCTGAAGACGCGGTTCAAGCTCGGCGTCATCACGAACTGCGACGACGACCTGTTCGCGGCGTCCAACCGGCGGCTCGGCGTCGCGTTCGACTGGGTCGTGACCGCCGAGCAGGCGCGCGGCTACAAGCCGCGGACGTCGAACTTCGAGTTCGCGTTCGCGCGCATGGACGTGCCGCGCTCGCGCGTCCTGCACGTCGCCCAGAGCCTGTTCCACGATCACGTGCCGGCGAAGGCGCTCGGGCTGACCACGGTCTGGATCGACCGCCGCCAGGGGCGCGCGGGCGGCGGGGCGACGCCGCCGGCCTCGGCGCAGCCGGACCTCACGACGCCGGACCTGGCGACGTTCGCGGAGCTGGCGACTCGCTCTTTCGGCCAGCGGGGTTGAACCGGGGCGCGCGGCCCGCCAGGATGCTCGGCGGTCATGCGCGAACTCGGTCGCCCCGTGCTCGCCGCGGCGGCGGTCGTCGTCTGCGGTGCCGTCATGACGATCCTCGACTCGACGATCGTCAACGTCGCCATCGAGCGGCTCGCCGTCGTCTTCGACGTGCGGCTGTCGACGATCCAGTGGGTCTCGACCGCGTACCTGCTGGCGATCGCCGCGGCGATCCCGCTGGCCGGCTGGGCGGCTGACCGCTTCGGGACGCGGGCGGCGTTCATGGCCGCGGTGACCGGCTTCGCGGCCGGGTCGCTGCTGTGCGGGCTGGCCTGGTCGGCCGGATCGCTGATCGCGTTCCGCGTGTTGCAGGGCCTCGGCGGCGGCCTGGTGATGCCGGTCGGCATGACGATCCTGGCGCACGCCGCGGGGCCGGACCGGATGGGGCGGGTGATGGCGCTGGTCGGCGTGCCGATGCTGCTGGCGCCCGCGCTCGGGCCGGTGCTCGGGGGCGCGCTGATCGACGGCGCGTCGTGGCGGCTGATCTTCTTCGTCAACCTGCCGGTCGCGGCGCTGGCGCTGGTGCTGGCGGCGCGGGTGCTGCCGCGCGGGACGGGCACGCGGACCGAGACGCTCGACGTCACCGGCCTGGCGCTGCTCTCCCCGGGCCTGACCGCGCTCGTCGCGGGGCTCGCGGTGCCGTCCGGCGGCGCGGTCGCGCACGCCGCGTTCCTGCTCGGCGGGCTCGCGCTGATCGGCGCGTTCGTGCGGCATTCGCTGCGGGTGGAGCGGCCGCTGATCGACGTGCGGATGTTCAAGGACCGCGTCGTCGCCGCGTCGACCGCGACCACGCTGCTGTTCGGCGCCGCGTTCTTCGGGTCGCTGCTGCTGCTCGCGCTCTACTACCAGATCGCCCGCGGCCACAGCGCGCTCGGCACGGGCGCCGTGCTGGCCGCGCAGGGCGTGGGGGCGATGTTCACGATGCCGATCGCCGGCAAGCTGACCGACAAGCACGGGGCGGGGCCGGTCGTGCGGATCGGGCTGGCGCTGGCGCTGCTCGGGACGCTGCCGTTCGCGTTCGTGGCGGGCGGGGTGCCGGGCTGGGTGCTCGTGCTCGGCCTGCTGCTGCGCGGCGCCGGGATGGGGGCGACGCTGATGCCTGCGATGGCGGCCGCGTACCAGGTGCTGCCGGAGTCCAAGGTGGCGCGGGCGGCCAGCGCGCTGGAGATCGCGCAGCGCGCGGGGGCGACGCTCGGTATCGCGCTGCTGGCCGTCATCCTCCAGCACGGGCTGTCGGCGCGCGGCTTCCACGGCGGCCTCGGCGCGCTCGACGACGCGCCGCGCGAGCCCCTGGCCGCGGCCGCGGGAACCACGTTCCTCTGGGCCCTGGCCCTGACCGCCGTGACGCTGGTCCCCGCGCTCTTCCTCACGCCCCGCCGCGTCGCCGCCCTGGCTCCGGCCAACTGACACAAGTTAAAGCCACGGTAAAGGGGCCTGGCCCCTTTAGGTTGCGGCAAGATGGTGCGCGTGCAGTGCTTCGACTCGCTCTATAGCCACCGCTTCGCACGCATCGCCGCCGCCGTGCCCCACCTGCGCCCGGCCGAGCCGGCGTTCAACGCCGAGCGGACGCTGGGCCTGGCGCAGCGGGCGCACGAGCAGGACGCCGCGCTGGTCGTGTTCCCGGAGCTCGGGCTCTCGGCGTACGCGATCGACGACCTCTTCCAGCAGGACGCGCTCGCCGACGCGGTGACCGACGCGCTGGCCGCGATCGTCGAGGCGAGCCGCGACCTGCAGCCGGTGCTGGCGGTCGGCGGGCCGCTGCGCGCCGAGCAGGGCGTGTTCAACGCCGCGTACGTGATCCACCGCGGACGCGTTCTCGGCGTGGTCCCGAAGTCCTACCTGCCGAACTACCGCGAGTACTACGAGGAGCGCCAGTTCCGCGCCGCGCGCGAAGCCGTGGGGGACAGCGTCGAGCTGCTCGGGCAGACGGTCCCGTTCGGCGGCGAGCTGATCTTCGAGGCCGCCGACCTGCCCGGCTTCGCCCTGCACGTCGAGCTGTGCGAGGACCTCTGGGTGCCCGCGCCGCCGAGCACGTACGGCGCGCTCGCCGGCGCCACGATCCTCGCCAACCTGAGCGCCAGCAACATCACGATCGGCAAGGCCGACTTCCGGCGCACGCTGTGCATGGCGCAGTCCGCCCGCACGATCGCCGCGTACGTCTACACGGCGGCCGGCCAGGGCGAGTCGACCACGGACCTGGCCTGGGACGGGCAGGCGCTGATCTGCGAGAACGGTGACCTGGTCACCGAGGCCGAGCGGTTCTCCGAGGACGAGCAGCTGCTGTTCGCCGACGTCGACCTCGACCGCATGGCCGCCGACCGCGCGAGCACGAACAGCTTCGGCGACGCGATCGGCGACCACCGCGAGCGGCTGCGCCGCTTCCGCCGCGTCGGCTTCGAGCTCGCGCCGGCCGCGAGCCCGCTGCGCCGCCGCGTCGAGCGCTTCCCGTACGTCCCCGCCGACCCGGTGACGCGCACCGAGCGCTGCGAGGAGGTCTACAACATCCAGGTCCACGGCCTGGAGACCCGGCTGCGCGCGACCGGCATCGAGAAGGTCGTGATCGGCGTCTCCGGCGGGCTGGACTCGACGCACGCGCTGATCGTGGTCGCGCGGGCGCTGGACCGGCTCGGCCTGCCGCGCGAGAACGTGCTCGCGTACACGATGCCCGGGTTCGCGACGTCCGAGCACACGCGCGGGAACGCGTGGAAGCTGATGGAGGCGCTCGGCGTGACCGCGCGCGAGATCGACATCCGGCCGTCGGCGGAGCAGATGCTGCGCGACCTCGAGCATCCGTACGTCGAGGGCGCCAAGCAGTACGACGTCACGTTCGAGAACGTGCAGGCGGGGGAGCGGACGTCGCACCTGTTCCGGCTCGCCAACCACCACGGCGGGCTCGTGATCGGCACGGGCGACCTGTCCGAGCTGGCGCTCGGCTGGGCGACCTACGGGGTCGGCGATCAGATGTCGCACTACGCGGTCAACGCGTCCGTGCCCAAGTCGCTGGTCGGCTTCATGCTGCGCTGGGCGATCGACACGCGCCAGTTCTCGGCCGACGTGTCGGAGGTCCTGCAGTCGGTGCTGGACACCGAGATCTCCCCGGAGCTGATCCCGGGCGACGGGGACAAGCCGACCGCCGACAGCGAGAGCAAGGTCGGGCCGTACGAGCTGCAGGACTTCTTCCTCTTCTACACGCTGCGCTTCGGCTACCGGCCGAGCAAGGTCGCGTTCCTGGCCGCGCACGCGTGGGGGGATCGCGACCGCGGCCCGTGGCCGGACCTGATCCCGCCGGACCGCCGCAACCAGTACTCGCGGGCCGAGATCAAGCACTGGCTCGGGGTCTTCCTCGACCGCTTCTTCCGGCTCAGCCAGTTCAAGCGCTCGGCGATCCCGAACGCGCCCAAGGTCGGCAGCGGCGGCTCGCTCTCGCCGCGCGGGGACTGGCGCGCGCCGAGCGATGCGTCGGCCGCGGTCTGGCTCGACGAGCTGCGCCGCAACGTCCCGGACTGAATCCTTAAACCCCACCTAAAGGGGCCTGGCCCCTTTAGGTGGGGTTTAGCGGTCGGCGATCCGGCGCAGGAGCGGCGCGGCGGCGGCGAGGGTGGCGCGCTCCTCCGGCGTGAGCTCCTCGGCGAGCCCGATCGCCAGCCACCCGTCTCGCCGGCGCCGGTCGGACGCCAGGCGGTCGCGGCCCGCGCCGGTCAGCTCGATGAAGAACCGGCGCCCGTCGTCCGGGTCGGGCCGGCGGGCGACGAACCCGTCGCTCTCCAGCTCGCGCACGGTCTGGGCCATCGACTGCGGCCGCATCTTGGCCTTGGCCGCGAGGTCGCTGATGCTCTGCGGCCCCTCGCGGTCGAGGCGCCCGAGCACTTCGCCCTGGCCGATCGGGAACGTGTGCTCCACGCGCAGCCGGCGCATCAGGCGCCCGAGCGTCACGCGCAGCTCGGCGGCGAGGAGGGCGGGATCGGAGGACGTCGGTGACATGACAGGGAAACTGTACAGGTTGCCTGTATTATCTGGGAAGTGCAGTACAAGTGGATCGCGCTCTCGAACGCCACGCTGGCCGTGCTCCTCGCCACGCTCGACGCGTCGATCACGCTGATCGCGATGCCGGACATCTTCCGGGGCATCGAGCTCGACCCGCTGCGCCCGGAGAACTCGTTCTACCTGCTCTGGATGATCCTCGGGTACCTGGTCGTGACCAGCGTGCTGATCGTCAGCCTCGGGCGGCTCGGCGACATGTACGGCCGCGTGAAGATCTACAACCTCGGCTTCGTCATCTACACGGTCGCCTCGCTGCTGCTGGCGATCGACTGGCTGACCGGCACCGCCGGCGCCACGTACCTGATCGTCGGGCGCATCGTGCAGGGCATCGGCGGCGCGTGCCTGCTGGCCAACGCGGCCGCGATCATCACGGACGCGTTCCCGCCCAACCAGCGCGGGATGGCGCTCGGGATCAACAACATCGTCGGCGTCAGCGGGATGTTCATCGGGCTCGTGCTCGGCGGGCTGCTGGCACCGATCGACTGGCGCCTCGTCTTCCTGATCTCGGTCCCGGTCGGCCTGTTCGGGACGATCTGGGCCTACATGAAGCTCGAGGAGCGCGGGACGCGCCACCGCGCGCCGATCGACTGGTGGGGCAACGTCACGTTCGCGCTCGGCCTGATCCTGGTGATGGTCGCGGTCACGCACGGGATCCGCCCCGCGAACGGGCACGCACTCGGCTGGACGAGCCCGACCGTACTCGCGCTGCTCGGCGCCGCCGCCGTCTGCCTGGTCGCGTTCGTGCTCGTCGAGCGGCGGGTAGAGAACCCGATGTTCCACCTCCCGCTGTTCCGCATCCGCGCGTTCACGTTCGGCACCCTGTCGACGTTCCTGAGCGCCGTCGCCCGCGGCGGGCTGATGTTCATGCTCGTGATCTGGCTGCAGGGCATCTGGCTGCCCCAGCACGGCTACGACTACACCGAGACGCCGCTGTGGGCCGGCATCTACATGCTCCCGCTGACGCTCGGGATGCTCGCCGCCGGGCCGACCTCCGGCTACCTGAGCGACCGCTTCGGCGCGCGCTGGTTCGCGTCGACCGGGATGCTCGGCGCGGCGCTCAGCTTCGGCGGGCTGATGCTGCTGCCGACCGACTTCTCCTACCCCGCGTTCGCGGCGGTCCTGGGCCTGCTGGGGTTGAGCATGGGCATGTTCGCGTCGCCCAACCGGGCGGCGATCATGAACAGCCTGCCGCCCGAGCACCGCGGCGCCGGCGGGGCGATGAACCAGACGTTCCAGAACTCCGCGCAGGTGCTGTCGATCGGGATCTTCTTCACGCTGATGATCGTCGGCCTGGCGGCGACGCTGCCGGCGACGATGAGCGCCGGGCTGCAGGCGCACGGCGTGCCGGCGGACACCGCGCAGCGGATCGGCGCGCTGCCGCCGGTCTCGATCCTGTTCGCGGCGTTCCTGGGCTACAACCCGATCCAGAGCCTGCTCGGCGGGCACACGCTGGCGGCGCTCTCGGTGCACGACCGCGCGGTGCTGACCGGCCCCGACTTCTTCCCGCACCTGATCGCCGCCCCCTTCCGGGATGGCCTGCACACGGCGTTCGCGTTCGCGATCGTCGCCTGCCTGATCGCCGCCGCCGCGTCGCTGATGCGCGGCGGCAAGTTCCGCTACGGAGAGGATCTGCATGCACATCGAGTGGTACGGCCAGTCCGCGTTCAGGATTGAGGCCGGCGGCCGGACCGTCGCGATCGACCCGTTCGGGGACATGAGCGGCGCGGCGGCGCGCGGAATGCAGTTCGACTACCCGCCGATCACCGGGCTGACGGCGGACCTGCTGCTGATCACGCACGAGCACGGCGACCACAACGCGGCCGAGGTGGTCGGCGGCGACCCGACCGTGTACCGGTCGACCGCGGGGACGGTCGACGACATGGTCGGCGTCGCGTCCGAGCACGACGCGGTCGCGGGTACCCAGCGCGGCGCGAACGTCATGTACGCGCTCGAGCTCGGCGGGCTGCGGGTCGCGCACCTCGGCGACCTCGGCCAGGCGGCGCTGCGGCCCGAGCAGGTCACGGCGCTCGGCCGGGTCGACCTGCTGTTCGTGCCGGTCGGCGGCGGGCCGACGATCGGGGCGGACCTGGCGTTCGAGATCGCCGGGATGCTGGGCGCGCGCTGGGTGGTGCCGATGCACTACCGGACCGAGCGCGTGAACTTCCTCGAGCCGGCCGACGCGTTCCTGGCGCACTTCGACACGGTGACGCGCGTGGACTCCGCGTTCGAGCTCGACGGGCTGCCCGAGGGCGCGGTGGTCCCCGCGGCGCCCTAGACGGACCGGGCGCTGCGCCCGCGCGCGAGACCCCAGCTGACGATCCGCTCCGGGTGGATGCGGATCAGCGGCGTCGGCAGCGCGATCGCCTCCGCGCGCCCGCGGACCTCGACGCCGCGCGGGCGCCATGGGTCGGTGCTCGCCAGGTCGTCGATCACGATCGCGGCGCGCCCGCTGCGCCGCACGTCGCGAAATTTCTTGGTGCGCTCGAGCTCGTGGCCGCCGACGTCGATCGTCTCGCGCGCGGCGTTGTAGATCCAGCCGACGGGGACGACGTGCGGCGTGCCGTCGGCGCCGACCGTCGCCAGCCGCCCGAGCTGGCGGCCGCCGACGAGGTAGCGCAGCTCCGGTTCCGTGAAGACGCTCATGCCCATAGAGTGCCGTGCATGGCGAAAGTGGTCTATACGGCGAACGCGACCGTCACCGGCGGCCGCGCGCACGGGCACGGCGTGACCGACGACGGGGCGCTCGACGTCCAGCTGCGCCCGCCCACCGAAGGCGGCGGGACGAACCCCGAGCAGCTGTTCGCGGTCGGGTACGCGGCGTGCTTCGAGGGAGCGCTGGGCGCGGTCGGGCGGCGCGAGCGGCTCGAGGTCGGCGACGTGTCGATCGCCAGCAGCGTGTCGCTCATCACCGGCGAGGACCGGACGTTCGGCATCGCGGCCACGCTCGACGTCACGCTGCCGCAGCTCTCGGAGGAGGACGCCGCCCGGGTGGTCGCGGCCGCGCACGAGGTCTGCCCGTACTCGAACGCGACGCGCGGCAACATCGAGGTCACGCTGATCGCGAACGGGCGTCCGCTGAGCTGAGCTGCGCGCGGCGGCGCAGCGGCAGCACGCACCACCCGAGCAGGCAGGCGACCGCGGCGAAGAAGCCGGTCACGATCACGGCGGCGCCGTCGAACATCAGGTCGGTGACGAACAGCAGCGCGCCGACCATCGAGATCGCGACGAACGCCATCCCGGCGAGCGTGAAGCGGTTCGCGACTTCGACCAGGAAGCGCTTGTCGCCGCGCCGGAAGAGGATCCGGTGGTACGCGGTCGGCGCCATCAGCAGCACCGCGGCGGCGCCGGTCGCGAGCAGCGTGGCGAAGTAGTCGTAGCGCTGGAAGTCGGTCAGCTCCGGGAAGCGCGCCGCCAGCGGCGCGGTCAGCAGGAACGCGAACAGCACCTGGACGCCCGTCTGGATGACGCGCACCTCCTGGAGCAGCTCGATCAGGTTGCGGTCCCAGCGCTCGAGGTCGGTCTCGTGGCGACCGGTCACGCGTGCACGGTACCCGCCAGCGCGGTCTCGTACGTGCGGACCGTGCGCGCCACGGCGGGGTGCGCGAGGCCGAGCCGCAGGACGGCGTCGCGCGCAGGGCTCCGCGGATCGCGCGCGGGGTGGGATGGCGCGGGAGGGTGGGCGGCGCGCCGATCCCGCCGTACGGCGACGGCCGCCCGTGCGGGAACACCAGCCGCGCGGCCATGCCGAGCCCGACCAGCTCGTAGAGCGGCGCCGCGCGCCCTAGCGCCGTGCGAGGACACGCGCGGGGGAGATGCGGGCGGCGCGCCACGCGGGGTAGAGCCCGCCGACGACGCCGATCAGCCCGCCGATCAGCAGCGCCCGGGCGGCGTCGGCGGCGCTGACGTGCGGGGACACGAACGCCTGCGCATCCAGCACGCGCACCAGCAGGTCGGCCCCGACGATCCCGAGCGCGAGCCCGATCAGCGCGCCCAGCAGGCTGATCACGACGCCCTCGGTCAGCACCAGCCGCGCGACCTGCAGGCCGCTCCAGCCGACCGCCGACAGCAGCGCGAACTCCGACTGGCGCTCGATCACCGCCATCAGCATCGTATTGACGATCCCGATCCCGCCGATCACCAGCGCGAGCACCGCGATCACGAGCGCGGCCTTGGCGATCAGCTGCCCGTTCGCGCCCGCGCGGGTCGCCTCCTCCGGGTCGGAGATCACGAGCAGGCCCGGGAAGTCCTGCGCGAGCGTGCGCTTGACGGTCGCCGGCCGGGTGCCGGTGGCGAGCTTGATCGGGATCGTCGTGGCCTCGTCCTCGCGGCCGGCCAGCTGCTGGGCGACGTTCAGCGGCAGGAACGCGCCACCGTCCTGGAACGCGACCCCGATGTGGTAGACGCCGGTGACCCGGAACGCCCGGTTCTTCACCCGCAGCGTCGAGCCGGGGGCGAGCTTGAGCGTGCGCGCCAGCTCGTCGCCGACCACGATCTCGCGCGGCGAGCGGAACATGCGCCCGCTGGAGAACACCAGCCGCTGCGTCAGGAAGCCGTTCGGGTCGGCGCCGAACACGACCGCGGCCGGGTCGCGCGGCACGCTCTCGACGATCAGCACCAGCGGCGTCGCGTCGGCGATGCCGGGCGTGTGCCGCAGCCGCGCGACGAGGCTGATCGGCAGGACGGACGTGGTGGGATCGGCGGCGTCGGACTGGAACAGGCCGAGGTCGCCGGCGCCGAGGTGCACGAGGTCGCCGGCGCTGCGCTTGGACGCGTCCGCGACCGCGAGCAGCGCGACGATCGTGGCGATCCCGAGCCCGGTCCCGAACGCGGTCAGCAGCGTCCGGCCCGGCCGCCGCCGCAGGCCCGACAGCGTCTGGCGCAGCGCCGTCAAGCGATCTCCGCGAGCGAGCCGTCGGCGGGGACGAGCCGCCCGTCGACCAGCCGCAGCTCGCGGTCGGCGTGCTCGCTCAGCGTGACGTCGTGGGACGCGACGAGCACCGTGGTCCCGTGGCGCTCGCGCACGTCGCCCAGCAGCGCCCAGACTTCGCGCGCGGACGCCGTGTCGAGCGCGCCGGTCGGCTCGTCGGCCAGCAGCAGCCGCGGTCGGTTGGCCAGCGCGCGGGCGATCGCGACGCGCTGGCGCTCACCGCCGGACAGCTCCGCGGGCAAATCGCCGGCGCGGTCGCCGAGCCCCACCTCGGCCAGCAGCTCGTGCGCCCGCTCGGCGCGCTCGCGGCGGCCCAAGTGGGCGGCGACCAGCGGCAGCTCGACGTTCTCGCGCGCGCTTAGCGCCGGCAGCAGGTAGTGCAGCTGGAAGACGAAGCCGACCACGTCGCGGCGGAAGTGCGCCGGGTGCCGCAGCGCGCCGACGTCGACGTCGTCGACCGCGATGCGCCCGGATGTCGGCCGGTCGAGGCTTCCGATCAGCTGCAGCAGCGTGGTCTTGCCGGAGCCCGAGCGGCCGGTCAGCGCCGCCAGCTCGCCCGGCTCGAGCGCGAAGCTCACGTCGTGGACGACCGCGGTGCGCCCGTACACCCGCGTGACGCGCTCGGCGATGACCCGCGCGCCCGCCAACGCTACTTGTGCACCTTCACCGACCAGTCGAGGTGCTCGGTGCCGTACTTGGTCGTCACCAGCACGCGCAGGGTCAGCTTGTAGCCGACGGACTCCCCCGGGAAGGTCAGCTTGTCGCGGTAGACGCCGTGCCGGAACTTCCCGCCCGGCTGCCGGCTCACGACCTGGCCCTGGAAGAGGAACTGGTACTTGACCGAGCCCGACAGCTTGGTCTTCCCGCGCGTGGCGGTGACCGTGATCGGCCACGGCTGGTTGACCTTCGGGGCGTGGTCGTGCGCATGCAGGTGCGCGGTGAAGGACGCGGCGGACGCGGGCGGCGCGAGGGCGAGCGCGAGGGCCGTTGCGATCAGAAGTACTAAACGCACGGTAACTCCAAGGTATCAGGGTCGATGCGTCGGCAACTACTCAAGTCCTCATCCCTACGCTACGATAGATGCTTGTAGAAAGCAAGTATCTGAAATGTCGACGCCCTCCGAAGATCTCGTCATCGCCCTGTACCGGCTCGGGCTGGTGCAGCGCTCCATGGCCCGTTACGCGCTCGAGGACCTCGGGTCGCAGGGGTTCACCGCGCTTGCGGTGATCCACAAGTGCGCCCCGGTCCGCGTGAGCGCGGTGGCCGAGCAGCTGAGCGTCGACCTGTCGGTGGCCAGCCGGCAGGTCGCGGCGCTGGTGCTCGCCGGCTACGTGGTCCGCGAGCCCGACCCGGACGACGGCCGGGCCTCGCGCCTGCGGCCGACCGAGGCCGGGACCCGCGTGCTGACCGAGGCGCACGGCCACATGGTCGCGTCCGCCACGGCGGCGCTCAGCGGCTGGGACGAGGGGGAGATCGCCGCGCTCGCGGCCTCGCTCGAGCGCCTGCGCGCGGACTTCGCCGCCGTCGCGTCGACACCGATTCGCCATAAGGAAGCCGCATGACCACCACCGCCGAGCCCACCGCCGCCGAACGACCTATGTCCCACCGGGAAGTGCTCGAAGCGCTTTCCGGCCTGCTGCTCGCGATGTTCGTCGCGATCCTGTCGAGCACGGTCGTCTCGACCGCGCTGCCGCGGATCATCGGCGACCTCGGCGGCAGCCAGTCCGCCTACACGTGGGTGGTCACGTCGACGCTGCTGGCGCTGACGGTCACCACCCCGATCTGGGGCAAGCTGTCGGACCTCTTCGACCGCAAGCTGCTGGTGCAGACCGGGCTCGTCCTGTACGTGGCCGGCTCGCTGCTGGCGGGCCTGGCGCAGTCCACGAGCTGGCTGATCGCCTGCCGCGTCGTGCAGGGCGTCGGCGTCGGCGGCCTGACCGCGCTGGTCCAGGTGATCCTGTCCGACCTCGTCTCGCCGCGCGAGCGCGGCCGCTACGCCGGCTACCTCGGCGCCGTGTTCGGCGTTGGGACCGTCGCCGGGCCGCTGATCGGCGGCGTCGTGACCGACGGGCTCGGCTGGCGCTGGTGCTTCTACATCGGCGTCCCGTTCGCGATCGCCGCGTTCGTGCTGCTGCAGAAGACGCTGCACCTGCCGCGCCGCCGCCGCGAGGCGAAGATCGACTACGTCGGCGCGACGCTGATCGCGGGCGGCGTGTCGAGCCTGCTGATCTGGGTCTCGCTCGCCGGCCAGCAGTACGACTGGCTGTCCTGGCAGACCGCGGTCCTGGTGCCGCTCGGCCTGGTGCTCTGCTTCGCTGCCGTCCTGGTCGAGCGGCGCGTGCGCGAGCCGCTGGTCCCGCTTCGCCTGTTCAACGACCGCAGCGTGGTCCTGTCCGTGATCGCGTCGATCGCCGTCGGCATCGCGATGTTCGGCACGACCGTGTTCCTGAGCCAGTACATGCAGATCGCGCGCGGCAAGTCGCCGACGGAGTCCGGCCTGCTGACGATCCCGATGGTCGTCGGCCTGTTCGCCGCGTCGACCATCATCGGCCGGCTCGTCACCCGCACGGGGCGCTACAAGCGCTACCTGCTGGCCGGCAGCGTGCTGCTGACCGCGGGCCTCGCCCTGATGGGGACGCTGGACGAGACCACCAGCCTGGTCGAGCTCGGCGCGTTCATGCTGATCCTGGGCGCGGGCGTCGGCATGCTCATGCAGAACCTCGTGCTGGTGGTGCAGAACACCGTGCGCTTCGAGGACATCGGCGCGGGCTCGTCGCTGATCGCGTTCTTCCGCTCGCTCGGCGGCGCGATCGGGGTCAGCGTGCTGGGCGCGCTGCTCGCCACGCACGCCAAGGAGTCGATCGTCTCCGGCCTGGCCGCGCAGGGCATCGACGCCGGCGGCAGCGCCGACAAGGTCCCGGACGTCCACACGCTGCCCGCGCCGGTGGCGCATGTGATCGAGCACGCGTACGGTACGGGCGTGGGGGAGATCTTCCTCGTCGCCGCGCCGCTCGGCCTGGTCGCGCTGATCGCCGTGGCGCTGATGCGCGAAGTGCCGCTGGGCGGCAAGAGCGGCATCGACATCGCGCGCGAGCAGGGAGTGGAGGCATGAGCTCGGGCGAGTACGGCGAGCTGAAGCTGCACCGCCTGCTGGTCGCGATCGACGGGTCCGAGAACGCGGACCTGGCCGTGACCGCGGCGGTCACAGTCGCGCGCCGCGACCACGCGTCGATCACGCTGGTCGCGGTCGGCCCGGACCTGGCGAGCGGCCCGGCCGCCTGGTCGATGCCGGTCGCGGGCGGCGTCGACCAGAACGAGGTCGACGAGGACGTCTGCCAGCGGCTCAAGGAGACCGTCGCGCGGATCCCGTCCGACATCCCGGTGCAGACCGTCTACCGGCGCGGCAAGCCGGGGCCGGAGATCGTCAAGGCCGCGCGCGAGGGGAGCTACGACGCGATCATCCTCGGCGCCCGCGGCGTCGGGCGCGTCGGGGCGCTGATGGGCAGCGTGTCCAGCCATGTCCTGCACCACGCGGACATCGCCGTGTTCGTGGCCCACGCGCCGCGCGGTTAGCTGCGGACGCGCACCGGCGTTCCCGGTCCGGTGTGCTGCGCGAGCCACCGGACCGCCGCGTTGTCGATGCGGATGCAGCCGTGCGAGCGGGCGCTGCCCAGCGGGTCGCGGAGGCTCTCCGCGCCGCGGCCGTGGATGGCGACGCGGCCGGGGCCGCCGCCGTAGTCGGTGAGCACCTCCGAGAACGTGGTCAGCGAGAGCGCCCACGGGCCGAGGAACCCGCGCGGATCCGGCTGGGCGTTGCGCTCGTAGATCGCGGCCAGGCCGCGCGGGGTCGGTGTCCGGGGCGCGCCGACGACGGCGCGGTAGCGGCGGACGCGGCGGCCGTCGCGGTAGACGGTCAGCCGCCGGGTGCCGAGACGCAGCTCGATCCAGTACGGCGTGTGCTCGAGCAGCGCGTTGTCGCGCGGGATCCAGCCCGTGCTGCCGTTGGGCCGGCCGGCCAGCAGCACCTTGAGCCACTGGCGGCCGTTGCGGCGGGCGTCGTCGAGCACCAGCAGCCGCTGGGCGTGGTGCGACCAGCTCGTGCGGGTGCCGAGGCGCGCGACCCGCCGCCGCCCCGGCCCCGGCCCGGCGCGGGCCAGCGTGGGGGCGACGATCTGGGCGGTGACGGCGCCCGCGGCGCGGGTGGGCGCGGGGACCGCGGCGTGGGCCGCCGGGGCGGCGGGCGCCGCCGCCCCGGCGGCGAGCAGAGCGCAAACGCTCTGCGCGCAGATCATCCCGTCACGCCGCCGGGCCGCGCCGGCCGCGCGCCGCTGACCGCGACCGTCCGCCGCGCGCTGGTGCCGAGCGACGAGTCGCGCACCGAGGCCGTGGCCTGGTGGGTCGCCCGGCCGCTCGCGCCGGCGTGCGCGCGGGCGCGGACGGTGATCGTCGCGCTGCGTCCGGCCGCCAGCCGCGGGACCGTCCAGCAGCGCTGCCCGAGGTACAGCCGCGCCCGGCGGCTGGCGCTCACGTATCGCAGCTGGGACGGCAGCCGGTCGCACACGCGCACGTCGCGCACCGTGCTCTCGGTCGGGTTGACCACCTGCAGCCGGTAGGTCACCGGCTGTCCGGCGCGGTACCCGCGCGGCGCGCGCACGCGCAGGCCCACCCACGGCGCCGACAGCGGGCGCGCCGCGGTGTCCCCGAGCCAGACCTCGTCACCCTCGCGCACGACGCGCCCCTGCGCACGCCGCATCTGCGAGGCCCGGCGCGGATAGCGCGCCTTGAACTCGCGCTCGCCGACCTCGTGCCGCTCGATCCGATTGAACATGACGCCCCCGACGGGGATGATCCGGTCGTAGACGAGGTCGCCGTACGAGCGCTTGACCGTGATCTGGTCGTGGTAGTAGGAGTCGACGAAGCGGTCGAACACCGCGCGCGGATTCCACGGCGTCGCCGAGACCCACGGCGCGATCTTGCCGCTGTCGATGATCGAGCTGACCGCGGTGCCCTGCTTGGCCCGCAGCCACTCCGCGGCGACGCGGCTGAGGTACACCCGGCGCAGCTCGGCGTACTCGGGCGCGGTGTTCACGGCCTTGACGAGCTCGGGCACGATCAGCTGGTTGAACAACGCGTCCTTGCGCGCCTCCAGCGCCGGGTCCTGCTGCGGGCAGTCGTAGCCCGTCTGCGGACCCAGGTCGTCCAGGCGCCCGGTGTCGACGTTCAGCGGCGCGTCGAGGATGTAGAGCTGGTCGTCGGTCTCGTGCACGCTCGCCGGCGCCGGGACGATCGTCAGCCGCCGCACGACGTCGCACGCCTCCCACGGATGGTCGCCGTACATCGCCTCGAGCTCGTCGAGGTAGTGCAGGCCGGTCGGCGTGTTCGGGTTCATCAGCGCGCCCGCCGTCTTCTTGAGCTGGAAGTCGGACTCCAGCAGCACGCGCCCAGCGTCGGTGAGCCCCAGCTTCGGGTCGACGATGTTGTTCGGCTCCAGCGGGTTGAGGTTGACCAGGAACGACTCCCGCGGCAGCGCCAGCCACGTGAACAGCGCGTCGGAGGCCTGGCCGGTGCTCTGCAGGCCGACCGCGGGGTCGCTGGTGCTGGCCGCGGGGCGTCCGCGGAACGCGTAGTCGATCCCACCGCGATCGTTGGTGGATACGTAGCGCAGCTCCAGCGACGTGAAGTCGATCCCGCCCGGCGGCGCCTTGGGGATGAAGTGCGGCTGGAACCTCAGGCTGCGGACCGGCAGCCGCAGGCGCGGCGCCCCCGGCTTGCCCGGCTCCGGGCTCGGATAGCG
>DATMGH010000195.1:0-1717 GCA_035555675.1 Solirubrobacter sp. | reverse complement strand
CCTGGGCGAGGATCAGACCACCCTGGAGCGCCGCGACGATGCCGGCGGCGAGCTCGCACGGATCGGCGCCGCCGTCGAGCTCACCGTGCTCCTGCAGCCGGTGCAGCCCCGCAGCCAGGTACGACTGCCAGGTGCGGAACGCAGCGTCGAGCGCGGCCCGCAGGCCGTCGGACCGGTCCGCCAGCTGGGTCACCAAAGAGCCGAGCAGGAGCCCGCTCTCGCACCTGCGCGCGCCGCCCAGCTCGACCATGTCCTCGGCCCAGGCATACAGGTCCGCCAGGGACGCCACGTTCAGCAGCAGCGAGCGTTGCCGACCGAGCACGGCGGCGACGTGGAGGTCCACGACGGCGGAGACCAACGCGTCCTCGGCCGGGAAGCAGCGATACACCTGCGACCGGCTGACACCCGATGCGGCGCAGACCCGCTCGACGCTCATCCCCGCGACCCCGAGCCGGGAGACGACCTCCGACGCGGCCCGGACGATTCGGACGCGCGACGCTGCGGAGCGGCGAGCCTCCTCCAGGGGTCGCCCCTCAGGTTCCTCCCTCGACACGCACGGATGTTAGCCAACCCGTACCAGCTGGTCTATTTCGACGGGTGCCTCGCATCGGGCGGGCGGCGGCCCCACCGAGCCGCGCACACGTGCCGCCGGACCCGATCACCGGGGTCGGAACGCCGTCCGGGCCGACCCGGCCGATATGCGCCCTGCGACGGCGAGCAGCCGCGGTCGCGTTCTGAGCCGAGCCGCTCTAGACTGATCAGTCCGTAGTGCGCGAGCGGAGTTCACGATCAAGTCCTCACGCTAGGATCGAGTCCGTGACGAGTGCCGGAGCGACGAGTGCCGGGGCCGAGCCTCCCCTGCGGCGTCTGACCGCCCGCGGTGCCCTCACGCGCGACCGCATCGTCCGGGCCGCGGCCGACCTCATGCACGCCAACGGTGTGGCCGGCACGACCATGGACCAGGTCGTCGAGGCCTCCGGCACCAGCAAGTCACAGCTCTACCACTACTTCGACGACAAGGACGCCCTCGTCACCGCGGTGATCAAGATGCAGACCGCACGGGTGATGCAGGTTCAGGAGCCCCACCTCGAACAACTCAGCTCGCTGCAGGGCCTGCGGCGCTGGCGCGACGCGATCGTCCGGTTCGTCGACGAACGGCACGGCGCGAACGGCTGCGCGATCGGCTCCCTCGCCACCGAGCTGTCGGACCGGTCCGAACCGGCCCGGATCCTGATCAACGCGGCGTTCCAGAGCTGGGAGTCGTACCTCACCGCCGGGATCTCCCGGATGCAGGAACGCGGCGAGATCGACCGCACCGCCGACGCCGCCACCCTGGCCACCGGCATCCTGGCCGCCTACCAGGGCGGATACCTGCTCTCACAGGCCCGGCGCAGCGCCCAGCCGATGGCGCTGGCGCTCGACCTCGCGATCCGCAACGTGGAAGCGCTCGCGCTCGAGCAGAAGCCTGCATCGGGCGCGGTGAGCTGACAGCGTCCCCGAGGTGGCGGCCGGCACGCTGCCGCCGGACCTCGCGAGTGGCGATGGTCGCCATGGCGACCATCGCCACGCACGGTCAGCCCTGGGCCTCGATCGCGACGGGCTGCCACTCCCGCCACGTCGCGAGCCGCGACTCGTAGTCCTTCTCCGCGACGCCCAGCGGGGACTCGCCGAAGAACACACGCAGCGGCGGCTGCTCGGCGTCGACGACCTTGAGGAG
>DATMGH010000194.1:0-9721 GCA_035555675.1 Solirubrobacter sp. | reverse complement strand
CAGCGGCGTCTCCACGACGAGCGCCCGCGGGGCGGGCGAGCGGGCCGACTCGGCGACCCGCCAGGCCGCCACTTCCGCCCCCACGCGCGGCCACAGCAGCTGCTCCAGCCAGGCCCGGTCCGCGTCGGTCGCGAACGCGCGGCGCGCGACCGCGGAGCGGTCGACCCGACCGCCGGGCGCGACGTCCGCGCCCCAGCGGTCCACGACCGCGGCGACCACCTCGGGGTCCTCGTACAGGCCGTGGACGACCCGGTCCGCCGAGATGGTCGACGCGCCGAGGCGCTCCAGTGCCGCGAGCGCCTCGGACTTCCCCGCGCCGATGCCGCCCGTCAATCCGACGAACGGCGGCGCGGTCACTCTTCTTCGGCGGGCGCCTCGTCCTCGGCCGGCGCCTCAGGCGCGGCCTCGGGCTCGGAGGCGAGCGCCTCCGCCTCGGGCGCTTCCTCGGTCTCGGGCGCCGTCTCGACGACGTCGGCGACCTCCGCCTCGGGCGCCACGTCGGCGACCTCCGCCTCGGGCGCCTCCAGCTCGGCGGCCTCCGTCTCCGGAGCCTCCAGCTCGGGGACCTCCGTCTCGGCGACTTCCGCCTCGGGCACCTCGGCCGGCGCCTCCGCGAAGACGTCCTCGGACAGGCCGAGCTCCGGCATGTCCTCGAGGTCGCCCGCGTCCGCGGTCAGGCCCTCGGTGCGGCGCGGCAGGATCTGCCCCTCGACCCGCTTGATCGACAGCGAGAGCCGGCGGCGCTCGGAGTCGATCTCCAGGATCTTGACCTTCACCTCGTCGCCCGGCTGCACGATCTCACGCGGGTTCTCCACGTGCTGCTGCGCCAGCTCGGAGATGTGCACGAGCCCCTCGACGCCCTCGAGGATCTCCACGAACGCGCCGAACGCGACGACCTTCGTCACCGCGCCCTCGAGCTCGTCGCCCACGTGGTACGTGTCGACGACACGCTGCCACGGGTCCTCCTGGGTCTGCTTGAGACCCAGCGAGATCCGCTGGCGGTCGCGGTCGATGTCGAGCACCTTGACCTCGACGGTCTGGCCGATCGACAGCACCTCGCTCGGGTGGTTGACGTGCGACCACGAGAGCTCGGAGATGTGAATCAGGCCGTCGATGCCGTCCAGGTCCACGAACGCGCCGAAGTCGACGATGTTCGAGATCTGGCCCTCGATGATGAGGCCCGGCTGCAGGCGCTCCAGGATCGCCTGGCGCTGCTCCTTGCGCTCCTCTTCGAGCACCGCGCGGCGCGACAGCACGACGTTGTTGCGCGACCGATTGAGCTCTATGACCTTCGTCTGGATGGTCTGGCCCAGGTACTCGTCCAGGTTCGGCACGCGGCGGATGTCCACCAGCGAGGCGGGCAGGAACCCGCGCACGCCGAGGTCCACGATCAGGCCGCCCTTGACGACCTCGATCACCGCGCCGTTGACCGGCTCGCCGGAGTCGGCGGCGGCCTCGATCTTGCGCCAGGCGCGCTCGAAGCGGGCGCGCTTCTTGGACAGGATCAGGCGACCGTCCTGGTCCTCCTTGGTGAGGACGAGGGCGTCGACTTCCTCGCCGAGCTCCACCTCCTCATTGGGATCGACCGACTTGCGGATCGAGAGCTCGTTGTTGGGGATGACCCCTTCGCTCTTGTATCCGATGTCGACCAGGACTTCGTCCTTGTCGATCCGCACGACTTTGCCCGTGACGACGTCGCCCTCCTCAAAGGGGACGATGGTGGCGTCGTAGTTCGGGACGATCTGGCCGTCGATCTCGAGGAGCATCCCGTCGGAGCCCTCGACGACGCGAGCATCCGGGATGGCAGGGGGAGTGAGCGTGGCTTCCATTAGCAGCCGGATACTGTAGCGAGAATGCCCGTACGAGCCACGAAGCGCGGGGCCGCCCGCGTGCCCTTTCAGACCGGTGCCGACGCCGACGTGTTGATCTGTGGCGCCTCGTTCGCCGGACTGACCGTGGCGCGCGAGCTGCGCGCGGCGGGAGCGCGCGTGCTGGTGCTCGATCGCTACGAGATCGGCGAGCGCCAGACGTCGGCCTGCGCGGCCCCCACGGAATGGCTGCGCAACCTGGGTTTGGAGGCCTCGATCCGGCAGACGTTCGGCTCGCTGCTGGTGCACACGCCGCAGATCGACCGCGCTCGCTGGCCGCTCCCGTGGTCGTTCTCGACGTTCGATTACCGCCAGCTGTGCGAGCTGCTGTTCGAGCAGTCCGGCGACGCCGTGTTCGACACGGCGAAGATCGAGTCACGCACCGAGAACACCGTACGGACGGACCGGGGCGACGTGACGGCGCCGCTGATCATCGACGCGCTCGGCTGGCGCCGGGTGCTCGGCCCGGGCGCCAACGTCCAGCCGCCGGACGGGCCGCTCTCGCGCGGCCTGGAGGTCCACCCAGCCGGTACGGGCGCCGATCTCGAGCTGTGGATCGACCCGCGCTACGTCGACGCCGGCTACGGCTGGTCGTTCCCCGCGCGCGACGAGGTGCGGATCGGCGTCGGCTCGTTCGACCCGCATGACCCGGTCAAGCAGCCCACGCTGCGGCTGGTCGAGGACGTCGCCCAGCGGCCGGAGGGCTACCAGGGCAACTGGATCCCGCACCGCATCCGGCCGGCGACCGACGACGGCGTGTTCTTCGTCGGCGACAGCGCGGGGCACTGCCTGCCGCTGACCGCCGAGGGCATCCGCCCCGCGTTCTACTTCGGGATCGCGCTCGGGCGCGAGCTGCGCGCCGTGCTGGACGGGCGCCAGGATCGCGCGGAGGCGCTCGGCCGCTACCACGCGTTCTCGGCCGCGCACCGCTGGAAGTACGAGACGATCTACCTCGCGCAGCAGTCGATCCGGCACCTGCACGGCCGCCCGGTGAACGCGCTCGCGCGCGTCTTCTCGCGCCCGCGCGTCTCGCACTGGGCGTTCCGCCAGTACCTGGAGATCGCGCCGCCGCAGTACGCGGTCCCCGCGCCCCCCGCCCCGGTGCGGGCGGCGAGCGCAGTGGCGGCGTAACAAGCGGCTCCCGGCCTTCGGCCTCTGAGGTCGGATGATCGGGGCGGGGCGGTGGGGCTGCCCTGCCTCAAATCGGGGCGGGGCGGGGCCCCTACTCGAACTCCGTCAAATACCGCTCGAAGGTCCGCAGGTGGTTCTCCTCGTCGTGGAGGATCTCGATCACCATGTCCTGCGTGGCCCAGTCGACGCCGTCGCAGGCCTCGATGATGCGGTTGTAGTGCTCGATCGCGCCGGCCTCGGCCTCGATCACGCCCTTGATCACCGTGGCGACGTCCGTGGTGTCCTCCAGCGGCTGCAGGTAGGACTGCTCGGCCGTGAAGTCCATCGAGCCGGGCGGCGTGCCGTAGAGGTCCTTGATGCGGGTCGCGAACTTGCGAGCGTGCCCGAGCTCCTCGTCGACGTCCGTGGAGAGCGCCTCGGCGATCTCCTCGGCCCGGATCCCGTCCAAGTGGGCGGACTGCGCGAGATAGGACATCACGGTCTCCATCTCCATCCAGTACGCCCGCGTCAGCAGCGCGACGATCTCCTCGCGCTTGGCGGCGTTCTGCTCCGCGAGGATGCCCGCGGAGGCGTGGCGTGTGCTTGGCATGAGGGACACGCTACTCCCTCTCGCCGACAGCCTCCATTGCGCACCACTGCGCGAATTGGCCCTCAGGTGTCCCTAACCAGGCGGCCAAGTCCCGCTCGAAGCGCAACCAGCGCCGCGCGCGGAACCCGCACTTGGGGAACTCCTCCTGCTCCTCGACGGGTGTTTCGGCCCACCTCATTAGGTGGGCCTAACTTATCACGACTCGTGCGGTAGGGATTCAGATGGCGTCGAGACCGGCCTCGATGGCCTTCGCGAGCAGCTCGATGTGCTCAGCGTCGCAGATCAGCGGCGGGGACACCGCGACACCGCCCAGCAGCGGCCGCACGAGCACGCCGGCGGCCCGCGCCGCAGCGGTCAGCGGGCCGACGCCGGACGGGTCGTGGACCGCGACCGCGGCCAGGAACCCGAGCCCGCCGCGGACCCCCGCGCACGCGGGATGGTCGGCGAGCGGCGCGAGCGCGTCGTAGAGCGGCTGCTCGAGGTCCTGCCCGCGGCGGATCAGGTCCTCGCGCTCGTAGATCTCGAGCGCCGCCAGCGCGGCCGCGCAGACCGACGGGTGGCCGGCGTACGTCGCGCCGTGGCGGAACATCGGTCCGCCGGGCGCCTCGTAGAACGGCGCCCAGATCCGCTCGTCGACCACGACGCCGCCGAGCGGCAGGTAGCCGGACGTGACGCCCTTGGCGAACGTGATCATGTCCGGCTTGACGTCCGGCCAGCGCTCGACGCCGTACCAGGTGCCGAGCCGCCCGAACCCGCAGATCACCGCGTCGATGACGAGCAGGATCCCGTGTTCGGCGCACAGGTCGGCGGCGCCCTGGATGTAGCCCTCCGGCGGGACGTGCACGCCGCCGGCGCCGATCACCGGCTCGCAGAAGAACGCGGCCACGTGGTCGGGCCCGACGCGCGTGATCTCGTCCTCGAGCGCCTGCAGCGAGTCGAACGGCACCGAGGAGACCTGCGGCACCAGCGGGCCCCAGTTGGTCACGTTGGCCTCGATCCCGCCGAGCGACGTCCCGAAGCCGTGCGTGCCGTGGTAGCCCTGGGTGCGCGAGATCAGGTGCACGCGCTCGGGCTGGCCCTGCTGGATGAAATGCCGGCGCGCGAGCTTGGCCGCGACGTCGATCGAGTCCCCGCCGCCGCTGGTCAGGAAGATCTGGGCGTTGGGCATCGGCGCGCGCGCCGCCAGCGCCTCGCAGATCGCGTCCGCGGGACGGTTCCCGAAGTCCGCGAACGTGTGGTAGGCGGGCAGCTCGCGCATCTGTGCCGCGACCGCGTCGACGATCTCCGTGCGGCCGTAGCCGAGGTTCGCGTACCACAGCGACGCGGTGCCGTCGAGGTAGCGGTTGCCGTCGGCATCGAAGACCCAAGGGCCCTCGCCGCGGTCGATGATGAGCTCCTTGCGCGAGACCGCGCCCATGTCAGCGAAGGGATGCCAGAACGCCATGACCGTCAACCTATCGCTGCGCGCACCGCGAGCGCGGCCTCGCGCACGGTCCGGCGCGCGATCTCGAGCGACTGGTAGCGCCAGAAGCCGTGGATCGTGCCTTCGACGCAGGTCAGCGTGACCGGCACGCCGGCGCGCTCCAACGCGGCCGCGTACGCCTCGCCCTCGGCGCGCAGGACGTCGTGGCTGGCGGTGATCACGTACGCGGGCGGCGCGCCCGCGAGGTCGTCCGCGCGCATGGGCGACGCGTCCGGGTGCGTCGGGTCGGCGCCGTAGAGCCGCCAGAAGCGCTGCATGTCGGCCGCCGAGAGGCCGTACGGCTCGGCGCTGCGGTCGCCGCCGGCGTCGGTCACCGGGTAGACCAGCAGCTGGAGCCGGATCCGGTCGCGCAGGTGGCGGGCGGCGCCGGCGGCGAGGTTCGCGCCCGCGCTGTCGCCGGCGACGACGTCCGCGTCGGCACCGCGGGCCACGGTCAGCGCGTCCTCGAACCCCGCCGGGAACGGGTGCTCGGGCGCCAGGCGGTAGTCGGCGCTGACCACGCGCGTCCGGGACTCGTTGGCCAGCCGGCGGCAGAGCGCGTCGACCGAGTCCAGGTCGCCGAGCGCCCAGCCGCCGCCGTGGAAGTACACGAGCGTGCCGGCGTGCTCGCTCGGCTCGTAGACGCGCACGGGCACGCCGTCGACGGTGTCGTCGCGGACGTGGTCGACCTCCGGGCCGGTGCCGGCCAGCCGTGCCGTCTCCTCGCGCTGCGCCGCCCGCGCCGCTTCGATCGGCGCCTTCTCGATGGCGGGCGCCGGGTCCAGGAGCGCCAGCAGCTCCGGGTCCAGGCTCACCGGCGGATGATGCGGATCAGGATCAGCAGGGCCGCGACGCCCGCCAGCAGCGGGATCGCGCGCTTGAGGACGGCTTCGCGGCTGGCCTCGCCGATGTCCAGGACGTCGTCGGTCGGGCGCGGCTCGGGCGCGGGCTGGGCCTGCGGCGCGGGCTCGGCCGCGACGGGCTCCGGCTCCGGTTCGGGCTCGGGCACCTGCATCTGCTCGGCCAGGCACTCGGCGAAGCGCGTCATCAGCTTCGCGGAGACGTCCTGCATCACGCCGCGGCCGAACTGGGCCGCGGGGCCGGTGATGCGCAGGTCGGTGACGACGGAGATCTTCGTGCCGCCCTCGACCGCTTCCATCGTGGAGGTGATCGTCGCCTGCGCGGTGCCCTGGCCGCGCGCGTCCTTGGCCTGCGCGCGCATCGCGACGCGGCGGTTGGCCTCGTCGGCGTCCTGGATCTTGACCGTGCCCTTGTAGCTGGCGGTGATCGGGCCGATCTTGACCTTCATCTGGCCGCTGTACTCGCCCGCGTCGTCGCTCTCCTCGACGGTCGCGCCCGGGAGGCACGGAGCGACCCGCGGGATGTCCAGCAGCACGGCCCAGGCCTGGTCGATCGACGCCGGCACCGTGAACTCGTTGTTCAGCTCCATATTCGGGTCTCCTCGATGGTCTGCGCGGGGAGGTTAGTCGGCGACGATCAGGTACGTGCCCGCTGCGACGAGCGCGACGCCGGTGACTTTCGCGAGCGTGAGCGGGGAGCGGTCGACGCCGAGCCAGCCGAAGTGGTCGATCGCCAGCGCGGCGGCGAACTGACCCGTGAGCGTCACCACGCTCAGGCCGGTCACGCCGAGCGCGCGGACGGTCCACACGATCGAGCCGACGTAGAGCGCGCCGACGATCCCACCGCCGAGAAGCACGTGCGCCGGCGGGCGCCCGACGTCGCCGAAGCCGGCCGCCTGGCCGGCGATCACCGTCAGCACGAGCAGGGCGACGAACGAGGTGCCGAGCGCGATCGTGGTCGCCGGCAGCCCGCCGACGTGGCGGCCGAGCTGGGAGTTCAGCGGTGCCTGCATCGCCACCGCCGCGCCGATCGCGAGCGCGGCGACGAGCGCGGTGTCGCGGCTCATTTCGCGGCGAGCCAGTTCTCGCCGACGCCGGCGTCGACCGCCAGCGGCGGATCCATGACGGCCGCGCCGACCATCTCGCGCGTGACGATCTCGGTCGCCTGGTCCATCTCGGCGGCCGGGCCCTCGAAGAGCAGCTCGTCGTGGATCTGCAGGATCACCTTCGTCTGCAGCTTCGCCTCGGCCAGCGCGTTGTGGCAGTTGACCATCGCGATCTTGATGATGTCGGCGGCGGTGCCCTGGATCACGGTGTTGACCGCGAGCCGCTCGCCGAGCTTGCGCACCTGCCAGTTGCGCGCGCGCAGCTCGGGGATCTGGCGGCGGCGGCCGAAGAGCGTGCTCACGTAACCGTGCTGCTCGGCCTGCTCGACCGCGTCCTTCATGAACTGGGCGACGGCCGGGAAGCGGTCCAGGTAGCGGTCGATGAACTCCTGGGCTTCGGTCTGCGGGATCTGCAGGCGGTCGGCGAGACCGTACGCGGACAGGCCGTAGACGATCCCGTAGTTGACCATCTTGGCCTTGCTGCGCATGCCGACGTCGAGCTGGTCGGGCGGCAGCTCGAACACCGCCGACGCGGTCTCGGTGTGCACGTCCTCCCCGCGCGCGAAGATGTCCTTGAGCACCTGCTCGCCGGCGATGTGGGCCAGCACGCGCAGCTCGACCTGGCTGTAGTCGACGCTCAGCAGCAGGTTGCCGGGCTCGGGGATGAAGCAGGCGCGGATCTCGCGGCCCGTCTCGGTGCGGATCGGGATGTTCTGGAGGTTCGGGTTGATGCTGCTCAGCCGCCCGGTCGCCGCCGTGGTCTGCTCGAACGTGGTGTGCAGGCGGCCGTCCGGGCCGATCCAGTTCGGCAGCGCGTCCAGGTACGTCTGCGCGAGCTTGGACAGCTCGCGGTAGCGCTCGATCTTGGGGATGATCGGGTGCTCGGCGCGGATCGCCTGCAGGACGCGGGCGTCGGTGGAGAAGCCGGTCTTGCCGCGGCGCTTGCGCGACAGCTGCAGCTTCTCGAACAGGATCTGGCCGAGCTGCTGGGGGGAGCCGATCATGAACTCCTCGCCCGCCAGCTCCCAGATCTCACGCTCGAGGTCGGCCACGTCGGCCTTGATGCGGGTGGCGACGGTCTCGAGCTTGGCCGTGTCGAGCTTGATGCCCTGCTTCTCGCACTCGCGCAGGACGTGGACGAGCGGGAGCTCGACGTCGTCGAGCAGGTCGGTCAGGCCGCGCTCGTGGATCTGCGGGCGCTGCTGGGCGGCGAGCGCGTGCGTGAGGACCGCGACGGTCGCGAGCTCGTCCCCGCCGTCGGCGGCGATGCCGCGCTCCTCGGCGAGCTCGTCGAGCGGATAGCCGCGGCGAGCCGGGTCGAGCAGGTAGGCGGCGACCGCGGTGTCGAAGGCCAGGTTGGCGGGAACGTCGCCGAGCTGCTTGGCGTCGTGCGCGATCGTGGGGCGGTCGCCGAGGGCCTGGATGACGAGGCTCGGATCCTCGGTCTCCCCCGCGAGCGCGATCGCGCCGCCCGCGTAGGCGGCGAAGCGCCACGCCGGCTCGCGCGGGATCAGCTCGCCCTCGGGGGCCTCGGGCGCGGCGAGCGCGATCGTGATCTCGTCGCCCTTCATGCGACCGACGTCGCCGGGGTCGCGGGCCAGCGCGGTCTTGACCTTGATCGCGTCGACGTCCTCCGGGCGCGGGATCGCGTCGAGCTCGGCGGCCTCGAGCGCCTCCTCGAGGCGGCGGAGCGGGTCTCGCAGCTCCCACTCGCGGAAGACCTGGCGCAGGTTCGCGCGGTCGGGCGTGCGCGTGAACTCGGCCTCGAGGTCGATGTCGATCGGGACGTCGCGGACCATCGTCGCCAGCTGCTTGGAGAGGCGCGCGGCGTCGGCGTGCTCGGTCAGGTTCTGCTTACGCTTGGCGCCGCTGATCTCGTCGACGCTGCCGAGCACGGTCTCGAGGTCGCCGAAGCGCTTGAGGAGGTCGGACGCGGTCTTGTCGCCGATGCCGGGGACGCCCGGGATGTTGTCCGACGTGTCGCCCTTGAGGCCGATGAAGTCCGGGACCAGCTCGGGCGGGATGCCGTAGCGCTCGATCACGCCCTCGCGGTCGTAGACCTTGGTGTCGGTCACGCCTCTTGACGTGGACATGATGCGGACGCCGTCGTCGACGAGCTGGTACGCGTCGCGGTCGCCGGTGACGACCATCACCGGGATGCCCTTCTGCTTGGCCTGCTCGGTCAGGGCGGCGATCACGTCGTCGGCCTCGAAGCCCTCGACGGAGACGTTGCGGTAGCCGAAGGCCTCGACCAGCGGGCGCAGATGCGGCCACTGGAGCTTGAGCAGGTCGGGCCTGGAGCTTCGCTGCGCCTTGTAATCCGGGCTGAGCTCCTTGCGGCCGGACATGCCCGCGTCCCAGACGACGACCGTCGGGACCTGCCCGTACTCGGTCAGGATCTTCACCAGCATCGACGCGAACCCGAAGATCGCGTTGGTCGGACGGCCGTCCGACGTCGAGATCGACTCCGGCAGGGCGAAGAACGCGCGATAGGCGAGCGAGTTCCCGTCGATCAGGAACAGTTCACGTGGAGAGTCACCGTTGCCGGGCGGCATCGGCTTGAAGGCTAGATGGTTGATGCGTAATCGGTAGGCGCTGGGTTGAGGGCGCCGAAGGGAGGCGTTGCTTGCAGCAACGTCGACCTGGAGGTCTCTGTGCTCGCCGCCCTCGACGCCCTCGTGATCGCACTCTACGTGCAGATCGAT
>DATMGH010000193.1:0-105037 GCA_035555675.1 Solirubrobacter sp. | reverse complement strand
GCCGGACATGTCGAACTTCATCTCGTGCATCTTCGCCGCGGGCTTGATCGAGATCCCGCCGGAATCGAACGTGACCGCCTTGCCGACGAACCCGAGCAGCGGACCGGCGACGTCGACCGGGTCGTAGCGGATCGTGATCAGCTGCGGCTCAGCGTCCGAGCCGCGGGCCACGGCCGCGAACGCGCCCATCCCCGCCGCTTCGATCCCCGCGCGGTCGAGCACGTCGACCTGCACGCCCGAAAGCGCCGCGGCGCGCTCCGCCAGCGCCTCCGGCGTGAGGACGTTCGCGGGCCGGTTCTGAAGGTCGCGCGCGCAGTTGGTCGCGGCCGCCACCGCCGCCGCGTACGCGGCCGGCGCGCTCACGTCGTGGTGGGCGGACAGGAGCAGCGTGTCCAGCGCGGAGTCCTCGGCCTCGCGGTACTCGTCGAACGTGTACGCCGCCAGCAGCGTCCCCTCGACCAGCCCGCCGACCACCGCGTCCCCCACGTGATGCGGCACTTCCCAGCAGAGCGTCGCGGTCCCCAGCTCGCGCGCCCGGCCGACGACGCTCGCGGCGGCGATCCGCGCGCGCTCGGGATCGAAGTCCGCCCGCGCGCCGAGGCCGGCGATCACGAAGCGCCGCCCCTCGGCGTGCGTCACCGCCACGCGCCGCAGCCCCCGCCGCGCCTCGCCGGAGTCCACCAGCGCCTGCAGCACGCCGCCGTGGTCGTGCGCGATTCCCTCGTCCTCGAAGACGCCGACGACGATCGTGTCGGCGCGGGTGGCGGTCGGAGCGTCGGTGGTGGTGGCGACATGCATGGTGGGCGACCTTAATAGACTCGCTCCATGGCCCGAACCGTGATCCTGAGCAGCGCGCGCACGCCGATCGGCAAGCTGGGCGGAGGCCTGTCGGCGCTTCCCGCCACCCACCTCGGCGGCGTCGCGATCCGCGAGGCGCTGGAGCGCGCCGACGTCGCGCCCGAGCAGGTCGAGCACGTGGTGATGGGCACGGTGCTGCAGGCGGGCCAGGGCCAGATCCCGAGCCGGCAGGCGCAGATCGAGGCCGGGATCCCGATCGAGGTCACCTCCGAGACGATCAACAAGGTGTGCGCGTCGAGCGTGCGCGCGGTCGGCATGCTCGACCAGGCGATCCGGGCGGGCGACGTCGACATCGCGGTCGGCGGCGGCATGGAGTCGATGTCGCAGGCGCCGTACCTGCTGCCCGGCGCGCGCTCGGGCTTCCGCATGGGCGACGTCAAGGCGCTCGACGCGATGATCCAGGACGGCCTGCGCAACCCGTTCTCGGGCAAGCAGATGTTCGAGGAGGCGACGACGGTCGGCGACGAGCTGGAGATCACCCGCGCCGACCTCGACAAGTGGGCGCTGCGCAGCCACGAGCGCGCGATCGCGGCCACCGACGACGGCCGCATCCCGGAGGAGATCGTCCCGGTGACGGTCACCTCGCGCAAGGGCGACACCGTGGTCGAGGTCGACGAGGCGCCGCGCCGCGGGTCCAGCCTCGAGGCGCTGGCGAAGCTGCCCGGGCTGGTCAAGGGCGGCACGCACACGGCCGGCAACTCGCCGGGCGTCAACGACGGCGCGGGCGCGCTCGTGCTGGCCTCCGACGAGTGGGCGGAGCGCAACGGCAAGGAGGCGCTGGCCACGATCGTCGCCCAGGCGGCGGTCGCGGACGAGTTCGCGTACCTGGCCCGCACGCCCGCCAACGCGGCGCTGAAGGCGCTCGACAAGGCCGGGCTGCAGCCGGGCGACATCGACCTCTGGGAGATCAACGAGGCGTTCGCCTCAGTCGCGCTGAACTCGGTGCGGATGCTCGGCGTCGACGAGGAGCGCGTGAACGTCAACGGCGGCGCGGTCGCGCTCGGGCACCCGATCGGTGCGTCCGGCGCGCGCATCATCGGCGCGCTGGTGCTCGAGCTGCGCCGGCGCGGCGGTGGCTACGGCTGCGCGGCGATCTGCTCCGGCGGCGGGCAGGGCGACGCCGTGATCGTGCACGTTTGACGGAACGGCCGCACATACTGCCCCCGCCTCCGGGCGGGGGAGCCATCAAGCGCGACGGCGAGCGCGGCGCGGCGTTCTTCGACCTCGACCGCACGCTGATCGCCGGCTCGTCCTCGTTCCAGTTCGGCCGCGCAGCGTACCGGGCGGGGATGGTGACGCGCCGCGACATCGCGCGCGACTTCTACGAGAACGTGCGCTTCCGCCTGCGCGGGTCGACGGACGCGATGACCGACGCGGTGCGCGAGCGCGTCGGCACGCTGCTCGCCGGCACCCACGTGCGCGATCTGCAGCGGCTCTCGCCGGCGGTGCTGGCCGGCGTCCTGCCGCGCGTGTACCCGCGCATGCTCGAGCTGGCCTACGAGCACCAGGACGCCGGCCGGCCCGTGTTCATCTGCACGGCGGCGGCGCAGGAGATGGCCGAGCTGATGGCGATCGTGCTCACGTTCGACGGCGCGGTCGGGTCGGTGGCCGAGGTCGTCGACGGCGTCTACACCGGCCGCGCGGGCGGCCCGTTCAACTACCGTGAGGGAAAGGCGCAGGCGATCCGCGAGCTGGCGGCCCGCGAAGGCCTCGACCTGCAGGCCAGCTATGCGTACAGCGACTCGGAGTCGGACCTTCCGATGCTGCGGGCGGTCGGGCATCCTGTGGCCGTCAATCCGGACAAGGAACTGGCGCGCGTGGCGCGCGCGGAGGGGTGGGAGATCATGCGGTTCGAACGACTCGGGCGCAAGCTGCGCGTCGCGGCGGCGGCGGCCCTGCTGGGCGGCGGCGTGGCGGTGGGACGGGCCGTACGGTGAGCTACCACGAGCTGACGGACGATCAGCGCGAGATCCGCGAGCTGGCGCGGCGCTTCGCGGACGAGCGGATCGCGCCGAACGCCGCGGGCTGGGACCGCGAGCACCACTTCCCGCGCGAGCTGTTCGCCGAGCTGGGCGAGCTCGGGCTGATGGGCGTCTGCGTGCCTGAGGAGCACGGCGGCGCCGGCGCCGACTTCCTGGCCTACGTGCTCGTGCTGGAGGAGCTCAGCCGCGCCGACGCGGGCGTCGGGGTGACCGTCGCCGTGCACACCAGCGCGGGAACGCTGCCGATCCTCGACCACGGCTCCGCCGAGCAGATCGACGCGATCGTCCCCAAGCTCGCGGCGGGGGACGAGCTGGCGGCGTTCGCGCTCACCGAGTCCGGCTCGGGCTCCGACGCGAGCGCGATGCGCACGCGGGTGATCGAGGACCGCATCACCGGCACCAAGCAGTGGATCACCAACGGGTCGTTCGCCACCACGTTCGTCGTGTTCGCGAAGGAGGGCGAGAAGCCGTCCGCGTTCCTGGTGCGCGCGGGCGCCGACGGCTTCAGCGTCACCCGCGAGGAGGAGAAGCTGGGGCTGAACTCCAGCTCCACCGCCGACCTGGCGTTCGAGAGCACGCCGGCTGAGCGCCTCGGTGAGCCCGGCAACGGCATGCGGGTCGCGCTGCGCACGCTCGACGGCGGGCGGATCGGGATCGCCGCGCAGGCGGTCGGGATCGCGCAGGCGGGGCTCGACGTCGCCGCGGCGTACGCGAAGGAGCGCCACGCGTTCGGCGGCCCGATCGCGCGCCTGGGCGCGATCCAGCAGAAGCTGGCCGACATGCAGACCGAGATCGAGGCGGCGCGGGCGCTCGTCTGGCGCGCGGCGCGGCTCAAGCAGGCGGGTCGCCCGCACGGCGTCGAGGGGGCGCAGGCGAAGCTGTTCGCGTCCGCGGTCGCGCGCCGCCAGACCGGCGAGGCGATCCAGATCCTCGGCGGCTACGGCTATACGAAGGAGTTCCCGGCCGAGCGGTACTACCGCGACGCGAAGGTCACGGAGATCTACGAGGGGACGAGCGAGATCCAGCGCCTGGTGATCGCCCGCGCGCTGCTCGGCGACGCGATGCGGGGGGCGTGATGCTGCCGGTGCTGCTCGCGAGCCTCGCGCTCGCCGCCGAGCCGCCGCGCTGCGTGGACGGGTACGTGGTCACGCCGGTCAACGCGCCGCTGACGCTGCCGGCGCCGGACTGCACGGGCACGGGCCCGCTGACGCGGACGATCGTCACGGCGCCGGCGCTCGGCACGCTGGAGGGCGACGTCTACACGCCGCAGCCCGGGTTCCGCGGGGAGGACCATTACACGTACCGGGTCAGCAACGCCGACGGCCAGTCCGAGCTGGCGACGGTCACGATCCTGGTCAACACCGCGCCGGTCTGCCGCGACGGCGAGGCCACGATCGAGTCCGGCCAGCAGCTCGTGATCGAGGACTTCGCCTGCGACGAGGCCGACGGCGACGAGTACACCGTGTGGTTCGGCAACCCGATGCACGGCGAGCTGGACGTCGAGGACGACGGGACGATCGTCTACACGCCCGACGACGGGTGGGTGGGGACGGACTCGTTCACGTACTACGCGGACGAGGACGACGCCCGGCTCGGGCTGGCGTCCGAGGACGCGACGATGCGGATCACGGTCACCGGGGTTTCCGTGCCCGCGCCGCCGGCCGCGCCCGCGCCGCCGCAGGTCCCGGCGCCGGCGCCGGTGTTGGTGCCGGCCCCGGCTCCCGCCGACGTCACGCCGCCGAGCGTCGTGCTCAAGAACGCGACGCGCAAGCGCTCCGTGGCCGTGCGGCTGACGATCCGCGAGAGCGTCACCGCCAGGCTGACGCTGACGCTCGACAAGAAGACCGCGCGCAAGCTCCGCATCAACCGCACGGTCGGGGAGCTCGCCGCCACGCTCGCACCGGGGACGCGGAAGCTGCCGATCAAGCTCACGACCAGGGCGCGCAAGGCTCTCAACAAGCGCAAGCGCGTCAAGCTCACGCTCACCGCCGTGGTCACCGACCGGGCCGGCAACCGGACCACCAAACGCCTCACGGTCACGCTCAAACGCTGACGCCGGCCAAACTTAAAGACGACGTAAAGGGGCCTGGCCCCTTTAGGGGCGCTTAAGCTCGGGCGTGAGCGGGATGCGGGCGACGAGCGTGGTGCCCTCGCCGGGCGGCGAGCTGATCTCCAGCCGCCCGCCCAGGGCCTCGACGCGGTCGGCGAGGCCGCGCAGCCCGCTGCCGCCGTCCGGGTGCGCGCCGCCGACGCCGTCGTCGGCGATCTCGATTCGCGCTTCGCCGCCTGCGCGGGCAATCGTCACCTGGACGTGCGTCGCCCGCGCGTACTTGGCCACATTCGTGAGCGCTTCCGAGAGCAGGTAGTAGGCGGCCGCCTCGACCGGCGACGGAAGCCGCTCGTCGTCGAGCGCGAGCTCCAGCTCGACCGGCAGCGGCGCGCGATCGGCCAGCGCCCGCGCCGCCGGCTCCAGCCCGCGCTCGGTCAGCACCGCGGGATGGATGCCGCGCGCCAGCTCGCGCAGCTCCTCCAGCGCGTAGCTGAGCTCGTCGGCCGCCCGCACCAGGTCCTCGTCGTCCGGGTGCCGCCGCGCCGCCATCCGCAGCATCAGCGCCAGCGACACGAGCCGCTGCTGCGCCCCGTCGTGCAGGTTGCGTTCCAGGCGCCGCCGCTCCGCGTCCCCCGCCGCCACGATCCGTGCGCGCGACGCGGCGAGATCCTCACGCGCCTGCGCGTTGGCCAGCGCCTGCGCGGTCAGCTCCGCGAAGTAGGACAGCCGCTCCTCGGCGTCCTCCGGGAACGGCTGCTCGTCCATCGTGGACACGACCGCCGCGCCCCACAGCGCCCCGCCGAGGAAGATCGGTGCGGCGACCACCGAGCGCACGCCGTACCCGCGCAGGCGCGCCGCCAGCTCCCCGCCGGCCGAGTCGTAGGAGTCCATCCGCGCCGCGCGGCCGGTGCGCCACACGCGTGTGACCGCCGTGTCGCCGTCGAGCGGCATCCGCGTCCCGGGCGGGAGCACGTGCTCGGGACGCCGGCTCCAGCCGCCGATGATCGCGCCCCCGCGGCCGTCGGCGTCGAAGCGGAACATGTGCGCGGTGCCGGCGTCGAACAGCCGCCCGACCTCCTGGGAGAGCAGGTTGAACAGCCGCTCGGGCTCGTGCTCGGCGGCGACCGCGGTGGCGACCCGGCGCAGCGCGGCCTGCTCGTCGGCCAGCCGGTGCAGCGCAGCCTCGGCGACGTAGCGGCCGCTGAGGTCGCGGACGTAGCCGTAGAAGACCGGCGGGCCGTCGAGCTCCGGCCGCGTGACGACCAGCTCGACCGGGAACTCGGAGCCGTCGGCGCGCATCGCGCTGAGCTCCACGCGCCGCCCGACGACCGGCCCGCGCCCGGTGCGCAGGTAGCGCTCGAGCCCCGCGCGGTGCGCCTCGCGCAGCGCCGGCGGGACGATCAGCTCGGCGACCGCGCGCCCGACCATGTCCTGCGCCGCGTAGCCGAACAGCCGCTCGGCCGCCCGGTTGACCGCCAGCACCACGCCGCCCGCGTCCATCGTCACCACGGCGTCGAACGCGACGTCGAGCACCGCGCGGGTCACGCTGGTCGGGAGGTCGGCGGCGTTCACGGTTGCGGTGACGCTATCCGGCGGCAGAAACGAGGAAGTCCTCGTATTATCCGGAGCATGGCCACTTCGACCAGGAAGATCCGTGTGGTCGTGGCCAAGCCCGGCCTCGACGGCCACGATCGCGGCGCCAAGATCATCGCCCGCGCGTTGCGTGACGCCGGCATGGAGGTGATCTACACGGGGCTGCACCAGACCCCGGAGCAGATCGTCGAGACCGTCCTGCAGGAGGACGCCGACGCGGTCGGCCTGTCGATCCTCTCCGGCGCGCACATGACGCTGGTCCCGCGCGTGATCGAGCTGCTGCGCGAGCAGGACGCCGGGGACGTGGTCGTGACCGTCGGCGGCACGATCCCCAACCAGGACATCCCGGAGCTGAAGGCGCTGGGGGTAGCCGAGGTGTTCACGCCGGGCGCGCCGACCCAGGACATCATCGACTTCATCCGGGGCGCGGTGACGCCGTAACTATACCGTCCAGACGGTATAGTTACGGGCATGACCGCCATCTACCTCGCACTCGCCATCGCCTCCGAAGTCATCGGTACGCTTGCTCTCAAAGCCTCCGACGGCTTCTCCAAGCTCTTACCCGCGGCGGTGGTCGTGGTCGGCTACGGCCTGTCGTTCTGGCTACTCGCGCTGGTGCTCAAGCACATGAGCGTCGGCACGACGTACGCCGTCTGGTCGGCCGTCGGCACGGCCGCGATCGCTGTGATCGGGATCCTGGCCTACGGCGAAGGCGCGAACCTCCTCAAGGTCGCCTCGCTCGGGCTGATCATCCTCGGCGTCGTCGGGCTCAATGCCGCGGGCGCGCACTAGAGACCGGCTCCTGGACGCCGCCGGCGCCGTCGTGCGCCGCGACGGCGCCCAGGCGCTGACGCTCGACGCCGTCGCCGAGGAGGCCGAGGTCTCCAAGGGCGGCCTGCTCTACCACTTCAAGTCCAAGCGCGACCTCGTCGAAGGCATGGTCGACCGCTGGCTGGGGGAGTTCGAGCGCGAGATCGCCGAGGCCGACCCTGCCTTCGTCCGCGGCTACGTGAAGGCCAGCGCCCCGCAGAGCAACGAGCTCGGCATGCTCGCGGCGCTGATCGCCGATCCCTCGCTGCTGCTCACGGTGCGGCGCCAGTACGGGATCTGGCAGGATCGCGTGGAGCGCGAAAGCGCCGATCCGGTCGACGCGACCGTCGCCCGGCTCGCCGCCGACGGGCTCTGGCTGGCGGAGCTGCTCGGCATGGGACCGCCGACGGGTGAGGTGCGCGAGCAGGTGCTCCAACGTTTGTTGGAGATGGCGAAACCACTGGATTGACTGGTCAGTCAACGCGCTAGGATGCCGAACGTTCGTTCTTGCAAAGAGGTGACTCTGTGAAGATCTGCGTCCTTGTCAAGAGTGTCCCGGAGGCGGGGGTGACGAAGCGCATCAACCCCTCGACCGGACGCTTGGAACGCGGGGGTGAGACGCGCGACAACCCCTTCGACACGCACGCCATCGAGGCCGCGATGCAGCTCAGGGAAGGCGGCGCTCTGCAGGTCGACGAGATCGTCGCGGTGACGATGGGCCCCGAGGCCGCGTCCAAGGCCCTGCGCAAGGCGGTCTCGCTGGGCGCGGACCGCTCGATCCACCTGATCGACGACGCCCTGGCCGGCTCGGACGTCAACGGCACCGGCTACGCGCTGGCGAAGGTGCTCGCGACCGAGTCCCCCGACCTGGTGCTGCTCGGCCAGCAGTCCGACGACGGCGAGTGCTACACGATCGGCGCCGTGGTCGCCGACCACCTGGAGATGCCGTCGCTGACCCAGGTGATCAAGATCGACGTCGTCGACGGCGCCCTGCGCTGCGAGCGCCAGGCCGAGTACGGCTACGACACGGTCGAGATCCCGCTGCCCGCCGTGATCAGCGTCGGCGACGCGATCAACGAGCCGCGCTACCCGTCGCTGAAGGCGATCATGGGCGCCAAGAAGAAGCCGCTGGAGACCAAGTCGGCCGCGGACGCGGGGATCGAGCCCGACCGCGTCGGCTACGACCACGCCCGCGCGCACTGCCAGGACTTCAAGGCGCCGCCCCCGAAGGCGGCCGGCGAGATCTTCGAGGACGAGGACACCAACGAGACGGTCGAGAAGATCGTCGCGTGGCTGGACGAGAGGAAGCTGCTGGCATGAGTGGGATCCTGGTCTACGCGCTGCACTACGACGGCGCGTTCAACAAGAACTCGCTCGGCGCGGTCTCCGAGGGCGCGCGGCTCGCGTCCGAGCTGGGCACCGAGTGCCACGCGATCGTCGTCGGCGACGTCTCCGACGAGCTCGCCGCCTCGCTGGGCAACCACGGCGCGACCAAGGTCTACCGGGTCAACGGGCCCGAGGGCCTCGCGCAGCCGGTCGTGGACGCGATGGCGGCGGCGATCGCCGACGGCGGCCACGGCTACGCGCTGTTCGGCGGCGGCCTGCTCGGGTTCGAGATCGGCGCCGGCCTGGCCGCGCGGCTCGACGCGGGCGTCTGCATGGAGGTCACCGGCGTGCGCGTCGAGGACGGCAAGCTGGTCGCCGAGCGCCCGATCCTGCAGGACTCCGAGATCTCCTCCGTGCACTACCGCTCCGACGTCGGCGTGATCATCGGGCGCCTGAACGCGTTCGAGGCGCACGAGACCGGCGGGACGGCCGAGGTCGTCGACCTCGACGTGCAGTTCAAGCCGCACTCTACCCGCGCGAAGATGGTCCAGCGCGGCGAGCAGCGCGGCGCGGACGTCAACATCGAGGACGCCGACGTGCTCGTGGCCGGCGGCCGCGGGCTCGGCAAGGCCGAAGGCTTCGAGGCGCTCGAGGAGCTGGCGCGCGCCCTGGGCGGCGCGGTCGCCGCGACCCGCGCGGTCGTCGACGCCGGCTGGTACTCCTACGCGGCTCAGATCGGCCAGACCGGCAAGACCGTGGCGCCGAAGCTGTACCTCGCGGCGGGCATCTCCGGCGCGATCCAGCACAAGGTCGGCATGCAGGGCTCGGAGAACATCGTCGCGATCAACAAGGACTCCAACGCGCCGATCTTCGAGTTCTCCGACCTCGGCGTCGTCGGCGACCTGAACAAGATCGTCCCGAAGCTGACGGAGGCCGTGAAGGCGAAGAAAGCATGACGGCTTCCCCGAGCCAGTTCCCGCCGCCGGTCGACTCGGCGGCCGAGTTCGTCGGTGCGCCGACCGACCCCTCCGACGAGCGGATCGAGGTCGGCGTCGCGATCGTCGGCGGCGGCCAGGCCGGGCTCGCGTGCGCGATCCGGCTGCTGCAGCTGCTGGAGGACGATCCCGAGACGATGGAGCGGCTCGGGGAGGTCCCCGTCGCGGTGATCGAGAAGGGCCGCGTCGCCGGAGCGCACCAGCTCTCCGGCGGCGTGATGAACCCGTCCGCGATCCGCACTCTGTTGGGAGACGACGACTCCTGGCCGCACTGGGGCGAGGTCAAGGCCGAGACGGTCTACTTCTGCACCAAGCGGCGCGCGTTCCCGCTCAAGCCGACGCCGCCGCCGTTCCGCAACCACGGCAACTACGTGGTGAGCGTGGCCGAGCTCAACCGCTGGCTGGGGGAGAAGGCGGAGGAGGCGGGCGCGTACCTGCTCTCCGAGACCGTCGGCGCGAAGCTGCTGGTCGACGGCGGCCGCGTGGTCGGCGTGCGCACGGGCGACAAGGGGCGCGACAAGGCCGGCGGCGAGAAGGCGAACTTCGAGCCGGGCTCGGACGTGATCGCGCAGGCGACCGTGCTGGCCGAGGGCAACTGGGGGCACCTGACGGGCGCTGCGTTGAAGGCGCTCGACCTGGCGCCGAAGGACCCGCAGGTGTGGGCGCTCGGGGTCAAGGAGGTCTGGGAGATCCCGCAGCCGTTCGAGAAGATCGTCCACACGCTCGGCTGGCCGCTGCGCTGGGGGGCGAAGTGGAAGGAGTTCGGCGGCTCCTGGATCTACGGCATGAACCGCGAGGGCGAGGCGCCGAAGGTCTCGATCGGGTTCGTGACCGGGCTCGACTACACGGACGCGCGGTTCTCGGTCCACGACGTGCTGCAGGAGTTCAAGCTGCACCCGCTGGTGCGCAAGATCCTGGCCGACGGCAAGCGCGTGGCCTGGGGCGCGAAGGCGATCCCGGAGGGCGGCTACTGGGCGATGCCGGCGCTGCACGCGCCGGGCATGGTGATCGCCGGTGACGCGGGCGGGATGGTCAACGTCCCGCGCCTGAAGGGCATCCACTACGCGATCGAGTCCGGCCGGCTGGCGGCCGAGACGATCTACGCGCAGCTGAAGGCCGGCTCGAACGACTTCTCCGCCTACGAGCGGGCGATCTACGCGTCGCAGATGGGCAAGGAGCTCTACGAGTCGCGCAACATGAAGCAGCCGTTCGGCAAGGGGCTGATCCTGGGCGGCGCGATCACGAACGCGATGGTGCTCACAAAGGGCCGCTTCCCGGGCGGGCACTGGGCGACGCACCGCGACAGCGAGGCGCCGCTCACGCTGACCGACCGGCACAAGCGCTACCCGAAGCCGGACGGCAAGTACACGTTCGACAAGCTGTCCGGGGTCTTCCTGACCGGGAACGCGACGCGCGACGACGCGCCGTCGCACATCCGCATCCAGACGCGGGTGCCGCGCGAGGTCGGCGAGGGCTGGGCGTGGATGTGTCCTGCGGGCGTCTACGAGGTGCCCGACGACGCGCCCGAGACGGGCATGATCGACCTGATCGTGAACCCGTCGAACTGCGTCCAGTGCGGCGCCATCACGGCCAAAGGCGGCCGCCTGACCCCGCCCGAGGGCGGCGACGGCCCGGTCTACCAGATCACCTGAAACGACTTAAACCCCTCCTAAAGGGGCCTGGCCCCTTTAGGAGGGGTTTAGGTTCGCGGCGGTCAGTTCGAAGAGCCGGCCGAAGGCGCGCAGGGCGGCCCGGAGGTCGTCCTCGGGCGTGTCCTCGGCCGGCGAGTGGCTGACGCCGCCGGTGCTCGCCGCGAACAGCATCACCGTGGGTGCCCGGCGGGCGATCTCGGCGGCGTCGTGGAGCGCGCCGGAGGGAAGGCGGGGCGCGGCGTCGCCCGTCACCTCCTCGATCGCCTGCGCCGCCAGGTCGACGAGGCGGGGGTCGAACGCGATCGGCTCGATCGCGTAGATCGGCGCCCACTCGACCCCGACGCCCTCCTCCTCGGCGATCGTCGCCGCGGCTCGCTTGGCGTCGTCGAGCATCGTGGCGAGCTTGTGCGACTCGAGCGCGCGCTGGTCGAGCGTCACCGCACAGCGGCCGTTGATGATGGTGGGGACGCCGGGAGCGACCGCGACCCGGCCGACCGTGGCGACACCCTCGTTCGCGACCGCCGACTCCCGGACCGTCAGCGCCCAGCGCGCCGCGGCGGCGAACGCGTCGTGGCGCAGGTGCATCGGGGTACTGCCGGCGTGACTGGCCCTGCCGGTGAACGTGACCGCGTGCCGCTCGGCGCCGAAGCAGCCGATCACGGCCGCCGCGGGCTTCCCGGCGGCCTCCAGGCGCGGGCCCTGCTCGATGTGCAGCTCCAGGTAGGCGTCGATGCGGGGAAGCCCGGCGCGACCCATCGCGTCGAGGTCGACCCCGTTCTCCCGCAGCGCGTCCGCAAGCGCGGTGCCGTCGGCGTCGGTGAGGCGGCGGACGGCGTCGGGGTCCAGCGTCCCGGCCGCGGCCGAGGAGCCGAGCAGGCTGCGGCCGAAGCGCGCGCCCTCCTCGTCGGCCCAGTCGACCAGCTTGATCGTGACCGGCGGCGTGTCCTCGTACGCCCGCAGGATCTCCAGCGCCGCGAGGACCCCGAGGCAGCCGTCCAGCCAGCCGCCGTGCGGCACGGCGTCGATGTGGGAGCCGACCACGACCGTGGCGTCGCTCTCGCCCGCGAGCGTCGCCCAGAGGTTGCCGGCGGCGTCGCGCTCGACCGTCCCCCGGGTGCCGGTGGCCAGCTTGCGCTCGAGCCACTCGCGCGCGGCGCGCCAGTCGGCGGTCCAGGCGAGCCGGCGCGCTCCGTCCGGGCCGCCGGTCAGCTCCCCGAGCTCGCGCAGGTCGGCAAGCGGACGTTCCCAGTCGAAATCGGGCATGGGCGGGACGATAGGCGCAACTCGCACCGGGGTGGACGGTTTTCGTGACGCATGGTCCGGGTTCTGGTTGTCGGGGCGCTGCTGGCGGGGTTCGCCGCGGCGCCCGCGCACGCACGTACGGTCTCGCCGTACGCCAAGGCGAGCCTCGTGCGCTGCGATCGCACCGCGCGCGAAGCGACGTTCGAAGGGCGGATGCTGAGCTACCGGCGGGCCGCGCGCATGCAGCTGCGGTTCACGCTGCAGGCGCGCACCGCCGACGATGCGCGGTTCCGCAAGGTGTCCGCCGCGGGGTTCGGGACGTGGATCACGGTGCCGGCCGGGCTCACCAAGTACACGTACGACAAGACCGTGCAGGACCTGCTCGCGCCCGCCGGCTACCGGGTCTCGATCGAGTTCCGCTGGCGCGACCGGCGCGGGAAGGTGTCGCGGTCCGAGCGCGTCGTGTCCCCGGCCTGCACGCTGCCGGACACGCGGGCGGACCTCGTCGTGCGGTCCGTCCGCTTCGAGGGCGACGCCTACGTCGCGACCCTGTTCAACCGGGGCCGGGCCGCGGCGGGGCCGTTCGGCGTGTCCTTCTTCGCCGACGAGGCGCCGATCGCGACGGCGGAGGTCGCGTCGCTGGCGTCACGGGCCTCGGTGTCGGTGCGGCTTCCGGCGGCGCCGTGCGCGCCGGGCGCGGAGATCTCGGCGGTCGCCGACCCCCGCTCGGAGGTCGACGAGGCCGACGAGGAGAACAACGCGGCCAGCGCCCTCTGCTGACCTTGTCCGCGTGCCTACACTGGAATGAACCATGAAGACTGACATCCATCCCGAATACGCAGAGGCCACCGTGCGCTGCACCTGCGGGAACGAGTTCGTGACGCGTTCCACCAAGGGCGACATGCACGTGGAGATCTGCTCCAACTGCCACCCGTTCTACACCGGCAAGCAGAAGCTGGTGGACACCGGCGGTCGCGTCGAGCGCTTCCAGCGCAAGCTCGCCCGCAGCCGCGGCGGAAAGTAAGGCGGGGCCGGGAGGGGGTGTTTCGACTTTGCTCACGCATGGTTAGCAAAGTCGAAACACCCCCTCGCTAAGGCCCGGCCCCGGCGTGCCGATCACCTAGGAGGTGAGCAGCCCGGAGCAGCGCGACGCCCCCGTCGGCGGCCAAGCCGTCCTGGAGGGCGTGATGATGCGCGGGGTGTCCACCTGGGCGGTGGCCACCCGGCGCGACGGCGAGACCGCCGTCGAATCCTTCCCGGTCGTGTCCTGGGCGCGGCGCCACCGCGCGCTGCGCTGGCCGGTGATCCGCGGCGTCGTCGCGCTCGGCCAGTCGCTCTCGATCGGCTTCAAGGCGCTCGAGATCTCGGCCAACGCGCAGCAGCCCGAAGACCAGGAGCCGATCTCCAAGCGCGCGTGGGCGCTGACGATCGTGGCCGCGCTCGCGCTCGTCGTCGGCCTCTTCTTCGTCGTCCCCGTCGTCCTCACGAGCCTGATCAAGGGCTGGCTCGGCTCGTCGCTGCTGTTCTGGCTGGTCGAGGGCGTCGTGCGCACCGCGATCTTCCTCGGCTACCTGACCCTGCTCTCGCGCCAGCGCGACCTCAAGCGCCTGTTCCAGTTCCACGGCGCCGAGCACAAGGTGATCTCCACCTACGAGGCCGGGCTGCCGCTGACGCCGGACCACGCCCGCGGCTTCTCGCGCCTGCATCCCCGCTGCGGCACGAGCTTCCTGCTCGTGGTCATGATCGTCGCGATCTTCGTCTTCGCGCCCGTCGGTCTCCCCGCCTGGTGGATCCTGCTGGCCACGCGCGTGATCGGCGTCCCGCTGGTCGCGGGCCTGTCCTTCGAGCTGATCAAGTTCGCCGGCCGCAACCGCGGGCGCGGCTGGGTGCAGGCGATCATCTGGCCCGGCATGCAGTTGCAGAAGCTCACCACGCGCGAGCCGGACGACGAGCAGCTCGAGGTCGCGATCGCCGCGCTGGAGGCCGTCCTCGCGGTCGAGGATCCGCGCGCCGCGGCCGCCGAGGACCGCGTCGGCGTCGAGGTCGCCGCCTAATCCTAGAATCGGGACTCGAATGATCGAGTCCCTCGTCGAGCAGATCGAGGCCCGCTTCGCCGACGCCCAGGCGCAGATGGCCGACCCCGCGGTGATCGCGGACCGCCAGCGCTACGCGGACGCCGGCCGCGCGTTCAACCAGCTCGCGCCCGCCGCCAAGCTGGCGGAGGAGTGGCGGCACGCGGTCTCGGACGCCGAGGGCGCCGAGGAGCTGCTGGCCGAGGGCGAGGACCCCGAGATGCGGTCCCTGCTCACCGAGGCGCGCGAGCGGATCGAGCGGCTCGAGGACGAGATCCGGCTGGCGATGGTCGAGCGCGACCCCAACGACGACAAGAACGTGATCGTCGAGATCCGCGGCGGCGCGGGCGGCGACGAGGCCGGGATCTGGGCCGGCGACCTGTACCGCATGTACCAGCGCTACGCGGAGCGGCTCGGTTACAAGGCGGAGACGATGGCGGCGTCGGACGGCTCCTACACGTTCGAGATCAAGGGTGACGGCGCGTACTCGGTGTTCAAGTTCGAGGGCGGGACGCACCGCGTCCAGCGCGTGCCCGAGACCGAGTCCCAGGGCCGCATCCACACGTCGACCGCGACGGTCGCGGTGCTGCCGGAGGCCGAGGACGTCGAGGTCGAGATCGACCCCAACGACCTGCAGATCGACGTCTACCGCTCCTCCGGCCCGGGCGGGCAGTCGGTCAACACCACCGACTCGGCCGTGCGGATCACCCACAAGCCGTCCGGGATCGTGATCTCGATGCAGGACGAGAAGTCGCAGCTGCAGAACCGCGAGCGCGCGATGAAGCTGCTGCGCGCGCGGCTCTACGAGGCCAAGCTGGCCGAGCAGCAGGCGGCGCTCAGCGCGGACCGCCGCTCGCAGGTCGGCACCGGTGACCGTGCGGAGAAGATCCGCACGTACAACTTCCCGCAGCGGCGGGTGACCGATCACCGGATCAACTTCACGGTGCACAACCTCGACGCCGTGCTGGCGGGGGAGCCGGACGACCTGACCGCGGCGCTCCAGGACGCGGAGAAGCGGCGCCGGCTGGAGGAGCAGGCGAGCGCTTGAGCCGGCGGCCGCTCGCGACGACGACCGTCCGCGAGGCGCTCGAGTCCGCCGTGATCGCGCTGACCGCGGCGGGCTGCGACACGCCGCGGCTGGACGCCGAGGTGCTGCTGGCGTACGTGCTCGGGGTCGACCGGGCGGCGCTGATCGTGGACTCGCGGCGTGCGTTGACGGGCGACGAGGCGCGCGCGTTCATGGACTTCGCCCGGCGCCGCCGGGAGCGCGAGCCGGTCGCGTACATCGTCGGCACGCGCGGGTTCCGGCGGCTGGAGCTGGCGGTCGACGCGCGCGTGCTGGTTCCGCGGCCGGAGACCGAGCACCTGGTCGAGGCGGCGCTGGACCTGCCGCGCGGGGCGCGCGTGGTCGACGTGGGGACAGGCTCGGGCGCGGTCGCGCTGGCGCTCAAGGACGAGCGGCCGGACCTGGACGTGCTCGCGACCGACGTGAGCGCCGACGCGCTCGACGTGGCCCGGGCGAACGCGCGGGGGCTCGACGTGACGTTCGTGCTCGGCGACCTGCTGGCGGGCATCGAGGACGTCGACGCGGTGGTCTCGAACCCGCCGTACGTGGAAGTGGGCGCGCGCGTGATGCGCGAGCTGGCCTACGAGCCCGCGGGCGCGCTGCTCGCGGGGCCCGACGGGCTCGACGTGATCCGCCGCCTGGTCGCGCTCCCGGTTCGGTGGCTGGCGCTCGAGCACGGCGCGGGCCAGGCCGACGCGGTCGAGGCGCTGGCCCGCGCCGCGGGCTTCGCCGAGGTGAGCCGCGTGCGCGACCTCGCGGGGATCGAACGGGTCGCGATCGCGAGGCGCGCGTGAACGGCGTGGCGTGGCGTGGCGCGCGGGTGGCGCGGTGCGGCGCCGCGCGGCGCGCGGCGGTGGCGTGGTGCGGCGGCGCGCGGCGCGGCGCGGTCGCGCGGGTGGCATGCGATGCGCGGTGCGCGGCGGTTGCGCGGGTGGCGTGGTGCGGCGGCGCGCGGCGCGGCGGCGCGCGGGTGGCGCGGTGCGGACGCGCGGCGACGCTCGGAGGCGGCGCGTGCTGACCGACGAGCAGGCGCGGGCGCTGGGGGCGTGCGTCGCCGCGGGCGGCGTCGCCGTCTTCCCCGCGGACACGGTCTACGGTCTCGCGTGCGACCCCGAGAACGCGGACGCGGTCGCGAAGCTGTACGCGCTCAAGGGGCGCCCGCCCGCCAAGCCGGCGGCGGTGATGTTCTTCGACCTCGCCGCGGCGCCCGACGTCGGGCCGTACCGCGCGCTGTTGCCCGGCGGTGTGACGCTGCTCGTCCCGAACCCGGAGCGGCGCTATCCGCTGGCCGGCGGCGAGGCGCTCGGCGTGCGCGTACCGTTCCTCGCGCCGGTCGGCCGCCCGGTCCTGCAGTCGAGCGCGAACCTCGCCGGCGGCCCGGACGCCCGCCGCCTCGACGAGGTGCCGGCCAGCATCCGCGCCGGCGCCGACCTCGTCCTCGACGGCGGCGAGCTGCCCGGCACGCCGTCCACGGTCATCGACGTCCACACCGGCGCGATCCTGCGCGAGGGCGCCGTCCCCCGCGCGCTAGTGCAGCAGCTGGTAGACGCGCAGCTCGCCGCCGACGACGCCGAGCAGCAGCCGCCCCTGTGAGAGGCTCGCGCTGCTGCGCGCCTTCGGGTCGCTGGGCGTGAGCGCCAGCGAGACCTCGAGCGAGCGCTCACCGCTTCCGCACGGCGTGCCGTCCGGGACCCGCACGCCGGTGACCCGCGCGGCCTCAACGCCCGGGTAGAACCGGTCGACGTCCAGCAGCGCCACCCGCTCCGCCTGCGCCTGCGCGTCGGCCGGGAGCGGCTCGAGCGCCGGGCACGCCTCCGGCGGGCGCTCGTAGCGGGCGAACTCGTTGGCGCTGATGTGGCGCGTGCCGGACGCGCCCGTCCAGGACGCGATCGCGAAGTCGCTCGCGCCGGCGGTCTCCAGCACCGCGCCGTCGTGCACCGTCGGCGCGAGCCGCGTGCCGTCAGCGAGCGTGATGCGCACGTCGTGCGTGCCGTCCGGGAACAGGAACGCGTAACCGCCGGACCCCGAGAGGCCAGGCGGTTGCGCCTCGCCCGCCGCCTCCGGCAGCCGGTTGCAGGCGGCGGCCGAGTGCCGTGGCGTGACCTCGACGACGCACAGGTTCGGCGTGCCGCGCAGGTCCGCGGGGACGGCGAACAGCCGCGTGTCGCCGGCGGTGGCCACGAGCCGTGAGCGGGCGGCGTCGACCACCGCGCCCGCGAGCGCGCGCTTGGGCAGCACGTCCGCGGTGGTCTGCGGGCGGCGGAAGACGGCGTACGCGCGCGCGAGCGCGTCGTCGGGCAGTGGCGCGACGGGCGTCTGCGCGACCCGCTCGCGCTCGGGCGCGCGGCCGGGCAGCGAGACGAGCGCCAGAACGGCGGCCGCGACGGCCAGTACGGGGACGGCCGCGCCGACCGTGCGCCGGCGCCGCCGGCGCCGCGCGCCGGCACGGACGAGCGCGTCGCGCAGGGCGGGAATCTCAGTCATCGGGACCTCCTGGGCCGGAAGTGGGGCGCGGTGGCGCGACGCACGGTGGCGTGGGGCGCGGTGGCGTGGGGCGCGGTGGCGTGGGGCGGGGCGGCGTGACGCGCGGCGGTGCGGGGCGCGGCGGGACGCGGGCGCGGAGCTGGGCGGGGCGCGGTGGTGCGCGTCATGTCGCGTCTTCCTCGATCGCCCGCCGCAGCGTCGCGAGCCCGCGCGCGACGCGCTGGCGCACCACGCTCTCCGAGCACCGCAGCCGCGCCGCGATGCCCGCGTAGTCCTCCTCGTCGAGCACCCGCGCGCGCACGGCCGCCGACTGCGACGGCGTCAGCCGCCCGAGCAGCGCCTCGACGCGCTCGTCGCCCCCGATCCGCGCGATCCGCTCCAGCAGCTCGTCGTCCAGCGCCAGCGGCTCCATCCCGAGCCGCCGCCGTGCGCGGTCCTCGACCCGCGCCCGCCGCACGCTCGCCGACAGCACGTGCCGCGCGATCCCGACCAGCCACGCCGACGCCGGCGGGCCCCCGCCGCGGTACCGCCCGACCGCCACCAGCGCGGCCGCGAACGTCTCCGCCGCGAGATCGGCGGCCAGCTCCGGATCGCCCACCCGGCGCATGAAATACCCGAGCACCAGGCGCTCGTGACGCTCATAGAACGTCCCGAACGCCGCCGGATCGCGGCGGGCCCGCGCGAGCAGCCGATCGTCGTCCACATCGCGATACTGGCGCGAGCGACAGCGGCTGTGACACCCGCTACCGTCAATCGTCATGACCGACCTGCAGCCCGACTACTTCGACCGGCCGCTCGCCGAGGTCGACCCCGAGGTGGCCGAGGCCATCGGCCACGAGATCGAGCGCCAGCAGCGCACGCTCGAGATGATCGCTTCCGAGAACTTCGTCCCGCAGGCGGTCCTGGAATGCCAGGGCAGCGTGCTGACGAACAAGTACGCCGAGGGCTACCCCGGAAAGCGCTACTACGGCGGCTGCGAGTTCGTCGACGTCATCGAGCAGCTCGCGATCGACCGCGCGAAGGCCCTGTTCGGTGCCGAGCACGCCAACGTCCAGCCGCACGCCGGCGCCCAGGCCAACACGGCCGTCTACCACGCCCTGCTGCAGCCCGGCGACAAGATCATGGGCCTGAGCCTCCCGCACGGCGGCCACCTCAGCCACGGCATGAAGCTCAACGTCTCCGGCCGCCTCTACGAGATCGTCCCGTACGAGGTCAGCCCGCGCGATCACCGGATCGACATGGACGAGGTGGAGCGCCTGGCGAAGGAGCACCGCCCGAAGCTCCTGCTGGCCGGCTGGAGCGCCTACCCGCGCGTCCTCGACTTCCCGCGCTTCAAGGCGATCGCCGACGAGGTCGGCGCCTACCTGATGGTCGACATGGCGCACTTCGCGGGCCTCGTCGCCGCCGGTGTGCACCCGAGCCCGGTCCCGTACGCGGACGTCGTCACCACGACCGTCCACAAGACCCTCGGCGGCCCGCGCAGCGGCCTGATCCTCAGCAAGGAGGAGTACGCCAAGAAGATCAACTCGGCGGTCTTCCCGGGTCAGCAGGGCGGCCCGCTCGAGCACGCGATCGCGGCCAAGGCGGTCGCCTTCAAGATCGCGGCCAGCGATCTCTTCAAGGAGCGCCAGCAGCGCACGGTCGCGGGCGCCAAGGCCCTCGCCACCGAGCTGCTGCAGGCCGAGCACGGCGTCAACGTCCTCACCGGCGGCACCGACGTGCACCTGGTGCTGGTCGACCTGCGCCACTCCGAGCTCGACGGCCAGCAGGCCGAGGACCGCCTGCACGCGATCGGCATCACCGTCAATCGCAACGCGGTGCCGTTCGACCCGCGCCCGCCGATGGTCACCAGCGGCCTGCGCGTCGGCACGCCCGCGTTGGCCACGCGCGGCCTGCAGGAGGACGACTTCCACGAGGTCGGCAAGATCATCGCCCGCGCGCTGCAGCCGGACTTCGACGCCGCCAAGCCGGAGCTCACCGAGCGCGTCACGGCGATCGTCGACCGCTTCCCGCTCTACGCGCAACTGACCGCCCCCGCGATCGCATAGGGGTACGCTCCGCGGCGGAGGCCGTGGGCGGAAACGACGATCACGCTGCGAACGTCCTGGCGCGGGTGAGGCTGCTCGCCCGCGTCGGGGAGATCCTCGGCGCGGGACCGGTGCGCGAGGACGCGCTGCGGCGCGTCGCGGAGCTGCTCGCCACCGGCCTCGGCGCGCAGTGCGCGTTCGACCTGGCCGACGAGCAGGGGGCGCTGACGCGGCGGATCGCCACGCCGGACGACTTCCCGGTGTCGCCGGACGCGCCGCACGGCCCGGCGATCGTGCTGCGCACGCGTGAGCCGGAGCTCTGCCGCGAGCACCTCTGCGTCCCGCTGATCGCGGGCGGCGCGGCGCTCGGCGCGCTCACGCTGCGCGCGGACGCGCTCGGCCCGCTGGAGCTCGAGCTCGGCGCCGAGATCGCCCGCCGCGTCGCCGCCGCGCTGGACGCGGGCCGCACCGAGGACCGCTACCGCATGCTGTTCGACGCGAGCCCGATGCCGATGTGGGTCTACGACGCCGACACGCTCGCGTTCCTGGACGTCAACGACGCCGCCGTGCGCCACTACGGCTATTCGCGCGACGAGTTCCTGGGAATGCGGATCATCGACATCCGCCCGCCCGAGGACGTCCCGGCCGTGCTGGAGGACGTCAAGGCCCGCGGCGGTCCGGGCGCGCCGAACGCGAAGATCTGGCGCCACGTGCGCCGGGACGGCACGCTGATCGACGTCGAGATCACCGCCGGCCGCATCCGGTTCGAGGGCCGCAAGGCCGCGCTCGTGCTCGCGCACGACGTGAGCGAGCGGATGCGGCTCGAGCGGCGGCTCGCGGACGCCGAGAAGATGGAGGCGATCGGCCGGCTCGCGGGCGGCGTCGCGCACGACTTCAACAACCTGCTGACCGTGATCGCCGGCTACGCGGAGATCCTGCAGGACCGCGACGGGGGCGAGGAGGCGGCGGAGATCTCCCGCGCCGCCGGCCAGGCGGCCGCGCTCACGCACCAGCTGCTCGCGTTCAGCCGCCGCCAGGTGCTGCACCCGCGCGTGCTCGACCTCAACGAGATCGTCGCGGGCATGGAGACGATGCTGCACCGGATCATCGGCGACGACGTGATCGTGGCGACGCGGCTCGCGCCCCGGCTCGCGCCGGTCGAGGCCGACCGCGCGCAGCTCGAGCGCGTGATCCTCAACCTGGCCGCCAACGCGCGCGACGCGATGCCGGACGGCGGCGCGCTCACGATCGAGACCGCGAACGTCGACTTCGACGTGCGCTACGGGGAGATCGAGCCCGGCGAGCACGTCCTGCTGGCGATCAGCGACACCGGCCACGGCATGGACGAGCGCGTGACCAAGCACCTGTTCGAGCCGTTCTTCTCGACCAAGGAGACCGGCACCGGGCTCGGCCTGGCGACCGTCTTCGGCGTCGTCAAGCAGAGCGGCGGCGCGATCTACGTCTACAGCGAGCCTGGCCGCGGCAGCACGTTCAAGATCTACCTGCCGGCGGCTGAGCGCGCCCCGCTGGCCGCGGCGCCCGCGGCCGAGGACCGCGACGGCCGCGGCTCGGAGACCGTGATGGTGGTCGAGGACGACCCGGGCGTGCGCGAGCTGGTGCGCCTGATGCTGGAGGCCAACGGCTACGCGGTGCTGACCGCGGCCGACGCCGGCGAGGCGGCCGGCCTGTGCGCCGCGCACGCGATCGACCTGCTGCTGACCGACGTCGTGATGCCGGGCGTCAACGGGTCAGACCTCGCGCGCCGCCTGACCGCGCTCGCGCCCGCGATGCGGGTCCTGTTCATGTCCGGCTACTCCGACGAGGCGGTCCACCGTCACGGCGAGCTGAGCGGCAGCGAGGCGTTCCTCGAGAAGCCGTTCACGGAGCGCGGACTGACCCGAAAGGTGCGCGAGGTCCTCGACTCCCCCTAGGCTTGATCGCCGATCATGGTGACCAAGGCCGTCCTCGCCGCGCTGGTCGCGTTCGCCGTGGCGGCGGCGCTCACCCCGCTCGCGGCGCGCTTCGCGCGGCGCATCGGGGCGGTCGACGACGTCAAGGAGCGCGGCCTGGCCCGCCAGGCGACGCCGCTGCTCGGCGGCCTCGCCATCTTCGGCGGCGCGCTGGTCGCCGGCCTGCTCTTCCTGCCCGACAACCAGCGCACCGAGGGGATCCTGGCCGCGGCGGCGCTGATCACGATCGTCGGCGCGCTCGACGACGTGTTCGACCTGCACCCGGCCGTCAAGCTGCTCGGGCAGATCCTCGCGGCGGTCGTGCTCGTCACCAGCGGCGTGCAGGTGGACGCGTTCACGTTCCCGTTCGTGCACCGCGTCGAGCTCGGCGACTTCGGCGGCCCGATCACCGTGCTCGCGGTCGTGCTGCTGATGAACGTCGTCAACTTCTCCGACGGCATCGACGGGCTCGCCGCGGGCGTGTGCGCGATCTCCGCGGTCGCGTTCTCGGTGATCGCGTTCGACCTGGGGCGCAGCACGGCGGGCATCCTGGCGGCGATCGTCTGCGGCGCGGCGCTCGGCTTCCTGCTCTTCAACTTCCACCCGGCGTCGGTCTTCATGGGCGACTGCGGTTCGAACCTGCTCGGGCTGCTGCTGGGCGCCGTGATCGTCGAGGGCACGCTCAAGACCAACGCGCTGATCGCGCTGGTCGGTCCGCTGGTCGTGCTGGCCGTGCCGTTCCTGGACACGAGCTTCGTCGTGGCCAAGCGGCTCAAGTACCGGCGCGTGCCCTGGCGGGGGGACTCCAACCACTTCCATCACCGCTTCCACCGCATGGGGTTCTCACAGCGGCGGACGGTGCTCTACCTCTACTCGTGGACGCTGATCATGGCCGGGAACGCGGTCGCGCTGCGGTTCGTCCCGTACTCGGAGAGCTCGGGGAAGCTCAACCCGGGCTGGGCGGTGCTGATGGGCGCGCTGCTGCTGATCGGCCTCGCGGCGAGCGTCTACCTCGTCTACGTGCTCGAGATCCTCAAGCTGCGCCGGCTGCGGTCGTGGCAGATGCGGCGAGCGGACCCGGAGACGTCCGAGCACGAGATCAACCAGCAGGTCGAGCGCGAGCTGGAGACCGGCGAGTTCCAATCGATCTGAGTTTGTGGTGCTAGCCGCACTAGCCCGACCGTCGTGGCGGCTGGTACGGTTTGGCACGAGCTGAAACGACGCCGAGGAGGTGAGCGGGACGTGACGACGATGAACGCGACTTTCGGAGTGGGCTTCCTGCCCGCCCCCGTGCACGCCTGCTCGCGTCCCTCTCACCACTGAGTCCCGGTCGCGGGCAGGAACCACCTGCCGCCCGCGATCGATTCCAGTCCCACCCGTGTCGTGGGCGGCTTCCCATCCACCTCTCTACGGGAGCCGTACCAATGCATTCGCTCAATCACGCCGTCCTGGGCCGCGACCTCGCCACTGAGCGCGCCGGCCGGACGATGATCCGTGCGGGAGTCCCGCGCCGCCCGGAACGCCCGCCGAACAGGCCCCTGCGCGGCCGCGTCGCGTACGCGACCGGTCGCCTGGCCCACCGGCTGGACTCCGAGATGGCGCGCCGGGCAATCGTCTAAGCGCCAAGGGGGACAGACCCCCGATGCGGCCTCGCAGGAGGTCGCGGAGGTCTGTCCCCCCGGGTCGGGTGGCCGGCCCGGCCGGTACCCTCGTCACCCGTGGAGCGCGTCCGCCTCGAAGACCGCGAGTCGTTCATCACCGCCGACGGCTCAGCGATCCGCGAGCTCGCCGGGGTGCCGAGCGGGAACGCGGTCAACCAGTCGCTGGCGGAGGCGACGGTGCCGCCGGGCGCCGAGACCGTCGCGCACTACCACCGCGCGTCCGAGGAGATCTACCACTTCCTCTCCGGTGCCGGCCGGATGCGGCTGGGCGACGAGGAGGCCGACGTGCGGGCGGGGGACACGGTGGTGATCGCGCCGGGCGTGCGGCACCAGCTGCTCAACCGGGGCGCGGAGCCGCTCGTGCTGCTCTGCTGCTGCGCGCCGGCGTACTCCGACGACGACACCGTCCTGCTGTGAGGCTCGCCCTCGCGATCGTGCTGGCCCTGGTGCTGGCGACGCCGGCCGCTGCCGCCACGCGGCCGCCGCTGATCGGCGTCGGCGAGCAGAACGTGTCCGTGTTCACGGACCCGGCGTTCGAGTCGCTGGGGCTGCGCGACGTGCGGTTCGTCGCCGCCTACGACGCGCTGCACTCCGACTGGCAGCGCCAGGAGCTCGACGACTACCTGACCGCGGCGCGGGGCGCGGGGGTGCGGGTCCTGCTCGGCTTCGGCCATTCGCGCGACCCGGAGAAGATGCACACGCTGCCGTCGGTCGCCCGCTTCGAGCGCGAGTTCAAGGCGTTCCGGGCGCGCTATCCGTGGATCAAGGACTACCTGACCTGGAACGAGGCCAACCACTGCAGCCAGCCGACGTGCCGCAACCCGGCTCGCGCGGCGAAGTTCTACCTGGCGCTGCGCAAGCACTGCCGCGGCTGCCGGATCGTCGCCGCCGACGTGCTCGACGGGACGAAGATGGTCGGCTGGGTGCGGCGCTTCCAGAAGGCCGTCGGGAAGAACCGGCGCGTCATCTGGGGCATCCACAACTACATCGACGCGAACCGCTTCCGGACGCGCGGGACCAAGGCGCTGCTGGCCGCGGTCAAGGGCGACGTCTGGTTCACCGAGACCGGCGGGATCGTGCGCCGCGACAACCACTCGTCGCTGAGCCTGCCGCAGTCGCCGCGCCACGCCGCGCAGGCGACCACCTGGGTCTTCAAGCTGGCCGCGCTGTCCTCGCGGGTCAAGCGCGTGTACTTCTACCACTGGTCCGCGCCGCCGCTGCAGGCGACGTGGGACTCGGCGTTCGTGGACCGCAAGGACAAGCCCCGGCCCGCCTACACCGTGCTGCGGAAATGGCTGCGCAAGCACGCGCGCTGATCGCCGCGGCGGTCGCCGCGGCCGCCCTCGCGGGCTGCGGCGGGCAGGACGAGGGGATCTCCGGCGGCGGCAAGGTCATCGGCAAGACGGTCACGGTCTACTCGCTGGCCAACGACCCGGGCGGTGCGAACCAGGACTTCGTCGACGCCGAGAAGCTCGCGCTCGCGGACGCCGGCGGCCGTGCCGGATCGCTCGCGGTGAACCTGTCCTCGCTGGACCTCGGCGGGGGCGACCAGAAGCTGCAGGCCCAGGCGGCCCGGCGCGCGATCACCGACCCGCAGATCATGGCCGCGATCGCCGACGCCACCGCGGTCACGGTCCCGCTCTTCAACGCCGCGGGCATCCTGCAGGTCGCGGCGACGGGGGATCCGGCGCTGGCGAAAGACCCGCACGCGAACCCGTCCGGCGCCGAGACCGTCGGCGCGCTGCCGGCCGCGCCCGCCCCGCGCGACTTCGCCCGCCGCTTCCAGGAGACGTTCGGCCGCGCGCCGAAGCCGTCGGCGGCCGCGGGCTACCGCGCCATGGAGGGCGTCCTGCGCGCGATCGCCGCCGCCGGCTCCGGCGGCAACGACCGCACGCGGGTGATCGACGCCTACCTCAGCTCTGGAACGTCGTCTCCAGGGTGATCTCCGGCACCGCGGCGAGCGCCTTCGACAGCGGGCAGCCCTCCTTCGCCCCCTGCGCGGCCGCGGTGAAGCCGTCAGCGTCCAGACCGGGCACCTTGCCGGTGACCGACAGCGCGATCTTCGTGATCGCGAAGCCGCCCTCGACCTGATCGATCGTCACCTTCGCCGTGGTCGCGAGCGACTCGGGCGGCGTCCCGGCCTGGGAGAGCCCCACGGACAGCGCCATGGAGAAGCAGGAGGCATGCGCCGCGGCGAGCAGCTCCTCGGGGTTGGTCCCCGTCCCGCTCTCGAACCGCCCGGAGAAGTTGTACTGCGAGTCCACCGCCCCGGTCTCGGTCGAGACGGAGCCGCCGCCCCGCTTGAACTCGCCCTGCCAGTCGGCCTTCGCGCTGCGTGTCGGCATCGTTCCTCCAGTGGGTCGGACTACGTCAACGAGACTGTATGGCTAGCCTTCGCGCCGTGTCGCGTGGAGGACGCGGCCCCGGTGCTTCATGTGCCGTTCAGAGACGTCCGCTAGAGGCGGGTGTCACAAAGTTGTTACAAAGTCTCGACACTCGCTACACTGGCGCCGGCCGCACCGGCCGGGGAGCTCTAAGACCCTCCCGCCGCGCGATTCCGCGCGGGGATGGCCTGGTACGGCGCGTCAGCCTGCCATGAGCTCCACCACTATGCCCACCTCCGATCCACTAGTCCTCGTCCGGTACATGGACGTGCTGGTCGTGGTGGCCGCCGCGCCCTTCGTGATCCTGATGGGCGGCCCGCTGCTCGGGTACGTGGTGGGTGCCGTCGCCTGGGTCGGGACGCGCGTGCTCGGCCTGCTCGTCGAACGCGCCGCCCGCGGCCGCACCGCCAAGCAGCAGGTCGGCCTGAACTTCGGCGCGCTGATGGGGCGCGCCTGGATCCTCGGCCTCGCCATCCTCGCCGTCGGCCTCGCCGGTGAGCGTGAGGACGGGTTGATGGCGGCGCTGCTGGCGCTCGTCGCGTTCACGATCTATCTGGCCACGTCGCTGGCCCTGCCCCGCACGGAGAGGAACACGCCCAGCTCATGAGCAAGACCCGGAAGATCCTCCTCGGTGTGTTCGGCGGCTACCTGCTGCTGACCGTCCTGGCCTTCATTCTCTGGGGCTCGGCGGGGCGCAACACCGACTTCAAGCCGCAGGACGAGTTCACGCTCTACACGTGGGTGAACCTCCCGGGCTCGCTGGACATCAACAAGGCCGTCCTCTACCTGATCCTCGCCGGCATCCTGACCTGCTTCACGATGGTCTACGTCGCCCGCCGCATGCAGGCGCGGCCGAACCGCATCCAGACCGCGGTCGAGGTCCTGTTCAACCTGATGCGCGACAACATCACGCGCGGGAACATGGACGACCGGATGGCGGCCAAGTACTTCCCGTTCATCGGGACGCTGTTCCTGTTCATCTGGTTCAGCAACATGCTCGGCTTCGTCCCGCTGCCGACCGCGCACGAGAAGTTCTCGCTGTTCGGCCTCGAGATCCCGACGTTCGGCATCTACGCGGCGACCGCGAACGTGTCCGTCCCGCTGATCCTGTCGCTGATCGTCTTCATCTCCTACACGGGCGAGGGCATCCGCGCGAAGGGCGTCGGCGGCTACCTGAAGAGCCTGATCCCCGCGGGCGTGACCGGCGCCATGGCCGGCTTCATCTTCGTGCTCGAGCTGCTGTCGAACCTGATGCGGATCATCTCGCTCTCCGTGCGTCTTTTCGCCAACATGCTCGCCGGGCACCTGATCATCCTGTTCATGGCCGGCGGCCTCGCGATCATCCTCGGCATCGCCGGGATCGGCGTGTTCCTGCTGCCGCTCGGCATCGTGCTGTACCTGTTCGAGGTCGGCCTGGTGGCCACTCTGCAGGCGTTCATCTTCGCCACCCTTTCCGCGATCTACATCGGCGGCGCGGTCGCCGAGTCCCACTAGAAGGAGACCAACTCCCGTGTTCAGCATGATCCTGAGCTTCATCTTCGCCGCGGCGGACGATGCCTCCGACGCGGGCAAGGCGATCGCCCTGGGCGTCGGCGGCGGTCTTGGTGCCGTGGGCGCCGGTGTCGGCATCGGCATCATCTTCGGCAAGGTGATCGAGTCCGTCACCCGCCAGCCCGAGATGCGCGACGAGATCACTTCAATCCAGTGGCTCGGCTTCGCCCTGACCGAGGCGTGCTTCTTCTACGGCCTCGTGGCGGGCCTGATCGCCTTCTTCCTCTAGGTCACGATGAATCTCCTGCTCGCAGCCGAGGAGAGCAGCGACAAGCCAGGTCTCGTCGATCCCGTGATCGGCGTGATGATCTGGACGCTGATCGTCTTCGGCATCGTGATGATCGTGCTGTGGAAGGTCGCGTTCCCGCTGATCGCCGATGCGCTGGACAAGCGCACGCGGATGATCGAGGACTCGATCGACGCCGCCGAGACCACCAAGCGCGAGGCGGACGAGCTGCTGCGGGAGTACCGCGAGCGGCTGTCCGACGCGCGCGGCCAGGCCGACGACATCGTCGCCCGCGCCCGGCGCACCGCCGAGGCGGCCGAGGCCGAGACCATCGCCGAGGCGCGCGCCAAGCGCGAGGAGATGATGGAGCAGACGCGTCGCGACATCGACGCCGAGACGCGCCGCGCGATCCAGCAGATCCGCGCCGAGGTGGCGGACCTGACCGTGCTCGCGACCGAGAAGGTCACGCGCAAGTCGCTCGACGCCGCCGACCAGAAGCGGCTCGTCGACGAGGCCCTGGCCGAGCTCGACTTCGCCGCCCTCGCGCACGAGGAGCGCCGGTAAGCCATGGAGGAGATCGCCGCGGTCTACGCCCGCTCGCTCTTCGAGGTCGCCTCTGAGCAGGGCAAGCTCGATCTGGTGCGCGAGGAGCTCGGCGCGTTCGCCGACGCGCTCGAGGCCACCCGCGAGCTGCAGGTGTTCTTCTTCTCGCCGTACTTCTCGACGGCGGAGAAGCAGGACGGCCTCGATCGCGCGGTCACCGACGCCGACCCGATCCTCGTCAACTTCCTCAAGCTGCTGATCGAGAACCACCGGATGCCGGTGATCTTCCGGGCGCGGCGCGGGTTCGACGAGCTCTGGCAGGAAGAGAACAAGCTGCTTCCGGTGCAGATCACGTCCGCGGTCGAGCTCGACCCGGGCACCGTGTCGGCGATCGGCGACCGGATCGCCGAGCAGACCGGCCGCAAGGTCGAGCTGTCCGCCACGGTCGAGCCGGACATCCTCGGCGGTCTCGTGGTCCGGGTCGGCAACTCGATCCTCGACGCGTCGATCCGCAACCGCCTCGAACAACTTCGCAAGCAGGTCGCGCGGGCGTGAGCCGCGCCTAAGGAGCCATTCGTGCAGATCAAGCCCGACGAGATCACGTCCATTCTCAAGTCCCGCATCGAAGGCCTCGAAGCGGGCCAGGCCGACCTGACCGAGGTCGGGACCGTCCTGACGATCGGCGACGGCATCGCCCGCATCCACGGCCTCGAGAACTGCATGGCGTTCGAGATGCTCGAGCTGCCGCATGACGTCATCGGCCTCGCGCTCAACCTCGAGTCCGACAACGTCGGCGCGGTGCTCTTCGGCCCGTGGGAGCAGATCGTCGAGGGCGACACGGTCAAGCGCACCAACCGCCTGCTCGAGATCCCGGTCGGCGACGCGCTGCTGGGCCGCATCGTGTCCCCGCTCGGCCAGCCGCTCGACGGCAAGGGCGCGATCAACACGACCGAGACGCGCCCGGCCGAGTTCAAGGCTCCCGGCGTCGTCCAGCGCCAGCCGGTCAAGGAGCCGCTGCAGACCGGCATCAAGGCGATCGACGGGATGATCCCGATCGGCCGTGGCCAGCGCGAGCTGATCATCGGCGACCGCCAGACCGGCAAGACCGCGATCGCGGTCGACACGATCATCAACAACAAGGACTCGGGCGTCATCTCGGTCTACGTGGCGATCGGGCAGCGCATGTCGACCGTGGTCGGCCTGGCCAAGACACTCGAGGACGCCAACGCGCTGGACTCGACGATCATCGTCGCCGCGCCGGCCGACGAGGCCGCGCCGATCAAGTTCATGGCGCCGTACGCCGGCTGCGCGATGGCCGAGTACTTCCTCTACAACGGCCGCCACACGCTCGCCGTCTACGACGACCTCACCAAGCACGCGTACGCGTACCGGCAGATGTCGCTGCTGCTGCGCCGCCCGCCGGGCCGCGAGGCGTACCCGGGCGACGTGTTCTACCTGCACAGCCGCCTGCTCGAGCGCGCGGTCAAGCTCAACGACCAGCTCGGTGGCGGGTCGATGACGGCGCTGCCGGTCATCGAGACGCAGGCCGGCGACGTGTCCGCGTACATCCCGACGAACGTGATCTCGATCACCGACGGGCAGATCTTCCTGGAGCCGAACCTGTTCAACTCGGGCGTGCGCCCGGCCATCAACGTGGGCATCTCGGTGTCACGCGTGGGCGGCAGCGCGCAGATCGGCCCGATGCGCAAGGTCGCCGGCCGCCTGAAGATCGAGCTCTCCCAGTACCGCGACCTCGAGGCGTTCGCGCAGTTCGGCTCCGACCTGGACCCGGACACGCAGCGCACGCTGGCCCGCGGCGAGCGGCTGGTGAAGACGCTCAACCAGGGCGAGCGCGACCCGCTGCCCGCCGAGGACCAGGTGGCCGTCATCTACTCCGCGACCAACGGCTTCGTCGACCGCATCAACGCCGACCGCGTGCCGGAGTTCAACCAGGCGCTGATCGAGCGCCTGCACGCCGACGCCGCGGACACGCTGAAGAAGATCGGCGAGGGCGACTGGTCCGACGAGACCCAGGCCGCGCTGCGGTCGGCGGTCGAGCAGTTCGCCGACGACTTCGGCTACGACCTCGACGAGGAGGGTCAGCCGCTGTCCGAGGACGACGCGATCCGCACCGAAGAGGGGCGTCGCCAGCCGGTCGGGGCCGAGGCCTAGCCCCTAAGCCATGGCCCTCAAGGACGTCAAGAGCCGGATCGCTTCGGTCAAGAACATCCAGAAGATCACGCGCGCGATGGAGATGGTCGCCGCCGCGCGCCTGCGCCGGGCCGAGCAGCGGATCGAGCATCTGCGGCCCTACGCGGGAGCGATCCGCCGGATGACGCGCCAGGCCGCCGAGGCGGCCGGCAACGTGCCGAACCTGCCGATCCTCAACGAGCACGAGGCCGAGAACACGGTCGGCATCCTGCTCGTCACCGGCGACCGCGGTCTGGCGGGCGCGTTCAACTCGCAGATCGTCCGCGCGGGCATCCGCGCGGGCGTCGAGTACGAGAACGAGGGCAAGTCGACCGCCTGGTACGCGTCGGGGCGCCGCGGCGTGTCGTCGCTGACCTTCCGCGGGCGTGAGACCAAGGGCGCGTACACGGGCTTCACCGACCGCCCGGCGTACGCCAACGCCCGCGAGATCGCGGCGGACCTGATGGCGGCGTACGTGGACGGCGAAGTCGACCGCGTGGAGATCGTCTACAACCGCTACGTCTCGCCGCTCACGCAGGAGGTCACGCGCGAGACGCTGCTGCCGCTGCAGCAGGCCACGATCCTCGAAGGCGGGGAGGGCCTGGTCGGCCGCGCGGTGGCCGACGGCGACGGCGACGACGATCACGGCAAGCACGCGCTGGTGGAGTACGAGCCGGACCCCGAGGAGATCCTCGAGCGGCTGATCCCGGCCTACGTCGAGATCTCGATCTTCCGCGCGCTGCTCGAGTCCACCGCCTCCGAGCACGGCGCGCGCATGACCGCCATGCGCAACGCCTCGGAGAACGCCGGGGACATCATCAAGGACCTCACGCTGGAGTTCAATCGCGAGCGCCAGGCCGCAATTACGCAAGAAATCATGGAAGTCGTCGCCGGCGCCGAGTCGCTGGTCTAAGGAGACCGTTTCGTGGCTGCCACCACTGAGAAGAAGAACGTCGGGCGGATCGAGGAGATCCAGGGCGTCGTCATCGAGGCCGTCTTCCCGGACCAGCTGCCCGAGATCTACTCGGCGATCACCGTCACCCGGACGATCAACCCGGAGGAGCAGGAGGGCGTCGCGGCCGAGGCCAGCGACGTGCTCGTCTGCGAGGTCCAGCAGCACCTGGGCGACGACCGCGTGCGCGCGGTCGCCATGGACTCCACCGACGGCCTGTCGCGCGGCATGGAGGTCGTCGACACCGGCGGCCCGATCACGGTGCCGGTCGGCGACGTCACGCTCGGGCGCATCTTCAACCTGCTCGGCGACACGATCGACCAGGGCGCGTCGATCGAGGTCAAGGAGCGCTGGCCGATCCACCGGCCCGCGCCGACCGTCGAGGACCTGACCCCGACGACCGAGATGTTCGAGACCGGCATCAAGGTCGTCGACCTGCTCGCGCCGTACGCGCAGGGCGGCAAGGTCGGCCTGTTCGGCGGCGCCGGCGTCGGCAAGACCGTGCTCATCCAGGAGCTCATCAACAACCTGGCGCAGGAGCACGGCGGCCTGTCGGCGTTCTGCGGCGTGGGCGAGCGCTCGCGCGAGGGCAACGACCTCTGGCTCGAGATGACCGAGTCGGGCGTGATCGACAAGACCATGCTCGTGTTCGGCCAGATGAACGAGCCGCCCGGGGCGCGCATGCGCGTCGCGCTGACCGGCCTGACGATGGCCGAGTACTTCCGCGACGAGCGCGGCCAGGACGTGCTGCTGTTCATCGACAACATCTTCCGGTTCGTGCAGGCCGGCTCCGAGGTGTCCGCGCTGCTCGGCCGCATGCCGTCGCAGGTGGGCTACCAGCCGACGCTCGAGTCCGAGATGGGCCAGCTGCAGGAGCGGATCACGTCGACCCGCAAGGGCTCGGTCACGTCCGTGCAGGCGATCTACGTGCCGGCCGACGACCTCACCGACCCGGCGCCGGCCTCGGTGTTCGCGCATTTGAACGCGACCACCGTGCTCTCGCGCGGCATCGCCGAGAAGGGCATCTACCCGGCCGTGGACCCGCTGGACTCCACGTCCACGATCCTCAAGCCGGAGATCGTCGGCGTCGAGCACTACACGGTCGCCAACGAGGTCAAGAACGTGCTGCAGCGCTACCGCGAGCTGCAGGACATCATCGCGATCCTCGGCATCGACGAGCTCTCCGACGAGGACCGCGTGCTGGTCCAGCGGGCGCGCAAGATCGAGCGCTTCCTGTCGCAGCCGTTCCACGTGGCCGAGCAGTTCACGGGTACGCCGGGCGCGTACGTCTCGATCGGCGACACCGTGCGTTCGTTCCGCGAGATTCTCGACGGCCAGCACGACGACCTGCCGGAGTCCGCGTTCCTGCTCAAGGGCAAGATCGAGGACGTCGTCGAGGCGGCCAAGAGGGACCGCTAGTGGCTCGCACGCCCTTCAAGGTCGAAGTCCTCACCCCGGAAGGGGAGGTCTTCAACGACGAGGTGGAGATGGTGTCCACGGTCACATCCGTGGGCTCCATCGGCATCCTCGCCAATCACCAGCCGCTGCTGGCGATGCTCGACCCGACCGAGCTGCGGCTCTACAAGTCGGAGTCCGAAGTCGTCCGCTACGCGCAGGGCGAGGGCTTCCTGCAGATGACCGGCGACCGCGCGCTGGTGCTGGTCGACGAGGTCTTCAAGGTCGACGAGCTCAACGCCGCCGACCTGCGCGACCGCCTCACCCGCGCGTCCGACGAGCTGGCCTCCGCGGAGGAGGGCTCGGAGGAGCGTCGCGCCGCCGAGCGCGACAAGCGCCGCTACGAGGCGTTCCTCAAGCTCGCCGAGGGCGACAGCTCGCACTAGGGGGTCCTGCGCCGCGGCACGCGCCCCGCGCGTGCCGCAGCGCTAGCCGAGCCCTTCGGCGAAGCCCTGGCGCCAGCTGGGGTAGTGCAGGCGCCAGCCGAGCTCGCGCTTGGCCTTCGCGTTCGCCGCGCCCCGGGACTCGGTCATCATCGCGGTCGCCACCTCGCCGGCCAGCAGCCGGGCGAGCCAGCGGGGGATGCGCCGTGGGGGCTTGGCTCCGAGCACGGCGGCCAGGAACGGCACCCACTCGCGCACCGGGGCGGGCTCGTCGTCGGTGACGTTGTAGATCCCGGGCGCGCCACCCTCCACCGCCGCCACGGTCGCGGCCGCGGCGTCGTCGACGTGGACGTGCGAGAAGACGCCACCGCCGTCGCCGACGACCGGAAAGCGGCGCTTGCGCACGGGGCCCGCGATCTGCGCGTCCGCCGCGCGGCTGATCGTCGTCCCGGGCCCGTAGAACCCGCCGTAGCGCAGCGCCAGGCCCGCGCCCCACTCGATCCCCGTCACGGCCCGCTCCAGGTGCAGGAGCTCGTCCAGGCCCGGCTGGCGGACCGGCGCGTCGGGCACCCAGGGGTCGTCCTCGGTGAGCACCGGCCCGCCCGTGCGCGCGAGCCGGAAGGCGCCGAAGCTCTGCGCCACGAACCGCTGCACGCCCGCCGCCTGCCCGGCGGCCAGGAGATGGTCCGTGCCCTCGGTTCGGAGGCGACCGGTCGCGATCGCCGCCCTGGACCGCTCGGGGTGGCGCGCGTCGCGCAGCGACACCGGCAGCGACAGGGCGGTGAGCTCGTGGACGATCACCTCCGGCTCGGCGGCGGCGATCGCCCGCGCCACCTGGGCGGGGTCGAGCGCGTCGGCCACGACCGGCCGCGCTCCCAGGTCGCGGAGCAGGTCCTGCTTGGACGCGGTCTTGGTCATGCCGACCACCGTGTGCCCCCGCGCCACCAGTTGCACAATCAGCGCGCGGCCGATGACGCCCGTCGCGCCGGCAATGAATACCTGCATGCCGGTGAGACGCGGCCGGGCGGCGATCTGTGACAGAAACGACGAAGGGCCGCCCGGAGGCGGCCCTTCGACCTTCAGAGGGGTTCTGCGACGCGGAGGCCTACGGCTCCGTCGTCGACAGCGTGAAGGTCAGCGTCTTCCCGTAGGCGCCGGTACGCAGCGGCTCGGTGCCGCTGATCGGCTGCTTGAACGTGAGCGTCGCGACCTCGGAGCCGAGCGGGCCGTCGTAGGTCACCAGCTCGGTGGGGTTCGCCGAGCCGCCGACCGGGCCGCCCGCGGCGGCGACGCCACCGGAGCCCGCGGACGGGCTCGCGCTGGCGCTCAGCGGCGACGACAGCGCGAACGCGCCGTTGACCAGGTGGCCGGTGGCCACCGGCGAGGCGTCGGCGACCGAGAGGGTCGCGTTGGCCGCCGTCGACGTCATCGTCGCCGTCGTGGTCGCCGTGTAGTCACGCGCCAGCGCCGGGGTGAACGGCGCGAACGCGGCGGCCGGGCCGAGCGTGAGGATCAGCGTCGCCGGCGTGTCGCCGCCGACCGGCCCCGTGACCGGCACGACCGTGTAGGTGCGGTCCACCGACGCCGTGCCGCCGGCGCCGTCGACCGCTTCCACGTGGAACGTGAACGTCCCCTCGGCGGCCGTGTTGATCGGCGCGCCGTTCGCCACCGTGCCGGTGCACGAGGCGATCGGCGCGGTCCCGCTCGGATCGGCGCAGGAGTAGGACGCGTTCACGGCCTGCCCGACCGTGAACTCCTCGCCCTGCTGGGGCGTCGTGACCGTGATCGCGGGGGCGGCCAGGGCCGTGCCCGCGGGCACGACCGCCATCGCCACCGCGACCGCCACGACACCCTTCCATGACCTGAACATGAGCACCTTCTGACTCTACGGCGTCGTCGTGGACAGCGTGAACGTCAGGGTCTTCCCGTACCCGCCGGTACGGAGGCCCTCGGACGCCGCGATCGCCTGCTGGAACTCCAGCGTGACCGCGTCCGCGCTGACCGGGCCGGTGTAGCCCAGCAGAGCGGTCGGCGACGCGCTGGACCCGACGTCGGCGAACGTGGTGTTCGTGACCACCGAGTTCTGCGCCCGCGCCTTCAGCGCCTGGGCCAGGAAGAACGACCCGTTGACGAGGTGGCCGGTGTGGTTCGCGCTCGGGTCCGCGATCGACAGCGTCGCGTCACCCGCGGACGAGGTCACCGACGCCGTCGTGGACGCCGTGTAGGTGTTCGTCACGCCCGGCATGAACGTCCCGAACGAGGCCGGAGAGCCGAGCGTGAGCGCCAGCGTGGCCGGCACCGAGCCGGTGACGTCGCCGTCCTCGTTGGTCGCCTGCAGCACCGTGTAGTGGCGCGTGACGACGGTCTCGTTGCCCGCGTTGTCGGTCGCCGTCACCGAGTAGGTGAACGTGCCCGGCGTGGACGTGTCGAGGTTCGCGCCCAGCGCCGGCGAGCCGACGCAGCTCGCGACGCCGCTGTTCTCGTCGGCGCACGTGAACGCGACCGGGACCGGGCGGCCCTGCGTGAAGACCGCGTTGTCGGCGGCCGGGCTCGTGAAGCTGACCGTCGGGCCCACCGTGTCGACCACGTAGGACTTCGACTGCACCGCGGACGTGTTGCCCTTGAAGTCGACCGCGATCCACTTCAGCGTGGTGTTGGACGACAGCAGCACCGGGTCCGGCAGCTCGCGCGGCCGGTTCGGCTTCCACTCGGTCGACGCCGTGGTCGGGGTCGAGCCGTCGGTCGTGTAGTAGATCGACGCGGCCTCGTCGGTGGTGAACTTCACGCCCACCGGCTGGTTGGACAGCGTCGCGCCGGTCGCCTGCGAGGACGGCGGCGTGGTGTCGTTGGCGTAGTCGAGCGCGGAGGCCAGCAGCGCGTAGTTGCCGTTGGAGAACTCCATGCCCTCGTCGTGGCCCTCGTTGGCGAGGTTCGCGTTGCCGCCGATCGGCACCGCCCCGAACGGGGGCTGGAAGCCCGGCGACGCGGTCGACCCGTCGGCCAGCTGCTTGATGGCGCCGATCTCGAAGTCGTAGCCGATGATGCCGTGGTTGTAGTACGCCTCGTCCGCGCTGTTGCCGGCGGCCGAGTACAGCACGTCGGTGACCGGGCCGGTCTGCGCCGGCAGGATCGCCGTCTTGCGGAAGCCGTAGATCCGCTCCAGCACCGCCGCCGCCGTCTGGTCGAAGTAGTTCAGCGTGCCGTACGGCGGGTACGGCAGCGTCGTACGGTCGGCCTTGTACGCGCCCGGGGGCCACATGAAGTAGCCGCCGGAGGAGTGCACGTTCATCGCGAACTTGATGTTCGGGTACGTGTTCTGGATGTACGTCTCGTTGCGGACCTCAGGCTCGGAGAGCTCGAACGGGCCGGAGAACGTGCCGCTCGTGCAGGAGCCCGAGCCGCCGACGTAGTCGTCGAAGTACGAGCCGACCGAGAAGTTGCGGTTGAGGTCGACCCCCCAGGAGTTGCGGCTGGCCGGGTCGTTGGGGCCCGTCGCGTCGCTGGCGCAGTAGTTGACCATGTTCTTGCGCTGGCTGTTGTAGTCGAACATCGAGTACGTCGCGCCGTCCGCGTTGATCGACGGGATCAGGACGATGTCCAGGCCGTCGATCAGGCGTGTCGTCTCCGGGTCGGACCCGTAGTTGCGCACGAGCCGCTCGGCGGTCTCGAGGCAGACGAGCGGGGTGCCCCACTCACGCGCGTGCTCCTGGCAGTAGATGAACACGCCGACCTTGGAGCCCTGCGGCTTGCCGATGTCGTTGCCGATCCGGAGGCCCTGGACCTCGATCGGCCCGCGCGGCTGGCTGGTCGGCGCCTTCAGGAAGTCGCTGAGCTTCGTCGACGCGGTGGCGTTGACCACCGCGGCGCCGGCGTTGGTGCGGTACTTGCTCGCGGTGACGAGCGCCGCCGCCTCCGGCTTGGCGTTGATCGCATCCACGACCTGCGCGGCCGTGCTGGTGATCGCGCCCGTGTCGTCGGTCGCCGCCTGGACGGTGATCGCGTTGCCGGAGACCGAGACCTCCAGCGCCTTGGACGCGCCGTTGTTGACGATCGCCGCGCTCAGGTTGTTGCCGCCCTGGTGGCCCCAGGCGAGCGAGGTCAGGACGACCGCGCGACCCTGGTCGCCAGACGCGACCGACGTGGCGCCCGTGTACGGGGCGGCCAGGCCGAGGATCGTCTGCGCCTTGCGCTGGTAGCCGTTGGTCAGGTTCGGCAGCTTCAGCAGCTTGCTGACGTTCGGGAACTCGTTCGCGAGCTCGCGCATCTTGGCGTAGCTCTCACGCGGCGTGACGTAGTGCGTGTTGAAGTCCTCGATGAAGCCGCCGGGGCTCGTCGTGCCGCCGTTGCCGACCCACTTCTTGGCGTCGAGCGTGGCGACGTCGCCGTTGGGCGCCGCGATCCGCACGTAGGCGGGCATGCCACCGTCGCCCACGTTGCCGACGCGGAAGCGCGACCCGTGGTACAGGTACGCGCCGGGGCTCACGTCGGTGTCGAGCACGGGCCTGAGCTGGCCGCTGCCGAGCTGGTTGCCGTCGGCGTCAAACCAGGCGGCCTGGAGCGCCGGGCCGGTGTAGGTGCGGCCGGAGACCGTCGCCTCGGTGGTCGTGCCCTCGATCGAGATGTAGCGGCCGGAGACGTCCTCCCAGTAGTCGGCGCGCTGGGCGCGCACGGTGCCGGCGGCCGCCTTCTTGCTCTTGGCCGCGGCCTCGCTGGTGAGCGCGGCCTTCGCGGCCTGCTCGGCGGCGATCGTGGCGTCGCGCTCGGCCCGCAGGGCGTCCGCGTCGGCTTCGGTCATGACCGTCTGGACGGCCGGATAGCCCTGCGCCTCCAGCAGCGCCTTCTCTTCGTCGTTGACCACCGCGTTCGCGAGGACGCCACCCCCCGGTGCGTCCACGATCGCGTGGTCGAAGTCGGTCCCCTGCGCTTCGAGCTGCTCGACCGTCGCCTTGCTCGGGAACTTGAACTGCACGACGGAGTAGCCGTCATCAGCGGCCGCCACGCCCGGCAGTACGACCATTGCGGTCGCAACCGCGACCGCCCCCATCCATGGCTTCACGTAGCCACTCCCTCCGTCTTAAGACCCTCGGAACCCCTCCGAAAGGGAGCGCCATTCTTAGGGATCCGTGAGTCCACTGCAAGCGTTTAGACGGACGTTCGAGTCCGATTCACGCGGAGATGGCTCCACGGGCGCCGGCCGGGAGGTCCCGGCCGGCGCCCGTTTTGCGAGCTACGGAGTCGTCGTGCTCAGGGTGAACGTCAGCGTCTTGCTGTACGTGCCCGTGCGCAGCGGCTCATTGGCCGCGATCGACTGCTTGAACGTGACCGGCACCGTCTCGTTGGAGGTCGGCCCGTCCCACGTCTTGACCGTGCCGAGGCCCTGCAGCGGCGACGCGAGCGCGAAGCTGCCGTTGGTCAGGAACCCGGGATGGTCGGCGCTGGGGTCGGAGACGCTCAGCGTCGCGTCGCCGGCGGAGGAGACCACGGTCGCGGTGGTCGAGGCCGTGTAGTCCTGCGCCAGGCCCGGCGTGAAGGCGCCGAACGTCGCCGGGGCGCCGAGCGTGAGGCTCAGCGTCGCCGGGACGGCGCCGCCGACGGTGCCGGTGGTGCTGGTCTGGCCGAGCACCTCGGACTTCACCGCGGAGACGTTGCCGCGGTAGTCCTTCGCGATCCAGGACAGCTTCGTGCCGGGCGCGAGATCCAGCGGCAGCGGCAGCGCGCGGGCGCGCGGCGGCTTCCACTCAGTGGACTCGAGCGTCGGCGTCGAGCCGTCGGTCGTGTAGTAGATCGACGCGGCCTCGTTGCTGGTGAACTTGACCGTGTAGGTGCCCTTGCCGTCGGACGTCACGTCCGTGCCGACGTCGGGCGCCGTGACGTCGTTCTGGTAGTCGAGCGCGGACTGCAGCAGGCCGTAGTTGCCCGACGCGAACTCCTCGCCCTCGGACTTGCCCTCGTTGAGGAGGCAGTTGTTGGTGGTGTTGGTGCCGAACGGCGGCTGCTGACCCGGGTTGCAGGTCGCCGGGCCGACGCCGGTGTCGTTGTAGTGCGTGTCGCCGATCTCGAAGTCGTAACCGACGATGCCGCGCACGTACCACGCCTCGTCCGCCGAGTTGCCGGCGGCCGAGTAGAGCACGTCGATCACCGGGCCGGTCTTCTGCGGCAGGATCGCCGTGCCGCGGTGGGCCTTGATGCCCGCCAGCACGTGCGACGCGGTCTGGTCGAAGAAGTTGAGCGTGCCGTACTCGGGGTAGGGCAGCGTCTCGCGCTTCGGGGTGTAGGCGCCCGGAACCCACATGAAGTAGCCGCCGGACGAGTGGATGTTGTTGGCGAACTTGATGTTCGGGAACTGCGACTGGACCCAGACCTCGTTGCGGGTCTCGGGCTCGGAGTACTCGGCGGGGCCGGCGAAGTTCGAGCCGGCGCAGCCGGTGATCGAGGCGCCCTGGAAGCCGTCGTAGGCGGAGCCGACCGAGAAGTTACGGTTGATGTTGACGCCGTAGCTGTTGCGGTACGTCGGGTCCGTCAGGTTCTCCGGGTACTTCGTGGTGTCCTCGCACCAGCGCGACATGTTCGTGCGCCGCGGCGAGTCGTAGATCGAGTGCGTGCCGCCGTCGGCGTTGATGAACGGCTGGATGAAGATGTCCAGGTTGTCGACGTAGGCCGTCGTCGCCGCATCGGTGCCGTAGTTCTTGATCAGGCGCGACATCGTCTCCAGGCACACGCCGGAGGTGGCGATCTCGCCGCCGTGCTCCTGGCAGTAGAGGAAGACGCCGACCTTCTGGCCCTGCGGCTTGCCCTTGTCGTTGCCGATCCGGAGGATCCACTGGTCCTGCGGGCCGCGCTTGATCGTCGGCGGGGCCTTCAGGAGGTCGCTGAGCGGCGAGACGTCGCTCGGCACGACGACGCCGGCGGCGGTGTTCGTGCGGTACTTGCTGGCCTCGACGACCGCGGAGGCCTCCGGGGACGCGTTGATCGCGGCGATCACCTGGGCCGCCGTGCTGGTGATCGCGCCGGTGGCGTCGGTGGCGAGGCTGACCGTGACCCGCTTGTCGGCGAGGCTGACGGTCAGCGGCGCGTTGTTGGCGTGCGGATCGACGAGCTGGGCGCTGTAGTCGTTGCCGCCCTCGTGGCCCCACGCCTTCGTGCGCAGGACGACCGCCTTGGCGGCGTTGGTCGCGTTGAGGGTCGACGTGCTGCCGTTCGGCGCCTGGTACTCGAGGCCGGTCTGCGGGTCGGTCAGCGTCGTGAACGTCACGTAGGACGCCTGCTGGTAGCCGAGGATCGTCGCCGCGCGGCGCTGGTAGCCCCAGGTCTGGTCCGGCGCCTTGATCTCCTTGGCGATGTTCGGGTAGTCGCGCACCAGGTCGTGGATGCGGTCGTAGCCCTCCTGCGCGGTGTAGTAGCGCGTATTGAAGTCGTGCTGGAAGTTCGCCGCGTAGCCGGGCGGGCTCTTCGGCACCCATTCCTTCGCCGGGATGACGTCGACGTCCCCGTTGGGCGCCGAGACCTTCACGTAGGCCGGGTCCGGGCCGCCGTCGCCCTTGCTGCCGATCCGGAAGATCTCGTAGTGGTACTGGTAGTAGTCCGGCGCCTGGGACGGGTCGGGATCGATGTACGTCCGCAGCGCGCCCTGGACGATCAAGTGGTTGTTCGCGTCGTAGGCCGCGGCCTGCAGCACCGGGCCCGTGTAGGTGCAGCCCTGGCCCGTGTTCGGGCTGGTGCAGCTGATCGACGCCTCGGTCGTGTTCGCCTCGATCGAGATGAAGCGGCCGACGTTGTTCTCGTAGAAGTCGCCCCGCTGCGCGCGGACGGTGCCCGGCGCGGCGCTCGGGCCGGCCTTGCCGGCGGCGTTCGCCGTGAGGGCCTTCTTGGCGGCCACCTCGGCCGCGATGTCCGCGTCGCGCTCGGCGCGGATGCGGTCGATGTTGAACTTGTCGTGGACGACGCCGACGTTCTCGTAGCCCTGGGCGCGGACCCAGGCCAGCTGCTCGTCGGTCACCCACGCCTGGACGGTGATGGAACCGTCGGCGTTCTTGTCGACCTCGTGGTTCATGGCGAGGCCGAGCGCCTCGAAATCGTCGTACTGGTCCTCGCTCGGCACCTTGAACTTCAAGAGTGCCGGGTCGTCGACGCCAGCCAGCGCCGTGCCCCCCGGAACCAGCACCAGCGCAGCCGCAACCGCGGCCGCTCCCAGCCATGGCTTCACAGCCAACTCCCCCCTATCGTTGGGACCTCTCGGGTCGGATCATGAGCACCAAACGCGAGAAAACGCAAGCAATCCATGAGAGAGGTCCCTCAACGGCCCGCCGCTACCCTCCCGCGGATGGACGAACGGGTCCTGGCCGAGCGCCTGATCACGTACGACACGTCGAACGTCGAAGGCCTGCGGGCGGCGGCCGGGTTCATCAAAGGGTGGCTTGAAGCGCGCGAGATCGCGGTCGCCGACCACCAGTTCGGCGAGCTGTTCGCGCTGACCGCCGAGGTGGGGCCCGAGGACGCGCCGACGCTGGTCTTCCACGGCCACTACGACGTCGTCCCGGCGCGGCCGGAGCAGTTCAACCCGCGCATCCACGGCGACCGGCTCGAGGGCCGCGGCGCCTACGACATGAAGGGCGGGCTGGCGGCGATGATGTGCGCGCTGCACGATCTCGCCGGCCAGGATCGCGTGCGCGTGCGCTTCGTGTGCGTGCCCGACGAGGAGTCCGAGGAGATCGACCAGCGCACGTCGGACCTGCTGGTCAAGGCCGGGTACGTGGGGGACTTCGCGATCACCGGCGAGCCCACGAACCTGCACGTCGGCGTGCAGGCCAAGGGCGTGCTGGCGCTGCGGATCATGATCTACGGCACGTCGGCGCACGGGTCCACGCCGTGGCTCGGCGACAACGCGATCTTGAAGGCGATCGACGTTTTTAGGCGAATCGAGTCGATGCCGTTCACGCTTGAGTCCTCGGAGCTCTTCGACCGCCCCTCGGTCAACCTCGGGCGGATCATCGGAGGCGACGCGCCCAACAAGGTGCCCGAGGAGTGCGCCATGGACGTCGACATCCGCTACCTCCCTGAGCAGGACCCGGGCGAGCTGCTCGCGCAGATCCGGGCGCTTCCGGACGTCCACGTGGCGCGGTCGTTCATCTGGCCGCCGGCGCGTGTGTCGCCGACCAACCCCTACGTGCTCGCGCTCTGCGCGGCCGCGTCGCGGCTGACCGACGGCGAGTCGGTCAGCGTCGGGCGCGACGGCGCGTCGGACGCGGTCGCGTTCCTGAAGGCGGGCGTGCCCGCGGTCGAGTTCGGGCCGTCCGGCGGCGGGCACCACGGGCCGGACGAGTGGGTGTCGATCGCGTCGCTGGGGCGCTACCGCCGCGCGCTGGTCGACTTCGCGCGCAGCGTGCCGGAGCACTTCCCCGAGCCCGTGGAGGGTGGGCTGGCGTGAGAGGGGACGGCGTCCCGCGTCCCGGGCGCGGCGTGCTGCTGCGCGCCCTGATCGCGGGGCTGCTGACGATCGCGCTGTCGGCGACCGCGGTCGCCTCGACGGTGCTGCTCGAGATCGACGACGTCGTCGGCGAGTTCACCGGCCGCGAAGAGGGGCGCGTCCCGCTCAACATCCCGGAGGTCACGGAGGCCGAGGCCGGCGATCCGCGGACGTTCCTGCTGCTCGGCTCCGACGCGCGCTACGACGACAAGAAGCTGGGCATCAAGCCGCGGTCGGACACGATCATGCTGGTGCGCATCGATCCCGAGAAGCGGCGGATCGCGGTGATGTCGATCCCGCGCGATCTGAAGGTCAAGATCCCGGGGGCCAAGCCGGCGAAGATCAACGCCGCGTACGAGCTCGGCGGGCCGCGCAAGACGGTCGCGACGATCAAGCGGTTGTTCGCCGACGCGGGCGAGGACTTCCCGATCAACAACGTGATCAACGTCAACTTCGGCGGGTTCCGGCGGGCGGTCAACTACGTCGGCGGGGTCTACGTGGACGTCGACCGCCGCTACTACAACGACAACTCGACGGCCGGGCCGGGCGAGGCGTATGCCGCGATCGACGTGCAGCCCGGCTACCAGAAGCTCAAGGGGCAGGACGCGCTCGACTACGTGCGCTATCGCCACGGCGACAGCGACTTCTTCCGTGCCTCGCGCCAGCAGGACTTCCTGCGCCAGATCAGCCACCAGGACGCGGTCCGGGCGCTGCTGGACGTGTCCAAGCGCAAGGAGCTCGCGCACATCTTCGGCAAGTACTTCGAGGTCGACAAGTCGTTCGTCTCGACCTCGAACCTGCTCGGGCTGGCCAAGACGGGTCTGTTCCTCACCGGCAAGCACGCGCCGGTCAACGAGGTGCGGTTCCCGGCCTACAGCGCCAAGAACCCGCTGGTCGACAGCAACCTGTACATCAAGGCGTCGGGGCTGCGCAAGGCGTTCTCGGAGTTCATGACCGGCAAGGGGTCCTCGAACCCGCGGCGGGTCAGCGAGCGCGACACGCCGCAGAAGTCGCCCGCGGCCAAGAAGTCCAAGCGCAAGCGCAACAAGCCGTCGGCGATCTCCGGGCTCGAGCAGGCGCCGACCGAGGGCGAGAACATGGCGGTGGTCGTCGAGAGCCAGGGCAAGCTCAAGTTCCCGTTCTACTTCCCGGCGCTGCGCAAGACCGGATCCCGTTACACGGACACGCAGCCGCGCATCTACAGCATCCGCGACGGGGACGGCAAGCTGCACCGCGCGTACCGGCTCGTGCTCTACACGGGGTTCTACGGCGAGTACTACGGCGTGCAGGGCATGACGTGGCGCTACCCGCCGATCCTCGACGATCCGGACCGCACGCGCGACGTCAACGGCCGCAAGCTCATGCTCTATTACGACGGCAGCCACCTGCGGCTGGTGGCGTGGCGGACGAGCAAGGGCGTCTACTGGGTCACCAACACGCTCACGATGTCGATCCCGAACTCGCGCCTGATCGCGATCGCGGGCTCCCTGCGCCGCCTCAGCCCGGGCTGACGAACGGTCGCGTTTCGGCGGTGAGCGCCGGAAAGTGACCACTCGGCGCGTCGCGTGAGCGGCAACGCGCCACAAGGCCCGCCCGGTCACCTGCCGCGCGCTTGACCGGCCACTCCCTTACCGGCGCAGTAACCGCATCGCACCCGCACGCCGGCGCGCGGAGATCGCGGCCGGGCGCGGCGAGCGGTCGCGTTCCGGCGGATAGCGCCGGAAAGTGACCACTCGGCGCGTCGCGTGAGCGGCAACGCGCCACAAAGCCCGCCCGGTCACCTGCCGCGCGCTTGACCGGCCACTCCCTTACCGGCGCCGTAACCGCATCGCACCTGCACGCCGGCGCGCGGAGATCGCGGCCGGGCGTGCACGCTGGCGCGCGGAGATCGCGGCCGGGCGTGCACGTCGAGGCGCGGAGATCGCGGCCGGGCGCGGCGAGCGGTCGCGTTCCGGCGGATGGCGCCGGAAAGTGACCACTCGGCGCGCCGACCGGGCGGCTCGGCGCGCCGACCGGGCGGCTCGGCGCGCCCGACCGGGCGGCTCGGCGCGCCCGGCCGAGCGGCTCGGCGCAGCGCGAGACCGCGAGGGCGGCGGCTAGCGCCGCTTGCGCTTCTCGCAGTCCCGCCCGATCTTGACGTTCGCGCGGTTGCCGGCGAAGCGTGACTCGATCACGGTGTCGACGCCCGGGCCGCAGCGGATCACCGCGTGCCCGCGGTTGAGGATCGCGATGATCGTGTCGTCGCCCGGGCCGGCGTCGACGGTCGTCCGCGCGCCCGAGGTCACCTTGATCGTGTCGTCGCCCGCGCCCCCGCGGATCAGGTTGCGCAGGCCGCCGCCCTGCAGGTAGTCGTCGCCGTCGCCCCCGAGGATCGTGTTCGAGCCCCGGCCGCCGTAGATCGTGTCGTTGCCCGGCCCGCCGTCGAGGTGGTCGACCTGACGCCGGGCCGCGGCGCCACCGGAGTCGTGCAGCTGGTCGCCCCAGATGACGTCGTCGCCCGCGCCGCCCAGGATCGTGTCGGAGCCGTGCTGGCCGCGCAGGTTGTCGTTGCGGTCGGTGCCCACGCGCCGGCCGCCGTGCGCGCCGACGGACGCGCTGAGGCCCTTGGCCGGGTCGACCGGCGCGGGCTGCGCGATCACCTGCTCGCAGTTGACGATCCGTCCCTCCCGCAGCGCCTGATTCTGGGAGACGGCGCCGGACTCGCCGCGCGGGTTGACGTACAGGGTGTCGTTGCCCTCGCCACAGTCGACGCGCCCGGGCGCGCTGCCGAAGTTGATGTAGACGACGTCGTCGCCGGGACCGGCGTCGATGTTGTCCGGCCCGGTGTCGGAGTAGATCGTGTCGTTGCCCTCGCCGCCGAAGATGTCGTCGCCGCCCGAGCCGCCGCGCAGGATGTCGTCCCCGTCGCCGCCCTCGATCCGGTCGGGCGCGGCCCCGCCGTCGATCGTGTCGTTGCCGGGCCCGCCGCGCAGCGTGTCGTGGCCGAAGCCGCCGAGGATCGTGTCGTCGCCGTCGCCGCCGTCCACGACGTCGTCGCCCGAGCCCCCGTCGATCCAGTCGTCCCCCGCGCCGCCGTCGATCCGGTCCGGCCCGGTGTCGCCCGTGATGCGGTCGTTGCCCCCCAGGCCGAAGATCGTGTCCGCGCCGCCGTAGCCCGTGATCCGGTCCGGGCCCTCGGTGCCGGTCAGCGTCTCGCCGGCGTTGGAGCCGGTCACGGTCTTCGCGGCCGCGACGGCCGGAGCGATGGCGGCGACGGCGATCACGGCCAGGAGGGCGGGGAAGCGCATGACCCGGTGATCGACCGCCCCGGAAAGATCCGTAGGCCCCTTGGCTAACCTGATCCGCCTTCATGAGCACGAATCGAGAGCCGATCGGCGTGATCGGCACTGGGTACGTCGGCCTGGTGACCGCCGCGGGATTCGCGGAGCTGGGCAACGACGTCTACTGCATCGACATCGACGCGGAGAAGATCGCCGGGCTGCGTGAAGGCCGGATCCCGATCTGGGAGCCCGGCCTCGCCGAGCTCGTCGAGCGCCACCGCGGCCGGCTGCACTTCTCCACCGACCTGGCGGACGCGCTGGAGCACGCCCGGCTGCTGTTCGTCGCCGTCGGGACGCCGCCGACCTACTCCGGCGACGCCGATCTCTCGGCCGTGCACGCCGTCGTCGACGCGATGCCCGCGTCCGACCGCCACGCGCTCGTGATGAAGTCCACGGTGCCGGTCGGCACGGGGGAGACCATCAAGCGCGTCTTCGCCGAGCAGGGCAAGGGCGGGTTCCGCTACGTCTCCTGCCCGGAGTTCCTCAAGGAGGGCTCGGCGATCAAGGACTTCCTGGAGCCGGACCGCGTGGTCGTCGGCGACGACGGCGACTGGGCGGGCGACGCCGTGGTCGACCTGTACGCGCCGCTGGACGCGCCGCTCGTGCGCACCGACATCAAGAGCGCCGAGATGGTCAAGCTCGCGTCCAACGCGTTCCTGGCCACGAAGATCTCGTTCATCAACGAGATCGCGAACGTCTGCGAGGAGACCGGCGCGGACGTGACCGAGGTCGCGCGCGGGATGGGCCTGGACAACCGGATCGGGCCCAAGTTCCTGCAGGCGGGCATCGGCTTCGGCGGCTCCTGCTTCCCCAAGGACGTGACCGCGCTCAAGCAGCTGGCCGGCAACTCCGGCTACCACTTCCAGCTGCTGAACTCGGTGATCGAGGTCAACGAGCTGCAGAAGCGGCGCGTGATCGCGAAGCTCGAGAAGCACCTCGGGCGGCTCGTGGACGCCGAGATCGGCCTGCTCGGCCTGGCCTTCAAGCCGAACACCGACGACATGCGCGAAGCGTCCTCGCTCGTGCTCTCCTCGCGCCTGCAGGCCGCGGGCGCGCGCGTGCGCGCGTACGACCCGGTGGCCGAGCAAGAGGCCCGCAAGCTGATCCGCGGCGTCTCGTTCATGGACTCCGCGCTGGAGGCGATCGAGGGCGCCGACGCGGTCGTGCTCGTCACCGAGTGGCCGGAGTTCGCGGAGCTCGACCTGGCGACGGTCGCGGGCGCCATGCGCGGCAACCTGCTGGTCGACGGGCGCAACCTGTTCGATCCCGCGGTGGTCCGCGCCGCGGGCCTCGTCTACGAGGGAGTCGGGCGGGGCGGCCGCGGCTGATGCAGGCGCTGATTCTCGCCGGCGGCGAGGGGACGCGCCTGCGCCCGCTGACGACCACGACGCCGAAGCCGGTCGTCCCGCTGGTCGACCGCCCGTTCATCGCGTTCATGCTCGACTGGCTGCGCGGCCACGGCGTCGATGACGTCGTGATGTCCTGCGGGCACCTGGCCGAGGGCGTGCGGACGGTGCTCGGCGACGGGTCGTCGGTCGGCGTGCGGCTGCGCTACCTGGAGGAGCCGCGGCCGCTCGGCACCGGCGGGGCGCTGAAGTTCGCCGAGGACCTGCTGGACGAGCGCTTCCTGATGCTCAACGGCGACATCCTGACCGACCTCGAGCTGAGCGCGCAGATCGCGTTCCACGAGCGGGCCGGCGCGGTGGCGACGCTGGCCCTGTACCCGGTCGACGACCCATCCGCGTACGGCCTGGTGCGGCTCAACGGCGACGGCTCAGTGCTCGGGTTCGTGGAGAAGCCGGCGCCGGACCAGATCGACACGAACAACATCTCCGCGGGCGCCTACGTGCTCGAGCGCTCGGTGCTGGACATGCTGGTGGCGGATCAGCCGGCGTCGATCGAGCGCGACGTGTTCCCGCGCCTGGTCGGCAACGGGCTGTTCGGCCACGTGGGCGCCGGCTACTGGAAGGACATCGGGACGCCCGCGCGCTATCTGGAGGCGACGTTCGACATCCTCGAGGGCACCGTGCAGACGCCGGTCAGCCGGCGGCTCGGGACGTCGTTCGTGTGCGTCGAGGGCGGTGTCGAGAGCGCCGGCCGGATCGTCCCGGCCGCGCTGGTGGAGAGCGACTGCGTGATCGGCGCGGGCGCGCAGATCGGCGGCCGCGCGGTGCTCGAGCGCGGCGTCACGGTCGGCGCGGGGACGACGATCTCCGACGCGGTCGTGATGGCCGGCGCCACGATCGGCGCGCACTGCACGCTGCGCGACTGCATCGTCGCCGCGGACGCGCGGATCGGCGACCACTGCGTGATCGAGGGCCAGAGCGTGATCGGCGCGGGCGTCGAGCTCGGCGCCGACAACGTGGTGTCCAAGGGCGCCCGGCTGTTCCCGGGCGTGGTGCTGGGCGACGGAACGCTGCGGTTCTGATGGCGCTCACGCGGGAAGCGATCGCCGCGGTCGACTCGACCGGCCAGCTCGACGAGGTGCTCGGGCTCGCCGAGCACCTGGAGGACGCGCTGTGGCGCGTGGACTCGTCCGGCGCGCGGCCGGTCGACGCTCCGCTCGGCCTGATCGTCGCCGGCATGGGCGGCTCGGCCGCGGGCGCGCGGCTGGCGGTCGGCGGGCTCGGCGCGCGGCTGCGGCGGCCGATGGTGGTCGCGGACCGCTACGCGCTGCCGGCCTGGGCGGGGCCGGACACGCTGGTGTTCGCGTCCAGCTACTCGGGCAGCACCGAGGAGACGCTCGCGGCCTACGACGACGCCGTCGAGCGCGGCGCGCCGCGGCTGGTCGCGACCACGGGCGGGCCGCTGGCGGCCCGCGCGCGCGCGGACGGCGTGCCGGTCGTCCCGATCCCGGGCGGCTTCCAGCCGCGGGCGGCGATCGGCTACGCGCTCGTCGGAGCGCTCGAGGCGGCCGCGCTGGCGGGCGCCGCGCCGTCGGTGCGGGACGAGATCACGGCGGCGGCCGCGCTGGCGGGCGAGCTCGCCGTCGAGTGGGGCCCGGACGCGGGCGACGACAGCCTGGCGAAGTCGATCGCGCTGGCGCTGGACGGGACCGTGCCGGTGATCGCCGGCGCCGAGCTGGCCGCCGCGGTCGCCTACCGCTGGAAGTGCCAGTTCAATGAGAACGCGGGCCTGCCGGCGTTCGCCTCGGCGCTGCCGGAGGCCGACCACAACGAGGTCGTGGGCTGGGACGCAGCCGGTCCGCTCGGCCGCTTCTCCTACGTGTCGCTCGAGGATCCGGCCGCGCACCCGCGCAACGCGCTGCGGGCGGAGCTGACGGCGGACATCGCGCGCGCCGGCGCCGCGCCGGTCCTGCGCGTGCCGGCCCGCGGCGAGACGGCGATCGAGCGGCTCGTCTCGCTCGTCCTGCTCGGCGACCTGGTGACGATCTACACCGCGGTCCTGCGCGGGACGGACCCGGTCGACATCCCGGGCATCGACTCGATCAAGGCGTCACTGGCCGCGGCCCGCTAAGGGGGGAGTTCTCCGTACCGGAGAAGGGGTGCTGGCCAGCTACCGTTGCTGGCCATGTCCTCCATCGCCTCCGAGCCCGCTTCCGGGGCCGCGGGCGCGCTGACGGCCGCTTCCATCGTGGGCGGCACCGCGCGCACCGACGCTCCCGGTGGGCGCCTGACGTCCACCAATCCCGCCAACACGTCCGACGTCGTCGCCGAGGTGCTCCTGGGTGACGCGTCCACGGTCGTCGACGCCGCCCGCGCGGCGCGCGCCGCCCAGAAGGACTGGGCGAAGGTCCCCGCGCCCGCGCGCGGGCGCGTGATCGCGCAGGTCGGCCGCCTGGTCGAGGCCAATAAGGAGGCGCTGGCCGCACTCGTCACGCGCGAGATCGGCAAGCCGTACCCGGAGGCGCTCGGCGAGGTCCAGGAGATCGTCGACACCTGCGACTTCTTCCTCGGCGAGGGCCGCCGCCTGTACGGCCAGACGGTCCCGTCGGAGATGCCGGACAAGCAGCTGTTCACGTTCCGCGTCCCGGTCGGCGTGGCGACGATCATCACCGCCGGCAACTTCCCGGTCGCCGTCCCGGCGTGGTACCTGGTGCCCGCGATCCTGTGCGGCAACGCGGTCGTGTGGAAGCCCGCCGAGTACAGCGCCGCGCTCGGCAACGCGCTCGTGCAGCTGTTCCACGCCGGCGGCGTCCCCGGCGGCGTCCTGAACCTCGTCCAGGCGTCCGGCGAGGCCACGTTCGCGGGGCTCGAGACCGCGCTGCAGGAGGGCCTGGTCGACAAGGTCGGCTTCACGGGCTCGAGCCCGGTCGGCTCGAAGATCGGCGAGCTCTGCGGCCGCCACCTGCAGTCGCCGTGCCTGGAGCTGGGCGGCAAGAACCCGATGGTCGTGATGGACGACGCGGACGTCGACCTCGCGGTCGAGGGCGCGCTGTTCGGCGGCTTCGGCACCGCCGGCCAGCGCTGCACGTCGCTCGGCACCGCGATCGTGCACGAGTCCGTCTTCGAGGAGTTCGTGGGCAAGCTGTCCGCGCGCCTGTCGAGCGCCGCGATCGGCGACCCGGCGTCCCCGGACGTCCTCTACGGCCCGATGATCCACGAGCGCTTCGCCGAGCGCTTCGAGGACTGGCTCGGGCTGATCCGCGACCACCACGAGGTCTACGGCTCCAGCGCGCGCGGCCGGATCACGTCCGAGAACCCGCGCGAGGGCTTCGTCGGCGACCCGGACGCCGGGATCTTCTACCACCCGACGCTGGTCGTGGGCGTCACCGCGGACGACGAGATCTACTCGACCGAGACGTTCGGCCCGATCGTCGGCGTCGCGAAGTTCTCCACGTTCGACGAGGCGATGGACCTGGCCAACGGCCACGGCTACGGCCTGTCGAGCGCCATCTACACGCGCTCGGGCGAGCACGCGTTCAAGTTCCGCGAGCGGATCACGGCCGGCATGGTCTCGGTCAACAACTCGACGTCCGGCGCCGAGGCGCACCTGCCGTTCGGCGGCAACGGCCGCTCCGGCAACGGCTCGCGCCAGTCCGGCATCTGGGTGCTCGACCAGTTCACCCGCTGGCAGTCGATGAACTGGGACTACGCGGGCAAGCTCCAGAAGGCCCAGATGGACCTCGTCGAGCTCCCGGCCGACCCGGACTTCCGCCTCTAAGCCGATGCTGCTCTCGCACGCCCTGCTCCTGCTGATCCTCGACGAGGAGAAGGGCACGCCGCGCTCCATGGCGGGGCGCGAGGCGGGCCTGGCGGGCGCGATCCTGCTCGACCTGCTGGCCGCCGGCGCGCTGGCCGAGCGCGACGGCAAGCTCGTCGCGGTCGGCTCGCCGCCGGGCGAGCTGGAGGAGGCCTGGAGCGCCCTCGCGGACGAGCCGCGCAGTGCCAAGCAGGCGCTGCGCCGGCTCAAGCCGCAGACCGGCACGCTGCCCGCGGCGCTCGTCGCCGCGGGCGTGCTCGAGGAGCGCCACCTGCGCTTCGGCCGCGTGCGCTATCCGGAGGCCGATCCGGGGCCGGAGCTGGCGGTCCGCGAGCGTCTGCGGACCGTGCTGGCCGGCGCCGAGCCGGACGCGTGGACGGCGTCGCTGCTCGGCCTGCTGGTCCCGCTGCGCCTGGTCAAGCCGCTGTTCGGGCGCGACGCGGAGCGGCGCGCGAAGGCGATCGCGGAGCAGGGCCCGGTCGGCGACGCCGTCCAGGCCGCGGTGCAGCAGCAGATCTCCGCGGCGGTGATCGCGGCCACCGTGGCCGCCACCACCGCCGCGACCAGCGGCTAACGCCGCCGGTACCAGTTCGGCGACGTGTTGGGCGGCGGCACCAGCGGCGCCGGCGTGCGGGCGACCAGCACGGACGGCGCCGGGTCCGCCGCGTGGCGGGCCAGCGCCTCGCCGAACGCGTCGTCGAGCCCGTCGACCGTCTCGGCGCGCAGGCCGAACGAGCGCGCCATCGCCTCGAAGTCCGGCGTGTGCAGGTCGACGCCGTAGGCCTCGTCGCCGGCCTTGGCCTGGTCGTAGCGCAGCATCCCGTAGCCGCCGTCGTCGACGATCACCGCGGTCAGCGGGATCTGCTCCTGCGCGAGCGTCGCGAGCTCCCCGCACGCGAACAAGAAGCCGCCGTCGCCGGAGACGCTGACCGCCGAGCCGGCGCCGAGCGCCGCCCCGAGCGCGGCCGGGAACGCGTATCCGAGCGTGCCCCAGCCGAGCGGCACCTGCAGGCGGCGCGGCGCGCCCGGGGCGTGGAAGCCGGCGAGCCAGTAGCCCGGGATGCACATGTCGACCACGAGCGCGACGTCGTCGGGCACGGCGAAGCGCACCGCGTCCAGGAAGCGCAGCGCGGTGGGGTCCAGCGCCGCGCAGGCCTCGGCGCGCAGCGCGCTGAAGTCGGGCGTCGTCTCGCGCGGCCGCACGCGGTCCGCCAGCGCGGCGGCGACGGTGCCCGCGTCGCCCTCGATCGCCACGTCCACCCGGTAGTTGACGACCGGCTCCAGCGTCACGGCGATCAGCTGCGGCGGCTGCGGCTGGGTGAAGTTCTGGGTCTGGACGCCGTCGAGGTCGGAGCCGAGCGCGAGCACGACGTCCGCCTCGTCCCACAGCCGGCCGGCGGCGGGGACGTGCGGCGGCAGGCCGACCCGGCACGGGTGGTCGGGGTGCAGGATCCCGGCCGCGCCGTAGGTGGTGAGGACGGGCGCGCCGAGCCGCTCGGCCAGCCGTGCGACGGCGTCGCCCGCGTCGCGCGCGCCGCCGCCGACCCACAGCAGCGGCCGCTCGGCGGCGTCGAGGCGCGCGACGGCGTCCTGGACGTCGGGCGCGGTGCGGGCGGCGCGCAGCGGCGGGTCGCTGTCCTCGGCCTCCGCGCTCAGCAGGTCCGTGGAGACTTCGAGGTAGACGGGGCGCGTGGGCGCGCGCAGCGCGTCGTCCACCGCGGCCGCGGCGCACGCGCCGACGGCGTCGGCCGTGTGGGCGAGGTGCACGGCCTTCACGACCGGGGCGAACATGTCCGCCTGGCCGTCGGTCTCGTGCAGCACGCCGCGGTAGGCGCCCGGGCGGCGCAGCGTGGACGGTATGTCGGTCGCGATCACGAGGATCGGCGAGCGCGCGGCCCACGCTTCCCCGACCGCGCCGAGCGTGTTGGCGGCGCCGGGCCCGGTCGTGGTCGGCGCGACGCCCAGCCGTCCGGTCGCGCGCGCGTATCCGTCCGCCGCGTACGCGGCGGCCTGTTCGTGGCGCACGCCGACGAGCCGGATCGACGACGACCGCAGCGCCTCCCAGAGGGCGAGGTTGTGGACGCCCGGGAGTCCGAAGCAGACTTCCACTCCGGCCCGCTCGAGCGCCGAGACGATGACGTGCGCACCCGTTGGCATAGGGCGCGCACGCTAGCGGTTCGCAACCTTGACACAAGTGTGTCAGGGTGGCGCTACACTGGCGACAGATGGACGCGCTGACGATCCACGAAGCGGCCGCGACGACGGGCTGGAGCCCGCGCATGCTTCGGTACGTCGAGCGCGTCGGGCTCGTGGAGCCCGCACGGTCGGCGAAGGGCTACCGACTGTACGGCCCCGCCGAGCTCCAGCGGCTGCGCACGCTGCGCGAGTTGCTGGACGAGCACGACATCGGCCTGTCCGATCTCGCGTTCGCCCTGCGGCTGCGCCGTGACGGCGATCTGCGCGAGGCCACCGACGCGTGGCTGGACGCCGAAGCGCAGCAGCCCGCGGACGTCCCGACGACCGAGGACTGGCTGCACTTCGAGCAGGAGAAGCACCAGCGCCTGCTCGCCGCGCTGGCGAGCCGCACGACCACCCACTCCCTGGAGACCGCATGACCGCAATCACGACGCCCGATTACAAGGTCGCCGACATCGGCCTGGCCGCTTTTGGCCGCAAGGAGATCCAGCTCGCCGAGCACGAGATGCCCGGCCTGATGGCGACCCGCGCCGAGTACGCGGATGTGCAGCCGCTCAAGGGCGCGCGCATCACCGGCTCGCTGCACATGACGATCCAGACCGCCGTGCTGATCGAGACGCTGGTCGCGCTCGGCGCGCAGGTGCGCTGGGCGTCCTGCAACATCTTCTCGACCCAGGATCACGCCGCGGCGGCGATCGCCGAGGCCGGCATCCCGGTCTTCGCCTGGAAGGGCGAGACGCTCGAGGAGTACTGGTGGTGCACCGAGCAGGCGCTCACCTGGCCGGACGGCGAGGGCCCGAACATGATCCTCGACGACGGCGGCGACGCGACGCTGCTCGTCCACCTCGGCGTCGAGTACGAGGCGGCCGGCGCGGTGCCGGACCCCGCGACCGCCGACAACGACGAGCACCGCATCATCCTCGAGACCCTGACCCGCACGCTGGCCGAGGACGCGCAGAAGTGGACGCGCGCCGCGGCGGCGATCAAGGGCGTCACCGAGGAGACGACGACGGGCGTGCACCGCCTGTACGAGTTCGCCAAGCAGGGCAAGCTGCTGTTCCCGGCGATCAACGTCAACGACTCGGTCACCAAGTCGAAGTTCGACAACCTCTACGGCTGCCGCCACTCGCTGGTCGACGGCATCAACCGCGGCACCGACGTGATGATCGGCGGCAAGGTCGCGGTCGTGCTCGGCTACGGCGACGTCGGCAAGGGCTGCGCGGAGTCCCTGCGCGGCCAGGGCGCGCGCGTCATCGTCACCGAGGTCGACCCGATCTGCGCGCTGCAGGCGGCGATGGAGGGCTACCAGGTGGCCACGCTCGACGACGTCGTCGAGACCGCGGACATCTTCGTGACGTCGACCGGCAACAAGGACGTCATCTCCGCCGAGCAGATGTCGCGGATGAAGCACCAGGCGATCGTCGGCAACATCGGCCACTTCGACAACGAGATCGACATGGCCGGCCTGGCCAAGATCGCCGAGCGCACCGAGGTCAAGCCGCAGGTGCACGAGTGGCGCTTCGCCGACGGGCACACGATCATCGTCCTATCCGAGGGCCGTCTGCTGAACCTCGGCAACGCGACCGGCCACCCGTCGTTCGTGATGTCGAACTCGTTCACGAACCAGACGATCGCCCAGATCGAGCTGTTCACGAAGACCGAGGAGTACGCCAAGCAGGTCTACGTGCTGCCCAAGCACCTCGACGAGAAGGTGGCGCGGCTGCACCTGGACGCGCTCGGCGTCCGGCTGACCGAGCTCACGCCCGACCAGGCCGCCTACATCGGCGTCCCGGTCGAGGGGCCGTACAAGCCCGATCACTACCGCTACTAGGTACGGTGCGGCCCGATGAGGGCTGACACCGGGCTGGCGCGGATCGAGTGGGCGGACGGGCAGATGCCCGTCCTCCGCTCGATCCGGGAGCGGTTCGCGCGCGAGCGGCCGCTGGCGGGGATCGCCGTCGGCGCCTGCCTGCACGTCACGTCGGAGACCGCGGTGCTGATGCGGACGCTGCAGGCCGGGGGCGCCGAGGTGTTCCTGTGCGCGTCGAACCCGTTCGCGATCCAGCAGGACGTCGCGTCGGCGCTGGCGCAGGAGGCGTCGGTGTTCGCCGGCGGGCCGGACGCCTGGGCGGCGGACGTGGCCGAGGTCGTGACGCGCGGGCCGCAGATCACGCTCGACGACGGGGCGGACCTGCTGGGCGCGCTGCACGCCGCGCGGCCGGACCTGCTCGCAGGGATGCTGGGCGGGACCGAGGAGACGACGACCGGGCTCGTGCGGCTGCGGGCGCTGGAGGCCGAGGGCTCGCTCTCGGTGCCGGTGATCGCGGTCAACGAGGCGCGCGCGGAGCGGGCGTTCAACGATCGCTTCGGGGCCGGGCAGTCGGTGCTCGACGGCATCGTCCGGGCGACCAACCTGCTGCTGGCGGGTCAGACGGTCGTGGTGCTCGGCTACGGCTGGACGGGGCGCGGCGTGGCGCTGCGGGCGCGCGGGTTCGGCGCGTCGGTGATCGTCTGCGAGGTCGACCCGCTGCGGGCGCTGGAGGCGCGCATGGAGGGCTTCCCGGTGCTGCCGGCGCTGAGCGCCGCGTCGATCGGGGACATCTTCATCACGGTCACCGGGGTGCCGGGCGTGCTGCGCGGGGAGCACTTCTTCCGGATGAAGGACGGGGCGGTGCTGGCCAACGCGGGCCAGTTCGACGTCGAGATCTCGCTGGACGACCTGCGCGCGGAGTCCACCAGCGTGCGCGAGATCCTGCCGCTGGTCGAGCGGTTCGAGTTCGGCGACCGGGCGCTGCACCTGCTGGCCGGGGGCCGGGTCGTGAACCTGGCGGCGGCCGAGGGGCATCCGGCGGCGGTCATGGACGTCTCGTTCGCGCTGCAGGCGCTGGCCGCCGAAGCGCTCGTGCGCGATTCCTGGGCGGCCGGCGTGCACCAGGTGCCGGACGCGATCGAGCGCGAGGTCGCGGCGCTGAAGCTCGCCGCGCTGGGGGTCGAGATCGACGAGCTGACGGACGCCCAGGCGGCCTATCTGTCGCTCACATCGCGACCGCTCGGCCGCTGACGCGGATCTCTGGGCGGTCGGCGGCGATCGTCACGGTGAGCCGGCTGGGGCGGCCCATGTCGTCGCCCTGGTGGATGGTGAGCGTGGCGGGCGGGTCGATGGCGCCGACCTCGCGCAGGTAGGCGCCGAACGCGGCCGCCGCGGCCCCGGTCGCCGGGTCCTCGATCACGCCGCCGACCGGGAACGGGTTGCGGGCGTGGAACGTGTGCGGGGCGTCGTCGGTGCGGTGCACGAGGTCGACGGTGGTGAGGTCGTGGGCCTGCATCGTGCGCTTGAGGGCGTCGAAGTCGTAGTCGAGGTCGGCGAGGCGGGCGCGGGTGGCGGCGGCCAGGATCAGGTGGCGGGCACCGGCGTACGCGATCCGGGGCGGGAGCGTGGGGTCGAGGTCGGTTCCGGGGTCGTAGCGGAGCGCCTTCAGGGCGGCGTGGAGCAGCGCGTCGGGGGCGGTTTCGACGTGCGGGACGACGCTCGTCAGCGTGGCGGTGATCGCGTGGCCGGCGGTCTCCGTGTCGACGGGCACCGTTCCGGCGCGGGTGTGGAAGCGGCGCGGGCCGGCGCCGTCGCGCTCGGCCAGGGCGACGGCGGTGGCGATCGTCGCGTGGCCGCAGAACGGGACCTCGGCCTCGGGGCTGAAGTAGCGGACGTCGTAGTCGCCGTCCGCGCGCGGGGTCGCGAACGCGGTCTCGCTGTAGCCGAGCTCGGCGGCGATGGCCTGGCGGCGCGCGCCGTCGAGCGCCGAAGCGTCCAGGACCACGCCGGCGGGGTTCCCGCCCGCGGGGGAGTCGGTGAACGCCGTGTAGCGCAGGATCGCCGGTTCGCTCATCGCCGAATCGTCGCACGAGCGCCTTGTCAACCATCGGTCAGCAAGGTATGGTGCCGTTGACCGATGGTCAACAAGGAGGCCGAGATGACTGGCGTGACCGCCCCGCGCGAGAAGACGTTCCTGCTCGCCGCCCCGGAGCAGCGGCTGCTGGAGGCGATCGCCCGCCGGCTCCCCGCGTGGGTGCGCCCGGATCACCTGACCGTGCTCGCGCTGGCGGCGGCGGTGGCGTTCGCGGTCGCCGCGGCGTCCGGCGCGTTCGCGGCTGCGGCGGGGCTGCTGGTCGTGCACTGGCTCGGCGATTCGCTCGACGGCACGCTCGCCCGCGTTCGCCGCGCCGAGCGGCCCCGCTACGGCTACTACCTCGACCATCTCGCCGACGCGGCCGCGACCGCGCTGATCGGCGCCGGGCTCGGGCTGTCCGCGCACATGCACGTCGCCGCGGGGCTCGTGCTCGTGGTCGCGTACCTCGCGCTCTCGATCAACGCGTACCTCGAGACCCAGGCGCTCGGGCGGTTCTCGCTCGGGTACGGCCGGCTCGGCCCGACCGAGGCGCGGCTCGGCCTGATCGCGCTGCTGCTCGCGGTCGCGCTCGGCGCCGAGGTCTCGCTGGCGGGCCTGACGCTGCTCGACCTCACGGCGCTGGCCGCGTCCGCGGTCATGCTGCTCGCGCTCGCCGCCCGCGCGGCGGGGAACCTGCGGGTGCTGGCGACCCGCGAGCCCTACACGGCGCCGTAGCGCTCGGCGCGCGCGTCCTCCTCGTCGGCCTCGGAGAGCATGCGGATGAACAGGTACGCGAGCGCGATCCCCATCACGAGCGACTGCTCGAGCGCCATGATCAGCCCGGCGACGCGCTGGTCGTCGAGCGCGCTCATGCCCCAACGCGTCCCGCCGGCCTCGTAGAAGTGGTAGAGGACGGAGGGCGAGAACGCGAGCAGGATGCCGAGGAAGCCGACCATGATCTTCGTCGTCGCCATGTAGATCACCGGGCCGAGCCCCCCGAGCCGCAGCCGCGATCGGATCGGCGACAGCAGGTGCCACCAATAGAGCAGGCCCGCGACCGCGAACGACAGGTGCTCGAGCACGTGCACGAACCCGTGCTCGAGCGCCGCCTGGTACATGCCCGGGATGTGCCAGATCCACATCGCGCCGACGTAGGCGACGACGCCGAACACCGGGTGCCCGAACGGCCCCGCCGCCCGCTCGAGCCGCTGGATCCGCCGCGTCACCGGCCGCAGGATGTGCTTCGTCAGCGCGACCGTGAGCAGGATCGGCGCCAGGTCGGCGATCAGCAGGTGCTGGACCATGTGCATCGACGCCAGCTGCTCGCCCAGCCGGTCGATCGGCGAGACCAGCGCGAGGAACAGGCAGAAGATCCCGCCGATCCAGAGCACGAGCTTGCCGACCGGCGCGACCCGCGGCCCGCCCTCGCGGCGCGACACCCGCCAGCGCCACACGTAGACCCATAGGTACGCGGTGAGCGAGATCAGGACGGCGGGTGTGAACGTCCACCCGGCATCGACCGGCACCGCAACCGCGAACGGAAACGTCACAGACACTCCGCGCAATTGTGACGATCCGGTGCTGACACTCCACAGCTCGCTCGCGACCATGCGCCGCGTGCCCCCGATTTCCCGCCCAGCACCGTCCGCGCGACGTACACCGCGCCTCGCCTCACCGCGCCTCACCGCGCCGCGCCGCGCCTCGCCCCGCCGCGCCTCGCCCCGCCGCGACACGCCGCGCCGGTCGTCGCCTCGCCGGCCTCGCCCGCCGCGCCACGCTGCACCGCGCGCGACACGCCGCACGGTCATCGCCTTGCCGCGTCGTTGCCTCGCCGGCCTCGCCCGACCTCGCCGCGCCGCGCCACGCGCGACACGCCGCGCCGCGTCTCGCCGCACGGTCATCGCCTTGCCGCGTCGTCTCGCCGGCCTCGCCCCGCCCGACCTCGCCTCGCCGCGCCTCGGTCTCGCTGTCGCCGCGCGCTCGCGCGTCCGTGATGCCCGTCATCGTTGCCCTCGTCCCCGCGCCGGCGCTGCTCGCGTGATGCGCGCGCCGCCGATCACGTGATGTCCGTGCTCGCGGAACTCATCGCCCTGTTCGCGCCGCCCGGCTGCGCCGCGTGCGGGCGCGCGCTCACCGCCACGGCGGAGCGGCTATGCGTGCACTGCGCGCGTGCGCTGCCCTGGCTGGGCGCCTGCTGCCCGCGCTGCGCGCTGCCGCTGCACCCCGGACGGCGCTGCCCCGCGGCGCGCGCGGCGTTCCCGCGCGCGTGGGCGCCGCTCGCCTACGAGAGCGTGGCGCGGGATCTCGTGCGCGGCCTGAAGATCCGCGGCTCGCCGACCGTCGCCGACGTGATGGCGGCGCACATCGCGGCGAACCTGCCGCTCGAGCTGCGCGCGCCGGACGCGGCGCTGGTGCCCGTCCCGGCGCAGCGGTCGCGTCGCCGCGCCCGCGGGTTCGATCCCGCGCGCCTGCTGACCGCCGCCCTCGCTCGCCGGCTCGACCGTCCGCTCGCGGACTGCCTCATGCGCACCGACCGCTCACGGCGCCAGTCGGCGTCGACCCGCCGCGAGCGCCGCGCTCCTGGCCGCCTGCAGCTCCGCGTCCGCGGCTCACCGCCCCCGCACGTGCTGCTCATCGATGACGTCCACACCACCGGCGCGACCTTCGACGCCTGCGCTCGCACCCTCGCGGCCCACGGCGTCACCGTCGTGGCCGCCGTCAGCTACGCCCGCACGCTCTGAACCGCGGCCACGAGGTGCCGCACCCGGCCGTTCGACGCGGCGAGAGGCGAGTTTTCGGCGGATAGCGCCAGAAAGTGACCACTCGCCGCGCACGACCGCGCCCGCGGTGTGACGCGCGGCGGCGAGACCCGCGCGGCGTGGTCGCGCCGCGCCAACGCGGCGGCAAGACCCGCCCGCCCGGCGCGACGCAGCGCCGCGCGTCTCAGGCGACCGCGCGCGACGCCTCGTCCGCCCACGCCAGCGCGGAGCGGTAGGCGCCCGCGAGCGAGGGGGAGGACTCGGTCGTCGGCAGCGTCGGGAACTCGCCCCGCTCGTACGCCGCGACCGCGGCCAGCAGCTCGCCCTTCGGCCCTTCCCGCCGCAGCAGCGCCCGCTGGATCTCCTCCGTGAACGGCAGCGAGTCCAGGACGTCCGCCATCGGCGCGTCCAGCAGCGCGTCGGCGACCGAGAACAGCCCGATCGTGAACAGCGTCTCCCGCTCCTCCGGCAGCGCCGACCCGGCCAGGACCTCGCACATGTGCGCCCGCCGCAGCCCGAGCCCGACGAGCTCGTCCGGCACGTCCGGGATCGAGGAGATGACCATGACCGTCGCCCAGCGCCGGACCGTTCGCACGCCCAGCATGTTCAGCGCCTCGTGCACCGACGACACCGTCCGCGGCAACGCGAAGAACGCCGAGTTGACGTACCGCAGCAGCTTCAAGGACAGACCGACGTCCGACGCGATGATCCGCTCGAGGTCCTCGAAGCAGATGTCCCCCGCCGTCAGCTCCGCGAGCCGCCGCAAAGACGACAGCCCCGCGGTCGCCACCCCACGGTGCTTGAACGTGCGCGGCTGCGCGAAGTACTCGCCCTGGAAGTACGTGAACCCCAGCTCCCGGCAGCGCGTGAACGCCGCGTGGTCCGCCACCGACGTCGCCACCAGCAGCGCACCCTGCAGTCGCGGCAGCCGCGTCACCCGCTGCAGATCGGCGGGCGCGACGCGCGAGACGTCGATCCGCACGATCGAGCACAGCGACATCAGCTCCTCGACGTTGTCGATCAGCGTCCCGTCGTACTCGTCCAGCGCGATCGTGTAGCCCGAGCGCGCCAACTGCTGCAGGATCTGCAGCAGGTCCTGCCGCGCCTGGTAGGCCTTGATCTGCAGCACCGCGCGGTCCGGCCGCACCGGCGGCGGCCCGATCTCCACCAGGAAGTTCCGCGCGATCGTGACCCACGCGGGATGCCGTCCGGCGAGCGTCTCGAGCCCGATGTCCCCGAACGCCTCGATCAGCAGCGCCGACGTCGCCTTGGCGTCCATCGCGGGGTCGCCGAGGTCGATCGATCCCCCGAAACGCAGCTCGTAGCCGACCACGACGTTGCGTGCGTCCGCGATCGGATGCCGGACGACCGCCACCTCCTGGCGGTCCGACGGGACGGGAACGGGCACAGCGGCGCTCACAAGGCTTTAGTTCGGCCGTAAACGGTCGACCCTTGAGGCTAGGATTCACAAACACGGACCCCGACAGAGGAGTCGCATGCAGATCGAGGTGAAGGGCCGCAACCTTCAGGTCACCGACGAGATGCGGGAGTACGTCGACCGGCGTTTCGACAAGATCGCCAAGCAGGTCTCCGAGCTCGCGACGCTGGAGCTCGAGATCGCCGACGAGAACGTGCCGGGAGATCCGCTCGCCGCTGAGGCGTCGCTCCACCTGAAGGGCATCACGCTGCGCGCCAAGGAGGTCGCCAAGGACCCCAAGCACGCGATCAACCTGGTCGCGGAGAACATGGAGCGCCAGGTCAAGCGGCACCGCGAGAAGCGCCGCGCCCGCCGCGAGTCGAGGTCCGCCGCCGAGGTCTTCCGCACCTCGCCGGTGCCGATCGAAGACACGCTCTAAACGCCCCGTCCAGGGCGCGCTCGAACGCTAGTCTAGGTACCCATGTCGATCCTCGAGCGCGCCCTCCGGCTGGGCGAAGCTAAGCAGTTCAAGGCATACTCCAAGCGCGTCGAGCGGATCAACGAGTGGGAGTCCGAACTGCTCGAGGCCGACGACGACGAGCTCCGCGAGCAGTTCGCGGAGCTCCGGGAGCGCGCGCAGGAGGGCGAGGACCTGGACGACCTGCTGCCGGAGTCGTTCGCGCTCACGCGCGAGATGGGCCGGCGCACGATGAGCATGCGCCACTTCGACGTCCAGCTGATCGGCGGCATGGTCCTGCACGACGGCCAGATCGCCGAGATGCGCACCGGCGAGGGCAAGACGCTCACGGCGACGCTCGCGGTCGTGCTCAACGCGCTCGCCGGCAAGGGCGTCCACGTCGTCACGGTCAACGACTACCTGGCCCGCCGCGACGCGGACTGGATGCGCCCGATCTACGAGGGCCTGGGCCTGACCGTCGGCGTGCTCCAGAACAACCAGCCGTACGAGGAGAAGCGCGCGGCCTACGCGGCGGACATCACGTACGGCACGAACTCCGAGTTCGGCTTCGACTACCTGCGCGACAACATGGCGACCCGGCTGGAGGAGAAGGTCCAGCACGGCGGCCGCATCGGCGCCGACGGCAAGCCGGTCGCGATGCACAACTTCGCGATCGTCGACGAGGTCGACAACATCCTGATCGACGAGGCGCGCACCCCGCTGATCATCTCGGGCGCGCCCGAGCAGGCGGCGGAGCTCTACGTCCAGTTCGCCAAGCTCGCCCCGATGATGGAGCCGGGCAAGAAGCCCGACGGGCTGGATCCGCGCGCCAAGAAGGAGTTCGTCGCGGACTTCGACTACGAGTTCGACGAGAAGCACAAGACGGTCTCGGTGACCGAGCGCGGCGTGGAGAAGGCCGAGCGGTTCCTCGGCATCGACCACCTCTACCGCGCCGAGAACGGCGCCCTGGTCAACCACCTGCACCAGTCGCTGAAGGCCGAGTCGCTGTACAAGAAGGACGTCGACTACGCCGTGATCGACGGCGAGGTCAAGATCATCGACGAGTTCACCGGCCGGATCCTGGACGGCCGCCGCTGGTCGGAGGGCCTGCACCAGGCCGTCGAGGCCAAGGAGGGCGTGCGCGTCCGCGAGGAGAACCAGACGCTCGCGACGATCACGCTGCAGAACTACTTCCGCATGTACGACAAGCTCGCGGGCATGTCGGGCACGGCCCTCACCGAGGCCACGGAGTTCATGAAGATCTACAAGGTCGGCGTGGTGGAGATCCCCACGAACCGGCCGATGGTCCGCATGGACCAGAACGACCTGATCTACAAGACCATGGAGGGCAAGTGGCGCGCCGTGGTCAACGAGATCCGGCAGCGCCACGAGCAGGACCAGCCGGTGCTGGTGGGCACGATCTCGGTCGAGGTCTCCGAGCTGCTGTCCGAGCGCCTGCGCAAGGTCGGCGTCCCGCACACGGTCCTCAACGCCAAGCCCGAGCACGCCGCCCGCGAGGGCGCGATCATCGCCGAGGCGGGCGCGCCCGGCGCGGTCACGATCGCCACCAACATGGCCGGCCGCGGCGTGGACATCAAGCTCGGCGGCAACGCCGAGCACCTCACGGAGGTCGAGCTGACCAAGCTCGGCCTGCGCCCCGGCGACCCGGACTACGAGGAGCGCTACGCGCAGATCCTGCCGAAGATCGAGGAGCGCCTGGAGGTCGACCGCCAGCGCGTGTACGACGCCGGCGGCCTCTACATCTGCGGCACCGAGCGCCACGAGTCGCGCCGGATCGACAACCAGCTGCGCGGCCGCGCGGGCCGCCAGGGAGATCCCGGCGAGTCGCGCTTCTTCCTCTCCGCCCAGGACGACCTGGTGCGCAAGTTCGCCGGCGACCGGATCTACAAGATCCTGGACCGCCTCGGCCCCAAGTCCGACGAGGGCGAGGAGGAGCCGATCGAGGCGAAGATGCTCACGAAGCAGATCGAGGGCGCCCAGCGCAAGGTCGAGGAGCAGAACTACCTCATCCGCAAGCGCGTCCTCGAGTACGACGACGTGATGAACCAGCAGCGCGAGGTCGTCTACAAGTACCGCGACGAGGTGCTCGAGGGCCGCGACATGGCCGACGTCGCGCGCGAGCAGATCGCCGAGGTGATCGGGCGCCTGGTCGACGACTACACGCCCGGCGACTTCGTCGACGACTGGGACCTCGAAGGCCTGTGGGCGCAGCTGGACGCGATCTACCACGTCGACTTCGGCGTCGAGGACATCGACCGCTCGGCGGTCGACCGCGAATCGCTCAAGCAGATGCTCTCCGACGACGCGCTGTCGCTCTACGACGAGCGCGAGGCGGAGCTGGGCGAAGAGCTGATGCGGATGCTCGAGCGCTACCTGATCCTCCAGATCATCGATCAGCGCTGGCGCGAGCACCTCTACGACATGGACTACCTGCGCGAGGGCATCCACCTGCGCGGGTTCGCGCAGATCGAGCCGCTGGTGGCCTACAAGAACGAGGCCTTCACGCTGTTCGCCGACCTGATGAACTCCATCTGGGCGGACTTCGCGCGCATGATCTACAACGTCGAGGTCGAGGTTCAGGGCCCCGACGAGTCCGCCGCCCCGCCGCCCGAGTGGGCGGCGCCGCCGCAGCCGCAGCAGCCGGCCGGCAACTTCGGCGCGCTGGAGTACTCGGGCGGGACGTTCGACGACCAGCCGACCGCGTACGGCGACGACGGCGACGGCCTGGTCGCCGAGGAGCCGCCGGTGGTCGCGCAGCGGCGCGTCGGGGAGCACGAGAGCCTCGGCCGCAACGATCCGTGCTGGTGCGGCTCGGGCAAGAAGTACAAGAAGTGCCACGGAGCGTGAGCCTGAGGCGGCCGTGAACGGCCGCCTCCTGATCACCTGCCCGGATCGTCACGGGATCGTCGCCGCGGTCGCGGGCTTTTTGGCGGGCTCCGGCGCAAACATCATCACGTCCGACCAGCACTCGACCGACCCCGAGGGCGGCGAGTTCTTCATGCGGATGGAGTTCAACCTCGAGCACGGCGACCTCGCCGCGCTCGGGCGCGCGTTCGGCCAGGAGGTCGGCGAGCGGCTGGACATGCGGTGGCGGCTGACGGACGTTGCCCGCCCCAAGCGCGTGGCGATCCTGGTGTCCAGGGAGGACCACTGCCTCGTCGACCTGCTGTGGCGCCACCGGCGCGGGGAGCTCGACGCGGAGGTCACGCTCGTCGCCTCCAACCACCCTGACCATCGACTTGACGTTGAAGGTTTCGGGATTCCGTACCACCACGTGCCGTATCCGAACGAGCCGGAACTGCTCGATTTGCTGGCCGATTCGGACCTCGTCGTGCTCGCGCGCTACATGCGGATCCTGTCCGGCGACTTCCTGACGCGGCTGGCGGCGCCGGTCATCAACATCCACCACTCGTTCCTGCCGGCGTTCGCGGGCGCGAACCCGTACCAGCGAGCGTTCGAGCGCGGCGTGAAGATCATCGGGGCGACCGCGCACTACGTGACCGAGGAGCTCGACGCCGGCCCGATCATCGAGCAGGACGTCGCCCGCGTCAGCCACCGCGAGCACCCGGAGACGATGATCCGGCTCGGGCGCGACATCGAGCGCACCGTGCTGGCGCGCGCCGTCAAGTGGCACCTGGAGGACCGGGTGCTCGTGCACGGCAACCGCACCGTGGTCTTTTAGACGCCGGCTGGGCTCTTAGACGCCGGCGGGCTCGCGCTCGTGCACGTACGCCCAGAAGGCGGCCTCGAAGCGCTCCCAGTCGCCACCGCCGCCGGGATCCTCGGGCGGCGGATCCGCGCCGCCGAAGCCGCCGCCGCCGTCCCCGTCGTCGCGCCGCCGCGCGCGCACCGCGACGATCACGAGCGCGCCCGCGACCAGCGTCGCGCCCGCCGCGCTCAGGGCGGCCAGCGGGTGCGCGAGCTCCACGAGCATGCCGGCGGCGAGCGCGCAGACCGCGCACGCGAACGCGGCGGGGCCGCGCCAGTGGCGCGCGCCGCGCTCCGGCGGCGCGCCCGCGACCGCGACCAGCAGCAGGACGACGCCGAACGCCGCGAGCGTGCTGGCGCCGCCGAGGGCCCAGAGCGAAACCATCCCTTCAAGCTAGGGACGCGGTCGCCGTGCGTCAACCACGCTAGCCTCATCGGCCATGGCCTCAGATCAGCCCGTCCCGCAGCGCCTGGCCGCCATCCGTGAGCAGATGTCCCTGCTCTCGGACTATCTTTGACCCGGCTGGCATGCAGGAGCGCCTGAGCGCGCTCGAACAAGCGATGGGCGCGCCCGGTTTCTGGGATGACCCTGAGACCGCGGCCAAGGTGGGCGCCGAGCACACGCGCACGCAGCGCCGCCTCGAGTCGTTCACGAAGCTGCAGGCGGACGCGGAGGATCTCGACGGTCTGGCCGAGCTCGCCGACGAGGACCCGGATCTCGCGGCGGAGCTCGAGGAGGCGATCGCGTCCGTCGAGGCGCGGCTCGGCGACGCCGAGGAGCAGCGCCTGTTCACCGGCGACTACGACGCGGGCGACGCCCTGGTGACCGTCAACGCGGGCGCCGGCGGCACGGACGCGCAGGACTGGGCCGAGATGGTCCTGCGGATGGAGATGCGCTGGGCCGAGCGGCGCGGCTTCAAGGTCGAGCTGCTGGAGGCCAGCCCAGGGGAGGAGGCCGGCATCAAGTCGGCCACGTTCCGGGTGTCCGGCGATAACGCGTACGGGCTCTACAGCGCCGAGAAGGGCGTGCACCGGCTCGTCCGCCTGTCCCCGTTCGACTCCGCCAACCGCCGCCAGACGTCGTTCGCGGGCGTCGAGGTCGCGCCGGTGGTCGAGGAGGCCGGCGAGGTGGAGATCGAGGACGACGACCTGCAGGTCGACACCTACCGTGCGTCCGGCGCGGGCGGCCAGCACGTCAACAAGACCGACAGCGCGGTGCGGATCACGCACAAGCCGTCCGGGATCGTCGTGCAGTGCCAGAACGAGCGCTCGCAGTCCGCCAACCGGGCGACGGCGATGGCGATGCTGCGCGCCAAGCTGATCGAGCGCCAGGAGGCCGAGCGGCGGGCGGAGATCGCGCGCGAGCGCGGCGAGGCGCAGGACGTCAACTTCGGTTCGCAGATCCGCTCCTACGTCCTGCACCCGTACACGATGGTCAAGGATCACCGGACGGACTTCGAGGTCGGCAACGCCAACGGCGTGCTCGACGGCGACCTCGACGGGTTCGTGCGCTCGTGGCTGGAGGCCAACGCGAAGTCACGCGCGTAGCCGGCGGCGGCGCAGCTCGTCGACGCCCCACACGAGCACGGGGAAGACGGCGAGCAGCGCCAGCTCGGGCGGCCCGAGCGCGCGCGTGCCGAAGACCTCCTGCAGCGGCGGCAGGTAGATCAGCGCGGCGGCGAACACCAGCTCGAACGCGATGCCGTAGAGCAGCAGCGGGTTCGACGTCCAGCCGAGCGGCACCCGCTCGGCGCGGCACGCGAACGCCGCGCCGACCTGGCAGGCGACGATCGCCGCGAAGGACATGGTCGTGGCGCGCAGCCAGGCATCGTGCAGCGGGGCGCCCGCGCCGGTCGCGTCGCCGGGCCGCCAGCCGGCGCGCAGCAGCACGAAGAAGAACCCGGCCAGCGTGCAGACGGCGGTCACGGCGCCGAGCACGCCCCACGCGCGGACGAGCAGCTCGCGATCGATCACGCGCGCGGTGCGGGCGCGCGGCGGGCGGTCCATGATGCCCGGCTCCGCCGGGTCGCGGCCGAGCGCGAGCGCCGGCAGCGTCTCGGTGCCGAGGTCGACCGCGAGGATCAGCACCGCGGTCAGCGGCAGCGGGACCGAGCCGCCGGAGAGGGCGAACAGCACGAACGGCAGCACCTCGGCCGGCGCGTGGGCGAAGATGTAGAGGATGAACTTGCGGATGTTCTGGTAGACGCGGCGGCCCTCTTCCACCGCGGTCACGATCGTCTCGAAGTCGTCCCCGGTCAGGATCAGCGCGGCCGCCTCGCGCGCCACGTCGGTGCCGGACGCGCCCATCGCGACGCCGATGTCCGCGCGCCGCAGCGCGGGCGCGTCGTTGACGCCGTCGCCCGTCATGGCCACGACGTGCCCGAGCGAGCGCAGCGCGTCGGCGATCCGCAGCTTGGCCTCCGGCGAGGCGCGCGAGAAGACGATCTCGCCGGGCGCGCCGAGCAGCGCGTCGAGCTCCGGCTCGCCGAGCGCGTCCAGCTCGGCGCCGGTGACGACCCGCGGCGCGTCGCCGCCGATGCCGACGCGGCGCGCCACCTCGGCCGCGGTCAGGCCGTAGTCGCCGGTGACGACGTGGATGCGCAGGCCGGCGCGGTGGCAGCGCTCGACCGCGGCTTTGACGCCCTCGCGCGGCGGGTCCAGCAGGCCGACCAGGCCGACGAAGCGCAGGTCGCGCTCGGCGTCGTCGCGATCCTCGGGCGGGGCGCCGGTGAGCGGGCGGCGGGCGGCGCCGAGCACGCGCAGGCCGCGCGCCGCGAGCCGGTCGGCGGCGGCTTCGATCTGGCGGCGATCGGCGTCGGGGCAGCGGTCGAGCAGGGCGTCGGGCGCGCCTTTGACGTCGATCCAGCGGCCGTCGGGCAGCTCGTCCACGGTCGTCATCAGGCGGCGGCGGGGGTCGAAGGGGAACGTGGCGAGTCGTTGTGGCGCCGGCGCGTCCGTGGCCCAGTCGCGCAGCGCGACCTCGGTCGGGTCGCCGTGGCCGTCGACCGCGTCGTTGCACGCGCGCATCACGGTCGCGAGCTCCGCGTGGTCGCCCCAGGCCTCGACCGCGCGCATCCGGTTGCGGGTCAGCGTGCCGGTCTTGTCGGTGCAGATGACCGTGGTCGACCCGAGCGTCTCGACCGCGTTGAGCCGCTTGACGAGCGCGCCCTCGCGCGCGAGCCGGCGGACGCCGACGGCCAGCGCGAGCGTGATCGTGGGCAGCAGGCCCTCGGGCACGTTGGCCACCAGCAGGCCGATCGCGAACGTGACCGCGTCGCCGATCGGGAGCCCGGCGACGAGCGTGCCGAGCGGGACGAACGCGACGCCGGCGGCGACCGCGATCGCCGCGATCAGCCACGCCACGCGCTTGACCTCGCGCTGGAGCGGGCTCGGCGCGGCCTCGATGCCGGACGAGAGCGCGGCCACGCGGCCGATCTGCGTCTGCATGCCGGTCGCGAACACGGCCACGCGGGCCTCGCCGCTGGTGCACGTCGCGCCGCTGAAGACGAAGTCGGAGGCCTCCAGAGCCGGCGTGCTCGGCTCGGGCGCGGTCGCGTCGCGGACCACCGGGACGGACTCGCCGGTGAGCGCGGAGAGGTCGATCTCCACACGGCCCGCGAGCACGCGGCCGTCGGCGCTGATCCGCTGGCCTTCGCGGAGGATCATCACGTCGCCGGGGACCAGCTCGCGCGCGTCGACTTCCTGCTCGCGGCCGTCGCGCACGACGTCCGCGCGCGGGGGCAGGTACTCCTTGAGCGCGTCCACGGCGCGGACCGCCTGGCGCTCCTGCGCGAACGCGAGCGCCGCGTTGAGGACGACCACCGCGAGGATCGCCCAGCCGAGGACGGCGATCCCGCCGGCGAACGCGAGCGCCGCGGCGACGATGAGCAGCAGCGCGAGCGGGTGCGTGAACTGCGCGGCCAGCTCGCGCGGCCACGTCCGGGCGGCCCGGTTCTCGAGTTGGTTCGGCCCGGCCGCGATCAGCCGCAGCGCGGCCTCACGCGAGGACAGCCCACCGGCGCCGGTGTGCAGCTCGGCGAGCACGCGCTCTGGCGGCGCCGCCTCGATGGCGTCGAGGCGCGGTTCCGGGACGTTCTGCGCGGGCTCCATGACGACTCCCACGCCTCACGCTACGCACGCCCCCACCCCGCCACATCGGCCCAAACCCCCGATCTCGTTGCGCTCTTCACCGCGGATCGCCGCGCCTCCCGCGGCGTCGCCGCGCCTCGCCGCGAGTGGTCGCGAATGTGCCGCATCGGCCGGAAAGTGACCACTCGCCGCGTCACGCGGCCCGCCCGCGCGCGTCACGCGGGGCGGCCCGCGCGCGTCACGCGGGGCGGCCCGCGCGCGTCGCGCGGCCCGCGATGCCGCGCGCCTGCGCTCATCGCGCCCCGCCTCGCCCCGCCTCGCCCCGCCTCGCCCTGCCGCGTCACGCGGCCCGCCCGCGCGCGTCACGCGGCCCGCCCGCGCGCGTCGCACGGCCCGCGATGCCGCGCGCCTGCGCTCATCGCGCCCCGCCTCGTCCCGCCTCGCCTTGCGGCGCCTCGCCCTGCCGCGCCTCGTCGCTTGTGGCGGCGAGTGGTCGCGAATGTGCCGTATCGGCCGGAAAGTGACCACTCGCCGCGTCACGCGCAACTCGCGCGGGCCCGCCCGCCGCGGGCCCCGCGCGCGGCCCGCCCGCCGCGGGCCGCCGCGCCTGCCCCGCGTCGTCGCGCGCCGGGCGCCCGCGCGCCCCCCTACGCGGGGACGGGGGCGAGGAGCTCGCGGTGGAGGTCCAGGAGCGTCGGCACGTCCTCCGCGGCCACGCGGCCCATGCCGCACTCCGTGCAGACGCCCCACTCGCGCCCGCCGAGCGCGGCGTCGATGTGCTCGATCTGGGCCGCGGTCGTGCCCGGCGCCTGGTCGGCCGGGTGGTAGGGCACGAGCGCGAAGTAGAGCTCGGTGTCCGGCGCGGCCAGGTCGCGCAGCGGCGCGAAGTACGCCGCGTCCCCGCGTCCCTGCGGCACGGTGAAGGACGCCCAGCTGAGCGGCCGGCTCGCGCCCGCGACGATCGCGTTGACCAGCTCGACCTGCATCCGCAGCGACTCCGGCTGCTTGAAGTGCTGGTGCCCGTAGTCGCCGTAGCAGAGGTGCAGGCCGACGGGCACGTCCGCGGGCACCCGGTCCACGCAGCGCAGCAGCGCCGGCGTGACCTCGTCCAGCGGCATCGCCGAGCCCGGCCCCATCGCGCCTTCGAGCAGCCCGAACTCGACCGCCACGTCCCACTGCACGGCGATCCGGTCGTGCGGCAGCGCCCCCACCAGCTTGTCCACGTCGGCGAACAGCGCGCGTTCGTACGCGGCCGCGACCGCCGGCATGTCCTCGGGCACGATCGTCCCCGCCATCGAGGCCAGCGGCGTCGGGTACTGCGCCTGCATCCGCACCCCGGCGCCGATCACGCCCTCCCGCTGCAGCCGGTCGAAGAGCGCGAACGACTTCCCGTACTCCCCGGCGTAGCCGAGGTCCGGCCAGCTGATCCCCTCGGCCGACGCGCCTTCGGCCAGCCGCAGCTGGGCCATGTCGGGCGCGTCGTCCGCGGTCTCGTACGCGCGGCCGACCGCGACCGACTCGAACTCGGGCATCTCCAGGAACTTCGCGATCTGGTAGGAGATCCAGTACCCGCGCTCCCCGGTCTCGCCGTCGGTCATGCGGCGCACGCCGGCCGGGATGCGCACGCTGATCTCACGCATCACCGTCTCCGCGTCCGGCAGGTTGACCGACCCGTTGAAGTGCACGCTGGTGGGCGGCATGGCAGACCTCTTTCTCCTCGCTCCCCGCGCACGCTACCGGAGTACGTGCGGAACGGCACGCACGCAATTCGGGTCTCAGTGACACGAACTATCCTCGGCGCCCATGACCGACCTGATCGACCGCGCGCTCGCCGAGGACGTCGGCGCCGGCGACGTGACGACGCTCGCCACCGTCGACGCGGCCGCCCGCGGCCGCGCGACGATCACCCAGAAGGCGCCCGGCGTGATCTCGGGCCTGGACACCGCGGCCGAGGTCTTCCGCCGCCTCGACCCCCAGGCGCGGATCGAGCGCCTCACCGACGAGGGCGAGTGGCGGGACGCCGGCCCCGTCCTGTACATCGAAGGCTCCGCCCGCGGCATCCTGACCGCCGAGCGGACCGCGCTGAACTTCCTCGGCCGCCTGTCCGGCGTCGCGACCAAGACCGCGAAGGTCGTCCGCGCGCTCCCCACCGGCGCCGCCAGGATCCTCGACACCCGCAAGACCACCCCCGGCCTGCGTGACCTCGAGAAGGCGGCGGTCAAGCACGGCGGCGGCGTCAACCACCGCATCGGCCTGTTCGACTTCATCCTGATCAAGGAGAACCACGCCGCGCTGGCGGGCGGCGTGGGGGAGGCGGTCAGAAAGGCGCGTGCCGCGCGCCCCGACCTCGGCCTCGCGGTCGAGGTGCGCAATCCCCAGGAGATCGACGAGGCCCTCGACGCCGGCGCCCCGCGCGTCCTGCTGGACAACATGAGCCCCGACCAGGTGCGCGCGGCGGTGGCCCAGATCGCCGGCCGCGCGGTGATCGAGGTCAGCGGCGGCGTCGATGATGAGACAGTTTTGGTCTACGCGACCATTTCAGGTGTAGACTTCGTGTCGATCGGCGCCCTCACGCATTCGGCCCCGGTCCTCGACCTGTCGCTGATCATGGAGACCGTCCAGTGAACCTCCTGACCCTCGAATCGATTCCCGCCCTGCAGGCGGAGGTGCGCGCGCTCGCCGCCGAGCGCGGCGCGGTGATCCTCGCCCACAACTACCAGCGCCCCGAGGTGCAGGACGTCGCGGACTTCGTCGGCGACTCGCTGGGCCTCTCGCAGCAGGCGGCCAAGACCGCCGCCGACGTGATCGCGTTCTGCGGGGTGCACTTCATGGCCGAGACCGCCTCGGTCCTGTCGCCGGAGAAGACCGTGCTGCTGCCGGACATGGACGCGGGCTGCTCGCTGGCGGACTCGATCACCGCCGACCAGCTGCGCGCCTGGAAGGCCAAGCACCCCGGCGCGATCGTGGTCATGTACGTCAACACGACCGCCGAGGTCAAGGCGGAGACCGACTACTGCGTCACCTCCTCCAACGCCGTCGCCGTCGTCGAGCACATCTACGCGACCCACGGTCCCGACACCGAGATCCTGTTCGGGCCGGACATGTTCCTGGGCGCCTACGTCGAGAAGCAGACCGGCCGCAGGATGCACGTCTGGGACGGCGAGTGCCACGTCCACGCCGGCATCCGACCCACCGACATCTCCGACATGCGCTCCCAGCACCCCGGCGCCGACTTCCTGATCCACCCCGAGTGCGGCTGCTCGACGTCGGTGATGGAGTACGTCGCCGCCGGCGACGTCGCGCCCGAGGGCGTGCACATGCTCTCGACCGGCGGGATGCTCGGCTGGGCCGCGAGCGCGCCGCCCAACGCGACCGCGATCATGGCCACCGAGACCGGCATGCTGCACCCGCTGCAGATGGCGCGCCCGGACATCGACTTCGTCGCCGCCAACGAGCAGGCGAGCTGCCGCTACATGAAGATGATCACGCTGCCGAAGCTGCGCGACACGCTGCGCGACGGCTCCGGCGTCGTGAAGGTGCCGGAGTCCATCGCGGAGCGGGCGCGGGTCCCGATCGAGCGGATGGTCGCGATCGGCTAGACCACGGTGAGATCGACCAGGTAGGTCACGCCGTCGCGGACCTCGAGCTCGGCCTGGTTGAGCACGCTGCCGGCGTCGACGTCGTCGAAGTCGCACGTGGACTCCTCGTCGTCGCCGTCGTCCTCGTAGGACTCGTCGTCTTCGCCGGAATCGTCCTCGTCGTCATCCCAGGACGACGCGTCGGCGGACAGCCCGCAGCCGTCGTCGACCGTCACGGTCAGCTTCGGCCCGGTGAACTGGCGGATCACGATCGTCTCGCCGTCGAACGCGAGCACGACGCCCGCGTGCTCGGCCCCGTCCTTGACGCCGTCGCCGTCGGTGTCGCGGTCCAGCGGATCGTTGTCGGACTTGACCTCGTCGCCGTCCTTGAGCCCGTCGCGGTCGGTGTCGGCCTTGCGCGGGTTGGTGCCGAGCCGGTACTCGGTCAGGTTCTTGAGCCCGTCGCCGTCGGCGTCCTTGGCCCGCCAGTTGCCCTTGAGGTTGTGCTTCTTCGCCCACGCGGCGGAGGCCACGGGCTTCTTCTTGGCGGAGGCGGCGGTCGCCGGCACCAGGGCCAGGGCGAGCGCGAGGACGGCGGCGGCGAGCGTGCGCATGCCCGGGTGATCGGCCGGGCCGCGCGAAAGTTCAGGCGTGCTCGGGCAGCAGCTCCAGGCCCCACTCGGCCGCGTCGCGCACCGCGGGCATCGTCTCCCGCTTGCGCTCGAACTCGGCCGGCGTGTAGGCGTGGATGTCCGTCGGGGCGCCCATCTCGTACGCGTCCCACAGCGTGCCGGTCACGTACACGCGCTCCAGCCACGGCACGCCGTCGAAGTGCTCGGAGACCAGCACGATCACGTACTCCGGGCCGCGCTCACGCTGAGACCCGGCGCCGCGCAGGTCGGCCACGCGGGCACCGCCCAGCAGGGCGCGATCGAGCGGCCACCGGTCGGAAACCCGGCGCACATAACGCTCGAGCTCGCGGTGGTTGAGCTCGTCCAAGGTCACCCGGCACGCATTGTGGACGACGAAGCGCGGCTCAGCAACCCACCGTCATGAGAACTCATCCAGCGTATGGGGTCCCACGCACGCGACCGAGAGCGACTCGGAGATCCCGCGGGCGACGTCCATCACCTGGTCGTAGGTGACGGCGTCGAGCGCGCTGATCGCCGCGTCCGGGTCGATGTCCTGCCCGAAGACGACCGTCTGGGACGCCGCGTGGCGCGCCACCGCGTTCGTGTTCTCGAACGCCAGCACGCGCCGGCCGGCGGCGTACGCGCGGGCGCGCTCGACCTCTTCCTCGGAGGGGCCGTCGGTGCGCAGCTCGTCGACGATCTCGCGCATCCGCGCGTAGGCCTCGAGGCACTTGGCCGAGTCCAGCCCGGCGGACAGCTGCAGGATCGGCACGTCGGCGAACGTGTGGTCGACGGCGTAGACGCTGTAGGCGAGGCCGCGCTGCTCGCGGATCTCGTCGAACAGGCGCGAGCCCATCGAGCCGCCCAGCAGCGTCGAATAGACCGTCAGCGCGGCGCGCTCGGCGGGCGCGCGGGCCTCGATCGCCGGGCGGTAGGACATGCGCAGGTGCGACTGGGCGGACTCGCGCGTCTCCACCAGCGTGGTCGGCGCGAAGGGCGGCGCCGGCTCCGAGCCGCCGTTGGCCGAGATCGACGGGAAGCGGCCGAACAGCTCGGCGATCTCGTTGTTCTCCGGCACGTGGTCGAGGTTGCCGACCAGGAACGCGCCGCCGCGCGAGCCCGCCCACTGGCGGCGCCGGAACGTCAGCACGGCGTCGCGCGAGAACGTGCGCAGGTGCTCCTCCGGGCCCAGCACCGGACGGCCGAGCGGGTGGTCGCCGAACGCGGCGCGGTCGATCAGGTGCTCGGCCAGCACGGACGGCTGGTCGTGCGCGCGGGCGATCTCCTGGATCACCACGCCGCGCTCGCGGTCGAGCTCCTCCGCGTCGATCTTCGGGCGCCCGACGAAGTCGGTCAGCAGGTCGATCGCGTCCGCGACGACCTCGGCCCGGCACGTGATGTGGAACGCGACCAGGTCGTGCGACGTGTACGCGTTGAGCACCGCGCCCATCGTCTCCGCGGTCTGGTTGACCTTGCGGTAGTCGTCGTACTTCTGCCCGCCCTTGAACACCAGGTGCTCGAGGAAGTGCGCCATGCCGTTCTCTTCTGGCCGTTCGGTCCGCGCGCCGGCGTCGAAGGCGACGAGCACGGTGGTGGACCGGGTCGGGAGCTCTACGCGATGCAGAGGCAGGCCGTTCGGCAGGGAGGACGACTCGATGCGCGACATGCCTTGAGCGTACATGCAGGGGAACTTGCGGCTCCGGCGAACTCCGCCTCGTACCGTAGGTCCCGACGTATGGCCGCCACCGAACGACATCTGCGCCGCCGCCGGCGGCGCGACGACCCGCACCGCCCTTCGACCGCTCCGCACCCGCCGGCGACCGGCGCCGTGGTGTCCTTCAGCGGGGTCGAGAAGCGCTACAGCGCCACGGACGTCGCGCTCGACGGCATCTCGTTCGACATCTACCCGGGCGAGTTCGTGTTCGTCGTCGGGCAGTCCGGCTCCGGCAAGTCGACGACGATGCGGTTGCTGATCAAGGAGTCCGAGCCGACCGCGGGCGAGATCCGCGTCGCCGGGCGCGACCTGGCCAAGATCCCGCGCCAGCGCGTGCCGTACTACCGTCGCAACCTCGGCGTGATCTTCCAGGACTACAAGCTGCTGCCGAACCGCACGGTCTACGAGAACGTCGCGTACGCGCTGCAGGTGACGGGCGGCACCCGGCGCGAGATCCGCGACAAGGTGCCGGACATCCTGCGGCTCACGGGGCTCAGCACCAAGCTGCACAACTACCCGGACCAGCTGTCCGGCGGCGAGCAGCAGCGCGTGGCGATCGCGCGCGCGTTCGTCAACCACCCGCCGCTGCTGATCGCCGACGAGCCGACCGGCAACCTCGATCCCGAGACCTCGATCGGGATCATGCAGCTGATCTACCGCATCAACCAGACCGGCACGACCGTGCTGATCGCCACCCACGACGTGGCGATGGTGGACAAGATGCGCCGGCGCGTGATCGAGCTGGCCGACGGGCGGATCGTCCGCGACGAGCAGGCCGGCGCCTACGCGGCGCGCGAGTCGACGCGCGAGTTCGCCGTCCGGATGCGGAGCGCCCAGGGATGAGGCCCGTCTTCTTCCTGCGCGAGGCGCTGCGGGCGCTCAAGCGCAACGCGATTCCCAGCTTCGCCGCCATGGCCACGGTGCTCGTCACCGTCCTGGTGCTCGGCGTCTTCCTCCCGGTCGTGCAGGCCACGACCGGCGCGGCCAACGAGGTCCGCAGCAAGGTGATCGCCGACGTCTACCTCAAGCCGGACGTCAAGAAGGCGGACATCGACCGCGTCGACCGGCTCCTGAAGGCCGACCCGCTGGTCGGCCGCGTCGAGTTCATCTCCAAGGACCAGGCGTACCGGACCGAGCGCAAGCGCAACCCGAAGGCGTACGAGCTGCTCGGCTCCAACCCGCTGCCGGACACGTTCCGGGTCACGCCGACCAAGCCGGACGACATCGGCAAGCTCAAGGACGCGCTGGCGCCGCAGGCGCCGGGCGGCGGGACGACCACGGTCGACCCCGCGATCGACGAGGTCCGCAACCGCGAGGAGGACACGAACAAGATCCTCTCGGTCACGCGCGTGGTGAAGATCACGATGGCGCTGCTGCTCGGCCTGCTCGGTGTCGCGTCCGTGCTGCTGATCGCGAACACGATCCGGCTGTCGCTCTACGCCCGCCGCCGTGAGGTCGAGGTGATGAAGCTGGTCGGCGCGACCGACTGGTTCATCCGCTGGCCGTTCGTGCTCGAGGGCGTGATCGTGGGGGCGATGGGCGGCCTGCTCGCGGTGCTGCTGCTGGTGGTGGCCAAGATCGCCGTCGTGGACCCACTGGCGCAGGACTTCGCGCTGATCGCCGCGCCGGACACGATCGACTTCAAGCTGCTGATCGGCCTGCTGCTGGCGTCCGGCATCGCGGTGTCCGCGCTCGGCTCCGGCTTGAGCCTGCGGCGCTTCCTGCGCGTCTAGCTGGAGTTCCTGGGCACGTTGTTCATCCGGGCCTCCTAGGAGGCTGAGGGCTGCCCAGCGGTCGCGGCGTTGCGCCAGGTGCGCTTCAACGGCCCAGCGATCGCCGAGGTGGTGGCCATCCCGGTCTCGACCGGGTCGGGCAGCCTGGCACGGATCGGGATGGGCCGGCTCGGGCTCGAGCCCGCCGAGCGCTACGAGCGCGTGTCCACGGCGACGTCAAGAGCCTGGCCGGCGCGCGGCGGGGCGGGGGTGTTTCGAGAAAGCTCACACAGTGTGAGCTTTCTCGAAACACCCCCTCCGAACGCGCCAGCGCCAGCTGTCAAGGGCTGCGGTGCGTTCTCGGCTTGAGCTGTAGATCGCGCCGTCGGTCTGGGGCCGGCGTGGGCGAGTGCGCAGGCGTCTAGCGGACGCGCACGCGCACGCTCGCGGTGCCACCCGGCGTGGTGACCCGGACGAGCACGGTTCCGCGCCTTACCCTTCACGGTGACGATGCGGCCGGCCCGGGCGGTGACCGTCTTGCGGCCCTTGACGGCCGCTTTGCCGGCGATCACCTGCACCTTCGCGCGTCCGGCCCGGCAACTGCTGAAGTTGAGCTTGAGCCCGCGCCGCAGCCGCTTCACCGTCGTCCACTGGACGACGGTGACGGCGACGCAGCGCGACGACTCGGTCGAGCGGCGCTTCTTCGACGTCACGGTGAACGTCCAGTCGAACGGCCGCGCCACGCCGCCTTCGAGCGGCGAGTACACCGTCGAGCCGCGGTAGGTGTGGCCGGCCACGAGCGGGTTGGTCGGCAGGAAGTCGTCGCCGCGCGCGCATCCGCGCACCGCCTGCTTCGCGGTGACGTCGAAGAGCGAGAGCGTGCCCGGGAACCAGAGCGCGCCGGAGGCCGGGTCGATGTAGGCGTACGCGGTGGCGGCGAGCCCGTACGGCGGCTTGAGCTTGCACGGCGCGCCCGGGTCCGGCGTCTCGCCGGAGAACGACACGGCGTCGGGCGGCGCCGGCCCGGAGGACGCGATCTCGCTGCCGCACGTCGCCCCGGCCGCCTGGCAGCGAGCGAACGGCGTGGCTCCCGTGAATCCGGGTTTCCCGGCCTGCTCGGAGTGCGCAACGCCCGGGTTGGCGAGGACGTACTGGGCGTGGTTGCGCGACGCCTGCGAGACGACCGGATCGCCGATCAGGGGCGGCCGGCCCTGCTGCGACCGGATCGAGTTGACCGTCGACAGCAGCGTCTGCGTGTCGGACGCGAGCGGGCCGCGCGGCCCGTAGTCGGGCAGCGCCCCCAGCAGTTCGACGTTCGGGGCGTACGGCGCCGCCGTCACCGAGCCGTCGACCCCGATCAGGAACGACTGGTCCCCGCGCGAGTACCAGAGCCCGCGAGCGTCACCCGCCGGAGCGTCAGGCGCGTGGGCGGGAACAGGTTGCCGACGGCGACGAACCACGTCCCGTAGGCGCTGACCGGCGCGCTCATGCGCAGTCCGCTCGGCAGTGTGGCCACCACCGCCTCGGTGCCGTCGGGCGCGCGCGTGCGACGAGCACCTTCGCCGACGGGCGCCCACGGCGAAGAGGGCCGCTCAGAGCAAGAGCGCTCGAAACACTGAGCGATCGCACACGCGAGGCGTGCGCCTGCCACCTACCCGTCCAGGAGACGTCGCGGCTTATGAGGCGCTGACAGATCGCGCGATACCGTGACGCGGCGTACATGCGACGCAACCCCGCGATTGGACTTCTCGTCGCGCTGATCCCGATCGCGCTGGTGCTCGGCGTCTGGATCGGCGGCCATCCCACTGTGCTGCCGAACTTCGCGCGTGACGCGCTCGTCTCGGACAGCGACGGGCGCCTCTACGAGGACGCGATCGACGCCATCGAGCGCGACTACTACCGCCCGGTCGACCGCGACAAGCTGCTCGACACGTCGATCGGCGCCGCCGTCGACTCGCTGCAGGACCAGTTCTCCCACTACTTCTCGCCGCAGCAGTACACGGCGTTCCAGCTGGACACCGAGGGCCAGTTCGAGGGCGTCGGCATGTCCGTGCGCGAGGTCAAGCAGGGCCTGCGGGTCGAGGAGGTCTACCCGGACTCGCCGGCCAAGGAGAAGGGCCTCAAGCCGGGCGACGTGATCGTGGCCGTCAACGGCAAGTCGCTGGCCGGCAAGACGTCGGACCAGTCGACCGAGCTGATCAAGGGCCCGGCGGGCTCGAGCGTCACGCTCAAGCTGCGCGACGGGCGCGAGCTGAAGATGGAGCGCGCGAAGGTGGACATCCCGATCGTGCGCACGGAGACCGAGCGCGCCGACGGCAAGAAGATCGCGTGGGTGCGCCTGGCCGGGTTCACGTCCGGCTCCGGCGACGACGTCAAGGCCGCGGTCCAGAGCGAGCTCAAGCGGGGCGCGAAGGGCGTCGTGCTCGACCTGCGCCACAACGGCGGCGGGCTGCTCAATGAGGCGGTCAAGGTCGCGTCCGTGTTCCTGCCGGACGGGCGCGTCGTGTCGACCAAGGGCCGCGCGCGGCCGGAGCGCGTCTACAACGCCGAGGGCGGCGCGATCTCCGAGAAGATCCCGGTCGTGGTCCTGGTGGACGGCGCGTCCGCGTCGGCGTCGGAGATCGTCACCGGGGCGCTGCAGGACCGCAAGCGCGCGACGGTCGTCGGCACGCGCACGTACGGCAAGGGCGTCTTCCAGGAGATCGAGCGGCTGCCCAACGGCGGCGCGCTGGACATCACCGTCGGCGAGTACTTCACGCCGTCCGGGCGCAACCTCGGGGGCGGTGGCGTGCGCAAGGGCGCCGGCATCACGCCCAACATCCAGGCGTCCGACAACCCGAAGACCACGCGCGACGAGGCGCTCGACAAAGCCCTGGAGACCGTGGCGGCCAAGTGACCGTCGGCGTCCTCGAGACGCGCGGGCTCGTGCGGCCGCTGTTCGAGCCCGGCAACCGGATCCTGGTCGCCAAGCCGGCCCGCGGCGAGCGGGTCGGCGACCTGGTCGAGGTCGGCGCCGGCCGCGGGCGGGCGCGGATCGTCCGCCGCATCGGGCGCCCGGACGTCGCCCGCGACGTCCTCGAAGGCCTGCTCGTGCACCGCGGCGCGCGCCGCCGCTTCGACCCGCTGGCCGAGCGCGAGGCGCGCGCGGAGCCGGATCCAGGGCGCCGGCTGGACCTGCGCGAGCTGCCGACGTTCACGATCGACCCGCCCGGCGCGAAGGACTTCGACGACGCGATCTCGGCGGCGGAGCTGCCGGACGGCGCCGTGCGGGTGTGGGTGCACATCGCCGACGTGACCGCGTACGTGCGGCCGGGGTCGGCGCTCGACCGCGAAGCGTTCCGGCGCGCCACGTCGGTCTACGTGCCCGGCCTGGTGGAGCCGATGCTGCCCGAGGGGCTGTCGAACCGCGCCTGCTCGCTGGTGCCGGGCGAGGACCGGCTGGCGCTGACGGTGGAGCTCGAGCTGGACGGCGCGCGCGTGCGCCGGACCGCGTTCCACCGGTCGCTGATCCGGTCCGACGCGCGGCTCGACTACCCGTTCGTGGACCGCGTCTTCGCGGGGCGCGAGCGGGCGGACGGCGTCTGGGCGGCGTCGCTGGCCGCGGCGCGGCGCGCGGCGGCGGAGCTCTCGGCGGCGCGCCACGCGCTCCCGATCGCCTCCTCGGAGCCGGCGTTCAGCTTCACGCGCGACGGCCACGTCGCCGGCGTCACGATCGAGACCCAGACCGAGGCGCACCGGCTGATCGAGCACCTGATGATCGCGGCCAACGAAGCTGTCGCCGCCGCGCTGCGCTCGAAACCGGCGCTGTTCCGCGTGCACGAGCCGCCGGACCCGCTGCGCGTGCAGCACCTGGCCGCCCAGCTGGCGGCGCTCGGCGTCGCCGTCCCGCCGCTGCCGGAGGCGCTGCCGCCGCGCGCGGCCGACGCCGCGGTGCGCGAGCTGGCGGAGGCGGTGCGCGAGCGGCCGGAGCTCAGCACGCTCGTCCTGCGGTCGCTCAAGCAGGCGCACTACGCGCCGCGCGACCTCGGGCACTTCGGGCTCGCCCTGAAGCACTACTGCCACTTCACGTCGCCGATCCGGCGCTACCCGGACATCGTGTGCCACCGCGCGCTGCTGAGCCTGATCGGCGGCGGCGAGGCCACCGTGCGCGCGTCCGACCTCCCGGCCGCGGCCGAGTGGTGCTCGCTGCGCGAGCGCGACGCGGCGGCGATCGAGCGCGACGCGGACCGCGTCGCGGCCGCGTTCCTGCTCGAGCGGACGCTGTTCGAGGAGGGCTGGGACCGCGAGTTCGAGGGCGCCGTCGCGGGCGTGATCGGCGCGGGCGTGTTCGTGGCGTTCGGTCCCTACGAGGGCTTCCTGCGCGTGCGCGGGCAGACCGTGAACGAGCTCGAGACCGCGCTCGGGCCGCTCCGGATCGGCGACCCGGTGCGCGTGCGCGTCGAACGCGTCGACGCGCCGCGCGGACGGGTCGATCTCAAATCAGACCGTTGGGGTTGAGGACGAACTTGACCGACTTGCCCTTGTCGAAGTCGTCGTAGCCCTGCGGGCCCTCGTCGAGCGTGATCACGGTCGCGTTGACCGCGTCGGCGATGTGCGCGCGATCGCTGAGGATTGCCTGCATCAGCCAGCGGTGGTAGCGCATCACCGGGCACTGACCGGTCGCGAAGCTGTGCGACTTCGCCCAGCCGAGGCCGATCCGGATCGACAACGAGCCTTCCTTGGCGGCCTCGTCGACGCCGCCCGGGTCGCCCGTGACGTACAGGCCCGGGATGCCGAGCTTGCCGCCGGCGCGGGTCAGGTCCATCAGCGAGTTCAGCACCGTGGCCGGCGCCTCGTGGGACGAGTCCGAGCCGTGGCCGCGGGCTTCGAAGCCGACGGCGTCGACGCCCGCGTCGACCTCCGGCACGCCCAGGATCTCCGCGATCTGGTCCTTCGGATCGCCCTTGGAGACGTCGACCGTCTCGCACCCGAAGGAGCGCGCCTGCTGCAACCGCTGCGGGTTGAGGTCGCCGACGATCACGACCGCGGCGCCCAGCAGGTGAGCGGAGTACGCGGCGGCGAGGCCGACCGGCCCGGCGCCCGCGATGTAGACCGTGCTGCCCGGCTTGACGCCCGCGGTGACGCAGCCGTGGAACCCGGTCGGGAAGATGTCCGACAGCATCGTCAGGTCGAGGATCTTCTCCATCGCCTGGTCCTTGTCGGGGAACTTCAGGCAGTTGAAGTCCGCGTACGGGACCATCACGTACTCGGCCTGGCCGCCGATCCAGCCGCCCATGTCGACGTAGCCGTACGCCGCGCCCGGCCGGTCCGGGTTCGTGTTCAGGCAGATGCCGGTGTCGCCCTCCTTGCACGCGCGGCAGCGGCCGCACGCGATGTTGAACGGCACCGAGACGAGGTCACCTTCATTGATGAACTCGACGTCGCGGCCCTTCTCGATCACTTCGCCGGTGATCTCGTGCCCGAGGATCAGGCCCTTGGGCGCGGTGGTGCGGCCGCGGACCATGTGCTGGTCGGAGCCGCAGATGTTGGTGCAGACGATCCGGAGGATGACGCCGTGATGGCACTCACGGCCGACGTTGCCTTCGGGCACCCCGGGACCATCCCGTAGCGTGAAGCTCGGGAAGTCGATGTCCTGGACCTCGACCTCACCGGGCCCCATGTAGGCGATGCCTCTGTTGTCAGCCATACCAGTGCCACTACCCGGTCTCGGGTCCTGCCAACATGAGCGGCGTGCCCGATGTCGCCACCAACCGTCAGGCGTCCTATCGCTACCACCTGCTGGACAAGTGGGAGGCCGGCCTGGTCCTGACCGGGACCGAGGTCAAGTCGCTGCGCCAGGGCAAGGCGAACCTCAAGGACGGCTACGCGACCGTGGTCAACGGCGAGGTCTGGCTGCACAACGTGCACATCCCGCCGTACGCGCCGGCGACGCGCGACAACCACGAGCCGGAGCGCCCGCGCAAGCTGCTGATGCACCGGCGCGAGATCGAGCGGCTGATCGGCAAGACCAAGGAGAAGGGTCTGACCCTGGTCCCGACCCGGCTCTACTTCAAGGACCGCCACGCCAAGGTGGAGATCGCGCTCGCCCGCGGCAAGGACACGCACGACAAGCGGCAGACGATCCGCGAGCGCGAGGTCAAGCGCGAGCTGCAGCGCAGCTTCCGGCGCTGACCCAAGGTCACGCGGCCGCGGGCCGCGTGAGCGCCTTCACGAAGTCCTCGAGCTGGCGCGTCGTCCAGCACTCGTACGCCTCGCAGAACGGCATGTAGGCGTCGATCACCGAGTCGCCGTAGTTCCAGTAGAGCTTCGGCTCCGGGTTCAGCCAGAACGTGCGGCCGGCGTGCTCGGAGATCTCGGCGAAGATGTCCGCCCGCGGGTCGCGCCCGTTGGTGCGCGCGTCGCCCAGCACGATCACGGTCGCGCGCGGGTGCAGGTCGTCCTCGACCTGCACCAGGAACTCGCGCCAGACGCGCCCGTAGTCGGTGTAGCCGGAGACGTCGGCGACGCCCGCGTCCTTGGAGATCGCCTCGTTGACCGCCTTGAACGAGCGCTCGCGGGCGAAGACGTCGGTGACCTCCGAGATGCGCTCCACGAACACGAACGACCGCATCCGCCGGAAGCTGTCGTGCAGGGCGTGCAGGACGCTCAGGAAGAAGACGCTCGCGCTCGTCACCGATGTGGACACGTCGCACAGCACGTACAGCTCGGGGCGCCGCGGGCGCCGCGGACGGTACTTGAGCACGACCGGCACGCCGCCGGTCTGCAGCGACGCGCGCATCGTCCGCCGCACGTCGACCTGCGCGTGGCGCGCCTGCCCGCGCGCCTGGTGGCCCTGGGTCGCGAGCCGGCGCTTGAGCTGCGCGACGACCCGGTGCACGGCCGCGAGGTCCTGCGCCGGGCCGGTGGGGAGCGCGCGGTCGAGCTCGTTCAGCGGCCGGCTCGGCGGCAGCGCCTGCGTGCGCTCGATCTGCGCGCGCTCGAGCTCGCGCCGCAGGTGCGCCTCGAAGCGGCGGATCTGGTCGCGGGTCAGCGGCGGCTCCTCGGCGGCGCCCTCGCCCTTGACCAGGCCGGCCGGCTCCGAGCGCAGCCCGAGCGCGCGGCGGATCCGCTGGACGTCCACGCCCAGCACGCCCGAGCCCTCGCCGCGCCGGCCGAACGCGGCGATCGACAGGCGCGCGAGGTCGCGCAGCGCCGCCTCGTCCTCCCGGCGGATCGCTTCCAGGATCTGCTCGCGCAGCGCGTCGAAGTCGATCCGGTCGCCGCCGGGCCCGTTCGCATCGCGCGCCTCGCCCTCGCGCACGCCGGCCTGGAGCGCCGCGCCCTCGGTGGCGCGGAAGAAGTAGCGCTCGAAGACGAGGTCGAAGACGCGCCGGTCCTCCGGCGACTTGGCCAGCGTGGCCGCCAGCGCCTCCTTGAACGGCCCGGGGCGCGTCCACGGCACCGCGCCCAGCACCGCGAACGCGTCGTTGAGCTCGCTCGTCCCGATCGCCACGCCCTCGCTGCGCAGCGCTTCGGCGAAGCCGACTATGTGGGCATCAAGCGGCAAGCCGCACGCCCACGCGTTCGGCGACCGTGTCGAGATCCGTGCGGTGCTTGACGATGATCGAGAGCGTGTCGCGGAAGACCTGCTGGTCGATGTCCTCCGCGCCGAGCAGCAGCAGCGCGCGCGCCCAGTCGATCGACTCCGCGATCGACGGCGGCTTCTTGAGGTCCAGCTCGCGCACCATGCCGACCACCTCGACCAGCCGGGTCGCGACGGTCTCCGGCAGCCCGGGCGCGTGCAGGTGGATGATCTCCAGCTCGCGCTCGGCGGTCGGGTAGTCCAACCACAGATACAGGCACCGGCGCTTGAGCGCCTCGGTCAGCTCGCGCGAGTTGTTGGAGGTCAGCAGCACCACGGGGTGCGTGCGCGCCTCGATGCGCCCCAGCTCGGGGATCGAGATCTGGAAGTCGCTCAGCAGCTCGAGCAGCATCGCCTCGAACTCCTGGTCGGTCTTGTCGATCTCGTCGATCAGCAGCACGACCGGCTCGGGGTTGGCGATCGCCTGCAGCAGCGGGCGGGCGAGCAGGAACTCCTCGCCGAAGATGTCGTCCTGGACGGCCTGCCACCCCGTGCCGTCCGCCTCGGCCTGGATCCGCAGCAGCTGCTTGCGGTAGTTCCACTCGTAGAGCGCCTTGGCCTCGTCGAGGCCCTCGTAGCACTGCAGGCGCACGAGGTCGCGCTCCAGGTAGGCGGCGAGCGCCTTGGCCAGCTCGGTCTTGCCGACGCCGGCGGGGCCCTCGACCAGCACCGGCTTGCCGAGCCGCGCGGCGAGGTAGGCGACCAGCGCCGTCGACTCGCCCGGGAGGTAGCCGACCTTCTGCAGGCCGGCGGCGACCTCCTCGACGGACGCTGGGATCATCTTGGTGAGTCTAGGAGGCGGACGCAGAGGTCCGTGTGGGCGTCCTGGCGCTCGCCCGGCCCGGCCGCCCTCGCCGCTCGTCGCGGCGAGTGGTCACTTTCCGGCGGTAGGCGCCGGAACGCGACCACTCGCGCCGGGATCAGCCGGCCGGCGGGTCGTCCTCCCAGAGCGGCTCGGTGTCCTCGCTGCGCCGCCGCCGGCGTCCACGCGCGGCGGGATCGTCGAAGAGCCGCGCCGTCCGCTCGTCGGACGGGTCCGGGAGGCGCGTCGTCGGCGCGTCGTCGAGCCGCCGGGTGGCGTCGTCGCGCGGCGGATCGCCGCGTCGCCGCGTCGCCTCGTCGCGCGGCGGATCGCCGAGCCGCCGCGTCGCCTCGTCGTCGCGCATGCGCCGCGTCTCGCCCTCGTCGCCCATCCGCCGCGTCTCGTCCCCGCGACCTTTTTCGTCCCACCGCGGCCGCTCGCGCAGCAGCTCCGTGACCGCGGTCGCGTCGCGCGGGCGGCGCTCGGGGTCACGGGGGCGCTCGCGCGGCGGCGGGGCGACCCAGCCGGTGTCGTCCGCCGCCGGGTTCGGCGGCTCCGGCCGGTGCGCGGCGCGCACGCGCGCGCCCGCGGCGATCAGCCCGGCCGCGCAGAACATCGCCACGAACAGCCCCCACTGAATCCCGAGATCGACGCCGACGCCGTGCACCGCCGGCCGGTCGAACATCCGCCACACCAGCAGCAGCATCGCCCAGCCGCCGGCCAGCGTGATCGCCACGCCGTCCCCGCCCGGCAGGTGGAACGCCTTGCGCTGCGCCCGCGCCCAGACCAGGAACAGCACCGCGAGCGAGACCAGCAGGATCGCCGCCTCCACGAACGTGAACACGCCCAGCGCGGACACGTTGCCCTGCACGATCTTGCCGTTCTGCGGCACCGACTTCTGGTACCAGGGCAGGACGAGCGAGAGCGCCAGCGCGGCCGCGGCCAGCGCGGCCAGCTGCAGCTCCTTGGACAGGCTGGCGAAGCGGTCGGTCATCGGATCGGGATGTCCTGCACGTCGCGCTCGTCCTCCGTAGCGGGCGGTTCGAGCCGGACGATCGCGTAGTCGAGCACCGCGCGCAGCGCGATCAGCAGCTCGCGCAGCGCGTCCGAGAGCTGGCGCGCGAGCTCCGGCGGCAGCTGCCCGCGCAGGCCGTCGACGAGCGCCAGCAGGGGACCGAGGTCCGCGAACGAGGGCGGCGGCGGCCCGCTGCTCCAGCCGTTCGGCGGCACCGACCGCTCGGCGCGCTCCTGCGCTTCGCGCACCAGCCGCTCGGCCGCCTCGTACGCCTCGCGGTCGGGCTCAGGCATGCTCGAACCCCACGATCAGCGACCCTTCCTCGAGCGTCGCCGACGTCGGCGCGTAGCCGGCCAGCGAGCCCGGCAGCACGATCGTCCGCTTGTGCCCGTCCACGCGCACCACCAGCTCCAGCCCGATCTTCTTCAGCGACACGTCGCCGCGCGAGACGAACGGCAGGTCGAGCCGCAGCGACGCCGTCCCGTTGGACACGCGCAGCTCCTGCGTGAGCCGGTCGTGCAGCAGCGCCGCGGGGTCGTGCGCGGTGAAGATCGCGGCGCCGAGCTCGTCCAGCCGCTCGTCCCCGATCACCTCGGACGCGAAGTACGGCGCGGTCAGCACCGGGACGGCGAACGCCGAGCCGACCAGCTCGAGCTGCTCGCGCTGCACGGCGTGCCAGGCGCCGAAGTAGCCCTCGGCGAGCTCGTCCGGGAACACCCGGTTCACGACCACCGCGTCGGTCAGGTACCCGTACAGGTTCAGGTAGGTGTACGTGCGCATCGCCTCGCCGACGACCATCCGGTCCGGCGTCATCACCAGCCGCATCGAGACCCGCTCGCCGTCGCGCAGCAGCTCATGCATCTCCACCAGGTTCCCCACCAGCCGCTGGACCTCGGCGACCACGCGCTCGTCCGGCAGCGACACGTCGAGGAACATCTTCGCCAGCGGCCGCGCGGCGGACAGCATCGACTGCTCCTTGCCGAGCACCCGGTCCAGCCACCAGCGGGCGGCGTCCGGGAACGACAGCAGCCGCAGCGTCTCGCCGGTCGGCGCACAGTCGACCACGATCGCGTCCCACGCGCCCGACTCGACGTGGCTCTTGAGCACCAGCAGCGAGAACAGCTCGTCGCCCCCGGGCGGCACGGTCAGCTCCTCGGCCGCGATCCGGTCGACGCCGCGCTCGGTCAACAGGGCGCCGAGCCAGGACGAGACCGCGCTCCAGTGCTGCTCGAGCTCGTCCTGGGCCTGGACCTGCTGGGCGTGCAGGCGATCGCCGACCGGCGTCGGCTCGCCGCGAACCTCGGCCTGCAGCACGTCGGCGAGCGAGTGCGCGGGGTCGGTGGAGATCACGAGCGTGCGCAGGCCGGCGGCCGCGCAGCGACGCGCGGTCGCCGCCGCCACCGACGTCTTCCCGACTCCGCCCTTGCCCGTGTAGAGAATCGTCCGCGGACGCACTCCCCCCAATGCTACGGGCGCTTGGCGACCTCCACCTCTCCGGCGGCGCTGGCCGCGTTCCCGGCGAGGTCGGTGGCGTTGACCGTGACCGTGTAGGTACCGGTCTTCTTCGGCGGCGTCCAGCTCAGCGACTTCGTCCCGCGCCCGAGCGTGCCGGGGTTCAGCGTGCCGACGAGCTGCCCGTCACGGCTGATCCGCACGCCCACGCGCGAGATCTTCGACAGCTTGAAGCGCAGCTTGCCCGTCTTGCGCGGGCGCAGCGTGCGCGGCAGCACCTGCAGCACGGGCGGCGTCTTCAGGTAGGCGGTGAAGTGCTGGCTCGCGCTGCAGTACTGGACGACCGCGGTGCGGCGGCACAGCTGGACGAGGAAGTCGCGCAGCAGCGTGTGGTAGCCGAGGTCGGACTCGGAGCTGCCGGACCCGCGCGAGTACAGCGACCAGGCGCCGGTGTCGAACGTCGGGACCTCCACCCGCGCGGCGACGTCGCCGGCATCGAACAGCGAACGGGCGGTCGCGTCGCCGGTCAGTGCGGCGAAGTCGTACAGGCCGACCAGCGACTGCACGAAGCCGTTGATGATGAAGGTCTTCGGCAGCCCCGAGTACTGCAGGTAGTGCGCGCCGCCGTCGAGCGGCACGCGCACGCCCTGGGGCGGCGCGGTCTGGAAGATCGTCAGGCCCTTGGCGGCGATCGGGAAGACCTCCTCCTGGCGCTGCAGGCGCGTCGCGGCGCGCGCCATCGCCTGCAGGCCGGTGCCCTGAGCGAGCGAGCTGACCCACGGCGGCGACTGCCCGTCGAACGGGAACAGGTACTCCCACGCGAGCCCGCCCGCGCGCGCCGACGCGAGCGCGATCGCCTCGTCGAGCAGCGCGCTCGCGCGCGTGCCGTAGCGGCGACCGCCGCTCCAGTAGCCGTTGAGCTTGCCGAACGTCGCCAGCCACTGGATCTGCAGCCCGTGCCCGGGGTAGAGCTGGTAGACGAGCTCGGAGCCGGGGAAGCTCAGCCGCGCGCCGGACTTCAGCAGCGGCTGCGCCGGCCAGTACGCCAGGTTGCGCTGCAGGGTCTCGAACAGCGCGGGGACGCGCGACGCGGTCAGCTGGCCGCGCGCGGCGATCCCGTCGAGGTCCGAGACGACGCCGCCGAGCTCCAGGCGGCGCGTCCCCGTCAGCTTCTTGACTTTCGCTTTGGCTTCGTCGTAGACGGTGCGCCGGGCGGCGGCGTCCTCGGGCGTCAGAGCGCCCGCGGCGCGCAACCGCTTCAGCTCGCCGGGAACCGTCGTCCGTTTCGCGGCCTGGGCGGCCGGAACGGCACAGAATCCGCACAAAATCGTTGCAATGGCACAACAAAGACTGCGTCTCACGCGCATCTCCCAATGCTAGGCTCGGCCATGCCGATGACCCGCAGTCTCCGTTTCATCGTGCCGCTGATCGCCGCACTCGCGCTCGCCTCGTGCGGCAGCGAGGCCTCGGAGAACACGGCCAGCTCCACCGCCGACGCGAACGCGCTCCTGCGCACGACGTTCTCCAACTTCAGCAAGATGAAGTCGGCGACGCTCGACGCCAAGCTGAAGGTCGACGCCGGCGCGGGCTCCAGCGAGGGCCCCGTCTCCGCGTCGCTCTCCGGCCCGTTCGAGAGCCAGGGCCCCAACCGGCTGCCGAAGCTCGGCTTCACCGCCCAGATGAAGGCGGGCGGCCAGTCGTTCGACGCGGGCGTGACCTACGACGGGTCGAAGGCCTATCTGACGCTGATGGGCACGTCGTACGAGGTGTCCGACCTGGTGGTCAAGCAGTTCGTGGCCGGCTATGAGCAGGCGCTCAAGTCCCAGCAGTCCCAGCAGCAGCAGAAGAACCCGCTCGGCTCGCTGGGGATCGACTTCACGAAGTGGCTGCCGAACGCCAAGAACGAGGGCGAGGCGCAGGTCGGCGACGCGAAGACGATCAAGATCAGCGGCGACGCGGACGTCAAGCGGATCGTCGACGATCTCGACACGCTGACCCAGAAGGCGGCGTCGCTGAACCTGCCGGGCACGGGCTCGCAGCTGCCGCAGAAGCTGACGCCGCAGCAGAAGCAGGAGGCGATCGACGCGATCAAGCGCGTCACGGTCACGGTCTACACCGGGGTCGACGACGAGATCCTGCGCCGGCTCACGGTCGACGCCGAGCTCAACGGCGCCAAGACCAACGGCGCGGCGGCGCTGAACCTGGACATCACGTTCACGAACGTCAATCAGAAGCAGACGATCACCACCCCCCAGAACCCGAAGCCGTTCTCAGAGTTGCTCAAGATGCTCAACACGGCCGGGCTCGGCGACCTCGGGAGCCTCGGCGGCCTCGGCGGCGGCTCTTCTTCGGGCAGCGGCGGCGGCTCGGGCTCCTCGGCCACGCCCAACAACGTCGACAAGTACGCCAAGTGCATCGAGCAGGCGGCGGGCGATCAGGCCAAGGCGCGCAAGTGCGCCTCGCTGCTGACCACGGGCTGACGCCCGCGGCACACCGTATGCTCACGCCTCGGTGAGCGAGGGCACGAACCTGCGGCGGTTCCTCCTGAGCGGGCAGGGCTGGCCCTACCTGCTGGTGCCGTTCATCGCGTTCGCGGTCGTGCTCGACCTGGCGCACGCGGACCCGATCATCGTGTTCTTCTCGTCCGCGCTCGGCGTCGTGCCGACCGCGGCGCTGATGGGCCGCGCGACCGAGGAGCTCGCGCACCGCGCCGGGCCGGGCATCGGCGGGCTGCTGAACGTCACGTTCGGCAACGCCCCCGAGCTGATCATCGCCCTGTTCGCCCTCCACAAGGGCCTGCAGGAGGTCGTCAAGGCGTCGATCATCGGCTCGATCCTCGGCAACCTGCTGCTGGTGATGGGCGCCGCGATGCTGGTCGGCGGCTGGGGCCGCGAGCGGCAGAAGTTCGTCGCCGAGGCCGTCAGCGCGCAGGCGACGATGCTGCTGCTGGCGATCGTCGCGCTCGTGCTGCCGGCCATGTACCTGCTGGTCGAAGGCGGGGCGCTGCCCCAGCTGGCCAAGGACGCCACGCACTACCCGAGCCAGATCGAGCACATGTCGTTCGCGGTGGCGATCGTCCTGCTGCTGTCGTACTTCGCCGGGCTCTGGTTCTCGCTCAACACGCACCGTGACGTCTTCAATCCGGAGCCGGAGGACGACGACGCCGCCGAGCACGCGTGGTCGGTCAAGAAGAGCGTCGGGCTGCTGGCGGGCGCGGGCGTGGCCGTGGGCCTGATGTCGGAGATCCTCGTCGGGTCGATCGAGGAGGCGTCGGCGGGCATCGGCCTGTCGCCGTTCTTCGTCAGCCTGATCATCGTCGCCGTGGTCGGCAACGCGGCCGAGCACTGGGTGGCGGTCTACTTCGCCTCGCGCGACAAGATGGACATCTCGATCGCGATCGCGATCGGCTCGAGCGCCCAGATCGCCCTGTTCGTGATGCCGGTGCTGGTGCTGATCAGCTTCGTGCTCGGCCCGTTCCCGCTGGCGCTCGAGTTCAGCGGCCTGGAGCTGGGGGCGATGCTGCTCGCGGTGCTGATCGCCGCTCACGTGTCCCAGGACGGCGAGTCGACGTGGTTCGAAGGCGTGCAGCTGCTCGCCGTCTACGTCGTGCTCGGCATCGTCTTCTACTTCGTCTAGCCGCCACCCGTACGGGGGCCGCCTCGGTCCCCCGCGTGCGGGATCGCGCCCTGGAAGCGCCGGCCCACCCGTGTCAGACCGGTGGGCATGCGTCCCTCGGACAAGGTGGCGAATTGACTGCTGTGACATCCGTTCCGGCTGCCGCACCGCGGCGGCCGGAGACCTTGAGCGTGGCCGTGCTCGGGCTCGGCTACGTGGGGTTACCGACCGGCCTCGCGCTGCGCGAGGCGGGGTTCGACGTGCTCGGCGTCGACATCTCCGAGCCGCGGCTCGATGCCATCCGCGCGGGCCGGGTCGACCTGCTCGCCCGCGACCGGCCGCGCCTGGCCCGCGCCCTGCGCTCGGGCCGGTTCGCGCTGACGTCCGACGCCGCGGCGCTCGCGGACGCCGACGCCGTGCTGATCGCCGTGCCGACGCCGGTCGACGGCCGCCGCCGCCCCGACCCGCGGGCGCTGACCGCGGCCTGCGCGGCAACCGTCGAGCACGCGCGAGCGGGCCAGACGATCGTGCTCACGTCGACCACGTACGTCGGCACCACCCGCGCCCTGCTGGCGCGTCCGCTGGCGGCGCGCGGGCTCGAGCCCGGCGGCGACGTGCACGTCGCGTTCGCGCCCGAGCGGATCAACCCGGGCGACCCGCTCTACGAGCAGGCCGCGGTGCCGCGCGTCGTCGGCGGCGTCACGCCCGCCTGCGCGGACGCGGCCGCGCGCGTGCTGTCCGCGACCGCGTCCGAGCTGCGCGTGGTCTCCTCCGCCGAGGCGGCGGAGCTGACGAAGCTGCACGAGAACACGTTCCGCGCGGTCAACCTGGCGCTCGCGAACGAGATGGCGGCCGCCGCGAGCCTCTACGGGGTGAACCCGGAGGAGGTCGTCGCGGCGGCGGCGACGAAGCCGTACGGGTACCTCGCGCACCGTCCCGGCCCGGGCGTCGGCGGCCACTGCATCCCGGTCGACCCGTACTACCTGCTGACGCCGCTGCAGGCCGCGGGCGTGCCGGCGCCGCTGACCGAGCGCGCGCTGGCGGCGATCGCCGCCCGGCCCGCCGACGTCGCCGACCGCCTGCTGGCACGGACGGGACCGTCCCCGCGCGTCCTGCTGGTCGGCGTCGCCTACAAGGCGGGCGTCGGCGACTGCCGCACGTCGCCCGCGCGCGAGATCGCCCAGCGGCTCGAGCGGCGCGGGGCGCGCGTCGCCTACCACGACCCGCTGGTCGCGACCTGCGACGGCCTCGCCCGCGTCGACGACCCGGACCCGCGCGACTACGACGCCGTGCTGGTCACCGTCAAGCACCCGGACCACGATTACGCGTACCTCGACGGCGCGCCGAACGTCGTCGACGCCGCGACGCTCTAGATGCGGCTCGATCTCCCCACCCGCGTCGTCGCCGGCGTCTGCCTGGTGGCGATCATCGCCGCGGTCGTCGCGTTCAAGGCCGCGTTCGCCGACACGGTGAGCACCGATCCGCTGTTCGCGATCTACGGCATCGTCGTCTGCGGCTACATCGTCAGCCGCTTCCTGCTGAGCCTCGCGTACCGCCCGGCCAAGGACGCCGGCCTGGAGCCGCACGTCGCGATCGTGATGCCGGCGTTCAACGAGCAGGACGCGATCGGCGCGTCGCTGCGCAGCCTGCTGGCGCTCGACTACCCGCGCGAGAAGCTGGAGATCGTCGCGGTCGACGACGGCTCGACCGACGGCACGCTGGCCGCGATCCGCGCGCTCGACAGCGACCGCGTGACGGTGATCGAGCTGGCCTGCAACCAGGGCAAGCGGGCGGCGATGGCGGCCGGCATCCAGGCCACCGACGCCGAGATCGTCGCGTTCGTGGACTCCGACTCGACGCTCGAGCCGGACGCGCTGCGCACGCTCGTGCAGGGGTTCGCGGACCCGCGCGTCGGCGCGATCTGCGGGCACGCGGACGTGCTCAACGTGCACGAGACCTGGCTGACGAAGATGCAGACGGTGCGCTACTTCGTCGCGTTCCGCGTCGTCAAGGCGGCGGAGTCGCTGGTCGGCGCCGTGACGTGCTGCAGCGGCTGTTTCAGCGCGTACCGGCGCGCGGCGATCCTGCCGCACCTGGAGTGGTGGACGGACCAGCGCTTCCTCGGCCTGCCCTCGACGTTCGGCGACGACCGCTCGCTGACCAACTGCGTCCTGCGCGACTGGCGCGTCCACTACGAGGCCCGCGCGCGGTCGCGCACGATCGTCCCCGCGCACTTCCGCCAGTTCATGCGCCAGCAGCTGCGCTGGAAGCGCTCCTGGACGCGCGAGTCGCTGATCGTCGCCCGCTTCATCTGGCGCAAGCACCCGATCGCCGCGGTCTCCACCTACCTGGCGACGCTGCTGCCGCTGATCGCGCCCGTGATCGCGGTCCGCACCGGCCTGGTGATGCCGCTGGTGCACGGCGCCGGCCCGCCGCTCGTCTACTTCGTCGGGCTGTACTCGATGGCGGTCGCCTACGGCCTCTACTACGTCGCCACGCGGCCGCGCTACGACCCGGTGTGGATCTTCGGCATCGCGTTCTGCGCGTTCTACGTGTGCTTCATGCTCTGGCAGACGTACTGGGCGATCCTGACCGCCCGGACGACCAGTTGGGGCACCCGCCCGGCGACCGCGGGGGCGGACGGATGAGGCGCCTGCTGGCCGCCGCGCTGGTGCCGCTGTCGCTGCTGCCGTTCGCGGCGGTCGTCCCGATCGTGCGCGACTCGCGCGAGCGCTACGTGCGCGCGCACCAGATGGGCCCGCTGCCCGCGCCGCCGAGCGGGCTGACCGCGGCCGAGCGGGCCCGCTTCCGGCCGCTGCCGCCGGCGCGCGGCCGCGTACCGGTGCTCGTCTGGCCGCGCGTCACCGACGCGCGCGCGTTCGGCCGCACGCTGGCGCTGCTGCGCCACCTCGGCTACCACTCGCTGTCGAGCGCCGACTGGGCGCGCTTTCGTGCCGGCGCCGCGGTCCCGCCGCGCTCGGTCCTGCTGACGGTCGACGGCGGCGAGCTGGCCTCCTACCGGCGCGCCGACGCGCTGCTCGAGCGCTTCCGCATGCGCGCGACGATGGTCGTCGCCACCGGGCCGGTCGAGGCGGGGGACCCGGCGTACCTGCGCTGGGCGGAGCTGCGGCGGATGCGCGCCTCCGGGCGCTGGGACGTCGAGCCGGCCGCGCACGACGGGCGGCGCACGATCACGGTCGACCGCAGCGGCCGGCAGGCCCCGTTCTACACCGCCCGCCGCTACACGCGCTCGGCCGGGCTGGAGACGCGCGCGGGATGGGAGCGGCGCGTCGCGGGCGACCTGTTCGCGGTGCGCGATCGCTTCGCGCGCCAGGGCATCGCGCCGCACGTGCTCGCGCTCCCGTACGGCGACGTCGGCCGGCGGACCGCGAACGACCCGGCGCTGCCGGGCCTGCTGTCCGCCCTGCTCACGCGCCAGTTCGGCAACTGGTTCACGCAGGCCGCCGACCCGCCGTTCACGACCCACGGGACCGGCGAGGCGAAGCGGTTCCAGGTCGACCCGGGCACCGGGCTCGGCGACGTCTACCGCTGGCTGAAACGAAAGGACTGACCATGTGTGGAATCGTCGGATGCACCGGCGCCCGCGCCGCCCGGCCGCTGCTGCCGGACGGCCTGTCGGCGCTCGAGTACCGCGGCTATGACTCGGCCGGCATCGCGCTCTGCCACGCCGATGGGACGCTCGAGCGCACGCGCGCCGTCGGTGCGCTGTCGGCGCTGCGCGACCGCGTCCCGGCGCTCGCCTCGGGCGGTGCCGAGCCCGAGCCGACCGCCGGCATCGGGCACACCCGCTGGGCCACCCACGGCGCGGTGACCGAGGCCAACGCGCACCCGCACGCGGACGCGTCCGGGCGCGTGCAGATCGTCCTCAACGGGATCGTGGAGAACTGGCAGGCGCTGCGCGAGCGGCTGCGGGCGGACGGCGTCGAGCTGACGTCGGAGACCGACGCGGAGGTCGTCGCGCACCTGGTCGGCGAGCGCTACGACGGCGACCTCGCGCGCGCGGTCGGCGGCGCCCGCGGCGAGCTGCGCGGCCGCTTCTCGTTCGTGGCCGTCGCCGCCGGCGAGCCCGGCGTGCTGGTCGGCGTCCGCCGCCGGACGCCGCTGGTCGCCGGCGTCGGCGACGGAGAGGCGTTCCTGGCGTCCGCGGTCGCGGCGTTCGCGGCCGAGACGCCGCGCGTGGTCGAGCTCGAGGACGCGGAGCTGGTGACGCTCGGCCCGGACGGGGACGTCGAGATCGCCGGCCGGCCGCACGCGCGCGTCACGCTCGCGTCCACGGATCATGCGCCGCCGGACCGCGAGGGGTTCGAGACGTTCATGCGCAAGGAGATCGCCGAGCAGCCGGCCGCGCTGGCGCGCACGCTGCTCGAGCAGCTCGACGTCCCGCTGCCGCCGCTCGCCGGGCTGCGGGCGATCCGGATCGTCGGCTGCGGCACCTCCTACCACGCCGGGCTGGCGGCGCGCGAGCTGCTGGAGGCGGCGTCCGGGCTGCCGGTGGAGGTCGAGATCGCGTCCGAGCACCGCCAGCGCCCGCACGTCGCGCGCGCCGGCGAGCTGGTGATCGGCGTCACGCAATCGGGCGAGACGGCGGACACGCTGACGGCGCTGCACGCGGCGCGCGACCGCGGCAGTCCCGTGCTGACGCTCACCAACGTGGCCGACTCCCAGGCCGCGCGCGACGCGGACGCCGTGCTGCTGACGCGTGCGGGCGCCGAGGTCGGCGTGGCGGCGACGAAGACGTTCAGCACCCAGGTCGCGGCGTTGGCGGCGCTCGCGCTGCGGCTGGGCGGCGACGCGGGCGGGCTCGCGGGCGACCTCGCGGCGCTGCCCGAGCGCTTCGAGCGGGCGATCGCGGTCGCCGAGCCGTGGGCGCGCGCGGTCGCGCCGCGGGTCGCGGACGCACCGCTGGCGATGTTCCTCGGCCGCGGCCCCGGCGCGGCGATCGCCGCCGAGGGCGCGCTCAAGCTCAAGGAGATCGCGTACGTCCCGGCCGACGCGTACCCGGCGGGCGAGATGAAGCACGGCCCGATCGCGCTGCTCTCGGCGCAGACGCCGGTGATCTGCGTGGCGACCGCCGGGCCGGCGCTGGCCCAGCTGCGCTCGAACCTGGCCGAGGTGCGCACGCGCGGCGCGCACGTGCTCGCCGTCGCCGGCGACGCGGCGGCGGACGGTGACGCGGCGGCCGGCGGCGACGCGGCCGGCGCCGCCCGCGCGGCCTCCCTCGACGTCGCGGCCGGCGCCGCCCACGCGGCCTCCCTCGACGTCGCGGCCGACGCCGACGACGTCGTCCGCGTCCCCGACGCCGGCGCGCTGTCGGCGCTGGTCGCGGTCGTGCCGCTGCAGCTGCTCGTCTACCACGCGGCCCGCGTCCTCGGCCGTGACGTCGACCGCCCGCGCAACCTGGCGAAGACGGTGACGGTCGAATGATCGCCGCCGCCCTCGCCGCCGCCGCGCTGACCTGCCCCGCGCACGTCGACGCCGTGCCGGACCCGCTCGGCACGACCGCGACCGTCACCTGGCGCGCACCCAAACAAGCGCGGCTCGCGTTCCGGGTCGCGCGCGACGGCGCGACGATCGGCCAGACGCGCGGCCGCCGCCTGCGCGTGCGGGTCGCGCCGGACAAGCGCCACCGCATCACGGTCACGCCCGTGCTCGGCGACGCGGTCCAGCGCCGCTGCGCGCGCAGGGTGACCGTCGGCGGGCCGCTCGCCGTGCGCGGCTTCATGGCGCGGCCGAGCGGGAAGCGCGTCCGGCTCTCGTGGGAACCGGCCGGGAACGGCCGCTACCGCCTGTGGCGCGGCGCCCGCCCGCGCGCGCTCCGGACGCGCAGCGCGACCGCGCGGATTCCCGCCCGCGGCAGCGCGCGCTACCGCGTCGCGGCGGCCGGCGGCCCGCGCTCGGCGCCCGTGATCGTCAAGCGCGGGCACCGCGCCCCGAAGCCGCCGTCGCGGCCGACGCTGGCCGGCTCGACGCTGTCGTGGCGCAGGGCGCCGGGCAAGCGGCTGACCTACCGGGTGCGGTCCTCGGGCCGCACGGTCAAGGCGCTGCGGGGCACGCGGACGCAGATCGCTCAGCCCGGGCGCTACGAGGTGCTCGCGGTCGACGCGCTCGGCTGGGCGTCGAAGGCGGTGCCGGTGCCCAGCGCCGCCGCGCTGCGGGCGCCGGGAGCGCCGCGCGCGGTGTCGGTCAGCGACACGACGCTCGCGCTCGCGTGGGATCCGCCGTCCGGCGCGACGCCGCGCGGCTACCGGGTCCTGCGCGACGGCCAGGTCGTCGGCCAGGTCGCCGCGCCGCGGATCGCGCTCACGAACCTGGCGCCGAAGGCCACGCACGCGTGGTCGGTGGTCGCGGTCGACGGCCGCGGCCGCGTCTCGGCGCCGTCGCCCGAGACGCGGATCACGCAGGCCGACCCGCCGCCCGCGACCGGCCACGTCCACGCGTACGTGCTGGCCTCGACGGACGCGTCGTTCGCCGCCTTCCGCGCTCACTACACGGCGATCAGCCACGTCTATCCGACGTACTTCGACTGCAACCGGTCGAGCGCCGCGCTCGAGGGCCGCGACGATCCGCTGATCGACCGCTTCGCGCAGGACCGCAAGATCCGGCTGATGCCGCGCGTGAACTGCCAGAGCACGGCGATCCTGCAGCGGATCCTCAACGACGCGCCGACCCGGACGGCCTGGCTGGACGGGATCGCCGCGCTGGTCGACCAGCACGGCTACGACGGGGTCAACATCGACTTCGAGGCGATGCGCCCCGAGGATCGCGACGCGTTCACCGCGTTCATCGCCGACCTGGCCCAGCGGCTGCACGCGCGCGGCAAGCAGCTCTCGGTCGCGGTCAACGGCAAGACGGCGGACGTGCCGAACCATCCACGTTCGACCGCCTTCGACTACGCGGCGCTGAGCGAGCAGGCCGACTACCTGTTCGTGATGGGCTGGGGCGTGCACTGGTCGGGGTCCGCGCCGGGCGCACAGGACGACGTCGCCTGGGTGCGGGCGGTCGCCGACTACGTCGCGACCATGCCCCACCGCGAGAAGTGGGTCATGGGCACGCTGCTCTACGGCATGGACTGGCCGGCGGGCGGCCCGGGGACGGCGCTGCACTACGCCGACATCCAGGCGCTCGGGCAGCCCGCGACCTACATGCCCGAGCAGGACTCGTACCGGATGACCTACACGGACGCCGCCGGCACGGCGCACGAGCTGTGGTTCAGCGACGCCGGCGTGGTCGGCAACCGGGTCGCGATCGCGCGCGAGCGCGGGCTCGGCGTCGGCTTCTGGCGGCTCGGGCAGGAGGATGAGCGGATCTGGTCCGATCCCCGCTTGCCGTGACCGCGCTCGCGGCCGCCGCGCTGGCCGCCTGCACGGCCGGCTGCGGTGGCGGCGGCGCGCGCGAGGCGCCCCCGCCGCGCGTCTTCGCGTTCATCTCCAACCGCGACGGCGCGGAGCTCGAGCGGCTGCGCGCCGTCGGCGCCCGGATCGACGTGGCCGCGCCGAACTGGTACGCGCTGGACGCGGCGACCGGCGTCCTGCGCGGCGGGCCGCGCCCCGCGCTGCTGGCGAGCGCCCGCGCGCGCGGCGTGCGCGTCTGGCCGGTCGTCAACGTGAACACGGGCGGCTCGCGCGCGTGGGAGCCGCCCGCGGCCCGCGCCCGGCTGGCCGGGGCGCTGCGGGCGGTCGCGCAGCAGCCCGGCGTCCGCGGCGTGACGCTCGACATGGAGGAGCTGACGCCGGCCCAGCGAGGCGCGTTCAGCCGGCTCGTGAGGGAGGCGGCGGCGGCGCTGCACGCGGCGCACCGCTCGCTCGCGGTCTACGTGGCCCGCAGCGGCGCCGCCTACGACTGGCGCGCGCTGGGCCGCAGCGCCGACCTGCTGCTGGCCGCGGGCTACAACGAGAGCCACGCCGGCTCGCGCCCCGGCCCGGTCACGACGCGGGCCGGCTTCGCCGACGTCGTCGACAAGGCGCTGGCCGCCGCCGGGCCGCACAAGGCCGTGCCGCTGCTGGGCGCGTTCGGGTATCGCTGGCCGCGCGGCGGGCGCGGCGAGCTGATCGCCTCCGCCGACGCGCTGGCGCTGCGCCGCGCCCTCGGCGCCCGCCCGCAGCGCGAGGACGGCAACGAGCGCTTCGAGGCGCCCGGCGCCACCGTCGTCTACCAGACCGCGGCCGATCTCCGGGCCCGCGCGCGCGACGCCCGGCGGCGCGGCGCGCACTGGATCGGGCTCTTCTCGCTGGGCCGCGAACCACCACATTTCTGGCACGCACTGCCCACATTCCGGTAGTTGTCAACCGGTGTGACACGACCTCCCCCATACGGGGGCGAAATGAGAACCCCGGCGGGCTTGGGCTCGGCAACGGCGGCCTCCGTTGCTAAACCCGGGGGCGTGTCCACGACATCGCTCCCGATCGTGCTCGTGGATGACCAGGCCATGGTCGTCCTGGGCCTCCGCACGCTGTTTCACCACGCGCCCGAGGTTGACGTCGTCGGCTACGCGGGCTCCGCCGACGAAGCGCTCGAGATCTGCCGTGAGGTCAAACCGCGCGTCGTCGTGGTCGACGCCGCGCTCGGCGGCTCGCAGCTGGAGAGCCTCGAGCTCTGCCGCCGCCTGGAGCTCGGACTCCCACGGCTCGCGTCGGTCATCTACACCGCCGAGGAGGACGCGCAGCTGGCGCAGCGCGCGTTCGCCGCCGGCGCGAAGGCGGTGGTCTCGAAGTCCGAGGACCCGGCGGAGCTGGTCCGCGCCGTCCTGCTCGCTGCGCGCGGCAAGACCTACGTGTCGCCGACGATCCCGGCGGCGGCCGCCGGCGAGCGGCCGGAGCTCTCGCCCAAGCAGCTGGAGGTCCTGCGCCTGGTCGCCCGCGGGTTCGAGCGCCGCCAGATCGCGGAGGACCTGGGGATCGGCGACGAGACGGTGAAGTCCCATCTGGCGGCGCTCCGCCGCCGCCTCGGGGCGCGCACGTCCGCGCACGCCGTCGCGCTCGGGCTGGTCAACTCGCTGATCGAGTTCCAGCCGAAGTAGGCCGGCTCAGTAGTCGTCCGGGTCCGGCTCGAGCTCGTCCTCGTCCTCGTCGAGCTCGTCGGCCTCTGGATCGTCGGGCGTGCCGGCGCGGGCGCGGCGGGTCTCGAACGTCTCGATCAGCTCGTCGCGCTTGTGCTCGTCGATCGCGGGGTCGTCGCCGAGCAGGATCCACTCGCCACCGTCCTCCTCGTCGTCGGAGATGAGCTCGAGGTCGACGGTGGCGGAGTCGTCGACGGTCAGGACGATCTCGGTCTCGGGATTGAAGTAGGTGCCGGGACGGGTCAGGAGCTCATCGACGTCGAAGCGGCGCAGGGCAGGCATTCCCGGGAGGCTACCCGACGCGCCGTCGCTTCAGGGTGGCCCGCAACTGCTCGATCTCCGCGTCGGCGTCGGCCTCTGCGGCGTCGCGGTCAAAGGTCAGGTCCGAGCGGCCGATCTTCTCGTAGGGGGCGCGGCTGAGCGCCACCGCGGCGAGGCCCGCCACCCCGGCGACGACCACCACGGCCACGATCACGAATGCGAGCAGATCCTGCACCTCCGTCGATTGTGCCGATCCGCCCCCGACGGGGTACCATTAGAGCTGTTGACTGACCAGTCAATCGTGAGCTGGCAAGGAGTTTGAGAGATGGTCGATTTCACGCTGACCGACGAGCAGATCGCGCTCCGTGAGATGGCGCACGACTTCGCGGAGAAGGAGATCCGGCCCGTCGCCTGGGAGTACGACCGGGACGGGACGTGGCCGCAGGCGATCCTCGAGAAGGCCTGGGAGCTCGGCCTCATGAACTCCCACATCCCCGAGGTCTACGGCGGCCCGGGCGTGTCCTACCTTGAAGGCGCGCTGATCGAGGAGGAGCTCTCGTGGGGCTGCTCGGGCATCGCGACGTCGATCGGCGCCAACGGCCTGGCGACCGCGCCGCTCGCGCTGGCCGGCTCAGAGGAGCTCAAGGCCAAGTATCTGGGGATGCTCACGGAGGCGCCGCTGTTCGCGTCCTTCTGCCTGACCGAGCCGGACGCGGGCTCCGACGTCTCCGGCATGCGCACCACCGCCGTCCGCAAGGGCGACAAGTGGGTCATCAACGGCTCCAAGTGCTTCATCACCAACGGCGGCTACGCGTCCTACTTCACGGTCTACGCCAAGACCGACAAGGAGAAGGGCCACCGCGGCATCTCCTGCTTCATCGTGCCCAAGGACGACACGGTCACGGTGGACAAGAAGGAAGACAAGATGGGCCAGCGGGCGTCGAACACCGCGACCATCACGTTCAACGACACCGAGATCCCGCTCGATCACATGATCGGCGAGGAGAACAAGGGCTTCAAGATCGCGATGATGACCCTCGACCGCACGCGCCCCGGCGTGGCGGCGATGGCCACGGGCATCGCGCGCGCGGCGTTCGAGTTCGCGACCGCGTACTCGAAGGAGCGCGTGCAGTTCGGCGTGCCGATCGCGATGCACCAGGGCATCCAGTTCCTGATCGCCGACATGGCGACCAAGGTGCACCTGTCGCGGCTGGCGGCGTGGAACAGCGCCGTGCTGCTCGACCAGGGCAAGCGCAACACGCTCGAGTCCTCGCACGCCAAGCGCTTCGCGGCCGACTCCGCGATGGAGGTCGCCACCGACGCGGTCCAGGTCTACGGCGGCTACGGCTTCATCAAGGACTACCCGGTCGAGAAGCTGATGCGCGACGCGAAGATCATGCAGCTCTACGAGGGGACGTCGCAGATCCAGCGGCTCGTGATCGCGCGCGAGACGCTGCTGCCGCGGCAGATCGCCGAGCCGGCCGCCGTCTAGCGGTTCGCGATGAATCCCAGGATGCGCTCCCACGCGTCCTGGGATTCCGCTCGGTAGTCCTCCTGGCGGCGGTCGAAGAAGGAGTGCGGAGCGCCCGGATAGGTGTGGACCTCGTGCTCGACGGTCAGCGCGCGCTCGAACGCCGCGACCTGGTCGGGCGGGATGTGCGGGTCGCCGCCGCCGAACAGGGCCAGCACGGGGACCGTGATCGCCGGCGCGCGATCGAGCGTCCAGCGCTGGCCGTCGCGCTGCAGCGAGGCGTAGAAGCCGACCGCGCCCACGAGCTTCGGGTGGCCGAACGTGGCGTCCATGAACGACTGCGCGCCGCCGAAGCAGAAGCCGACCGTGACGGCGCGCTCGGCCGGGAGGGCGTCGAGCGCGGCGGCGACGTCCTGCGCGACGGTCTCCGGCGTCGTCTGCGCGACGTGGGGCGCGTACTCGAACGTCTCGTCGCGCGGGCCGAGGCCGGCGGTGCGGCCGAAGTAGTCGATCGCGATCGCCGGGTACCCGGCCGCGGCGAAGCGCTCCGCGAGCTGCTCGTAGAAGCCGAACAGGCCGCGCACGTCCGGCAGCACGACGACGCCGGTGGCGGCGGCCGGCTCGGCGTCCGCGAGGTAGGCGCTGAACGCGGTGCCGTCCTGCGAGGTGAGCGTCAGGCGCTCGCCCGCCGCGCCGCCGGCGATCGCCCGAAAGCCGGGCGGGAGGTCGGGCACGATCGCGTCGTACGGGAAGCACATGCTGCAACGGACCGTACTCTCTTGGCGCGTGAGGGCGATCTCCGTGAGCGTCGTGGTCGAGGGGCCGGGCATCGAGGCCGAGCAGCTGTGGTACGACCGCTCGCGCTGGGCGTCCTGGATCGACGGGTTCGCGCACCTGTCCAAGCTCGACGGGCCGTGGCCGCAGGCGGGCGCGCGGCGCGTGTGGGTCACGCCGCCGGGCGGCCGCGGGCTGGTGTCGGAGACCGTGGTCGCGTACGTGGCGGGGGACGGGCAGACGCTCGCGATCGAGGACGAGCGGGTCAGCGGCGTCCAGCGCGTGCGGTTCGAGACCGACGGGGTGCGGACGCGGATCACGCTGCGGCTCGAGCTGGCGCCCAAGACGCGGCTGGCGCCGGCGCGGGCCTGGTGGCTGCGGCGGCAGCTGCGCGGCGCGCTGGAGCGCTCGCTGCGGCGCTTCTCGTTCGAGCTCGAGGCCGAGCTCGATCGCTAGGGTCCCGGCATGTTCGTCTTCACAGCCGCCGTCGTCGGCGAGGGCGACGCGGCGGCGTCCGTCCTCGCGGCGCTCGAGACCGCCGGGATCCCGCTCGCGGAGGGGCTCGGCTCGGCCGACCTCGTGATCGAGGCCGTCCCGGACCGGATCGAGGCCAAGCACCGGGCGTTCGCGGAGCTCGACGCCGCCACCCCCGGGCACGCGATCCTGGCGACGACCACCGCGACGCTGTCGGTGAGCGAGATCGCGGCGGTGACGCTGCGGCCGGACAAGGTGGTGGGGCTGCACTTCGCCGGCGAGCGGGTCGTGGAGGTGGTCGCGGGCGACGACACGTCGCCGGAGACCGAGCAGGCGGCGGCGAACGTCGTCGCCCGGCTGCGGCGGGCGGCGCTGCGCTGCGGCGAGGCGCCCGGGTACGTGGTCGGGCGCGTGGCGGCGGCCGCGGCCGCCGAGCGCGGGGTGGGGGACGAGCGGCTGCAGGCGGCGTACGGGCCGCGGTTCGCGGCGGCGCACGACGTCGCGGCGGGGGACGTGGACGAGCGGGCGGCGCTGCGCGCCTTCGTCGAGGCCTGCCTGGTGCTGGAGGAGGGCGTGGCGGATCTGCGCGACGTCGAGCTGGGCACCGGGCGGCCGTTCGCGCGCGCCGACGCGCGCGGGCTGGACGCGATGCTGGAGGCGCTCGAGCGCGCCGAGGATCGCTGGGGCGAGCACTTCGAGCCACCGCTGATCCTGCGCCGCCTGGTCGCGCAGGGCCGGCTCGGGGTCGCGTCCGGGCAGGGCTTTCATCCCTATCCGCTGGTGGACGGCGGGGGCGGACCGGTCGCGGTCGAGCGGCGGGGCGAGGGCGGCGACGTCGCCGTGGTCTGGCTGAACCACCCGCCGGCCAACGCGCTGTCCCCGGACGTGATCGAGGCGCTGTGGGAGGCGTGG